>CAZYTA010000085.1:801-1502 GCA_964650465.1 uncultured Oscillospiraceae bacterium | reverse complement strand
TAAAGAGCTTGTAACCATTGATTACTATCCCGAAAGAGGCACTGTAAGCTCTTGGGGC
This sequence comes from uncultured Oscillospiraceae bacterium, assembly GCA_964650465.1. Taxonomy (GTDB): domain Bacteria; phylum Bacillota; class Clostridia; order Oscillospirales; family SIG627; genus RGIG6353. The sequence goes on along the minus strand of CAZYTA010000085.1, from coordinate 1,444 downwards.
GACAGCTATGGTAACAGAGTAGATCGTTTCCTTGCAGGTGTGGCCTATTTTGATGGCAAGACGCCAAGCCTGGTAATATGCCGTGGTTACTACACCAGGTCCGTTATTGTTTCTTACGAGTACAAGGGCGGAAAGCTGAATCAGGAATGGGTATTTGATACCAATGATTCCGGTAACTCAAGCTACGCAGGACAGGGTAACCACAACCTCAGTATTGCTGATGTAGATAATGATGGCAAGGACGAGGTAGTATACGGTTCTGCAGTGATTGATGATGACGGTACCGGTCTTTACTCAACCGGAGACGGTCATGGTGACGCTCTTCATGTAGGTGATTTCGACCCTAATAACAGTGGGTTGGAAATCTACCAGGTTCATGAAAGTACAGATTCCGATATTGAGAGTATCCAGTTTAGAGATGCAGCATCCGGTAAGACTATCTGGAGCAAGAAGCTTAGCAAGGATATCGGACGTGGTCTTATTTTAAATATCGACCCTGAATTCTATCCATACGTAACTCTTGCAAGTAGTGGTAATTACTATACTGCTAACGGAACCGCTGTTACTTCATCCGTTTCGGGTCTTCGTATTAACTTTGCTACCTATTGGGATGGCGATTTGTATCGTGAAGGATTAGATGATA
>CAZYTA010000085.1:0-791 GCA_964650465.1 uncultured Oscillospiraceae bacterium | reverse complement strand
TGATACAACAATCAGAAAGTGGGATTACAACAACAACACAGTTGTAACAGCCCTTTCCGGTTCCAATGTACATTCTAACAATGGTACCAAATCAACACCAAGCCTTTCAGGTGATATTATGGGTGACTGGCGTGAAGAGGTAATCTGGCCTACATCCGATGATAGTGCACTCCGTATTTATACAACAACAGATGTTACCAGCGAAAAGCTTTATACATTAATGCATGATTCCCAGTACAGATTAGCGATTGCATGGCAGAACGTAGGATATAACCAGCCTCCTCATACAAGCTATTATATCGGACCTGATATGGCTACTCCCAGTCAGCCTTCCTTGTATACAGTAGGCAGTTATACACTTCCCGAAATTTCCGGTACTGTAGTTACAGCTACCGCAGCGCCTACTGCAACTGCTGCTCCTACCACAGCACCTTCTGCAACTACAGCTCCTACTGCGGCTCCTTCAGGAGATGTAACTGCTGCAAGCTATGTACACAACTTTACGACGGATGGTAAGTCAAGTGACTTCTTCAGTATTACCGGTAACCTTTCTACCGGCAAGGGAACCGTAAGCTATAATGGTTTATCTTTAACACAGTGCTTAAAGATGGAATCTTCCACAAATATTTCCTTTACTGTAGCTTCTGATGCAGAATTGGTACTTGTATTCAACTCTGCAAACAGCTCTAACGTAAAGGTAGATGGTACTAAATACACCTTAAGCAATGGTATCCTTACCATGGATGTATCTGCCGGTACTCATACTATTACCAAAGCAGATACTGCTAACT
>CAZYTA010000084.1:0-2294 GCA_964650465.1 uncultured Oscillospiraceae bacterium | reverse complement strand
CAAAAAAGACCTACACATCCACGCACAACGAAACGAGGGGTGCAGTCTGCATCCCAGCTAGTTCGTATTGTGCATGTATGTATAAGTCTTTGAATTACCCCTTTTGTTTTTAAATTTTCATCCCACGGCCTCGTGGGTGCCCTATCTTAACACAGAGTTTTTTATTTGTCCAGTCAGAATGAAAAAATTACTTTTTCTTTGTCTACCGTGGAGCAGATTTTAATCCGTAAAAAGCCAACGCCACCGGAATTCCCGATGGCGTTTAAAAAACTTATTTAACAATATCTAAATCATCAATAATAATCAACTGAGTTTTAATTGCCGCTTGGATAGCATTAAGTCGTTTTTCAAAGAAGGCAGAATAGTTATCTTCGAAAACACCGTATTCATCAAAATCTCCGATAAGATGCGTTTGCATCGTAGCAATTATTTCAGGATTACTATCATAATAACTACCCATATACTCCGAAGGTGCTTTATCTTTGATTTCACCCTTGTTAATAAAACTATCAACGATCGTAATATTAGCAATGTGATTCACAAGATTTTCCGGAATGAGCGGTTGATATTTCTTCATATAATTCTTCGGGAAGAAATGATGATAATTCTTGCTGTTTCCTTGACTCAGCCAATCGTTATCAATAACGACTTCATTGTTGTTTTTGAACGACCTTGGATGCTGCGAAGCAAGTAAGCAAAGCAGGCCTTTTATTAAGGCGTTTCCAGTTGAGAAGTAACCTTCCTTCTTGAGAAAATCATACGAAATGTCAACACCTTTTTCATATGTCGGCACTTTACCTTCAAGAATCGGTGCGATAACATGCTCTACATCCTGCGCCAATTTACTTTCCAAGCCGTCAGAAAAACGATTTGAAAGTACACATCGCCAAAAATAATTTTTCAGCAATTGATTTTCATGAGCCGTAGGACTTTTAGGGTGTTTATAAAAATAATAAACAAATGGAACCAACAAACCATCATATGGGAGCAACTTTGAAACACGAACACCTAATGCACTCTTTACATAATCAATCGCAAGCGAAAGGCTCTTGTCAACATCATCCCACGCATCAATAAACTGTTGCTTGCTGATTTCATTCAATATATGCTTTCTATTACAAACACCGGAAATACATATTGCAGCCGCTTGCAACACTGTTGCATCTGGAATAGTTTCGTATTCAATTTCTCCCCAACGTGTCTTTTGTTCTTCTCTCTTTTCATACAAATCGAAATTCTGTTTTTCATCATAAGTTTTTGCGCACATTATTTCGAATGTTGCTAACGATTTGCCACCATTATTCACACGTGTAAAAATATCTGTTGCAATTTCTAAATCAGCGTTAGATATTTCAATTATGGGGAATTGATATGTCGTAAACTTTTTTTGATAATCGAATATTTTCTCGATTTTTTGAGGTTCACTTCCGTATGTTGCGAAAATATCTGCAGGCGAATTGCTCAAAAGCATAGTGATAGAAATATAGTCCGTCGCCTGAAGTCCATCAACATTCATAACAACGATTTCTTGAGATTCATCTACAGTTAAATCGATAAACAGCTTAGAATAATCTGCTTTTCCAATGATTGCCCCGCTTAAGCTCGCGTATATACTAGTAATTCTTTGTTGTCCATCTAACACATAGTAAACAGAATCACCGGCTTTCGGTGTTGGCAACGATATTCCGCCTATATTTTTTATTGTTCTTAATCTTTCTTTTGTCTCCCATAAAATAAAGGAGCCAATGGGGTAGCCCTTCAGTATGCTGTCTAGCAGTTTTGCGGCCTCCGCCTTATTCCAAACAAAATCTCTCTGAAATTGCGGAATCAGCATATTGCCCGTTTCGATTTTGCTTTTCAATTGTTCATATGTTAAGTGTGAAGGTTTGGATAATAACATTTCAGTAACCCCTTTCGTGGTAGATTAGTATTCACTAAAAACCGATTCTTGATGGAATGGTTTTCGCATATGGAAAACTGTTTGTTCAATTTGATGTTTATAATTAAAAATATTATAACATAATCTCCTTAAAAAGTAAAGGGCGCGGCACCGAACCGCACCCACGGCAGAAGAGGTTAGATTTCTTCCACCGTTTCCATACCGTCCATGACCTCGACCATGATCCGTGTTGCCAGGATGAATCCGTCGGCGAAGGCCTGGCGAGCCGTGAGGTCGCATATCTCACTTTGGCAGTCCTTGAACCTCTCGAAGGTTTCTTTCTGCTGTTCGGTGAGCGTAGACATGAGGCTTTCCTCGTTCTTGCAGATGAGCTTCACCAGCTTGTCCATCCGCG
>CAZYTA010000083.1:0-2424 GCA_964650465.1 uncultured Oscillospiraceae bacterium | reverse complement strand
CAAAATAGTCGTGGTCTTCTTTATGTGCTCTGCTTGTACAGAAGTAAAGCTTTGCGCCGCAGTCTGCACATTCCAAAAGACCCGCAAAGATGCTCTTTTTACCCGACTTGGTGTAACGGCGTTTGTTCTTGCGTAGCTCCTGCACCTTTTCCCATACTGTTGTTTCAATAATGGGCGGATGAGTATTCTCAAATATGAGCCATTGGTCTTTGGGAAGCCTGACCTTCTTATGCGTTTTGTAATTTACGGTAGCAGTCTGAAAGTTTACGGTGTTTCCTATGTAGGTCATATTTTCAAGTATTCCGGCAACACTTCTGTTGCACCATATATTACTCATATTTGCTTTTGTCCTACAGGGCATTCCGTGTTCTCTGAAATACATCATAGGTGTTGAAATGCCTTCTTCGGTAAGCTGCTTTGCAATTTTGCCGGGACCTTTGCCACACATACAAAGTTCAAAGATGTACTTTACAACTTCTGCCGCTTCTTCATCAATGACAATCTCTTTGGGATTATCTGGATTTGCCTTGTAGCCATACGGAATTGCAGAACCTAAGCGTTGTCCCGATTCGCCCTTTGCCTTGAATACCGCATTAATCTTCTTGCTTGCGCTTCTTGCATACCATTCGTTAAAGACATTAGTAAAGGGTGCAAATTCGTTGCTTCGCTCATCCGCCGTATCAACATTGTCATTGATTGCGATAAATCTCACATTATTTGATGGCAGATACATTTCAGTATAATATCCAACCATAATATGATCTCTACCAAAACGTGATAAATCCTTAACAATAACCGTTGAAACAAGCCCTTCGTTAACATCCGACAGCATTTCCTTAAAGCCATCACGCTCAAAGGTTGTTCCGCTTACGCCATCATCCACGTAAAACTTGTACGATGTGAAATTGCGGTCTTTTGCATACTTTTCAAGAATTGCTTTTTGATTTGTTATACTGTTGCTTTCGCCCTCACGACCGTCGTCTTGCGACAATCGGCAGTAAAGAGCAGTTATTTTATCATCATTTGACTGTCTTATCATTTAATAAATTCTCCTTTCCGACAGCCGGATATGATAAATATTGTAGTATGTATATTATATCATACCCGACCATCAAATTCAATCACTCAAGAGTAAACTTTATTCTTTTGTTATCAGCTTTTTGATTTTAGTGGCAATATCATCTTTGTGCTTATCATTGAAGTGAGCTGTCACCATATATGTAGTGGAGCCGATCTTTCGTTTGATGTTTACATTCGGACTCTTGCTTTCGGGTTTAATGTTTTTCTTTTTGGTCATACATCATCACCGCCCGACAAATAAATTCTCGTCACGTCATCACGGTGATGCCCAAGCAGCTCCGACACCTTTTTACGAGCGACGAAATCAGAATATCCTTGTTCAATGAATTTGTTGTACTGCTCGTGGGCAAAGGTGTGGCGAAGTCCGTGAAAGGTTATTGTGTTTTCGGTGAATCTCTTTCGATGATATGCGATAAAGCACTGTAGACGTTTCATTGCAAGGTGTGTCTTATCGTAAGGTCTCACAAACAGTTTTTCTCCAAGAGGAGTGATTTCCAACATATCTCGGAATGTAATTCTGATAGACTCATTGATAGGTACATATCTCCAAAGTCCGCCCTTGCCCTTGACAAGCAGCTCACCCGTATCAAGGGCATTTTTTGCATCATTGGTGTCAATGCGAAAACATTCCTCCAAGCGAAGACCTGCATATCTCGCAAGGCACAAAATGGCAAGATAGTCTTTATGGTCAGTATCCATTGCGGCAAGTTGCATTAAGTTAAACTCTCGGTTATCCCAGGTTCTGTCAACGCCACCGAATGTTCTTTTCTTAAGTTGTAAATCCTCGTTTGTCGGCAGTTCGCTCCTTGTATAGGGCATATTGTCGTGGAAGAAGCGAATGGCGGCAAGCTCTGTCTTGATAGTTGATGCTGACAAGCCTTTGCTTTGCATATACGAAACATAAGAGAGTATATGCTTCTCGGAAATGTTGCAAAGCTTTTGCAATCGGTACTCTCGTGCTAAAAATACCATAAAGCGTTTGAATGCCTTGCCGTATCGCTCTCTCGTCTTGAAGCTTCCAACCTTCAGATGACGGAACAACTTGATGTACTGCACTTCTAAATTTTTGTATATTGTAGTTTTCATTTTTTATCCTTTCTCTCGCAAGGGCATAGCTATAGCACTGAGCTTTTGTATCTGTTACCTCTGTATTTCTTTGTTTGACTTAATAGGAAACAGCGTATTTACGGCACTTTCGAGTGCTTTTTTAATCTCTGTCTCCATAAAGTATGAGGTCTATTACCCGGTTAGTAATATTACCGCTATTTTGTTATGTGGACTCAAAAAAGTCCTGCGGTAGCATCAACCTGCTAAACTCAGGTGCATAAAATGCCGATGCTGAAA
>CAZYTA010000082.1:0-3993 GCA_964650465.1 uncultured Oscillospiraceae bacterium | reverse complement strand
ACATAAGCATATTCTTTAATAGTAGGAGTATGTTTGTTTTTCGTGAAGTATATCACTCTATGAAAAACACTCTGAAACCCTAGGAATTTCAAGGGATTCAGAGTGTTTTATGACTAAAATTTTGACGGCGTTAAACCGCCATAGTCAGCTTATACATATTGTTGCATTTCGTTTCAAAAGAGGAATGAACATATCTGTTTAGTGTAATGTTTACCGTTGTATGCCCGAGAAGTTCGCTAAGCGTTTTTACATCAAAGCCAACCTCGATACATCTTGTTGCGAAGGTATGACGGAGGGAATGGAAATTTGCGTGTTCAATTTCGGCGTCGATTAGATAACGTTGAAATCGGTTCTGCATAGTCCTTGGTTCTACCCATTTTTGAACATTCCCGGTCAAAAGAAATGCATTTGCATCTCCTTGGAACGGCAACAGAATAGTTATTAACCATTTTGGTAACGGAATATCTCGAATTGAACACAGGCTCTTAGGCTGAGTAATAACGATTTTCGTCTTGCTGCTTGTATTGGGCGATGTGTTTTGAATTCTCTGCATTGTTTCACGAATTTTCAATACTCCGGTTTGTAGCGAGATATTTTCCCACCTTAAAGCACAAAGCTCGCCAATTCTTATGCCTGTATAAAGGCAAAGTAAAACGCCCAATTTATACAAGTCCATGTTTTCAAACAGGACACGCAAAAGGGCGTTTTGTTCAGTCGTACTCAATACTCGCATTTCCTCATATTCGCTATTTTTTACGGAAAGCTTGTCCAGATAGCACGATACATAATATCCGTGATATTTTGCATATTCCATTGTGTTTTTTATAACGGTGACTATATCTGTCACAGTTTTGGGAGATAGTCCACCTTGTCCATCGAGTCGGCCATCTAAAAGAAGATGCTCGACATATTGTTCTACAAGTTGTGTTGAAATGTTTGTAATATCATATCTGCCTAATGCCGGGGAGATATGACTATCTACGAGCCTTTTATACCTTGCAAAGGTTGATTCTTTTACCCTCATCTTAACACTGCGGAGCCAATCATCTAACAGATTTCCGTAAGTTGTTTTCCTGCCGATTTCAACTTTTATGAGTGTGTTGTTACTTTGGCGTTCCAAAAGTTTTTTCTTCACTTCTCCATAACTCTTTGCATATACATACCCGTATTTTGCTTTTCCGGTCAAATCATAAGATATGATATGCCGACCTTCCCAACGACCATCTTTTCTTTTGTAAATGTTCTCACCTTTCTTTGACATGAGCACCCTCCATTCTTGTTATGATGTTGACGGAATAATTGACGGCTAAAAGAAAATTTTAGTGGCATTATTTTAAGTCACACCACCTTTATTTGTATAAAATGATTAAAAATAAGCCTGTTTAATTATTTTTAATCATGAGCCGTTGCGTTTTCCAATAACATCACGTATAATTAATTTATGCATTATTATATTGGGGTATGTTTTTTTCGCGTTCGTGAATTGATATACTTCACGAAAATTTTAAACCCAAGAAAGGAAGTGGGAGTCAAAGAGGCAAGATACAAAAATTGTATCATAAGTTTATTGTGCTGCGATATGTAATTCATAAAATTTATGGGTGCATATCCAACATAAGAATTTGTTCAGGATGGGAAATTACCTTTTACTGTCTTCCCTAATAATTTAGGAGTACATTACGGCTTTTCAAAATAGAAATAGGCTAAATAATTCAACACAGCTTTTGTGTTGAGAACGTAAAGAAAAGAGGACGTTATATGAAACGAAACAACGGTACAAGACACGGATTGTTGTATTATTCAGGGTTATTCATTTTTTCAATTTGTTTAATACTTTTGTCTGGTTGTGGAGCAGATTCGGATGACCCAGAAGATATTATCGAGAAAAATGACATCCAAGATGTTTTGCAAACTGAAAAAGAACCTACTCAAACTCTCGAGAACGTTGAACCAGAGGCAGAATGTGTGTATCGCTTGAGAGATGAAAGCTTTCGACCACTTTATTGTGAAGAAAAAGATGAAACTTATATTTTAAAAAATGGTTTTATTTTGGATGGTGTAATTACAGGAAGAATTAATCGGGAAGAAATGAGTCTGGATGGTTCTGTTTACGCAGCAGTGACTTGGGATAACGCTCTTTATTTAGCTTTTGGAGAAAGTCTGTATCTGTTGACGGAAAAAAGTGGTGGACACGAACTTGCAGCATTTGGAGATATGTTTGCATATATTGATGAAAATGCGGAAAATGCATTGTATTTGGTGGATATCGGAAAAGGTGAAATAAGTTGTGTGGATACAAATGTCGACTTGTTTATGTTGGCGGTATCTCCACATGGTGAGAGTATTGCATATGTTAATGAACAATTTGATTTGACAGTCTATAGAGAAGGTCAGAAATACCGAATCGCCAATGGTGCTACTCCAATTTCTGTTTCAGATTCGGGTGAATATATTTACTATGAGTCCTCAGAAAATGAGTTTTGGTGTGCGTCGATTACTGGGGAAAATAACAACCTTACTGCACAGTATGCCACTAACGAATTTATGTGGGTCGAAACGCATTTGAAGGATATAAATTTTATTTTGAATGATAGTCATACTCAAATAATTTTTGAGTGCAATAATGAAAAAACCTATTTTGCAGATAAGGGCAAAATTATAGCAGAGTTGCCCTATAAGCGTGTAAGGGTGGCATCCCCTGTGAATGTAGAGTCTCACTATGGAATGGAGAATGATATGACCTATGGCGTAGAGTCTCTTTACTTTACCATGTTATTGGGGGATGGCGATGCGTTTTATTTGGAAGGCAACGGTGAGGCTGTCCCGCTCGAATGTGATCTCTATGTGTACGATCGTGACGACAAAGGTACGTTGTATTATATAGATTATGGAAAAGAAGGTATTTTGTATCGGCTTGATGATGAACTGAAATCAAAAACAACAAAGATTGCGGACAACGTCAAGAGATTTGTGATTTCTGATGACGGCAAAGAAATATATTATATCGATTATCAAGAATGTCTTTGGTACAAATATGGTAATCGAGAAGCGAAAAAAATTGCAGAAGGGAGCTCCATTGGGTGCAGCAGGATAATTAACGGGTATTGCCTTTTTCAAATCTATATGGACGAAGAGTGTGTAACAAAGCTCTATTGCATTAAAAACGGAGAAAATATCGTAGAATTGTGTTCGGATATTTCTGACTTCGGTGTGTTTGAGAATAATGCATACTATATTGCGAATTATGAGTATCCAGAGACAGGATTTTTTGTATCAACGAATGGAATCGAATTCGAGGCCATTGCTAAAAATGTAGAAATTGATTAAAAATCGAGGGTATATGTTATTTCATGTGATAGCTAACGTAAATAATGTGTGCGGTATTTTCTTATAGTAACAAGTAAAACAATTCAACACGTTTCTTGTGTTGAGGACGTAAAAGAAAAGAGGACGTTATATGAAACGAAACAAAGGCACAAATTGTGGAAGATTGTGCTGCAAAACACGAGTAGTATCATTGCTGCTTTGTATCGTTATGGTTATGGGGCTGTTGCCCGCATCTGCCTTGGCGACCAATAATGACAATGCAGAAGATTATAATATTCAAGGAACTTCGATACAAAATGGTACTACTGACAATGGAATTGTCTATGAGATATCAACCAATAATACAGTTACTATTATAGGGTACGATGGTGCCGATTCTATTTTGAATATTCCTCAAAAAATAGAAGGATATCCGGTAACTACGATTGAAAGCAAGGCATTTTCGGATTGTGACGCACTTAAAGAGGTAGTTTTGCCCGAAGGCATACATAGCATTGGATATTCAGCATTTTCCAATTGTGACAATTTGGAATATGTATACATTCCAGCCTCTGCTACTGGTTTTAGTTCTGTAGGAGATGGAACATTTGGCGGATGCCCGAAATTAACCACAGCAGGACCCAAGAATGGTGGATATTCCATTGAGTTTGGCTGGACAACTGCTGT
>CAZYTA010000081.1:0-4081 GCA_964650465.1 uncultured Oscillospiraceae bacterium | reverse complement strand
TAAGACCGCAGGAGATACCTGCAACGGGAGCCTTGATCGGAACACCTGCATCCATAAGAGCAAGTGTTGAACCGCAAATAGATGCCTGTGAGGTTGAGCCGTTGGAGCTTACTACCTCGGAAACAAGTCTGATAGCATAAGGGAATTCCTCAACAGAGGGGATTACAGGCTCAAGAGCTCTTTCTGCAAGTGCACCGTGACCTATCTCACGTCTGCCGGGGCTTCTTGATGCCTTTGCCTCACCTACAGAGTAGCCGGGCATATTGTAGTGGTGCATATATCTCTTGAATTCCTCATCGTCGATACCGTCAAGCATCTGCTGATCGCTTACCGAGCCGAGAGTGGCAATTGTCATAACCTGAGTCTGTCCTCTTGTGAACATACCCGAACCGTGTGTTCTGGGAAGAATGCTGACTTCTGCCGCAAGAGGTCTCATCTGGTCCATTGTTCTGCCGTCAACACGCTTCTGCTCATCAAGGAGCCAGCGTCTTACAACATACTTCTGGAGCTTGTACATACACTCGTTTATCATAGCTGTTGTAGCGTCATCCATATCGGGATAGATCTCGCCGAAATGCTCGAATACGTCAGCATAAACTACCTGAAGTCTTTCATCACGCACTGTCTTGTCATCTGTATCAAGAGCTGACTGAACAGCATCCATAGCATAAGCCTTGATAGCTTCAAACAGGTCGTGGTCAACCTCACATGAGGGATATTCAAACTTGGGCTTACCAATCTCTGCAACAACGGAGTTGATAAACTCAACTATCTCGCAATTAACCTTGTGAGCAGCCATGATAGCATCGTACATATCCTTGTCGGATACTTCCTTTGCGCCAGCCTCAATCATTACAACCTTCTTTGCGGAGGAAGCAACGGTAAGCTCGAGGAGACTTCTCTCTCTCTGCTCCTTGGTGGGGTTCATAACGAACTCGCCGTCAACAAGACCTACAAAAGTACCTGCAATGGGTCCGTTCCAGGGAATATCGGAAATTGAAAGGGCAATAGATGCACCTATCATACCTGTAATTTCAGGTGAGCAATCGGGGTCAACCGACATAACTGTAAGGGAGAGACAAACGTCGTTTCTCAAATCCTTGGGGAAAAGAGGACGTACGGGACGGTCGATAACACGGGAAGTGAGTATCGCCTTTTCTGTGGGTCTTCCTTCTCTCTTAAGGAAGCTTCCGGGAATCTTACCTACAGAGTAGAGTCTTTCCTCAAAGTCAACCGACAGAGGAAGGAAGTCGATTCCGTCACGGGGCTTTGCACTTGCTGTAGCTGTTGCAAGGATAACGGTATCGCCGTATCTTACAAGAGCCGAGCCGTTTGCAAGCTGTGCAATCTTACCTGTTTCGACAACGAGGGGTCTGCCTGCGATTTCGCAGCTGAATGTTCTGTAATTCTCAAACATTTTCTTTTTCCTTTCTTTATAACACCGTCGGAACAGATTAGCATAAAATAAAATGTCGAAAATCTTTCGGCACTTTATTTCGTGCTAATCGGAAATTGACCCGACGGTTGATTTACTTTCTCATTAGGACAAGAAATCCCCACATATGCTGTCAGGACAGCATATGCGGAGAAAACCCATTCGGCTTACTTTCTCAAGCCAAGCTTTTCGATGATTTCACGGTAACGGTTGATATCCTTCTTCTGCAAGTATGCAAGAAGGTTTCTTCTGTGACCTACCATCTTAAGAAGTCCGCGACGGCTGTGATGATCCTTGTCATTCTTTTTCAAATGCTCTGTAAGATTGTTAATTCTGCTTGTGAGAATAGCAATCTGTACCTCAGGAGATCCAGTGTCTTTCTCATTGGTGCGATAGCTCTCAATGATACTCTGCTTCAATTCTTTCTGCATTATGTTCACCTCCATAATTTTTCTCGCCGTAACTGAGCAACGGTCAGGTGAATACCACGGGCGTGCCGTGATAGAAACGCCGTAACAAAGTAACGGTCATACTTTTTCAGTACACCACAGTATAGCACAACTTTCAAGAGATGTAAAGGGGTTTTTGTAAAAAATATTGCATCAATTCACAAAATGTTTACACTTTTTATTAGCACTCGTAACAAGAGAGTGCCAAAAACCTCTTGACAAATCCGTTTTTGGTGATAAAATAAGTATATCATAATTCAAAGGAGATGTCAATAAATGGACGAAATGAAAAAAGGCGGAATTACCGTCGAGACTGAGCATATATTCCCCATAATAAAAAGATGGCTTTATTCCGATAAGGAAATATTCCTTCGAGAGCTGGTGTCAAATGCCTGCGATGCCATAACAAAGATGAAGCGTCTTGTATCACTTGGCGAGGCGGAATCTGACGGTGTTTACAGAATAGACGTCAAGGTAAACGAGGAGGAAAAAACTCTCACGATTTCCGATAACGGTCTTGGTATGAGCGAGGAGGAAATTGACCGATACATCAATCAGATTGCATTGTCCGGAGCTTTGGAATTTATACAGAAATACGAAGGAGAAAATGAGGATTCGGGTATCATAGGTCACTTCGGTCTGGGATTTTATTCCGCTTTTATGGTAGCTGACAGAGTTGAAATAGTTTCAAAGTCCTTCACTGTTGCTCCCGCTGTACGCTGGAGCTGTAATGAGCTGGGCGAATACGAAATGGGGGCGGCAGACAGAGCCGAAAGAGGAACAGACATAATTCTTCATGTTACCGACGAGGAAGCCGATTTCCTGAAAAAAGAAACTCTCACACGTATTCTTGACAAATACTGTGCTTTTATGCCTATTGAGATATATCTCAACGGCGAGGAAAAGCCCGTCAACGACACTACACCCCTGTGGCTGAAGAACCCTTCTGACTGCACTGCCGAGGAATACAGTGATTTTTACAAGAAGCTGTTTGCCGATTGGCAGGAGCCTCTGTTCTATATTCACATCAATGCGGACTATCCCCTCAATTTCAAGGGTATCCTCTATTTCCCCAAGCCCTCCCACGAGTATTCAAACATGGAGGGACAGGTAAAGCTTTACTACAATCAGGTATTTGTTGCCGACAATATCAAGGAGGTAATTCCCGAGTATCTTATGACACTCCGAGGTGTTCTTGACTGTCCCGAGCTTCCCTTGAACGTATCACGTTCATATCTGCAGAACAGCGGTTATGTTTCAAAGATTTCCGCACACATCATCAAGAAGGTTGCGGACAAGATAAATTCACTGTTCAATACCGAGCGTGAAAAATACGAGGAAATATGGGATGACCTCAAGCCCTTTGTAGAGTACGGATGTATGAGGGACAAGAAGTTCCTTGACAAGGTAAAAGGCTCTGTTATTTACAAGACCGTAGAGGACAAATACGTTACTCTTTCCGAATATACCGAAAAGAACACAAAGGAATCGGGTAAGGTATTCTACGCAACCGATAAGACACAGCAATCCAGATATATTGCTCTTCTCAAGGAGGAGGATATCGATGTGCTTCTTCTTGACTCTATTATTGATTCACAGTTTATTACACATCTTGAGCAGGAAAACTCCGATATCAAATTTGTAAGATGCGACTCGGATGTTGTATCAGCTCTCAAGAGTGAAAATGAAAGTGTGGAAAATGAAATTCTTAAGGAGCTGTTCCGTGAAGCCGTTGACAAGGAAAAGACGGAAATTGAATTTGCTTCACTGAAAAACGAAAAAACCCCTGCGATGATAACCTTATCCGAGCAGGAAAGACGTTTTGCCGATATGATGAAGCTGTATTCAAGAGGAGAGGCAATGCCCGGAATGGACAATATGGGTGAGAAGCTTATTGTAAATATAAAGAATCCTCTCATTGAAAAGATATCCTCTATGCTCGGTGACCCCGACAAGAGGGAGACAGCCAAGCTTCTTGCAAAGCAGGTTTATATGCTTGCTCTTGTATCACAGCGTACACTTACAGCAAATGAGCTGGAGGCGTTTGTAAACAATAACGTGGATATTCTCACAAAAATTTAATTGGGGTATTGACAAAAAATAACTTCGGTGCTATAATGCACTCAACACAAAGGGGAGCTCACCAGAGTGGGCTGAGAGGGGACCTGTGCGGTCCTGACCCATGAACCTGATGCGG
>CAZYTA010000080.1:0-4615 GCA_964650465.1 uncultured Oscillospiraceae bacterium | reverse complement strand
TCTTTGACGTGGGTGACGCCAACGGAGATTTTGACATTTTGGAAGCAGCTCCGGGTGCTGAGATTACCATTCCCTCTGATATTCCTACTAAGGAAGGCTATGTATTTGAATATTGGACTGACGGTGAAACGATACAGAATGAACAGGAAATGTATTCGTTAGTAAGAACAAATGATTCCAATGTAGTTGTTAAGAAATTTTATCCAAGTCAATGGTATTATTTATATCAATCAACGAGGCTGTATCCTGTTTGGCGTCCTGTTGAGTACACAATATCATATGATTTAAACGGAGGAATAGAAAGTTTTGAAGACGAAATAAAATACCATGGAATTCCCATGAGCATTTGTGAAGCTATACCTACAAAAGAGAATTATACATTTGCATACTGGAAGGGCATAAATACAGGTGTATACATTGAAGCCGGAGGTGTGTATGAATTCAATCAATCTGAGATTTTAGTTGCCCAGTGGGAAGGCACGGCTAATTTAACTTCAATTGAGGTATCGCCAAAAGTAAAAACTATTGGATTGAATGAAGTTTTTTATGCCGATGTTACATTTTATCCGGATAACGCATCTAACAAAACTGTATATTGGTCAAGCAGCAATACAAAAATTGCTACAATTGATAGGTATACAGGAAAAATAACGGCTAAAAAAAGAGGTACAGCTACAATTACTGCATACACAAGAAATCGAGAGTTCTTGGATACTCTTACGATTATAGTTGATAACAGAGAGCAAGTTATTGTTGAAAAAGACGAAACCGGAAATTATAGCCGAATAGTGTTTAACAATGGTAAATTATGGAATTGTGTAAACTGCGACTTAATATACGATAGCTTAGAAAGGAGTGATCCTATAGCAATTCGATCTTTTAGCAACCTATACGAGAGAAGCGTTTATCAAGATGATGATGTTTATTTTTATGATCCGTATAAAGAGTATACAGATGAAGAAATTAAAGTAATATATACAATTGATCCTTACGGTTTGGCTGCATATGTAAAAAATTATAGTGATGAATATTATAAAAATATAGAGGAAAATGTGAATTACAAGGATAATATATTTCGTCTACTGTTTGGAAGAGAACCTAAATACTATGCAAGAAATCTGAGTGGTCAGTGGTATGAGACAAATGATAAGTCGGAAATAGACAATGTTTTATCTGAGTCTGAATTTTTGTTTGGGTATCATCCGATATATGATATTAATACATTAATTAGTTTCTTAGATGTAGTCTTTGAGATTATTTCCTTTTTTGCAGGTTGTCCTGGTTCGTTTGGAAAAATAATAGCCCCTTTTGCATTTGTTGGTAAATATTATTCGTTGTTAACTTCAGTTTCTGAATCGATTATCGAGAATGATTTTAAAGGATTTGTTTCGGCAATTGTTAATGGATTTGTTGATGAAGATGAATTGAATAGCACGATTGAACCGTCAGAATATGCAAGCAAAAACTATACTCTCGGATGGGCATTCAAATTGTTATCTTTGGGAAGTAACTTAGGGGTTCTTGCGGATACCTTTAAAAATGGCCCGCACTTTTACAAAGAAATATTTGAGCATTGTAAAACAGATCTGATGTACAATATTATGCTCAGAACAACTGATAACAAGCTGATCGCATTATCGGATATAAATGCAGTAATCTGATAAAAGAAATGAAATCTGCACAGTTCTTTTTATAACTGTGCAGATTTATTATTCAAGAGGAATCAATGTGTATTTATCCTTCCACATACAATCTTCCCAGCCTTCCATATTTGGATTGTAGGATATTGTAAAGTAAGAACACTTATCGGTTTCGTCAAACACCTCGGGACAATCACCTAAAAAAACAAGTTTTGTCGGGCCGTAAACAAAAAAAGTATAAAAAGAAAGTTTTTTTACAGATTTCGGGATAATTATTTTAAGATTTTTATTTACATGAATTCTGTTTAATGAAAAGAATGCATACCCTTCTATACTTTCTCTTCCTTCATCAAAGGTGATGGTTTCAAGTGCGTAATTGTGACAAAATACGGTCTGCATACCTGCATATAATTCAAGCTGTGTTGGGATATTTATGCTTTTTAATGAAACACAATTAAAGAATGCGCCGTCTTCAATGAGTCTCAAACTTTCAGGAAACGGAATCTTTTCAAGGGCGGTGCAGTTATAAAACGCTTCTTTGCATATTTCTTCAATGCAGTTGGGAAGCTTTACTTCACGAAGAGCGGTACAACCTCTGAAAGCGTAATAATCTATGCGGAATAACTGTGTATCTGAAAGATCAACAATTTCAAGCTGGGTACAGTTTTCAAAGGCTTTATAGCCTACGGTTTTGGTATTTTCCTTAAAGATAACGCTTTTAAGCTCGTTACAATCCTTAAATGTCTGGACTCCCACGGTTCTTATATTCTCACCAAGGACAACCGTTTCAATGTCACTCCCCTCAAAAGCACCTTCTTTTGAGGTGTTGTCTGCGGTATATGTATTTTTGAATGATGTTACGGGTAAGCCTTCAATTTCCGAGGGCACAACAACATTTTTTGATGTTCCGATATATTTTGTTATTGCAACTCTGTTTTCTTCTTTTATTACTTCGTATTCAAAATCAGAGGCGGGTGTAGCAATCAGCGCTTCTGCTTTCTCCGTCATTTCAACCTCGTTTGGCGTTGCAATGGGAGTATCCGTGCAGGATATCACGGAAAGGCAGAGGAGGTTTATGAGTGTTATGCAAATAAGCTTTTTCATGGAACTATCCTTTCTGTAATACGGTGTTCGATTAATTATATCATATGCCGATACTGTTGTAAAGATTTGATTTTCACAAGCCCAATTGTTAACCTTTTGTTCAAAAAGATGTCAGGGTACATCAGATGTCAGGGTTCAGGGTATATCAAATGTCATAAACTTGACATCATATGAAAAATATGCTACATTGACTATGTTTGCATCAAATGTAACATCTAATTCTTTTGCCGCAGAAGTATGGTTTCACGCTGACGCCTTGTCTGATTGGTTATCCATTTTTGATAGCTATTATTCAAAGGCACTTCGAGCAGATATGGCAATAGGAGAAGAAAAAAGAGAAAGCGGAATATTTTACCCTAAATCAAAACAGTGTGATACCGAAGCTTGTGAAAAGCACAAAACTCAATAAACAAAATATCTAAATTGACTTTTTAGTTTTTCAACAAAAAAATAACAAGAGCCAAGATCAAATCGTAATGTATTTGACCTTGGCTTTGTTATTATAAAACTATGATTCTGCTTTTTACTTTAATACATCTGCACTTATCCAATCGAATGGGGCGCAAACAGATGCCAGATTGGGATAATATACTGTTTTTCCGGTTGACATTTCTTTTATATAATAACCGCCTTTTATATGATCGCGGTCATCCCAGTAGGCTTCATATGTTCCGCTGAAATCCGTAGTAGAGTATGCGAGATATTTTCCATCCGGAGATACTACGGCATTGAAAGCGAACGGTTGTATACGATGCCATTCATTTAACTCTAAATCTAATATATATGTGCAACGAGATGACATAAACTCTATGTATTCGCCGACATAACCATATTCGCCCGCCAAAATTTCTACAAGGATATGTTTTTTATCTATTATTTGCAAAACGTCCATATTCATAGTTTTGTTTTCGTCTTCGAGAAAACCTCTTGGCACAGTTATCTCGTAAAGCATTCTGCTCATATCCGGTGAATGAAATGTATATATGACTTTTTCTTCATCATATCTGCCGTTTATATATCTCTTTTGGATTATTAAAGCGTCGTTATAGTTACGAGGCTTCCCATTAAAATTATCCACATCATATAGAACATCTTTTCCGATTATATCGTAGTCAATTACTTCGGCTTCCACTTCGGGCTCTACCACAAAGGGAGGCTCTTGGTTATATTTATCATAATACGGCTGTTCATCAATGCCCCAATACCTGTTATATGCTTCTTTGCCTTCCTCAAGGCTGTGTATACCGTTTCCGATATAAGCGACTGCGGTGAACCAACGTAATGATGTCAGCGTAGGAAGAGAATACTCTATTCTCAAAGCATTATCCCCAAAGTCAAATTCATCAAAATCTACTATGTTTTGCGGTTCATAAACATCTGTATATGAACCGAAGATAAAATCTTCCGGAAGTTCAAGAGTATATTTTATTGTATTCTCGTCAGCCTCGGGGAGCATTACTACATTTTCGTCGGGTTCTGCAATCTCAGGCTCATTCGGTGTTACATCATCCGGGATTTCGGGCTCGGTTATCTCTGACTCATTCTGTGTCACAGCTTCGGGGATTTCTGGCTCGGTTATCTCTTGCTCGTTCGGTGTCACAGCTTCTGGAATATCAGCCTCGGTCTCGTTGGGTGTGACTTCGGGCACATCTGCACACGAAATGAAAGCAATACACAAAACGGCTATGAGAAGTATACAAAACAGTTTTTTCATAAAATCCCCTTTCTGTAATACGGTGTTCGATCAATTATATCATATGCCTTTGTCTGTTTCAAGAAAAAATTGATATGTAATGAAATTTGAATTAATAAAATTTGTAGTTTTGTCAATGATATGAGACTAAAAAAGTAAAAATAAAAGTAACGAGTAT
>CAZYTA010000079.1:0-4703 GCA_964650465.1 uncultured Oscillospiraceae bacterium | reverse complement strand
ATTCTGCGTGAATATGGGGGATATTATGCTTTCCGCCCATTTCCTTATACATCCGCACGATAATTCCAAAAAATGTACTCAATACCGGCATTTCGACCACCTCGATTCCTGTTTTCTGTAATTATATTAGCATAGAAATGAAGTTATTTCAAGAGAAACATTGCCAATATAGAAAGTATGTACATTCCGCGCCAACGGCGAAATAAAACTATCCCTGTTCTTTGTGTAATGAAGCTATAAGCATCGATATAAATCCGACGCAAGAAACATAGTAGCCAAATGTCAAACTCGCGTTATTTCCACTGACATAGTATCTGGTAGTTCCTAAGTAAATTTGATAAAAAATATACAGCGACAGTCCGGATCCAACTAACGAGCCAAACGCACAAGCTCCCGAGCTTTTTCCTAATGCACTAAAGAAAATGAACAAAGCACATACAAGCCCTCCGAAATAATACAAAATTGTTATCTCATCATCTAAATAAAATGAATAACCGTAATGTATGTAGTCCATTACCTCTTCAATCATATCCGAAAAAGAATACGCACCCTCGTTTATATCCTCTATTGACCAAAATTTATTGCAAATAAACGGGACGCAAACAATATTTAACATGACTATTACAGCAATAACGCATATAAACACATGCGCACCAGATCTTTTTGCTGTCTTTTTAATTGGCTTGCTATGTATCGTACAATCTCCTGTAATCTTATTTACCGATACATCTGCAACATGGGTGCCTGTGTCGCTGTTATTGAAGTCTTCATTGGTTTGATACCTAACAATGACATTGCACACATCTCCCGAGACAGTAGTTTCGTCGTGTAAGACAACATATTTACCGGTTTTTTCTGCACTCAAATATGTGTCATTGTAATATTTTGCAACTCGCTGCTCGATATTTTCTGTCGTGTTTTTTCTGGTAACGGAATTGTTCTCATCTAAAATCTGTAAAGGGTCGTTTTCCTTTGTGCTACACACAGCACCGCACTCAGAGCAATAACAGTCATCATCCTTCAATGCCGTGCCGCACTTGTCGCAATATTTCATAAATATCCTCCGTTGTTGGCTCGTTTTTCGTCAGCGTTCATTTTCCAGTTCGCGAATTGCTTTTTTGGTTGCTTCTTTAATCACTTCTTGTTCGACATACGCATCTACAAGCGCATCGCTGAAACCATATTTCTTTTCTTTCTGTGGAACATTTTGCGTCTCATTAGAACCCGCATTTCCTACTAATTCAAGCACAACACCCGTCAGAAGAAAGCACCAAACTAAACTGTCGAGCCAAGCATAAAGTTTAGTGAAGGTGATGATGCCCAAAATGATGGCAATAACAGCCCAAAACTTTTTCCATCCATTTCCTTTGAGGAGGTTCATACCGCAAATAAAAAGTCCTCCTCCAAACAAGAAGATTGCTACCGCCCAAATAGCGATCGTAATTATTGTTCCAATTGTTTCAAACATATTTTCCTCTCTTTCTTGTGGAATAATCCATCACACAAATATTTACATTTTGGCAAACTTCTAGAGATTTGTTCTTGCGTCAACCGAACAGGGATAGAATCGTGTCGGGAAGTTTTTGCCACGAAACAGGGACGATATTCTTCTCGTAAGTATACTCGATCCACCCTGTCAATACACCGTTTTTGTAATGTTCTTGCTTTATAACATTTCCATATGTGTCAAGATGTTGCAGGATGGAGCCTATCTCTACACCATCGAGATATTGCACCTTTTGTATTAGACCGCCATCGAAGGCATATTCAATTTCTGTATATACTTCCGATTCTTTGCCATCGTGCTGATTTTTTTGAATAACAACATTTCCTTTTGAGTCGTACTGCAATGTTGATTGCGTATATATCTCATTGTTATATTTACAGATATACTCACAAATCAGTCCTTCCGCATTATAGCTGAAACAGTATTTTTGACCGGTTCCGGGGGCGTAAAATTCAATTATTCTCCCGTTGTCATCGCAAGTAATTGTTCCACCTCCTAATGAGTCTCCATCCAAAGACGCAGTAAAATCAGAATAATGTCCCGATGCGTTACATTCAAAGTAGTATTCCAGCAATTGTTCTTCATAACTTGTTTCACCATATAGTGTCTGTTGTGAAACAAGTTTGATGGAAACATCGGTCAGTTGGCCTCTCTCATCATACTGAAAAGTCTTAGTTTTACTTGGCTGACCTTCGTAATCGACATCATATGATACTGCTTGTTTCAGCAAATATACTGTTTGGGTCTCTCCACTGCACTCGTCTTTAAAAGACCCCTCAGCATCCCACTCACAAATGAAATTTGTGGTTTCACCGGATCGATAGCTTCCATCATTCCATTTGCCATCATTATGGCTGAAATCAAACAGTCCGTAGTGCTCCTTACGTCCCTCGTTATTTGGTTCACCGGAATCCCAGTTTGTGAAGGTCACTGCTTCGCCTGTACACCATTCCCATACACCTTCGGCTAAAGAATCACTAAATCCAAAATATGCGCCACTTACTCCTAAAGAAACGAGATAGTCATACAGAAAAATGTTTTCATCTTCTGATGTGATGGTTGCAAGATGACCGCCTACAGACTGACAGAAAGCTGCAGCGTCTTCCCAGGATGCTTGCCCACTGTATAGCTTATAATAGTGACCATTGAAACAAACCGCATCATCTGCAATCACGGGCTCATCCATCTCGTTTATATCGGGCTCAGTAGTATTTGTGCCTGGTGTTGTTTCCTGATACACATCATCTGCAGCGAAATCCGTATATATGTCTAGATTGTCTTTTCCGTCTTGCACACCAACTTTTATTTTAAAAGACACTGGGGTTCCTGTGCCGTTATCATCAATAAGCGTGATCGTATATGTACCCAAATCCAAATCTAATAACACCGGTTCATTTGCTGTGATACTCCGTGTTTCATAATGTTTTTCGGTAGATGTATTTTGGTTGATGAAAATATAGATGTTATAGAAGGCTTCTGCGGGATCAACCTCCTCATTCCATACTGTTTTCGTTCCCGCAATTTGCATCGTATAATTACTGCACAAGTTGGAATCAGCACCGTATACGCTCAGTGTGGCAGAACTGCTCACTTCATAATCAACAGGTTCACCATTACTGATTTCTACGGTGTCAAAAGCTTCTCCTACACAGGCAATTTGCGCATCAGACAAGCCCATAGACTTTGCAGCCAACTCGACCAGTGTTCTACACTCTGCAAAATCACAATCGGATGGCATCATCAGCATAGCACGATACCAAAGCTTGCCTAGCTCATCTATATCAAGCAGCCCGCCGCCATTTTCAGACATTAAATATGCTGCGTGAGAAATGACAGTAGCATAAGCATACTCGTCGGTAGAATGACTCGTATTATCATCCGACAACACTGACCTGTACCCTGTTTCTCTCGGATTTGCAATATTGCGATAAACACCAATATTGTCGCCGTCCATTGTCCAGTCAGGATCTGTGCCGTTTAATTCGGCCTCAATTATTATTCCAAAGATATCCGAGAGGGCTTCATCTAGGGCACCGTTTTGTGTAGTCCGCCCAGACCATGCTACAATTTGGCTGCTCACTCTATGCGTGTATTCATGCGCTATGACATCAATATCATTCACTCCCGTTACGGAACCAATGAACATTAAGCCGTAGGAAGAGCCATATTCCCCCAATTGGGGGAATGTTACATTACCATAACCGCCCCGCGCCTTTTCACCGTTATCATATCCGTCATTATAAAACAACAAGGTTTTTTCTCCAGCAGGTGTAAAACCTAACCCCAAAAAATATTCCTGTATGTCTATAACGTTCAACAGCAACCGGACTCCTGCCTCCGCATTGAGAACAATTTCAGATTGGGAGTTTCCGAAAATCACATCGTCGCTTTCTATCAAGACCGCAGTGCTTAAATCGCCACTCTCGTACCCTTGAAGCGTATATACGGATAGCTTGTGCGATGTGTCAGTTAGTTCATAATTACTTGCGTCATTTAGTGTTATTTCAAATCCATTTTCGTATAAATCATCAGATGCAGCATAACCGGTTGTGGCAGTGGCATCGGATAGCGTTTCAGAAAAGCATAAAACACTTCCGGCATGTGCATCAATGATAAATTCGTAAAAATCAACATGCAGCACATAGGCCAATCGAGCATCTTCTGTATCGCTCATATTATAGATACAAAGGTCGCCATCTCTTGGAATATTGATAGACATACCATCAGTGTCTGCACGCCCTAATTCATATGATAAATATGTCTTAATAGATGTTTCCGCTTCAGTGGCAGTTACTGTAGGGGTTAAATCGATATCTTCGCTTACATCAATCACATTACCCGTGATTGCGATAGTCTCTCCGTTTTTATCCGTAACATAGACCGCTGTTCGGCCATAGACGGGAATTCCTTGATACTTTTGCTGAAAACGGTAATAGGTGTCACCATCAACTGTTGCCGTGGACGTTTCTGTCAACTCAGAAAGTGCATTTTCGTACCCCAGATTATCGCCCAATTCTTTTAACTGAGCTGCAGCCTCCTCTGCGGATCTTACAACCTTATCGGTATCATTGTTATTAGGTGCTGATATCTTTTGGCTTACCAAGAAAAGCAAACCTGAACACAAGGCAATTATAACAACGATACTTACCGTTATCATCAACATCCGTCTTTTGCTGAATCTATTTGATTTCATAAA
>CAZYTA010000078.1:0-4758 GCA_964650465.1 uncultured Oscillospiraceae bacterium | reverse complement strand
TTACAACCGAAAAGGCTGACGGAACTACTACCACAGAGGAAACTAAAAAGGACGGTACAACCGTTAAGACAGAAACCAACGCTGATGGCGAAACCACAGCACAAGTTGAAGCGAAGGGCGAAACCGAGGTTGTTATCCCTGTTCCTGATGCAGAAGATGTATATAAGGTTGTTGTAACTGATGAAAAAGGAAATGAAACAGTAATTACCGATTTTGAGGTAGTTGATGGCGGTGTTGCAATTACAGTTGACGGAAACGCTTCTGTTTCACTTTCCAAGGGCAGTAAAAAAGAATTTGTAGATGTTCACCCTGTAGATCATTGGTCTGAAGAATCTGTTGATTATGTATATATCCGTGGCTTGATGAAGGGTACAAGCGAAAACCACTTCTCTCCGGATGCTACACTTACAAGAGCAATGCTCGTAACAGTTCTTTACAGACTTGAGGGCGAACCAAAAGTTTCAGGAATTACCAGCTTTGCAGATTTGGAAAAAGGTCAATACTACCTTGACGCAGTATGCTGGGCACAGTTAAACGGTATTGTAAAGGGTGTTTCTAAAACAGAATTTGCACCGAATGACAATATCACTCGTGAACAGATTGCGGCTATTATGTACAGATATGCACAGTATAAGGGTTATGATGTCAGTGTAGGAGAAAATACAAACATTCTCTCTTATGACGACGTTGACAACATTTCCGAGTATGCAATAGGTTCTATGCAGTATGCAGTTGGTAGCGGTTTAATTAAGGGTAAAACTGAAAGCACCCTTAATCCGCTTGACAACGCTACAAGAGCAGAAGCCGCAGCTATTCTTGAAAGATTTATTAAAGCGAATTAAATACACAAGCCAAGCGGAACGCTTGACAAACAAGAACAAGCCCCGTTTGATTCTATGTCATTCGGGGCTTTGCTTATGCCGTCTGTTGATATTACGTTTAATTAAAGACGAAGTACTACAATCGACCTTTCTGAGCTTGAGACTATGCAGAAAGAGGTTGAAGCAATCCTTATCCCAGACAGTATAAACGAGCTTATTAAGCATCAAGGGAAGAAAGGTGATGTCACAGATGACGAAATTCTGCTTGTAAGCTCCGAGCTTGTAGGTACGGAGAGCAATAAAAGCGGACGACAAATCAGGAGATACATTCGTCTTACCGAGCTTATATATCCGCTTCTTGATAAAGTGGATATAAAGATCATTCCCGTAACGGCAGGAGCAGAAATTTCATTTCTTAATGTAAAGCTTCAGGTGTCGCTGAATGACCAGATTGACTTCTATGAGTGCAAGCTTAACACTCATCAAGCAGCAGCTCTCAAAAAGCATTATCTTGAGGGAACGCTTAACGATGAAATTATAAAGCAGGTACTTATGGAGGACGATAAGAACACGGCAATTTCCCTGAGCTACAACAAATTAAAAAAGTATTTTCCCAACAGCTATACGGCAAAGCAATGCGAAAAGGCACTGTGGGAAATACTTGATAGGTGGCACAAACATCATATTGCTTAAATAGCAGAAGCAGTAAGCATTTTTATAGCGACTTACTGCTTTTTTGTTGTCTACCTTATATTGCCGCATTACTCAACAGGACGGCACTTTACCACCGATTTTGTCACATCGGTGATTACATGAACACCGTTCTGGTTGTATACCTTGATGGTTAAAACCACAAGACCGTTTTTGGTATTGCGTTTTATTGTTTCGGTTACCTCCACGATACCTGTCAGCACATCGTCTGCATACACGGGCTTGTGCCACTCCATGCTCGTTGACAGTCCTGCAATCAGCTCATCGCCTATGATGTCAACCTCAAGGAATTTGTTCCATACCGACATAAATGACATAACACCGGGAGCAATAAGTCCTCCGAAGGGCGTCTTTTTTGCATACTCCTCATCTAAATGGAGAGGGATGCTGTCATAATTCCTGGCAAAATCCATCATCTTTTCTTTTTCGATTTTTACAGGCTCAAGCTCAATTTTTGTTCCTAATTTTATATCTTCAAAATACATTGTCTTACCTTTTTTGATTTCGTTTTTGATTTTTTGCGAGAGAGAGCTTTTTAAAAAGCTCTCTCGCGCAAAAATAAAAGAATTAAATATTAAAATTTTTGGAGATTCCAAAGAACCTTTTTCAATAAGGGGCTTGCCCCCGTCATTCAACGTGGCAAGGGCAGCAACGCTGCCTACAATTCAGTGGGTGATTGTACCCTACTGAATTGCAAAATGGAACCCGCCGCCTAAGAGGCGGGGGACATCTTGCCTAAGTTATAAAAAGGTTCTTTGGCGGGTACAGGGTGAAACCCTGTTATAATCAATCAATATTACTTACCCTTGCTGTCCTTTAACGACACTATGCTGTTGAAGGTGTTTTCGTTCTTGGTGTCCTTACAGAAGTAGCCCATACGGACAAACTGGAACTTGTCTCCGGGCTTTGCCTCTGCAAGATTTGCCTCAAGCTTTGCACGCTTCACTGTCTTGGAGTTGGGATTGAGATAGTCTGTGTACTCCTTGTCATCAGGAAGCTTTGAGGGGTCCTCAAGAGTGAGCAGGTTTTCATAAAGCACTACGTCGGCATCAATGGCATTGCTGTCGGACAGCCAGTGGATGGTACCCTTTATCTTACGTCCGTCAACAGGATTGCCGTTACCTGTCTCAAGGTCGGCAGTACAGTGAATTTCCTTCACACTTCCGTCACCGTTGAGAACGATGTCACCGCATTTTACAATGTATGCTCCCATGAGACGTACCTCACCGTCGGGCTTCATTCTGAAGAACTTGGGAGGAGGATCCATTGCAAAATCCTCGGCATCAATGTAAACCTCACGTGTGAATTTAACGGGACGAGTACCCATTTCGGGGTGCTGAGGATGATTGGGAAGGTCGAAAAACTCTTCCTTTCCTTCGGGGTAGTTGTCGATAATTACCTTTATGGGGTCAAGTACAGCTACACGTCTTACCGCCGTCTCGTTAAGCTCGTCTCTGATACAAGCCTCGAGAAGCCTGATGTCAACAAGGCTGTTTGCCTTTGCCACACCGACTCTTGAGCAGAAGTCAACAATAGATGCACCTGTGTAACCCTTTCTTCTCAGACCGCAAAGGGTGGGCATTCTGGGGTCATCCCAGCCATCCACCTTTCCGCTCTCAACCATTGAACGAAGAAATCTCTTTGAAAGAACGGTGTTTGTGATGTTAAGACGTGCAAACTCTATCTGACGGGGCGTGTGAGGAACACTTACATTCTCAATTACCCAATTGTAAAGAGGTCTGTGTATCTCAAACTCAAGCGAGCAAAGAGAATGTGTTATGCCCTCAAGAGCATCCTGTATGGGATGCGCAAAGTCATAGGTAGGATAGATGCACCATTTGTCCCCGTGGCGGTGGTGATGCATGTGCTTAATTCTG
This sequence comes from uncultured Oscillospiraceae bacterium, assembly GCA_964650465.1. Classification (GTDB taxonomy): domain Bacteria; phylum Bacillota; class Clostridia; order Oscillospirales; family SIG627; genus RGIG6353. Next base: position 1,349 of record CAZYTA010000078.1, on the reverse strand, counting down.
TAGATAACAGGGTCACGCATCCAGAAATTGCCCGAAGCAAGGTCTATCTTTGCACGGAGAGTATATTTTCCGTCGGGGAATTCACCGTTTTTCATGCGTTCAAAAAGGTCAAGGCTTTCCTCGATGGGTCTGTCACGCCAGGGTGAGGTTGCGGGATGAGTAAGGTCTCCTCTGTACTTCTCCATCTGGTCTGCGGACAGCTCGCAAACATATGCAAGCCCCTTTTTGATAAGCTCAACTGCATATTCATAGTCCTTGTCAAAATAGTCGGAGCCGTAAAAGAAGCGGTCCTCCCAGTCAAAGCCCAGCCAGTGTATGTCCTCCTTTATGGCATCAACATACTCTGTGTCCTCTTTTGCAGGGTTGGTGTCGTCCATACGGAGATTGCAAAGTCCGCTGTACTTCTTGGCTGTACCGAAGTCTATTGTCAGCGCCTTACAGTGTCCTATGTGGAGATATCCGTTGGGCTCGGGTGGGAAACGGGTGTGTACCTTCGTAACCTTACCCGAGGCAAGCTCTTCTTCAATTATTTCTTCTATAAAATTCTTTGCTTCTTCCATTTTTTATTACTCCTTTTATATAGCCTCTGCCATAGCCTTGATTCTGTTAAATACTCTTTCCTTGCCCATTATCTGCATAACGGTGTAAAGGTCGGGAGCGTTGGTCTTTCCCGTAACAGCCAGACGGATGAACATACTGATATCGGCAACATTGCCCTTGAAGCTGTCGGGGTCAGCCTTATATGCCTTCATATCCGAGGCGTAGCCCAAACTGTCGGCAATTGCCTTTACCTTTTCAAACCATGTGTTCATATCGTCAGCTTCGTCATAGCTTGCCATAAAGTCGGTAAGCGTTTTCTTTATGTCCGCCTTGTCAAAGCTTTCGGGATACTCCTCCTCTACCTTGTAAAGCTCATCGTAGAAGAAGCCCATATATCCCTTTGCATCAGCAAGGGTAGCAAGGTCCTTACGAGGCTTTTTACCGCCTCTGCCTATGGCAAATATCTTCTCCGCATACTCCTTGTCTCTTGCAAGAAGCTCACCGAATTCGGGGTCAAATTCCAGCGCCCATTCGGTCACCTTGGCGGTAATGTCCTCGGCGGTCATACGGGAGAGCACATTCTTTGATACGTCATTGAGCTTGTCATAATCGAAAAGACAGCCCGAAACAGACATCTTCTTTGCACTGAAGGGGAACTCCTTGTAGTGCTTGTCGGGATTCTGTGCGTGCCACTCCTCGTAGTTGGAGTTGAGCAGTGTCATAACATACTCGCACACAGCCTCGGGAGTGTATCCCATTCCCGTGTAATCATCCATATTAGCGCCCATATCACGCTTGGAAAGCTTCTT
>CAZYTA010000077.1:0-4999 GCA_964650465.1 uncultured Oscillospiraceae bacterium | reverse complement strand
TATTGCTACCGCGGGATTTTGAGTCCCGTACGTCTGCCAATTCCATCACACCGGCTTGTGCTACTATGGGATTATAACATATTTGTCCGTCAATTTCAATACTTTTTTTAATTTTTTTAAAAAGATTTTACTAATCCTTATTGATATAATAAATCGTTTTAACAGAAATATATAAAAATCTGAATGTATTCATCAATAGCATTCCAACTGCGGAGAATACGACATAATAGGCACTAACACCCAGGGCAGATACTACAGGAGAGCTGTTTTCAAAAGCATCAAAAAATAATACCGCCGTATTTGTTTTGGTGACAAGAGCTTCAAGAAAACCCAGTACCGCTGTTACGGCAAGTGGGATATAAAACTTATATCCCCGAAGAATGACCTTTGACATAAGTCCGTGATAGACAAACAGCACAGGAAAATACAGCCATACACGCCAGATAGAATAGTCACTTGTTCCGTCAGAGTGGTCAGGGATGGTGTCCATATACAATATAAGGGCAAAGAACAGCAACGAATAAACTATGTATACAATCAATCTTATTCCGAAAAGCTTTTTCATAAACGTCACCCGTAAATTTATTTGAGACAATTCTAACATATTGTTATGAGAAATTCAATAGTCGATAATAAAAAATATTGACTAAATGGACAATTGGTGATAGAATAACTATATATATTCTTTTAGGAGAGAAAAAATGAGTTTAGCCGATAGAATTTTTGTTGAGAACTGTAAAAACATACTTGAAAACGGAGTATGGGACAAGGAATTTGAAGTTCGTCCACGCTGGGAGGACGGTACTCCTGCGTACACGAAAAAGTGCTTTGCGATTGTTAACCGCTACAATCTGGAGAAGGAATTCCCGATAATGACACTTCGCCGTACATACATCAAGACGGCGGTGAACGAAATACTCTGGATATGGCAGAAGAAGTCCAACAACATCCATGACCTGAATGCAAAAATCTGGGACAAGTGGGCTGACGAAAACGGCTCTATCGGTACGGCTTACGGCTATCAGCTGGGAATCAAGCATCAGTACAAAGAGGGTATGTTCGACCAGGTGGACAGAGTTATATATGACCTGAAGCACAACCCCAACAGCAGAAGAATAATAACAAACATCTACAATCATGCCGACCTGCACTCAATGAACCTTTACCCCTGTGCCTACAGCATGACCTTCAATGTGTCAAACGGAAAGCTTTCGGCAATACTCAATCAGAGAAGCCAGGATATGCTGGCGGCAAATAACTGGAATGTTTGTCAGTATTCGGTGCTGACTTACATGCTTGCACAGGTAGCAGGACTTGGTGTGGGAGAGTTTGTACACGTCATTGCAGATGCACACATCTACGAAAGACACATTCCCATTATAGAAAGACTCATTGAAAAGCCTCAGTTTGATGCGCCCAAGTTCGAGCTTGATAAGTCAATCGACGATTTCTACAAATTCACCGATTCAAGCTTTACTTTGACAGATTACAAATACAACGATTTTAACGAAAGAATAGAGGTAGCCGAATGAATTTAATAGTTGCAATAGACAAGAACAACGGTATCGGAAAAAACGGAAACCTGCTCTGTCACCTTTCCGCTGACCTTAAGCATTTCAAGGAGGTCACCACGGGCAAAACGGTAATAATGGGCTACAACACTCTTGTTTCTCTGCCCAAGAGCGCACCTCTCAAGAACAGACGGAACATTGTGCTTTACGAAAAGGACATTGAGATAGAGGGCGCAGAGGTTGTACACAGCATTGACGAGCTTTTCTCTCTTGTGAAGGATGCTGACCCCGATGAGCTTTTTGTCATCGGCGGTGCAATGGTTTACACCACGCTTATGCCCTATTGCAAAAGGCTTTATATCACACACATTGACAAGGCATTTGATGCTGACCGCTTCCTGCCCGAGATAAAGGCTGACGAGTGGAGGGCTGTTGAAGAAAGCGAGACAATGGAGGAAGAGGGTATCCTCTTCCGTTATGTGACATACGAGAGAATATGACGAAAATGAAATTTGCGGCGACCTGTCTTTTCGGGCTTGAAAAATTTGTAGGCGAGACTGTTGATATGCTTGGCTACAAAAGGCTTGAAACCATTGAGGGGCGTGTGTACTTCGAGGGTGACGAAAGTGCCGTAGCCAGGTGCAACATCAATTTCAGGTGTGCAGAAAAGCTGTTTATCATCCTTGACGAGTTTGAGGCTGTCAGCTTTGATGCGCTCTTTGAAGGCACAAAGGCAATCCCGTGGGAAAAGTATATCGGCAAAAAGGATGCCTTCCCAGTTAAGGGTCATTGCATAAAATCGGCTCTTCACAGCATTCCCGACTGTCAGAAAATAGTAAAGAAAGCAATAGTTGACAGACTGTACAAGGCATACAAAACGGATTTCCTGCCCGAGACGGAGACAAAAGTACAAATAGAATTCTTTATACTCCGTGACAAGGCGGCAATAATGATAGATACAAGCGGAGCGGGGCTCTACAAGAGAGGATACCGACAGGGCACAAACGATGCGCCCATAAGGGAGACTCTTGCGGCGGCGCTTGCTTTGATTGCAAGACCGAGAAGGGATGTGCTTTTGTGGGACCCTCTTTGCGGCTCAGGCACTATTCCAATCGAGGCGGCAATGATACTGAAAAATGTTGCTCCGGGTGTAAACAGAAGCTTTGCGGCGGAGGAATTCACCTTTATCCCCTCGCATTTGTGGGAGGAGGCAAGGCGTGAGGCGAGAGAAGCCGAGCGTGAGTGCGATTTTGAGATATGGGGCAGTGATATTGACCCTGAGGTAATAAAGGCGGCAAAGGAAAACGCCGAAAATGCCGGAGTCGGTGACTGTATCAATTTCTTTGTTGCCGATGTTGCGGATATTGAGACACACGGAAAGAGGGGCACTGTGGTATGCAATCCCCCTTACGGTGAAAGGCTCATGGACATCAACGAGGCTGAAAAGCTTTACCGCATAATGGGTAAGGCTATGAAGCGGCTTGAAAACTGGCAGTTATATATAATAACTTCAGATGAATATTTTGAAAAGCATTTCGGACGGACGGCGGACAAGAAGCGCAAGCTTTACAACGGTATGCTGAAATGCAATTACTACCAATACTACAAACGAGGTAACAAATGAAGCTAAGTGACATTAATATAAGAGACCCGTTCATTCTGGCACACGAGGGGAGCTACTACCTCTACGGCTCAAGAGTGGGTCAGCCTGCGGGCGACCTGTTCCACGGACTGCAAAACGGAATAGATGTTTATGTAAGCCGTGACCTTGAACAGTGGACAGAGGGCAAGACGGTTTTTGAAGCAAATGACGGCTTCTGGGGCAAATATCAGTTCTGGGCGCCCGAGGTACATTTATACAAGGGCAGGTTTTATATGTTCGCATCCTTCAAGGCGGACGGCAGGTGCAGAGGCACACACATACTTGTGTGCGATACACCTGACGGCAGATTTGAGCCCATATCCAAGGTACAGCAAACACCTGTTGACTGGGAATGTCTTGACGGAACATTTTATGTGGATAAAAACGGCAGACCTCATATAGTATTCTGTCACGAATGGGTACAGATAGAGGACGGAGAGGTTTGCGACCTGCTTCTGTCCGACGACCTGACAACACCTGTAAGCGAGCCGAGGACACTGTGGAAGGCATCCGATTACAAGGATGTAATAACGGTAATACCCGACAAGCGTGCATATGTTACAGACGGTCCATTCTTTTACAGATGCAAGAACGGCGACCTTGTATGCATATGGTCCACCTACACGGCAAAAGGTTATGCAGAGCTTGTTTCCGTCAGCGGCAACGGTGATATTGACGGAAATTGGAGACTGCTTGACACGCCAATGTCAAACTCAGACGGCGGACACGGAATGATATTTGAGACATTTGAGGGCGAAATGCGCTTTGTTATGCACAAGCCAAATGCCCCTGCAACAACAGAAAGACCGAAGATACTTCCCTTTGAGGAAAAGGGCTGTCAGCTTACATTAGGAGAATAAACAGCGAAAGGATACAGACATGGATTATAACAGACTTGCGGAGCTTTTGTTTCCGAATATTAAAACTACCCCCGAGGATATGGAGGCAAAATATCCCCGCCGTCAGCTTAAAGAGGGTGCGGCGGTAACAAGATTTGCACCCAGCCCCACGGGCTTTGTACATTTCGGAGGGCTTTTCCCCTCAACAGTAGGCGAAAGAATGGCGCATCTTTCGGGCGGTGTGTTCTACTTAAGAATTGAGGACACCGATGCAAAGCGTGAGGTGCCAGGTGCCGCAGAGGGACTCATAAAGACTCTTGCACGCTACGGCGTTAATTTCGATGAGGGTGCTATCCTTGACGAAAACGGAAATATTTCGGACAAGGGTGCATACGGTCCCTACAAGCAGAGCCAGAGAAAGGAAATATATCAGACCTTTGCAAAGGCGCTTGTAAGAGAAGGCAAGGCGTATCCTGCCTTCACTACAGAGGAAGAGCTTGAACAGCTCAATGCGGTAAACAAAAAAGAAGAGATAAAGAACACCAACTGGGAAGCAGAGGCAGAAGCAAGGCACGCCGAAATGCTTGAGGGAAGAAAAATAACCATTGAGGAAGTGGAAAAGAATCTTGCCGAAGGAAACCCCTTTGTGCTCCGCATACTTGCAGACGGTGACGGCGAGAGAAAGGTGAAGATTACCGACCTTGTAAAGGGCAATCTTGAGCTTCCCGAAAACGACGAGGACTTTGTACTGCTCAAGTCTGACGGCATTCCCACATATCATTTTGCACATGCTGTTGACGATCACCTAATGGGTACAACACACGTTATCAGGGGCGAGGAATGGCTCCCCAGCCTTCCAAAGCATCTGCAGTTATTCCGTTATCTCGGCTTCAAGCTGCCTAAGTATATGCACATTTCACAGATAATGAAGCTCGACGAAAACGGAAACAAGAAGAAGCTTTCCAAGCGTGATATGGGCGCTAATATGGATGATTACACGGGAATGG
>CAZYTA010000076.1:0-5093 GCA_964650465.1 uncultured Oscillospiraceae bacterium | reverse complement strand
GCAAAGCATCCTAAAATCGAAATTTTTTGATGAAGTTCAAGGCAAAAACAGCCCGTATCCGTCAGGATTTCGGGCTGTTTTTAACACGGAAATTCGCAAAAAAGACGATTCTTATGACAATACTTCCTTATCTGGTGGTGGCCTTACTCGTTCTTTTTTGTGCTTTTTATATAATTCGATAAAACTTGACAAAGGGAAGACTCTGTGATAAAATATACGCCAATTCAACAAAATAAAAATTTTGTTGAATTGGCGATAGGAAGATTTTGAAGAAAACCCCATTATATTGGGATTTCTTGATTGGAGGCTATTTTATGGCAGATTTAAGACATTATATTGATGTTCCCCGTGATGTCAGAAACTTTTTAAGTTATCTTTCTAATATTAAAGGAAAATCTGACACTACAATAAATGAATACTACTATGACCTTCGTACTTTCTTTCGTTTTATGAAATGTCACAGATTGATAGAATCATATGATGACTTTGAAAAAATTGATTGTAGTGATATTGATACAGATTTTATCAGAGATATCTCTCTTGATGATTTGTATGAATATTTGATGTATGCAAATAGTGATCGTGACAACAGTGCAAATGCACGTGCAAGAAAAGTTTCTTCATTAAAAAGCTTCTTTAATTATATGTCCAGTAAAGCGCATTTGCTTGATGTAAATATCACAAAAGAACTTGACTCTCCTAAAATACCTTCAAAATTACCTGTTTTTCTTTCTTTGGATGAGAGTTTACAATTATTGGAAAATATTGACGGAGAGTTCAAAATAAGAGATTATTGCATTACTACACTGTTTCTGAATTGCGGAATGCGACTCAGCGAATTGGTAGGAATTAACATTTCTGATATACATGGAGATAGTCTTACAGTTACGGGTAAAGGTAACAAACAGCGCACAGTTTACCTTAACGAAGCCTGTCAGAGCGCTATAAAAGCATATATGGAAGTTCGTCCGAAAGACGCAGTAAAAGACCGCAGAGCTTTGTTTTTAAGCAAGCAAAAGACCAGAATTTCCAACAATATGGTGTACAGAATGATAAAAAAGAATATTGAACGCGCAGGTCTTGATTCGAACGTTTATTCTCCACATAAACTCAGACACACTGCTGCTACTTTGATGTATAAATACGGAAATGTTGATGTACGCGCTTTACAGGAAATTTTGGGGCACGAGCATTTATCTACCACTCAGATTTATACGCATATCGACGAAGAACAATTAAGAAAAGCTGTTGACAAAAATCCATTATCTAAAATAAAACCGGAATAAAAGAGAAACGAGGTTATCCTCGTTTCTCTTTTATTTTATAAAATCATATATTTTTTCAATAAAATCCTTGCTCTTTTGCTCCCAGACAATCAAGAGGGAACCATCTTCAACAGAAATTTCAGCCCTCTCTCCCATAAATTCATTACTTACACCGAGCGGAAATTCAGGAGTAAGAGTTAAATCTCTTGCAGGGTATTTAAGACCTGTTATTTGCACGCCTTTTGCACTGTTTTCCTGTGCAAAAACACTGATTTTCCCCTTGAATTCGTCAGAAAACGAGAGCTTTTCGTTGGAAATTACGGTCATAACAACATCATCCCCAATCAAAAACGCCCTTCCTCCCCTTTTCGCAACCCACAAAAGAGCCTGTATATTTGCAAATGTGTGGTCAATCCTTCCTCCAACACCGCCAAATATCACAAAATTGCTGAAATTTTGCTCAATACCTTTCTTACAAGCAAGAAAGGTATCGGTATCATCTTTTTCTACAGGGTGTTTTATGACGTTTTTACAAGGTAATTCCGACTTAACAGAGTCGAAATCTCCAATAAGAATGTCAGGGACCAGATTTTTTTCTTTTAATACATCATATCCGCCATCTGCAGCAATAAGAATGTCATTTTCATTGGGACAGATATGAAATTTTTCTGCATTTTCTTTACATGCTGCAACAATATAGCAAATTCTTTTAATAAGAATCAACTCCCAAAAAATTATAGATATAGAATATCACATTAAAATTTTTCTGTCAATCTTACTTGCTGCGTCCTACAACTATTCCATATATAACACCTAAAATCGCATAGGGTATCATCAACACTAAGGCAATAACTGTTGTAATCGGAGGCATAAGAAGGCTTACAAGCAACAACACACCCATTATAACAGTCTCTATACCTATAAATCTATTGATTTTTCTTGCTTTTTCGGTGTCTATATCGTAATTTTTGATATAATCAAACTTTGGCAAATAGTTGCCAATTACAATCAGAATAACACCAACTAAAATTCCTGCTACTCTTCTTATATCAAGATTCCATCCAAGAGAATATCCTAATGTTACTATCTGCAAAATAACCGTGATAACAGGAATAATCCATTTAGTTACTCTTTCAAATTTCTTTCTCTCACCGTGCTTATATGCATTTATATCGTTTACAAAGCAACAAAACGCCTGCAAAAGCACCATAAAGCATGGTATAGCAAACACTACAAAAGATTTTGAAGCGAAATTATCGGGTTTATTATAGATGTTAAAATGAATGGCCATTCTATCAGGTAATTCTTTCCAGAGAGCAATGCCCAAAAGAATCGGAGAAAGACAGACAAGACTTGTAATTATAAGCGATTTCCATTTTATGAATTTCATTATTTATTACCTCCCAATGCATAAATCCATGTTAATACTTCTTCAAATACCGAAGTATTAAGTTCAAAGTAAATAAAGTTTTTGTATTTTTGTTCCGAAATAAGATCGGCATTTTTCAGCTTTGCCAAATGATATGAAACCGTTGCTCCGGTTAGTTCAAAATGCTCGGCTATCTCCCCTGCTGACTTTCTGCCACCTTTAAGCATTTGCAAGATATCTCTTCTGACGGGATCGGATATAGCCTTTAATGTTTCGTTCATTCCCATTCTTTTCACGCCCTTTGAATAATATTTAGAAATATTTCTAAATAGATTATATATCTGCGTGATGCCCTTGTCAATACCTATTTAGAAAAAAATCAAAATAGTTTTTGCTGGTAATACCTTAATCTTTTCTTTCATATCCTTATATATATGAATGTAAGGAGTGCGTATTATGAAAAGATTTCTTTCTCTTTTTTTAGTGGTATTAATGTTGCAAATACCTGTAACAGCGGCGGAATTCACAACTTCAGCGGGAGCAAAATCGTTGTTGTTGATGGAGGCTTCAAGCGGGAAAATAATATATGAATACAATTCGCACGAATCTCTTCCTCCTGCAAGTGTTACCAAAATTATGACGATGCTTCTGATTTGCGAGGCTCTTGAGAGAAAAGAGATAACTCTCGACACACAGATAGTAGTAAGCGAACGTGCAAAAAGCATGGGAGGAAGCACAATTTTTCTTGATACAAACGAAGTGATGTCACTTGATGATATGCTCAAAGGAATAGCCGTTGCAAGCGCAAATGATGCTTGTGTAGCAGTTGCGGAACATATGTGCGGGAGTGTAGAATCATTTGTTGACAGAATGAACACACGAGCAAAAGAACTTGGGATGAAGGACACAAATTTTGTGAACTGCAATGGTCTGGATGCGGAAAATCATCATACAAGCGCTTACGACATTGCTTTAATGAGCAGAGAGCTCCTTAAACATAAAATGATAGAGAAATATACAACAATATGGATGGATACTCTTCGAGATGGAAAATTCCAACTTGCAAACACTAATAAACTTATTCGATTCTATCAAGGCGCAAACGGACTTAAAACCGGTTCTACAAGCGGTGCAGGTTGTTGTATAAGCGCAACTGCAAAACGGGATGAAATGCAGCTTATCGCAGTTGTAATGGGAGCGCCTACAAGCAAAGAACGATTTGCTGCGGCGAGTGAGCTTTTGAATTACGGATTTTCAAATTATACAGTTAGTAACTACGGAAAAAAAGGATCTGCCGTATGTAAAGTTCCTATACTTTACGGCAAAAGCGATAAGGTACTTGCTCTCGCCCACTCCGATACCACTGTTGTAATAGACAAACAAAACAAAGAAAACATAAAAACACATGTTAATTTAAAGGAAAATCTGACTGCTCCTATAAAAAAAGGCGACGTCGTTGGTGAAATGATTGTAACTTTAAACGGAGAAACGATATCCAAAACAAATCTGGTATCTGATCGAAACATCAGGCGCAAAAATGCAGGAGATTATTTCTTACATATGTTCAAAGGGCTTTTTAATGCTTAAATCACAAAATTATTGGCGAGGAATAAAATGAATATTGGGAAACATATTCCCATTTTAACTATTTAGGAAGGAAGGTAATTCTTATGAAGGATTTACTTGACATTGAGTTTATCCCTCGTATGCTGTCAAATGATTGTGACAGTTGTAACGATTTGCCCCTTGCATATAGCTATGTTCCCTACCAACGTTTTGAAACGCCTTACAGCAGGGAAAAAGCATTTTATGCAGGCACAGTATTCCCTGGGCTTAACAAGCCTTACGGAGTATACGGAAAAGAATTTTCGGATAAGGCAGGTGCGAAAGAAATATGATGGAGAATACTTCAAGACAGGTTCTTCTTAAAAAAGTTCAGGAAGCCGATTTTTTCGCACTTGACCTCCAGCTTTATCTTAACACTCATCCCACTTGCGAGCGTGCTCTCGAGCTTTATAAGTCAACGATTCGAGAAGCTGATGAATTAAGACGCGAATATGAAGAAAAATACGGTCCGCTTACAGCAACTCGTTCTTCAGCGAAAACACCGTGGCAATGGTCAAAGAACCCTTGGACATGGGAAAAAGAAAGGAGTTAAGCTATGTGGATTTATGAAAAAAAGTTACAGTTTCCGATAAAAATCAAGAATACTAACCCTAAAATGGCACAGGTCATACTCAGTCAGTATGGCGGTCCCGACGGGGAATTAGGAGCATCGCTTCGTTATCTTAGCCAGCGTTTTAGCATGCCTAACGAAATATCAAAGGCTACTTTGAACGATATCGGTAAATCGTGGGCTTATTGCTCCCACACAGGTCATCAGCTCTCAATGCTGAATTTAACTCCGTTTTCCATCTGTGCGGGAGCAAATTTAAATAAACATCTAAATGCTCTCTGTC
>CAZYTA010000075.1:0-5191 GCA_964650465.1 uncultured Oscillospiraceae bacterium | reverse complement strand
GGTTTGTTCCCATACTTTCGAGCTGACTGCGCATATCAAGTGTTGCCGCCGTTACCATATTTACAAGAAGGATTACCGCTGCGACACCGATTATGATACCGAGCATAGTGAGGAATGAGCGCACCTTTGAGCTGAGGATACTGCTCATTGCCATTTTAAAAGACATAAATATATTCATTCACACTTCACATCCTCTGCTCCGGTAGTATCGCTCGTAATCTGTCCGTCGGCAATTCGTATTACACGGTCAGCCTGCTTTGCAACATCGCTGTCGTGAGTGATAAGAACGATTGTGTTGCCTTCGTTATGGATTTCTTTGAGCATTTTCATAACCTCTACGCCGCTTTTTGAGTCAAGGTTACCCGTCGGTTCATCAGCAAGGATGAGCGGGGGTTTTGAAGAAAGCGCACGCGCGATAGCAACTCTCTGTTGCTGACCGCCCGAAAGTTCCTTGGGTTTGTGGTGCATTCGTTCTTCAAGGCCAACGCGGAAAAGAGCCGCCTCGGCAAGCTCGCGTCTGCGGGCTGCATCAATGCCTCTGTATATAAGAGGAAGTTCGACATTTTCAAGAGCTGTAAGCTTGCTTAAAAGATTAAACCCCTGGAATATAAAGCCGATTTTTTCGTTTCGGATTGCCGCAAGCTCGTTTTCCGTAAGATCCACCACGGGACGGGAATCGAGAATGTATTCTCCACTTGTAGCAACATCCAGACAGCCAATCATATTCATAAGTGTAGACTTTCCGCTTCCTGACGGGCCTATAATCGATACAAATTCCTTGGGTTTTACATTAAGCGACACTCCGTTTAATGCGCGGACCTCAATATCGCCTATTCTGTAGATTTTGTACATATCCTTGATTTTTATCATGGATTATCTGCCTCCTGCATTGCGGTTTCCTGAGTTACGGTTCTGTCCCCCTCCTGAGGGCATACCGCCACCCATTCCGCCGGACATACCTCCCATTCCGCCCATCATTCCGCCGGGCATACCACCCATCATGCCGAATCCGCTCTGTGACGATGATGAGGTCTGTGCGGTGTTCTTTACAACCTGACCGTATTCCACACCACTCTTTATTTCGTAATATGTATCGGTGATAATACCTACTTCTACTTCAACGCGCTCTTCACTCTTGTACTCTTTAATCTGGAGTTCTTCCTGCTGTTTCTGTCCTCCCTGTGAGAAAGAGCCTTTGTTTGAACCAGAATCTGCATCGGTTCTGCCTGCGTTTTTATCTGTGCTTGTCTGAGATTTTTCATTTGTTTGTGAAGAACTGTCTTTTTCGTTATTTTCTGTTTTTTCGGAGTTCTTATTCTCAGTTTTTATATCAGGTTTCTGACCTTCACTTTCTGTGTTAGATCCTGCCGACCTATCCGCACCGTCAGGTCTCTCGCCCCAATTAGCTCTATCAGGCATTTGTCCTCTGTCGGGGTTCTGACTCGTATCGGGCATTTTCTGACCGTCTTTATCGCTCTCAGTTTTTCCGCTGTCTTCGTTGTTTTGAGTCTGTCCTCTGAAACCGCCTGTAGGCATTGCAGTTCTTTCGGGCATATTTGTAACTTCGCCCACTATTGTTACATAGTATTTGCCGCCGTAATATTCAACTGCTTCCACGGGGAGGTAGAGAGTATCATAAGCCTGTTCCACTATTATATTTGCGCTGACATTCATGCCCGGCATTAAATCGCCAGGTTCGTCAATAGTTACCTCGATGGGATAATTTGTAACACCGTTGGAGGAGGTTCCGAGCTTTGAAATCGCTGTTATTCTTCCTGAAAGACTCTGTCCTGTAAGAGCATCTGCAGTTACGCTTACGCTCTGTCCCAGTTTGATTTTGGAAATATCAAGTTCATCTGCAGATATTGTGAATTTCATCTTGCTCATATCTGCAACAACCATCATTGTAGGGGCATTCTGTCCGTTAATTGTATCGCCTGCAGCATAGTCCTTTGTAAGAATTACTCCGTCAATGGGCGATGTAACTATGTACTCGTTTGCCTCTTCTTGCTTGTCTTCAAGATTATTGAGAGATTCTGTAAGATTCATCTGTGCTTCACTGACATTCTGTTGTGCAGTTCTGAGCTCATCATTAAGGTCGCTGTTTTTCAAAACAGCTATTACCTCTCCCTCATTTACCCAGTCGCCGTTTTTGAAGTTAACCTTTGAAACTTTTCCTTTTTGCTCCGCATTTACAGTAACAGGGTCTGCATATTTAACTGTGCCGTACGAAGCTGAGTTGAGAGAGCCAATTGTTGCCGTAACATTTACATTTTCTTCAAGAATGTAATCGTTACTGAGACGGATTTCAACATAATATACAACCGCTCCGCTTGAAAGGGTATCGGAAGCAGTATATTTTCTTACCACCTCTCCGGTAGTGTTTATCATATATTTATCCACAGCAATATTTGCCGTATCTCCAACCTTTATACTGCCTATATGTGCCGAACTGAAGGGAATAGCAACTGTTTGCTCCTTGAAATTTGTAACAGTACATATCTTTCCGGAAACCTCTTCCCCGACTCTTAATGAAAGGTCGCTGATTTTTCCCGATGAGGTTGCTTTTATGGTAAGCTTTTCTATATTTTCCTGTGCCTTAGTAAGGCTACTCTGTCTGTTTGAAAGAGTAGTCTGTGCTTTCTGAACATTATTTTCCGCACTTTCTATAGCGTTGGTTGCAGCCGTCATTTCAAAGCGGTACAAAACATCTCCGGCTTTAACCTCATCGCCTTCCTCAAACGGTGATTCTACAATCTTTCCGTTTACCTCCGGCACAATATCACGCTGGTCAATCGGCTCCACACTGCCTGAGCCGCTGATACTGTTGGTAAGGTTTCCTGCCCGCACAATGGAGGTGCCATTATCTGTAGCCGAAGCCGTTTTCTTTGCTTTTCTCCACTTGTATATGCCGAATCCTGCGACAGCAACCACGATTGCAAGAACAATGCATAAAATTGCTTTACCCTTTTTGCCAAGTTTTATTTTTTTCCTGACCTTCTTTTCTCTTTTGATTTTTTCTGTTCCTTTTTTCATCGATTTCCCTCCAACAAAAAATACTCCTTGATTTCGCGTTTTATTATATCATAAAAACCATACTCAAATCAATATTCTAAACATTTGTGAATTTGTCTAATTCTTCCCTATTATGATATATGAAGGTTAATTACAAGTTAAGAATTTATGAATTTTTTGTAAATAGCAATAAATCAAAATAATATTTCTCAGTTCCTGATACTTTTGTTGACTTTTTGGGTTGTTTATGGTATAAAACAAATGACAACAAAAAGAGAGGGGAAATAGTTATGTTTATTGATGTAAATTGTTATAAAAACCTCGAAACAGACAGCGATATGATTCAGGCTGCGGTTGATGCAGCAACTTTGACAGGCGAAACTGTCGTAATTCCCAAGATCAATGCCCGTACAGGTAAAAATGTCTGGGATATTACAAAGACCGTTCTTCTCGATGACGAAAGCACAGTCGTTCTTCAGAACGCACATCTGCGACTCGGAGACGGGGCTTTCTGTAATGCATTTGCAAACAGAAATTCGAAGTTGGATGGTGCAATAGGCGAAGAATACAAGCAGCGTAATATTTCAATCATAGGCATAGGCAGTGCTATTCTTGATGGCGGAATACATAATGGTATGTATGAGGACAACGGAATAGCACGAAAAGTGATGAAAAAATACGATTATCACATGACGGAAAACTGTATGATGTATTTCCGCAATGTCGAAAATCTGAAAATTGATAATATCACTATAAAAAATCAGCGCTATTGGGGAATTTGTATGTATACAACCTCATACAGCAGGGTTTCAAACATAAGATTTATAAGCGAGAGCAATGTGCCTAATCAGGACGGCGTGGATATACTTAACGGTTGTCACGATGTTATAGTTGAAAATATTACAGGTTCCATCGGCGATAATATTATAGCTATTCTTGCATCAGGCGGCAATGTATACAGAAAGGTAACCGAAACTCTCCGCGAAGGCGACATACATAATATTACTGTGCGTAATGTTATTGCATACGGAGTTTGCGGATGTGCGATTATAAGACTTTTGAATCACGATGGTTACAGAATTTATAATGTCAGAATAGATAATGTTATTGAGGCTTCTCCCTGGTCAGAGAACGATGCTTCTGTTGCGCAGAACCCCGATCTCATAATAAAAACTGATGATGAGGGTAATATTATTCCCTGGAAGAAACTGATCCCAGGAGAAAAAGGGTATCGCACCGAAGCGACGATTATTATAGGCGAATCCTACTGGTATGCTGAAGAAAAGGCGAAGATGGGTGACACATTCGGAATTTCCGTTTCAAATGTTATGTCACATTCAAGATATGGTGTGTGGGTGAATAACACCTTGCTTGACTCCAGCTTTGACAACATAAGAATGTTCGGCAACGGATTTATGTCAGTATACTTTGGCGAAGGAGAGTTTGAGAATATCAGATTTTCAAATGTATCCTATGACAAGGAGTGCAAGCCATTAAAATCCGATGAACACATATACATTGATTGGAATAAAACAAAATCTGACGGATTTTCATGCGTGTATTTTAATGGTTCGAAAGTTGAAAAAGTATTATTTGACAATATGATGTGCGGCAAATATATGGACTGTGTTTTCGGTGGCCATGGCATCGGCAATATTTTGTACAGTAATATTGATTCTTCGGATATACCGATATTTTCATCTGCTGACGGAATTACTGTAAAAGAGAGATAAATAAAGTGTTTAATTGAATTAAAAAGGGGCTGTTCCTTATCAAGGTTCGAGCCCCTTTTAGTTAATTTATGAAACAAAGAAGCACCTGCTTTTGCAAGTGCTTCTTTTCTGGAAGAGCCGAACCATAGAGATATTTTTGTTTTAGCTAAATTTTGCACTATCGTGCAAAGCTAAATTATCTCATTCTATTCGATAGCTAAATTGTTTTTTCAAAACAGCTAAATTAAATTCGCCTTATAGCTGACCGTAGGTCAATTTAGCTACGAAGTAATTTAGCGTGCTTTAGCACATTTAGCTCGCCGTCAGGCGAATTTAGCTGAAAAAAAGACAGATTTCTTTTGAAATCTGTCTTTTTCTGGCTTTCGGCTACATAATAGATGCAAATATATTTTAGCTAAATTTTGCACTATCGTGCAAAGCTAAATTATCTCATTCTATTCGAT
>CAZYTA010000074.1:0-6005 GCA_964650465.1 uncultured Oscillospiraceae bacterium | reverse complement strand
TTTCACCCACTTTCTTGTCATTTTTTCATCGTAGGGAAGGGGCTTGCTCCTTCCGCAAACCCACCCGATGGTGTAGCTCTGTTCGATACAGTTCCGACCCCCTTTTTGGGGAATTTTATTCACTATCACTGCTTTCACTTGTTGCTGTCCCCGCATTTTCAAGCTTTACGATTCTATCTAAAAGCTCCGCATACACCTCATCAAGAGTCCTTCTGTCAGGGAACAACACCTGTGCCGACGTTATCTCCTTATCCTGTGGAATACCGTTCTGCAACCCAAAGCCTTCCCTTTGAGGGGAAGGGGGACCGCTTGCGGTGGATGAGGTGTCAACATTCCGTACTCCCATCACGTCCACCGCCATTCTCCAAAGCTCTGCTCTTCCGGCTTATGCTTCCTTACAATCTCACGGCATAAATCACTCCACCTTAATGCATACAGCGCATCATAACTGCTGAAACAGTCCCAATCCTCAATAAGGAGTGCCGCCTCACGTTTAAGGTATATCGTGTATAAATCATCATATCCCTCATACACACCGCCTGCGGCTGACAAAGGCGCATTCTTATCAAGCTCCTTATGCTCAAGCCCCCCATACTTCGCTATCATCCCTTCAAGTCTTTCACAAGCCCGGAGAAGTGCATCCTCACTTACCTCACTGTTGACCTTCTTTGCAATAGTAACTGCTTCTACCGCATTCATATAATCACCTACCTAAACAAAAACCGCAACGGAAAGGCGGTTTCCCACCCCGCCGCTGCGGTCGTATAAAATCCGTCAAAACCGGGGGCGTGTACCTCGGTTTTGACACCTTACAAGGGGCGGCACGGTGAGTGCCACGCGAGTATAGTCATCGGAGAGTCGAACTGGTTGCGCCTTATACTTGACAAATTTGAATGCTTTCAATTTGTCGGCCTTGAAAGGCGTCAGCCTATCTTCGCCCTTCGCATTAAAATCATTTTAAATTTTTCTGCGTATAAGGTCGGAGAGTTTAAAAAGAGGAAATTTTGTTATAAGACAAAGAAAATTCAAGAATAATACTGTCGTATATTTGCAGAATTTTCTGCAGTATTATGCGGAATTTCCCTTTTTAAACCGTAACCAGTTCGACTCTTCGATGACTAGCCCCTTTATTCGCAAGAGAATGTTTTTATAAAAACTTCTTTTGCGAGACGATGGCAATAGCGGCCATCGTCAGTTAGATATTTCTCGCTCTGGTCTCCGCACTGAACTCGTCAGCCTTCTGTTCCATGAGCCTCGAAGCCGCCATATTCTGCTTCTTTGAATTTTCAAGAACTTCCGCAAATGCCTTGGGAATTTTCACTTTTTCCCCACGTTTGATGACACAGTTCTTTCCGTTCACACAAACGAAAACATCATCCTTGTAGTCCTTGTTATCCTTGAAAAGCTCAATCTCGACAAGCTCTTCCTTCGGTTCAACAACCTTTTCAGGTTCAACCGCCGCAGTTTCCTGAACTACATCAGTTGTTTTTTCTTTAGCCATATTTATTTCTCCTTTCAAGCCTCCCCCTAGCCTCCCTTCAACTCCCCCACAAAAGCCTCCCTTGTCTAAAGGGAGGGGGACCATCGGAGATGGTGGAGGGATTTTTAGCCGGAGGGATTGTCAATTATGCATTTTGCACTTTGCTTTATGCGCTTACATCACACACTCGCCGCTGTCTCGATACGAACCATATACTGGTCAACAAGTATTACAGCCGCCTTTGTTGCTTTCCAACCACAGGTAGCTCTCTGATTAAGGGGGTCAGCAGTACCGGCACTGCCGAGCTGCTTCACGATATGCTCAAGTCCACCGTCGGAAATCTCCGTTGTACCGTAAGCATTCTCACCGATAATAAGTGTAGAATATACATTCACACCGCTTGCACCTTCACCTTCAAAAATCTTCGCCTCTGTGGATTCCACAAAACGAACATTTTCAATCTTTCCGATTTCACCGGCATAGATGCCCTCGGGGTCAGAGTAAGTCTTCACATTCACCCACTTGGGATCGCTCATAAGGTCGTAAGCAACATCGGGATGGATAATACCAACGAAGCTACCGTCAATAGTCTCGGCATTCTGACCTTTAAGAGTTCTCACTGCCTTTCTTACAGCATCAACTGTAAGATAGTGGTTGCCCTCTGTCTGACCGCCTACAAGAGCACCTCTCGACTCAACCTGACCTTCAGCATACTGCACATTATTACCGCCGTTAAGGACTTCTCTTGTGATTGTGTCAAGGGTTCTGCCTGCCTGACCGCCCAGAAGCTTTGTAGCCTGCACAAGGTTGTTATCAATAGCTACAAGCTGAAGAATATCAGACAGCTCAATATAACCGCCGTACTGCTTAACCTCTGCAGTAACAACTGTTACGTCAAGCTTCTGACCGTCGGGAGTAACACCCTCGGTAAGAGGTGTCAGCATCTTGGGAAGGGGACTGTACTTTCTGAATTCAATCGTCTTACCCTTACCCTTGGGGATAGGCTGTTTCTGCCCGAACTGGTCATGAACAAGCTTCGGCTCTGCCATATCAATAAGATAGTCAGAGTAATAGGTTTTCATTTCGGCAGAAAGACCACTGCCGTCATAGCCGGTAATCGTACCGTCTGTATTTGATGCCATACCTGTAGTGGTATGTACATTGTCACCTGCAGCAAAGTGCTGCAAATTAAATTTAAACATTACTTTTCACTTCCTTCAAAAAATCAATTTTAATCGTAGCCGAAACAAAATAATCCGAACCCGCCTGAAACGGCGAAATTTCGGCATTTTTCGGCTTGTCGTCTTTGCAAGGCACAAAGCCTTGCTGCATCCTTCGCACCAAAACCTGCTCAAAATTACATCCGTTTCAGGTCTTTGAATTTTTTGAGTGCGGATTTTTGGTTGCGCAAGGCAAAAACGCAGGGAATACTTTGTGTATTTCCGAGTATTTTAACATAGCGAAAGCGGAAATCCGCCTCTAAAAATCGAGTTCGGATTACTTCGTTTCGGCTAGGGAAGGGGCTTGCTCCTTCCGTCAAGCCTCCGCAAGCCTCGCGGGAGGGGGACCATTGCGCCCCTTGTCTAAAGGGGAGAGGGCCACCTCTGGTGGTGAGGGGATTCATCGGTGGAGGGATTGCGTCTTCCGCAAGCTTGATTTAAAATTCAATATGTTCTCCTCTTGCTGCACGTCTGGCAATATCCGCACGGTCCTTCTTGGTAAGCTTGCTTACATCGCTCTTTACGACAACACCGCTTTGATTTCCCAGACCGTTCTCACTGGGACGTGCCGCACGTGTCTGCACACTTTTGGAGATTTTTTCTGCCGCCGCTGTTTCCGCTGCCTTTACAAGCTCATCATGATGAATAAGCTTGTATGCGTGCTCCATAGGAATATTGCTCTGCAAAAGCCTTCTGAAGTCAGCATTCTGAAGCTCTACATTAAGGTCAAAATCGGGATAGCTTGCCTTGAGGGGTTCTGCTTCCCTCATCCACCCTTTATAGGTTTCATCTGCCTTACGTTCGATTTCAGCCTGTCTCGTCTGCTCTTCAAACATCCGCTTAAATACTTTAAGCTTCTCAAGCTCACGAAGTGTCTCCGGGGTTTCTCCCCTCTCCGCTGCCATAGCTTCAAATGCTTCATCACTGTCAAGAGCTTTATCAAGTTCCTCAATATTCTCTACACCGTGACGCACCATCAGCTTCTGCAATACGGCATCATTTTTCTGCAAGGCCTTGTTCAACTTATAAACTCTGCCCTGCACAGCCTTATTCGTCCTCTCGTCCGCCTCTTTTTTAAGCTCCGGATACTTTTCAAAGATACCGTCAAGAGTTACGTCAGAACGGTTATCGGCTCCATCTCGGTTATCACCTCGATTCGCAATATCCGTTCTTCGTCCTTCGGCGAAAATTTCGCTCGTATCACTCACTGTTTTTTCGCCGATTCTTTTCTCCCCGGCGTCGGAAGAATCCTGTGGCTGTTTGCCGTAAACAACCGTAGCTTTTTCTTCGCCCGAACTTTGCTGCGAGTCGCCGACACCCGCACCCTCTCCGACAGCACCGCCTTCAGCAAAAAGCTGAATATTCAGTGCTCCAAGTCTGTGTTTCATTTTCACTTTGAAAACACCCTTTCTTGTATTATACATACATTATAATTCAGCATGAAATTTCTGTCGATGCCCACCTTTTTCGCATAAAAAAAGAGCCTCCCTGTGCAAGGGGAGGTATCAGCACAGCTGACGGAGGGGTTGTCAATTTTGCATTATGTGTTTATCTACCGCCAGCCGTTAACACATTCGAGCCTCCGGATGCCAGCGAGAAGGCATCCGTTACCGTAGATATTATCCGTTCAGTCTTCACCTTTTCTGCGGGCTCGCCTTCACGGAATATCTTGGCATATGTGTTTCCTTGCCGTTCATTATCACACTTTGTGTTCAATTCACGGGGAAACACTAAATTCTCGTGTGTTCTGCCAGACGGAATTGATTACCGTTCCTCATCGTGCTTTGCACTCGCATCACGGTCAATTCCGCCACCACTCTCTTGCCCTGTTATCCTGCTCATCAATATCCAGAGGATTGTACATCTTAACCTTTGCTACCTTCTTGGGCGGATTAATCGGATGTACCATTGCTACATACCGGCACTCGTCATAAATATGGTCTTCACCATCAGTATCAATATCCTCCACATCAGTGTCATCGTATATAAGTTCCGGGATTGTTCTTATAAAATGCTTGCAGGTGTTAAACACATATAACATCGGGATTCCGTTCTCATCAAATGCAAGGCGGTTGTGCATCTGCATCTTCCCTGCAATACGTGTATTGTCACCGCGCTCAAAATAGATTCTCTCCCTCTCCATCATCTCCGCAATGCTCTCGCCCCGACTCTCATCAAATATGGAAGGGTCCGCAATGCCATATATATGCTTTCCTCGAAGATTCGGGTCCTCTTTTTCAATTTCCGCAATCTTTCTCGCAATCTCGGGCACATTCCACTTAACACCCTCGTTTGGTGTCCCCGTACAACCGTACAGCTCTCTGATGCGGTACATTCGTCCGTCATGGTCTATGGCATACCAACCAACAGCAAAGGGCTTTGCATAACCAAAGTCAAAGCCTCTGTATATCTTCCAGCTGTCAGGCACTCTGAAGGGGTTTATAACGTGTGTCCCTCTCCTTGATTCGTAAGCATCGGGATTGTTTCTCCATTCCAGGAATACCTGCCCCGAGAAGCTGTCCCAGTCACCGTACAGCAGAGCATTCCTCTCCGCTTCTGGGAGCTGTGCAAGGCTTGCCGTGTATTCAGGATCGTTTTCCATCAGTATTTTATTGTCAAACACACTTGCCGGCACAAATATCCTGCTTCTTCTGTTCTTCTGCACCGTTCCGTCAGGATGCCTTATCTCATTTTCCTCCCATATCGTTGTCATGGGCGGCGCCGCAGAAATAAATCTCTCCTTTACCCACCCGTGACCAATACCTCCCGGGTTCGCCTGTGCTCTGATGTAGCACCTTGTCCCGGGACCTCCCGGTCTGTTACGGCTGAAAAGATAGCTGTACTCATCCCATGTAAACTGTGTCAGCTCATCGAAGTCTACAAAGTCATATCTCTTACCCTGATAATTTGTCCTGTCCTTTGTATACTGCATTGCCCCGAAATAAATCTTTGCACCACTGGGGAAGCTCCAACAGTGTTTTGTATCATTGTATTTAGCTTTCGGGAAAGCAGATAAGTATATCTCCCTGCTTCTGTCTATAAGTTCACTTAACTGCGGATATGTCTTACGGAGAATCAGCCCCCTGTAATGAGGAATATGTACCTGACGAAGAGCTTCCGCAATCGCACAGTCGCTCTTTCCGCCCCCTGCCGCTCCGCCGTAGAGAGCTTCGTTCTCAAATCTTGACATAAATATCTTCTGCTTCGGCTGCGGAGCCCATACTACACTCTGCATTTACATCACCCCTTACATCGTAGGGAAGGGGCTTGCTCCTTCCGAAAGCTTCCCTTGTGCAAAGGGAACC
>CAZYTA010000073.1:0-7410 GCA_964650465.1 uncultured Oscillospiraceae bacterium | reverse complement strand
TTCTACAAGAGACTTGACAAGATGATGGATATCTCGGCACGTTCACTGAAGGTAAAGAGAAACGTTATCACCAAGCTTCTTGATGAGGGACTTTATCCCTATACAAAGAGATATCTCGGCACCTTCAACAACCACTTCTCAACAATCGGTCTTGTAGGTATGAATGAGGCTTGTCTCAACGCACGTTGGATAGGTAAAAACCTTACCGACGAGGGTGCACAGCAGTTTACAAAGGACGTTCTCAATCACATGAGAGAGAGACTTTCCGACTATCAGGAAATGTACGGCGACCTTTACAACCTTGAAGCAACTCCCGCCGAATCCACCTCTTACCGTCTTGCAAAGCACGACCTTGCACGTTATCCCGAAATTATCACTGCAAGCGAGGACGAGAACACACCTTATTACACCAACTCCTCACACCTTCCCGTAAGCTTTACAGATGATGTATTTGAAGCACTCGAAATTCAGGACGAGCTTCAGACACTCTACACATCCGGTACAGTGTTCCACACATTCCTTGGTGAAAAGCTTCCCGACTGGAAGGCAGCGGCAAGTATTGTACGCAAGATAGCCGAAAACTACAGACTTCCCTATTATACACTTTCTCCCACATATTCCGTATGTAAGAATCACGGATATATCGCAGGTGAGCATTTCGAGTGTGAAAAGTGCGGTGAAAAGACCGAAGTATACAGCCGTATCACAGGTTACTACCGTCCTGTACAGAACTGGAACACAGGTAAGAGCAAAGAATACAAGGACAGAAAAGAATATGTACTTGCAACCTCTGTATGCAAGAGAAGCGGCGCTCCCGACGGAACAGTTCTTGAGCTTCAGCCCGAGGCAAACACAACTGTTGCTGTTGCCCAGAAGCAGGTAATGCTCTTTGCTACAAGAACATGTCCCAACTGCAAGATAGCAATGTCTCTTCTTGACAAGGCAGGAATTTCTGTTGAAAAGCTTATCGTCGACGAAAACCTTGAGCTTGCGAAGTCCTTTGACCTGAAGATGGCTCCCACCCTTATCGTTACAGACGGCGAAAGCTATGAAAAGTACGCAGGCGTACAGGAAATAAAGGCATTTATCAATTCACAGAACTAAAGTTTTGACAAAGAGGACCAAAAGTCCTCTTTGTTTCATAACAGTGAAGCTGTTATGAAATGAAATTCGCCTTCTTGGGCGAGTTAAGGAAAATTTGATTCGCAAATTAATTGATGAAAACCGACAGGTTTTCTACCTTAATTCTCAATTTTCAATTCTCA
Source organism: uncultured Oscillospiraceae bacterium (assembly GCA_964650465.1). Classification (GTDB taxonomy): domain Bacteria; phylum Bacillota; class Clostridia; order Oscillospirales; family SIG627; genus RGIG6353. The sequence continues at coordinate 6,145 of CAZYTA010000073.1, read as the reverse complement.
ATTACATTAAGGAGAAATGTACTATGCATGATATAATAGTTGTAGGAGCCGGTCCCGCGGGACTTACTGCCGCAGTCTACGGACTGAGAGCGGGAAAGACTGTACTCATTTTGGAAAAGGGTGCCTTCGGAGGGCAGGTGACCTTCAGCCCCAAGATAGAAAACTACCCCGGCATGACTCAGGTTTCGGGAAACGAGCTTGCGGACAAAATGGTAGAGCAGGCTCTTTTCCAGGGTGCAGACGTTGAAGTCGAAGAGGTATATGAAATAAAGAACGGCAACGGATGTAAAACAGTTGTTACCGATATGGGAGAGCATCAGGCAAAGACAGTCATCATAGCCACAGGTGCACAGCACCGCAGACTTGGCGTTGAAGGCGAAGAAAAATTTATCGGAGAGGGTATTTCCTTCTGTGCTGTCTGCGACGGCGCTTTTTACACCGATAAAGAGGTAGCAGTTATCGGAGGAGGTAACAGCGCACTTCAGGAAGCTCTTTCTCTGTCCGAAATATGCAAAAAGGTAACCATTGTTCAGAATCTTGCCTTTCTCACAGGCGAGGGCAGACTTGCAGAGCTTGTGGAAAAGAAGGATAATATCGAGATAATTCTTTCACACACCGTTGAAAGGGTGCTTGGAGAAGACAGCTTCGAAGGAATTATAATCAAGGGCGAAGCAGGCGAGCGTATACTTAAGGCAGACGGAATGTTCGTTGCAATCGGACTTTCACCTGCTACAAAACAATTTGAAAATGTAACTGCTCTTGATAAATGGGGATATATTGTTGCCGACGAGGGCTGTACCACCGATACAGATGGCGTTTTTGTGGCAGGTGACTGCCGCACAAAACAAATTCGCCAGATTTCCACAGCAGCCGCAGACGGCGCTGTTGCGGCATTGGCAGCGGTAAAATATATAGAAAGCAAATAGGTGAAAAAGCGGCGAGCCGCCGGCAATTCTCGCCTATCGTAACCTATGGATATAACCAAACAAGATAAAACGGCGAGGTTGATTTAATGCAATTTCCTAATATATGGAAACAAAAGAGGCTGAAAAAACAGCCTCTTTTAACATTATTTGACACAACCGTTGTTTTATGATATACTACATCCGAAGAAAGCGAGGGACTGCCATGGCAGAGAAAAAAGATAATGGAATAAGACTTATAGCTTCCAACAAAAAGGCTTATCACGATTATTTTGTTGAAGAAAAATATGAGGCGGGAATTCAGCTTGTGGGAACCGAGGTCAAGGCATTGCGGATGGGACAGGTAAATCTCAAGGATTCCTGGTGCTCCGTTGACGGCGGTGAGCTGTTTGTTTACGGTATGCATATCAGCCCCTACGAAAAAGGCAACATCTTCAACCGTGACCCCTTGCGCCCCAGAAAGCTTCTAATGCACAAAAAGGAAATAATGAAGCTTTTCGGACTTGTTGGAAGAGAGGGCTACAGTATTATTCCTTTGCAGATATATTTCAGCAAGTCACGAGCAAAGCTGGAAATAGGTCTTTGTAAGGGTAAAAAGCTTTATGACAAGCGTGATTCAGCGGCGGCAAAGGATATGGACCGTCAGAGCATGAGAAATGTTAAGCTTTCGGGAAGGCTTGATGACTGAATATGACAAAGCGGCGAGGTTAATCTATTGATAAATAAAAAAATAATCTCAACTTGCTTTTCGAGCGTGCGGGGGACTTTTGCCTTGAAGCGTTTAGCGTAAAGTGCAAAAGTTCAAGCCGTACAGGGAGCGTAGCCGAACAATGTGTGAGGCTAAAGCGAGTCGTAGGAGCGCGAGGGAGTGCTTTTTGCTAAAAAGCATTCCCTCGCAAAAAAACGACGAGATTGGTTTAAAGGAATTTCATAATATAATGAAAAAAAGGCTTGATAAAATAAACGAAGATATATCAATATACCAATATACCGAGGGCTTTGCTTACGGAACCGATGCGGTACTCCTTTCTGCATACATAAAGATAAAAAAGGGCTCTGTAGGCGTTGAGCTGGGTACGGGCACAGGTATAATTCCAATACTTGTAAATTACAGAAAAGCACCGGGCAAAATATTTGCTTTTGAGATACAGGACGATTATGCAGAGCTTGCACGGGAAAACGTTGAGCTTTGCAAAATGTCGGACACAATAGAGATAGTCCACGATGATCTGAACAATATTACTCCATACTATTTCAGAGAAAAAGGGATAGAAAGCGTTGACTTTGTTTTTACAAATCCCCCCTATATGAAAATGACCTCGGGATATCTCAATGAAAGTGAAAGAAAGCTTACTGCCCGTCACGAGCTGAAATGCGACATAAACGATGTGTGTTTGGCGGCATCAAAAATACTCAAAAACGGCGGCGACCTTTTTGTTATCTACCGCCCCGACAGGCTGTGCGACCTGCTGGTTGCAATGCGAGAAGCGGGAATAGAGCCAAAAGAACTGACCGAAGTGGTATCACATACAGGTGAAGCTCCCACGCTTATACTTGTGAAGGGAAGAAAATCAGCTTTGCCTTCAATGAAGATAACGCCGCCATTTGTGATATATGAGGGTAATGAGTACAGCGAAAAAATGAAAACAGTCTATGAAAAAGGCTGTATGGATTAAAATAGTAATTTCAAAGAATATCTCAGGAGATAAAAGATGTCTAATGAAATAATTAAGGGTGTACTTTATGTTGTGGCAACACCCATAGGAAACCTCAGTGACCTGTCCGAGAGGGCAAAAAAGGTGCTTTCCGAGGTTGACTTCATTGCAGCAGAGGACACGAGAGTTACAGGAAAGCTTCTTATGTGCATCGGCGCAAAAAAGCCGCTTATAAGCTACCATGAGCATAATAAGCGTGAAAAGGGAGCGGAAATAATTGCACGTATAAAAAACGGGGAAGCCTGTGCTGTTGTCAGCGATGCCGGTACTCCCGCAATTTCCGACCCGGGAGAGGATTTGGTAAGGCTTTGCGCCGAAGAAGAAATTCCCGTTTATGCCATCCCCGGTCCCTGTGCGGCAATTTCCGCATTGTCAATATCGGGACTTCCCACGGGAAGGTTTTCCTTTGAAGGCTTCCTTTCCACAAACAAAGGCGAGCGCAGGCGTCATCTTGAGGAAGTAAAAACCTCGCCGTATACTTTGATATTCTATGAAGCGCCACACAAGCTTCGCGATACGCTGTCTGCCATGCTTGAGCATCTCGGAGACAGAAGAATATCTCTTGTGCGGGAGCTCACAAAGATAAACGAAGAGGTATTCCGTACTACAATTTCCGGCGCTGTGGCACACTATGCCGAAAACAATCCCAAGGGTGAGTTTGTGCTCGTTATCGAAGGAGCTAAAAAAGAGGATGAGGTCCCGTTCTGGCAGGATATGGACGAGAGCGCTCACGTTGAATATTATATTCAACAGGGACTGGAAAAAATGGATGCCATTAAAGCGGCGGCTAAGGACAGAGGCGTAGCAAAAAACGTAATATACAAAAAAATCATATAAAAAGTAAAATTTTTTAAATTTTCTCTTGACAAACGCTTGTTGTGGTGTTAGAATATTATGCCGCATATTGTGGGTACATAATGCTTTCGAGCAACCCACCGTAGCGAGACGTAAATAGAAAGCGAGGTGCTTTTCGTGTTTGCAGTGATCAAGACAGGCGGAAAGCAGTACAAGGTTCAGGAAGGCGACATCATCTTCATCGAAAAGCTTGATGTTGAAGCAGGCAGCGAGATTACATTTGACGATGTTCTTGCACTTTCCGACGGTGACTCTTTTGTTGCCGGAACTCCCAATGTTGCAGGATGCACAGTTACCGCTACCGTTGTTAAAAACGGTAAGGGCAAGAAGATCCACATCTTGAAGTACAAGCCCAAGAAGGACTCCAAGAAGAAGATCGGTCACAGACAGCCCTACACAAAGGTACAGATTCAGAAGATTGCAAAGTAATGATCAAGGCTATATTTTATAAAACCGACAATGTTTATACAGGCTTTTCCCTATCGGGACACGCAATGTTCGAGCTTGAAGGTCCGGATGTTCTGTGTGCCGCAGTAAGCGGAATGACAAATCTTGTAATAAACACAATAACAGAGGTGTTTAAAGCCGATTTTGCCGTTACTGTTGACGGAGATAAAGCGGTAATAGATGCCGATACCGAAAAGGTGTCCATGTCCGCTGAGTTTGCGGTATCGGGCGTTATTGAGGGTTTTATGTTACAGCTGAGCGATTTACAGGAGCAGTATCCCGACAATCTGGAAGTTGTGGTACAACAAAAAAATATCACGAAAGGAAATTAAAGTCATGTTAAGATTAAGCTTACAGTTTTTTGCACATAAAAAAGGTGTTGGTTCTACAAAGAACGGCCGTGATTCCGAGTCCAAGAGACTTGGTGCAAAGAAGGCTGACGGTCAGGCTTGCGTAGCAGGTAATATCCTTGTTCGTCAGAGAGGAACTCACATTCATCCCGGTGAAAATGTTGGCCGCGGATCAGATGATACGCTTTTCGCACTTACCGACGGTATCGTTAAATTCGAGCCCATGGCAGGCGGAAGAAAGAAAGTCAGCGTAAGATAAGTTCTTGGTTGGGGTTGCTTCTTGAAGCAACCCCTTTTTCTAACGAGCAGAGCTTCACGGTGATGTATCAGACACCGGTTAACGGACCGTCGAGAGAAATGCGAAGAAAATGAAATTTTCACAAATCAAAGAAAATCGGAGATTTTCTACATTAGAAAAATTGTTGTTGAGAGTGAATTGTTCGCTCTTTGTATGAGGGTGTGAAATTGAATAAAATATTTTCGGTTTTAACCCAAAGATGATACCGTGAGATAACACAACTTTAAGGAGACATACAATGTTTATAGACAAGGTAGAAATATATGTCAAGGCAGGAAACGGCGGCGACGGCGCAGTAGCATTTCACCGCGAGAAATATGTTGCCGAGGGCGGTCCCAGCGGCGGTGACGGCGGAAACGGCGGAAGCATCGTTTTCGAGGTAGACAAGGGAGAAACAACCCTGCTCCCCTTTCGTTACCACAGAAAGTTTGTAGCCAAAAACGGTGAAAACGGCAAAGGAGAAAAATTCCACGGCAAAACTGCCGAGGACCTTATTCTCAAAGTCCCTCAAGGAACTCTTATTAAGGATGCCGAAAGCGGCAAAATAATGTATGACATGGGTAAGGACGGACGTTTTGTTGCCGCTAAGGGCGGTAGAGGCGGCTGGGGCAATACACATTTTGCTACTCCCACAAGACAGATACCCCGATTTGCCAAAGGCGGTATTCAGGGAGAAGAGCGTACATTGGTGCTTGAACTTAAAATGCTTGCGGATGTGGGGCTTGTAGGCTTTCCGAACGTAGGCAAATCCACTCTCCTTTCAATGGTGTCTGCCGCAAAGCCCAAGATAGCAAACTATCACTTTACTACACTCTCCCCCATGCTTGGTGTAGTAAGTGTGGACACACACAATTTCGTAATGGCTGATATACCCGGTCTTATAGAAGGCGCTTCCGACGGTGCAGGTCTGGGACACGAATTTCTAAGACACGTTGACCGTTGCCGTCTGCTTCTTCACGTGGTTGATGCGGCTTCCACCGAGGGACGCGACCCCATCGACGATATAGAAAAGATAAATGCTGAGCTTGAACGATATAATCCCGAAATGGCTGCACGCCCTCAGATACTTGTGGCAAACAAATGCGATGTGGGTGTCGATGACGAAACGAAGAAGCGACTTGAAAAATATGCTGAAGAAAACAGTATGCCCATCTTCTTTATTTCCGCAGCTACACGCTCGGGAGTCAATGAGCTTCTTTATGAGGTATCAAAACTTCTCCTTACTCTTCCTGCGCAGGTTCGCTACGAGCCCGAATATATAGAGGAAATAGAAGAAGTTTCCGATGACAGGAGCTTTGAAGCCCATCGTGAAAACGGTGTCTGGATAGTTGAGGCTGAATGGATAGAACGTCTTGTGGCAAACGTCAACTTTGAGGACAGAGAATCTCTTGCTTACTTCCATAAGGTGTTAAAGAAAGCCAAGGTTTTTGACAAGCTTGAAGAAATGGGAGTTCAGGACGGCGACGAGGTTTCAATTTACGGATTTGATTTTGACTATGTGAAATAAAAAAGCGCGATAAATCGCACTTCAACACCCCTGCCCCTCAATCATGAGGG
>CAZYTA010000072.1:0-8676 GCA_964650465.1 uncultured Oscillospiraceae bacterium | reverse complement strand
TGAGTGACAAGACTTGAACTTGCGGCCTCTACCACCCCAAGGTAGCGCGCTACCAAACTGCGCCACACCCAGACATTGTGTTGCTTTCGACAACGCTATAGATTATAACAGATGTAAGCGGAATTGTCAAGCCCAAAAACAAAAAAACTTAAAAAATATTTTTATATGACAAAAGTATATTGCGTCTGGTGAGTTTTTTGTCATTCAGGACACTGATTTCAAAGAATTCTTTGCATCTTTTTATATCTTCAAAGGTCAGGTCACCGTTTATATCCGATAGGTATCCGTTATCAGCCATCCACTGAATTGCAGAGGAATAAGGCAAGGAGGGCTTTATGCGACCGATAAGAGCTGCGTTATTTTTTATATATTCAATACGCTTGCCGACGGAGACTTCTTTTGGGGCAATAAGCATTGCAAGCTCTCCCTTTGTCACAAGCATATCGGGGCGGAGTGTATTGTCGGTAAAAGCAATGGGGAGCTTTTTTTGCAATTTACAGAAAATGTCAAAATCTTTGTCATCACGTCCAACATCTGCAAAGGGGCTTTCTTGAAGAAGCTCGCTTACCGTTACTACCTTATATCCATATTCTCCAAGTAAAGCAAGCTGCCTTTTTAAGCCTTCTTTTACGGGGGCTCTGAGTGCCATATTATATCCGTCCTTCTGAAAGATTATCTGACCGCAAAGAGCATCGGGGTTTTCTTCCAGCGCTTTTTTGAGAGGAGCCGTCATTGCTTCAATTTCCGCTTCTTCGCTTTCGCAAGGGAGCCATCCTGCACCGTCAAATGATGCGGCGAGATAGTTGTATCCCAGCTGTGAATAAACATCATAAGATGAGAAGCCGCCTTTTATTTTGTCAACATAATGAGGCGGACGGGAAAGCTTAATTTCATATCCGTACTTTTCTGAGATATGAGTATGAAGCTTATTTACATCCTCATACACTTCATCAAAGGAGTTGAATGTATGTCTTTTTGAGTATATTATATTTTTTTTGCCGAAAAGAATATGAGAATATGTGTGATTGGTAATTTCATGACCGGATGACAAAATTAGCTCAATAAGGTCAGGACAGTTTACAGCTCCTGCATTTTTGTCGGAATTAAATTTAGGGTAGTGGTCATATTGTGTGCCGCTCCAGCTTGGTGTGCCGATTTTTCCCTCTACGTCCGGGTAATTGTTTTCAGTGGTACCGATAACATCAAAAGTACCCTTGGCATCAAATTGATTCAGGGTTTCCACCAACGATTTTGTTATATCAGAGCTGTATGTGGGACCGTCATCAAAGGTCATTGCGCAAATTCGCTTGTCGGTTTTTATCTTCTCTATCCTTCTGCAATAGGAAACGTAGCTTGGAGTATTCTTTTTTATCTTTTTTTTAACGGATTTTGCAAATTTTATTAAATTAACCTTGCTCATAGTTACCTTCTTTTTCTGAATATGTCCAGTATCGCCGGTATTGGATCTGACATTGAAAATATTGCATTTGGTACAAACGGATTAATGGCGTCAAGCAGTGTACTGAGTGCCTTTTTAATCTGTTTGCATTTAAGATATGACAGTACCGATGCAAAAATGTTGGGAATAAATTTTAGCTTTTTTATTTTGTATTGCGGGGCAAATTTATATTGGGTGCCCCTCGAAGCAGAAACATATCCCTTCACAAAATCCGAGTTTGTTTTGCAGGTAGCTGCAAAGCTTCCCCAAATTCTTGGATTGACCTCAAGAAAATAGTATTTTCCGCATCTTACCTTGAATTCAATCATAGCTATACCGACAAAGCCCGAAAGCTTAAGCATATTTACTGCTTTTTGTATTATATCATCGTCCTTGAAGGCAGCAAGACAGCTTGACGGACCTCCGCTGGCGGGGTATTCGCTGATTCTTTTGTGACAGAATGCTGAGCGTTCAAGCCCGTCTTTTCCAATAACAACGGACACGCCTACACCGTAACCGTCAATATATTCTTCGACTATCGGTGCTTCGTCATAGCTTGAAAAGTACGAAATCGCATCAGCCAGCTCGTTTTCATTTTTTGCTATTCTGTACCTTTCGCTTGCTTTCAGACCGAATTTTTCACCGCAAAAGGGTTTTACCACTACGGGGAAGGAATTGCTTTTTTCGGGCACACAAAGCTCTGCACTTTTTGCAATCATTTTGGCTTGCTTCTTGTCATTGAGCTTTTCAAGAATATCCTTGTCAGCTACGGCAAAGTCCGCAATCTCTTCAAAGTCCTTTTTGTGACTTGAAATAATGTTCAAAGTGAATGTGCCCACGGGGAAAATAACAGGTCGGTCATATTTACGGCATATTGCTTTAAGCTGTTGGAGGTAAGCTTCTTCATCCGACGGTAACACAAAACGCTCTTTTGGATACCTTGAATGAAAGGCAGGGGGATTTGGATTTTTGTCTGTGGTGAGTGCAATTATGTCCTCACCCAGCTTGTGAATAGAATGTATGACAGCAATTGAGCTTCTGTACATACAGTCTGTTACTATAACCGTTTTAATCACCCCCTGTTTTTATTTCCTGTGAAATTGCATTCATGTGTTTTGTTTGGATATTGCCGGTGACTCGCTATTTCTAATTATACCATATTATTTCTAAAAGGTCAATGAGTTATTAAAAACAAGAACCCAGAGGGCGCAGACGTTTACCGTCATCATGAGGGCATTTGCAATATCCGAAATATCCAGTACAGTACTGTCACCAATAAATCCCGAGGCAAATACCAATGCAGTGAAGGCAAAACAGTAAAGCTTTTGTGCACTTATTTTTTTGCAGATATATTTAACGGCGCAGGAGCCGTTGTAGTACCAGCATATGATACTTGAAAAGGCAAATATCAGCATTGATACACCGTAAAATATTTCTCCCGCCCATCCATAGCTGAGTGCAAACATTCCCCGTGTCATAAATATCTCGGGTACGCCGCACAGCGTATGACTGAAGGTCAGTAAAGCCAACGCTGTCATAATGCATATAAGCGAATCTATAAAAACCTCTACAACACCCCATTTTGCCTGTTCGTTAGGCAAAATATCACTTTCAGTATGGGCAAAGCCTGCACTTCCAAGCCCAGCTTCAGATGAAAAAATAGCTTTGGAAAAGCCTCCTGTTATTCCTTGCTTTATCAAAGCCCATTTGATACCTGTAAATATCCCCGAGCCGCTGAGAATACTGTCTTTGGCGCTTGGCAAAAATTCTCTTTGTCTATACAGTATTACTGCTAACAGAACAATATAAAACAGTGATATAAAGGGGATTACAGCCTCCGAAAACCTTCGTATTTTATCAAGCCCGCCCTTTGCAATATATAAAAAAGCTGTGGCAAAGATAAATGACATCAAGCATCGGTGTATCGGAACTGCTCCTTCTATTGCAACAAGTGCCGATTTGACCTGTGACATATTTCCCATACCGAAGGACACGCCGATACATAAAAAAGCATATACCCAAGCCATTACCTTTGAACCGATTCCTTTTTCTATGTAACCTATAGGTCCGTTAAAAATCAGGGACAGGTAAACCTCAATGTATTTTATTGCCATTCCAAGCAGTCCCGCAATCGCCATCCAGAATACTGCGCCTGCGCCGCCTTCAATTATTGCACCTGCTGTTCCGACGGCATTTCCTACGCCTATCGTTCCTCCCAGAGATGTACACATCAAGCTGAAAGCTTTTCTGTTTTGTTTAACCGAAAAAATTGTGTCGCGGAAGATGACAGGTAATTTGATAATTGTAAAAAAGCGAGTCTTAATAAGAATTATCAGTCCCAACAGCCCAAGATTAAGTACAGTTACAGGACTCCATACTATATTTTTGATAACTTCTAACATATTTCCACCAAAAATTCTAAATAATACTTAACAAATTGAAATTTTTGTGATATACTACTATATATAACAATGCCCGAAAGGATACATAAAGATGTCAAACGATATTTATTTCAGAACAGCCTTATCAGGTTATAATAAGAATGATGTTATAAGCTTTATCGAAAAGCTCAACAGTGAGCAGGTTGAACGTGTGAACGAACTCAACGAAAGGCTTCGTTCCGCTCAGACCGAATCCAAGCGCCTGAGCACAGAGGTAGCAGAACTCAAAGCTAAGTGTGCCGAGCTTGAAGCTCAGTTGTCAATGAGCGATGAGACACGAGCTCTTAATGCCGAGAAGGCGCAGAAATACGAAACTATGCAAGGCTCATATGCCGATATAATGTTGGAGGCAGAGCACACCTCTAAGGAAAAGGTGCGGATTGCCGAGGAAAGAGCTGAAAAAATACTCGCCGAAGCAAACGAAACAAAGAGACAGATTGTTGCGGAAAACAAGAAGATAATAGAGACATCAAAGACCGAGTTTATGACTCTTATTGATAAGCTTACAGCATCACTTGACGATACTCTTTCAAGGATAGGTACTGATTCGAATGAGTAAGCTTTACTGTAATCTGGAGGATATTGCTGTTGTTTCTCAAGAGGTAAAAGCCGGGGATGAACTGTTTGTCAGCGGAACTCTGTATACGGCAAGAGATGCCGCACATAAGAAAATGCTTGAGCTTATCAAGGCATCTGAGCCGTTGCCCTTTGACATAAAAGGAGCATCCGTATATTATGCAGGTCCAACCGAGACAAGACCTGGTACTGTCATAGGCTCTTGCGGTCCAACAACCTCGTCAAGAATGGATGGCTTTACTCCTACGCTGCTTGATATGGGACTTGCGTGTATGATTGGAAAGGGCGGGAGAAGTCCCGAGGTAGTAGAAGCTATTGTACGCAACAAAGCGCTTTACCTTTGTGCGGTAGGCGGCGCAGGAGCGTATATAGCGAGCTGTATTACCTCCTGTGAGGTAATTGCATTTCCAGAGCTTGGTTGCGAATCAATAAAACGCCTTACGGTTAAGGATATGCCGACATTTTGTGCAATAGACGCTTCGGGCAGGGATATTTTCAAAAGGGTATGATATGAAAACGGTATTAATAACAGGCGGAACACGCGGAATAGGAAGAGCTTGTGCGGAAAAGTTTTCCGCTCAAGGTTGGAATGTTGCAGTTTTGTATAAGACCAGTGATGCACTTGCTTGCGAGATGTCAGAAAGCATTGGGGCTTTATGTCTCAAATGCGATGTTTCCAAGTCGGATGAAATAAAAAACGCTGTCAATTCGGTTGTCCAACATTTCGGTAAAGTAGATGTACTTGTCAATAATGCAGGTATATCTTATTCAGGTCTTTTGCAGGATATGACAGATACCCAATGGGAAACGGTAATTAACACCAATCTTGGCTCAATTTTTTATACTTCAAGAGAAATAATTCCTCAAATGCTCAGACAGGGCAGGGGAAGCATTATTAATATGTCGTCTATGTGGGGCGTTACAGGAGCTTCCTGCGAGGTTGCTTATTCGGCATCCAAGTCAGGCGTTATCGGTTTTACAAAGGCTCTTGCCAAGGAGCTTGCTCCGTCAGGAATATGTGTAAATGCCGTTGCGCCGGGCGCAATTGCTACAGATATGCTGGGTGAATATTCCAAGGAAGAGCTTGATGCCATTGCCGACGAAACACCTCTCGGCACTCTCGGAAAGGCTGAAAATGTAGCGGATGCCGTTTATTTTTTGGCGGAATCGGAATTTATAACAGGTGAAGTAATAAACGTAAACGGTGGATTTGTAATATAATGAATACAGAACTTAATAATAGATATCAGAACATAAAAAGAAAACTATTTGAAGCATATTATCCAAGGCTTAACAGCAAGCAAAAAGAAGCGGTGTTTTCCGTAAAAGGACCGCTTCTTGTACTTGCGGGTGCAGGCAGCGGAAAAACCACTGTCCTTGTAAACAGAATAGCCCATATAATTGATTTCGGTGATGCATATTACAGCAGGGAAGAAATGCCGGGCATCAATGAGGGACTTGTTACTACCTTTGAGCAGATTTATGCAAATATTGATAACATTCCTCGTGAAGAGCTTAAGAGCCTTCTTCTCAATTTTAAAAGCGCCCCCTGCGCACCATGGGAAATTTTGTCCTTTACCTTTACCAATAAAGCTGCCAACGAAATGAAGGAGCGTCTTACAACGATTCTCGGTGAGCGTGCAAAGGATATTTGGGCAGGAACATTCCACTCTATATGTGTCAGAATTTTAAGACAGCATATTGACAGGATAGGGTATAATACAAATTTCAATATATATGATACCGATGACTCCAAGAAGCTTATTCAGAATATTGTCAAGGAGCTTGACCTTGACGATGAAATGTTTGCTGCAAAGTCTGTTTTGTCTGCCATTTCAAGAATGAAAAATAATCTGATATACCCCGATTCCGAAGAAGCCTTCAGCGAGGAATATCGAGAAAAAGCTATCTTTGCAATATACGAAAAATACCAGAAGTCACTGCAGGATTTTAACGCTGTTGACTTTGATGATATAATTTGCCTTACCATAAAGCTTTTTGAAACCGCTCCTGATGTTCTTGACAGGTATAGCTCACGCTTTAAATACGTGCTTGTCGATGAATATCAGGATACAAACGGTGCTCAGCTTAAGCTTATGAGATTGCTTTGCAGTCAATATGAGAACGTGATGGTAGTAGGAGACGATGACCAGAGTATTTACAAGTTCCGCGGCGCTACTGTCAGAAATATACTTGATTTCGATATACAGTTTAAGAATGCAAAGGTTGTATATCTTGAGCAGAATTACCGCTCCACAGGAAATATCATTGAAGCCGCAAATGCAGTCATAGGGAATAATGAAGGCAGAAAGGGCAAGGTGCTTTGGACACAGACAGGAGAAGGGGAGAAGATAGATTACTTCAAGCTGGACAACCAGGATTCCGAAGCCCGATATATCGTTGACAGGATAAACGAATACGTAAAGAGCGGAAAATATACATACCGTGACTTTGCGGTCCTTTACAGAGTGAACGCACAATCAAATAACCTTGAAATTGCAATGTCAAAATCTGCTGTACCGCATAGATTGCTTGGCGGTCTCAGGTTCTATGACAGAAAGGAAATCAAGGATATCGTTTCCTACCTTTCCGTTATTGTCAATCCTCATGATACTGTCAAGCTTGAGAGAATTATAAATCTTCCTAAAAGAGGAATAGGCGATACCACCTTTGCAGCTGTCAAGACCCTTGCATCGGCAGAGAATGTTTCGGTTTATGATATTATCAGAAATGCAGATGCATATGTCGCTTTGAAAAAGAGCGCATCCAAGCTGATTGCATTTTCCGAGTTAATAGAATCATTCAGAGAAGCTATGCTCACCAAACCTGTCAGTGAATTGATAAAGAAGGTTGCATATGATTCGGGTTATGTTGATATGCTTCACAATTCACTGGAGGATGAGCGCGACAGACTCGACAATATCAATGAGCTTATATCAAATGCCATAAAGTATAACGAGGATAACCCCGAGGGTGACCTTGGAGGCTTTTTGGAGGAGGTTGCCCTTGTTGCAGATGTTGACGGATATGATAAGGATTCCGATGCTGTTGTTCTGATGACTATTCACAGTGCCAAAGGACTTGAATTTCCCGTGGTTTTTCTGCCCGGTATGGAGGAAAATATTCTCCCGTCATCCATGTCTATGAATTCGGATGAAGAAATTGAGGAAGAAAGACGCTTGATGTATGTTGCTATTACCCGTGCCCGTGAAAAATTGATTATCACAAACGTGTCAGAAAGACTTATGTTCGGCAGAACTTCCATAAATAAGACCTCACGCTTCTTTAAGGAAATACCTTTGAAGCTTATTCACAGCTTAAACGAAGAACAGCGAATTGCCAATGTTCGAGGTTTTGCTGAAAAATATGTTCCAAAAACATCAGTAGCTACACATACAGCATCGCAGCCCGCAAAGCCTAAAACTCCTCACGATGCATTCAATGTCGGTGATACAGTTATTCATGCCCTTTTCGGAGAGGGAATGGTTACTTTAAAGAAACCGATGGGCGCAGATACGCTTTATGAGATTGCTTTTGATACCTGCGGAACCAAGAAGCTTATGGGTACATATGCAAAGCTCAAAAAGAAACAGTAACCGACAAAATGTGCCTTTTAAAAAAATAAACTAAAGAAAAATCCAATAAACACTTGACAAAACCGAGTGCCTGTGTTATTATATATAGGCACTCGGGAAACCGATATATGTGCCGGAATGGCGGAATTGGCAGACGCCCGGGACTTAAAATCCCGTGGGATGAAAATCCCGTACCGGTTCAAGCCCGGTTTCCGGCACCATTTATACAATCTATATCGCGGGGTAGAGCAGCTTGGTAGCTCGTCGGGCTCATAACCCGGAGGTCAGGAGGTTCAAATCCCCTCCCCGCAACCATCTGAACACACCATTGAAATCCGAACCCTCAAAGTTCGAATGACAATGGTGTTTTCTTTATCAATCCTTATTTTATGCGACTTTTCGAGGTCGCATTTTTTATTTTTCAATCGGACTCAAAAATAGAAAAATGTGAATTTTGAGAAAAGCCAAAATCAAAACATCACTTTCGACCCCCCACAGTCCGATTATTCAAGTTTAATTATCCCGAAAGCAATCGCATATTCCCGTTCTTTTTGTTCAGGAGTCTTGTATTGGATCTTTGAATGCGGTCGGCGTGTGTTATAAAACTCTATGTAATCGTCTATGGCTTGGTACAAGTCGGTTTCGG
>CAZYTA010000071.1:0-8749 GCA_964650465.1 uncultured Oscillospiraceae bacterium | reverse complement strand
GCATATTACTGTTTTACGACCACCGAGCATTTGTCGGGGTTATTGCTTTTTTTAAAGATATATGTTAAAATAGAAAAAATAAAAATGAAAGGAAAATAACATGAAGGCAATTATAACTGTAATAGGCAAAGACAAGTCGGGCATCATAGCCAAGGTAAGTACGAAACTTGCAGAAAATGATATTAATATTGAGGATATTTCCCAAACAATAATGCAGGGCTTTTTTACAATGGTAATGCTTGTTGATATTTCTTCAAGTAAGCTTGAATTTACAAAGCTTGTAGAGGATATGAAGCTTATGGGAGTCGAGATAGGTGTTGATATTTATGTTCAGCACGAGGACATTTTCAATACAATGCACAAAATTTAAGAGGAAGATATGATTAACAACAAAGAAATACTTGAAACTATAAATATGGTAAAGAACGAGCATTTTGATGTTCGTACCATTACGATGGGAATATCTCTTTTGCAATGCATAAGAGATGATGCAAAAATGACGGCTGATGCAGTATATGATACTATCTGCAAAAGAGCTCAGAACATTGTCAAGGTTGGTGAAGAGCTTTCCGGAATATACGGAGTACCTATTGTTAACAAACGTATATCAATTACTCCTGCAAGCATACTGACTGCAAATTTTCCGGGGAAAGAGCTGATTTTGGCAAAGGCTCTTGATAATGCCGCCAAAACTGTAGGTGTAGATTTTCTCGGAGGTTATACGGCGCTGGTACATAAATTCATGACCGCTACCGAGCGTTCTTTTATAAACAGCATACCCGAAGTGCTTGCAACCACAGATAAGCTTTGTTCGTCGGTGAATGTCGGTTCTACACGCTCGGGAATAAATCTCGATGCCATCAAGCTTATCGGCGAAATGATTAAGGAAACTGCATCGCTCACTGCGGATAAAGACGGCTTTGGGTGTGCCAAGTTTGTAGTGTTCTGCAATGCTGTTGAGGACAATCCTTTTATGGCAGGTGCTTTCCACGGAATCGGAGAAGGGGATACAGTAATAAATGTAGGCGTTTCGGGTCCGGGCGTTGTACACCGTGCATTGAAGAGTGTTCCGAATGCTGATATATCCGAGGTTGCTGAAGTTATTAAAAAGACAGCCTTCAAAATTACCAGAGTAGGACAGCTTATAGCAAAGGAAGCAGCAAAGCGTCTTGATGCAGAGTTTGGCATTGTGGATTTGTCGCTTGCTCCCACACCTGTAATTGGAGACAGTGTCGGACATGTTCTCGAAGAAATGGGACTTGAAACTGTGGGCGGACACGGTACAACTGCGGCGCTTGCCATTCTTAATGACGCTGTTAAAAAGGGCGGTACAATGGCAAGTCCGAGTGTTGGCGGTTTATCAGGAGCATTCATTCCCGTGAGCGAGGATATCGGTATGATTGAAAGTGCGGCATCGGGCGTGCTTACACTGTCTAAGCTTGAAGCAATGACGGCTGTTTGCAGTGTAGGTATTGACATGGTAGCTATCCCCGGAGATACTGCAGCTTCGACAATTTCTGCCCTGATTGCCGACGAAATGGCTATAGGAATGGTTAACAGCAAGACAACGGCTGTAAGAATAATACCCGTTCCGAATAAAAATGTAGGAGACTACGTTGAATTCGGCGGACTTTTGGGCAGGGCTCCGATTATGCCGGTTATGAATACATCTGCTGAAAAGTTTATTAACCGCGGCGGAAAAATTCCTGCTCCGATACACGGTAATAAGAACTGAAACTGAATAAATTTTTACCGATTGTTGATTATGATTAAAATTCATACACCTTTTTTGCTAAAACTCCCAAAAATTATAAAACCTTAACAAATTACTTGACTTATTTGAAAAACAATACTATAATATCCGTAGATACATTAGGGTGTTTTTACCCAAAAAATTTATTAAGAAAGAAGTGTTGAAATGAGACAAACATTAAAGCTTTCGCTTACTCTTGTTTTGGCGTGCTTGATGCTCTTCGCTGTCGCTGTTGTTGCATCCGCCGAAACAAAACCCACTGAAACCGGTAGTTGTGGCTTGTCTGACTCTGACAATCTCACTTATCAGTACTATGCTGACACTAATACTCTCGTTATTAGCGGAACCGGTAATATGGCAAACTACTCTTCAAAGACTATGCCTTGGTATAGCTACAAGGCTACTCTTGAAAACCTTGTAATTGAAGAGGGCGTAACATCAATCGGTAACACAGCTTTTATCGGATGTTCAGCTTTGACAGAGGTTGTTCTGCCTGATTCATTGGTGTCCATAGGTCAGTATGCATTCCAGAACTGTACTGCTCTTGAAGTGCTTCACATCGGTACTGGCTTGAAGTATGTTTTGAATACAGCCTTCAAGGGTTGTAGTGCAATGAACGAAGTTCATATCAAGGACCTTGCTGCTTGGTGCGGAATTAATTTCTCGTCTTACACATCACAGCCTGTTTCTCGTAAACCCGGCTGCGGACTTTATCTCAACGGTGAGCTTCTTGTTGATGTTCAGATTCCCGCAGAGGTAACAGAGCTTAGCAGATATACATTCTATTACTGCTACAGCATTAAGACCATCACATTCCATGAGAATATCACACACTTTGGTGATGCATCTCTCCAGGGTCTTAACAGAGCAACTTCTATGACATTTGACAATGGTGGATTTACTACAGGTGTCATGGTATTCGGTAACGGACTTACATACCTTACTGACATCTATGTAAACGATCCCGCTAAGTGGTGTTCAAACGTTTACAACGGTAACGGTTCAATCCCCAACAGAGCAAGCTCAAATCTTACAATTCACTTTGGTGATACTCTTCTTACACCTAACAAGCAGGACAATATGGTTACTCTCAGAATTCCTGCCGGTGTAACCGAAATCAATGCCAATATTTTCTACAACATAGACAACGTTACGAATGTTGTTATTCCCGACTCCGTTACAACTATTAACGGTTGTAAGGCTGAGGGTGGCGCTTTTGCTTATGGTAGAATTTCTAAGGTATATGCTTCCAGCGGTTCATATGCAGAGACTTATGCTTCCGAAAATGGCTTGAATTTCTCCGCTTATTCTACCAAGAGTGTTACAGGCGTTGAGCTTGACGTAGCAGAAGCAACAGTTAACGCAGGTGAGACATTGACACTTACAGCTACTGTATCTCCTTCAAACGCTACATTTAGCACAGTGGCTTGGTCATCTTCTGACCTTGATGTTGCTCGTGTAAGTGACGGTGTTGTAACTGCTGTCGGTGCCGGCACAGCTACTATTACTGTTACTACCGATGACGGTTCATTCACAGATACATGTGTTATAACAGTTCCTTCTGTAGCAGTTACAGGTATTGAACTTGATGCTACTGCTCTTGAAGTTTATGAAGGACACACAGCTTCTCTTACTGCAACAGTTCTTCCCGCTACAGCTTCAAATAAGGAAGTTATCTGGGCTTCTCTCAACGAAGACGTTGTAACCGTTGCTAACGGTGTGCTCACTCCTGTTGCTGCAGGTAAGGCTACTGTTACTGCAACTACAGTTGACGGTTCATTCGTTGCTGAGTGTCAGGTTACAGTTGTTACTCCCACTGTATTTGTAACAGCTATAGCTGTTTCTCCTTCAACAGCTGAGATTGCTGTTGGCGAAACAATTCAGCTTTCAGCTGTTATTACTCCTACAAACGCAACTAATCAGGCAGTTACATGGGGTTCATTTGACAAGTCTGTTGCTACAGTTGACGAAAACGGTCTTGTAACCGCTGTTGCTGAGGGTACTGTTCAGATTAAGGTTGCTTCAATTGAAGATCCTTCAATCTCCAAGAAGTGCACTCTTACTGTAGTAGCTGCTCAGGATGTTCCTGTAGAAGAAATCGCACTTGATTGTGAAGAGCTCGAGATTGTTGTTGGCAAGTCTCACACCTTCACAGTTAACTTCACACCTTCTAACACAACTCAGAAGAACCTCTATTGGGAGTCATCAAATGAAGATGTAGCTACCATTTCAGAGGATGGTGTTCTTGAAACTCTTACAACAGGTGAAACAATCATCACTGTTATTTCAGAAGATAATGATGAACTCTTTGCTGAGTGCTATGTAACAGTTGTAGAAGGCAAGAAGGTTTCAGCAGTTGCACTTAACAAGACTGAAGCTAAGGTTAGTATCGGAGACACTGTAGATCTTGTTGCTACTGTTACTCCTGCTGATGCTGAGAATGTTTCAGTAACATGGTCAACTTCAAACGAAGCTGTTGCTACAGTTGTTGACGGTGTTGTTACAGCTGTTGGTTCCGGTGTTGCTGATATTACAGTAACTACAGTTGACGGTGGATATACTGCAACATGTAAGGTTATTGTTACAGTAGGTAACGAGCTTCCTCCTCAGGAGTGGAATTAATTAGTTCTCATTTAACAATTATGGGAGATGCAATTTGCATCTCCCTTTTTGTGTAAAAGCGGCGAGCCGCCGCAGGCAATTCTCGCCTATCGTAACTTAAGATGTATCCCAACAAAATATAACGGCGAGGTTATTTTAAATTCAATTACTTAGTATAAAAAACATTGTGCGCTTTTAACCACGCACAATGCTTTTTATGTTTAATAGAAAATTCCATGCGAAGCAGCCTCACCGTTTTGATTTATATAGATATATTAAGGCGGTGATAGGTGAGAATTGCCGCTGCGCTCTCCGCTTTAAAATCTTTACCAACCTGTTGTGATTGTTATTTACTGCTACCGTTTTTTAATATCAGGAGTATATTATCTCTGGCATTTGATATATGTAATTCGGTTAATTCTTTAGCTTTTTTAGAATCCTTTGAAGCTATTGCTTCGTATATTGCTCTGTGTTCTTTTACTGCAGTGATTGTTCTTCCTGTTGTCAGCAATGACGATTCTCTTGCTCTTTTTAGCTGATTATGAAATGAAGCCAGTGTATGCTTGAGTATTCTGCTTCCTGATATTTCATATATAATTTCATGAAACTTTGTATCGAGCTGAAGTAATTGAAAAATGTCGCCTTTAGATGCATAGAATTCTTGCAGCTCTACGAGATTTTCAAGCTCCTTAATTTCGCTGTCTGTTACTCTTTCAGCGGCAAGCTGAGAGCTGATACCTTCTACTGCAACTCTGATTGTATAAATATCAAGAATATCCTGTGTTGATACACCGACAACAAAGGTGCCCTTGTTAGGGATTGTCGTTACCAGTCCTTCCAGTTCGAGTTGCTTCAGTGCTTCTCTGACAGGTGTTCTGCTGACACCAAGCTCGAGAGAAATCTTTGATTCAACAAGCTGGTTACCCACAGAATAGACTCCCGATAAAATAGCTTGTTCAATTTCACTGAATACTCTTTCAGTAAGGGAATGTACATTTTTGTCCATGATTGATTTCATATTTTTCCTTCCTCTTTTACATCCTGATTTGAAAGCGGATTTAAATCAATTGCTCTTTTCATTTGTTGGTCGCTAACATGTGTATAAATCTGAGTTGTATTTAATTGTTCGTGACCTAAAATATCTTTTAAAACACGAATGTCAACCTGTCCGGTGCCATACATAAGAGTTGCGGCTGTGTGTCTTAATTTGTGTGTTGAAAGACCTTTGCCGGACAGCCCTGCAAGCTTAAGATATTTTTGTACAGTCCATTGAACTGTTTTGTTACAGATGCGGTTATTATTACGGCTGACAAACAGTGCATTGCTGTCCTTGCAGTGTATACCCTTACGTACTTTCAAATATGCATTCAGAGCATCTGTACACATTGAATTTAAATAAATTGTTCTTTGCTTGTTGCCTTTACCTGTTACAGTGAGCTTTGATTCGGCGTGATTTATGTCATTAAGGTTGATGCCGACAAGCTCAGAAAGTCTCATGCCGCAGTTAAGAAAAAGTACAAGTATTGCGTAATCTCGCTCTTTGTTTGTATTGTTTTTGTCAAGTTCAACTGCATCAAGCAAGCGCTGTGATTCTGACAGGGTGAGATATTTTGGTAAGGCTTGCTTGACTGTTGGTGAACTGATGTCCGCGGCAGGATTTTCGTTTAATAGCTTTTCTTTTTTTAAATGTGCAAAATATCCTCGTATAGCCACGAGTTTTCTTGCCCTTGCTGATGCTTGGTTTCCTCTGTCCAATGCTATGTGAAGCATGTAGTCGTATATGTCTTCGCTTCTAACAGACAGAACAAAGTCCATCTTTATATTATCTATATCGACCTCGTTTTCGCCTATCTTATTTTTTTTTGCATAAATGTACTTAAAAAAATTACAAAGATCAAGGCAATATTCATTGACGGTAAGGTCAGAACGGTTTTCGATAATTTTTTTTTGCATTATAAACGATTTCAGGAAGCTTGGCGCTTCTGTATAATTCAAGCATATCACCTCAATATATTTTAACATACTTTTAAATTTTAATCAATATAAAAATTAATCTTTGACAAAATCTCTTTATTGTGTTAATATATTCCTCGAGGTGAATTTGATGTCTAAAGAGAAAAGTGTTTTAATTTGCAGCTATGATGTTATTTACAATAAAACACATAAGCTGTCCTCAGTTTATAAGTATTTTCAGCAAATTGCTCAGGAAGACCTTGATGCAGTAGGCTTGACATATGAGTCTCTTTTGAACAGCGGAATAGTTTTTGTTCTTGCTAAAATGAAATCTGTGTTCTATAAGCCGATTTTTTCTTACGATGAACTAAAGCTGGAGTCATCACACAGGAAAGTAAAGGGCGTCAGCTTTATACGAGATTACACTCTTACAAGAAACGGCGAGCTTGTAGGGGAGACAAGCTCCTATTGGGTGCTCATGGATATCAATTCGCGGCGTTTGTGCCGCCCCAACGTTATAGAAGGCAATTTAAATTCACCAAAGGAACTCTGTTCTTTTGAAATAGATGACAGGTTTTCCTTTCCGGATGCAGTTGATATATCTGTTTATCCCTACACTGTTGTTTTTGGTGATATAGATGAAAATAAACATATGAACAATACAAGGTATCCTGATATATGCCTTGATGCCTTGTGCGGAATTTCACAGGATTCGTTTGTTTCCGAAGTAAGGATAGATTATATTGCCGAGGCTAAGCTTGGCGATGAGCTTTTACTTGAGTATAACACTCAAGCGATTGACAGCACATACTATTTTGCGGCACAAAACAAGACTACAGGAAAAAAATGCTTCGATGCAAAAATAAAAATAAGTAAATTTTTAAATTTATATAACAAATAAATCTCGGAGAAGTTTTATGATACTTGCCATTGATATAGGTAATACCAATATTGTAATCGGAGGCTTTGACAAAGATGTCCTTTCTTTCGTTGCGGAGATTTCAACCGACGAAAGAAAAACCGTTTATGAGTATTCTGTAACTATAGCTGATGTTTTGAATTTGCAAGGCATCGACAAAGCATCTGTAGACGGTGCGATCATATCATCGGTAGTCCCTATATTGAACAGTACAATAAAAAAAGCTATTAAATTTGCATACAGTGTGGAAGCATTGGTTATCGGTCCGGGTATTAAAACAGGGATAAATATTCATTGTGATACGCCTTCTTCCGTGGGGTCGGACTTGATATGCTCTGCCGTTGCTGCTCACAGCATTTACGGTTCACCTGTGATTGTAATTGATATGGACACTGCTACAAAAATTCTTGCTGTTGACGATAACGGAACCTTTATAGGAGTTTCTATTGTCCCCGGTGTAAATATTTCTTTAAAGGCGCTGATAGATTCCACAGCTCAGCTTCCGCAGATAAGTCTTGAAGCACCGCGCTCGGTTGTTGGTAAAAACACAGTTGACAGTATGCGGTCGGGAGTTCTTTTCGGCAACGCATGTATGATAGACGGCATGATTGAGAAGTTTTACATTGAAATGGGAAAAGAAACTCAGGTTATTGCAACAGGCAGTACGGCAAAAAATGTTATACCGTATTGCAATCATAACATAATGATAGATGATTATCTTGTTTTGAAGGGTATGAATCTGATATATAAGAAAAACTCATAGGTTATACAGAGCTATGCTCTTTATAATAAATATTAAGCGTTGTATCGCCATGAGCGAACGACAGCAGGAGGTTTTATTATGAACAAAAAAAGAATGTCGGTTGAAATACTGACGCTCACAGCACTTTTGACAGCTCTTGTTATAGTGCTTCAGTTTGCAGGAGCGTTTATACGCTTCGGACTTTTCCAGGTTTCACTTGTACTTGTACCAATTGTTATAGGTGCGGCAACTTGCGGTCCTTTGACAGGTGCATGGCTGGGATTTGTTTTCGGAATGGTTGTTCTTCTCAACGGAGATGCTGCGGCTTTCCTTACAATCAATCCCTTGGGAACTGTTATAACCGTACTGTTAAAAGGTACCCTGTGCGGTCTGATTTCCGGTGTGGTATATGGCTTGTTTGAGAAGAAAAACAGGCTTCTCGCGGTTATTATGGCGGCAATTGTGTGTCCGATAGTCAATACGGGAGTGTTCCTTTTGGGGTGTTTTGTATTCTTTTATGATACGATTCTTTCATGGGCTTCCGTATCCGAATACAGCGAGAACATAACCAAGTATTTTATTTTCGGTCTCGGGCTTATTAATTTCCCTATAGAGCTGGCGGTAAACATTGTTCTCAGTCCTATTATTGTACGCCTTCTCAATATACGCACAAAAATTAAATCAAGGTAAAGCGGAGAGCAGCTTTTTTAATAAAATTGCGCCACACATTACCGTGATGTTCTTAACGGAGAATTGATGGGTGGTCGGTAGCGGGAAGGCA
>CAZYTA010000070.1:0-8996 GCA_964650465.1 uncultured Oscillospiraceae bacterium | reverse complement strand
TCCACGTAATCCCCAGACCTCACGCTGATGTAGAGAAGATTCTCCCCATCATTAAATAAGTCAGCAATACACAAAAAATAAATTAAAATAAATTTCAGGAGGAAATGAACATGGCACTTGAAGCACTTGGAATGGTAGAAACCAGAGGTCTTGTTGCGGCAATTGAAGCAGCAGATGCAATGGTAAAGGCAGCAAATGTAACTCTTATCGGAACCGAAAAGATCGGTAGCGGACTTGTATCCGTTATGGTAAGAGGCGACGTTGGAGCAGTTAATGCTGCAACAGAGGCAGGCGGAGCAGCAGCAGCAAA
Source organism: uncultured Oscillospiraceae bacterium (assembly GCA_964650465.1). Taxonomy (GTDB): domain Bacteria; phylum Bacillota; class Clostridia; order Oscillospirales; family SIG627; genus RGIG6353. The sequence goes on along the minus strand of CAZYTA010000070.1, from coordinate 8,686 downwards.
GCTTGGTGAAGTAGTTGCTATCCACGTAATCCCCAGACCTCACGCTGATGTAGAGAAGATTCTCCCCATCATTAAGTAAAATTACTTTATGTTCTCTTCCCGGTTTATCCGGGAAGAGAACAACCAACCCTAATAACCTAAGTTGAAAGGAAATTATCAAATGATCGTCGGAAAAGTAATCGGAAGCATTGTATCAACTCGCAAGAATGAAAATCTTGTAGGTAATAAATTTATGCTTGTAGAACCGCTTGAAGTAATAGGTGACACAACAAACAGAATTGTTGCGGTTGACAATATCGGTGCAGGTATCGGCGAGATTGTTCTTGTAGCCGTTGGCAGTGCCGCACGTATTGGTTGCGGTATGGAAACAGCGCCTATTGATGCTGCGATAGTTGGAATAGTTGATGACGGTGTTGGTTTGTCGGGGGTACCTAAGAAATGAATTTTGATGAATTGAAGAAAATTTTGCGAGATGCAGGTGTAGTTGGTGCCGGAGGTGCCGGATTTCCTTCATACGCAAAACTTGATAAAAGTGTTGATACTATAATTCTTAATTGTGCGGAGTGTGAGCCCTTGCTCAGACTTCACAGAACTCTGCTTGAAAAAAATGCCTATGAAATTATGTGGGCACTTGATTTAGTTGCGAAAACAATAGGAGCAAAGTCGGTTATTGTTGCTTTGAAAAAAGCATACAAAAAAGCTATTGCGGCTGTCGAAAGCGAACTTGCTTCTTTTGAAAATATATCCATATCGAAACTTGATGAAATATATCCTGCAGGTGATGAAGTAGTACTTATATACGAAACTACTCAACGTGTTGTTCCTCCGGGAGCTATTCCGTCGTCTGTTGGTGTTACCGTCTTTAATGTTGAGACAATGTACAATGTTTACCATGCTGTTAATAACAATACACCGGTTATAAACAAGTATGTTACTATTACCGGTGAAGTTAAGACTCCTCAGACATTCTTGGTTCCCATCGGAACAAAGATTTCGGAAGTCATTGAGTTGAGCGGCGGTGTGACTGTAAAAGATCCCGCTTTCGTTATGGGCGGTCCTATGATGGGACGACTCGGCAGTGATGCTGATTATGTTACAAAAACAACAAATGCAGTTATTGTATTGCCACAGGATCATTACGTTGTAACGAGAAAGAAAGTTAAACCCGCTGTTGATTTGAAACGAACGATGGCTTCCTGCTGTCAGTGTAGATTCTGTACTGACCTTTGCCCGAGATTTTTGCTTGGACATCCGATTCAGCCTCACGAATTTATGAGAGTTGTATCAAATAATGACACAGTGAAGGTACAGCCGTATCTTGACGCAATGTTCTGTTGCGGTTGTGCTCTTTGCGAAATGTACTCATGCCAGCAGGGACTGTCTCCCAGACTCCTGATAGATGAGTTTAAGAAGGGGATGAGAGCGGCGGGAATATCTCCTCCCAAGGGCGTTAAACCGGATCCGGTACCGGAGTCAAGAACATACAGAAGAGTTCCGTTACCGAGACTTCTTTCTCGACTTGGCCTTGCAAAATATGACGGTTCTGCACCTATCACAGATGTTGCAGTTGTACCCGAAACAGTTAAGATAATGCTTTCTCAGCATATCGGTGTTCCTTCTACACCTTGCGTTAAGGTTGGAGATACCGTTCTTGCAGGGCAGCTTATTGCAAACGCCGAAGAAGGAAAGTTAGGTGTAAATATTCACTCGTCAATTGACGGTGTTGTCAGAGATATTAACAATAAATATATTACTATTGCAAAAGGAGGTAGATGTTAATGGGTAAGGCAATCGGTCTTGTTGAATTCAAGACAGTTTCCTCAGGTATTACCGCTGCCGATATTATGGTAAAAACTACTGAAGTTGATATCATACACGCAGAAACTGTGTGCCCTGGTAAGTACTTTGTTCTTATCGAAGGTGATTTAAGTGCTGTTCGTGCCGCTGTCGATGCAGCGTCCAAACACGCTACCGAACATTTGATTGATACATTTGTATTAGGTAATCCTCACGAATCACTTTTCGGCGCGATTTACGGAACGATTTCTATCGAAAATCCCAAGGCGTTGGGTGTACTCGAAACATATTCTGTAGCATCAGCTATAGTTGCGGCAGATACTGCGGCTAAAACCGCTATTGTTGACCTTATAGAATTGAGACTTGCACGTGGTATGTGTGGTAAATCCTATCTGTTACTTACAGGTGAAGTTTCTGCTGTAAAGTCTGCGATAGATAAAGCAATTGCCGGAGCTGGCGGAAACGGAATGTTCCTTGACAGTTCAGTTATCGCTGGTCCTGATGAAAAGCTCTGGAAAAATATTCTTTAAGGTGATTTAAATGTTACCGATTGAGAGAAAAAACGAAATACTTTCAAAGCTTATGCTTGACGGAAAGGTAATTGTAAGCGATCTTGCAGTTTTGTATTCTGTTACAGAGGAAACGATAAGACGTGACCTTGAGAAGCTTGAAAGGGAAGGCTTCGCTAAGAAAACCTATGGTGGGGCTGTAAAAAGCGATAATATGACAGCTGAGCTGCCGTATACTGTAAGAAAGCTTACTAACGTGTCAGGAAAGAAGTATATAGCCGAAAAAATTGGTGACTTAATTCAAGACGGCGACACTATTATGCTTGATGCAAGTACAACAGCTTTGTTTACTGTTAAGAGCATATTTAATAAACATAATTTAACACTTATAACAAATTCTGTTGAAATTTTACTTGACCTTCCGGCAACAAACGATTGGCGTATCATATCAACAGGCGGTACTTACAGACAGGATTCTATGTCATTTTTAAGTGCCTCCGCTACCGCGGTCATATCTAATTATCACGCCGATTACGCTGTTATGTCTTGCAAAGGACTTGACTTATTGAAAGGCATAACGGACACAAGAGAGAACAACGCTGATTTGAAGAAGAGCTTTGTTAAAAATGCTAATAAAGTAATTCTCGCAGTTGACAATACGAAGTTTAACAAAATTTCTTTTGTTAAAATATGCGAACTCAATGATATTGACATTGTAGTCACAGACTTTAAACCGGATGACGAATGCATCAAAGAGTTTGAAAAAAGAAATATTGAGTTGATTTATTAACGCAAATTATACAGTGAAAGGATTGATATTATGGCACAGATTACGGAGAATGAGATTAAGTCTATTGTGGAGAAGGTAATTGGTGCGATGCAGATAGATTCTGCTGCTAAACCTGCTGCTAAATGGGACTCAACCCAGTATAACGGCAGAAAGCTTATCGGCATTTACAGCGATATGAATGAAGCTATTGAAGCCGCTAACAAGGGCTACAAGGCTGTTAGAGATATGTCGGTTGAAAAGCGCGAAAAGATAATTACAGAGATACGCCGTCTCACAAGAGAAGAGGCTCCTGTTATGGCTGAAATAGGTGTTGAGGAAACAGGTATGGGCAGAGTCGATCACAAGAGACTCAAACACATTCTTGTTGCTGATAAAACGCCTGGAACCGAGGATATTGTTTCAACTGCTAAGACAGGAGATGACGGTCTTACTCTTATTGAAATGGCACCTTTTGGTGTTGTTGGCGCTATAACTCCCAGTACTAATCCCAGTGAAACGGTTATATGCAACTCAATTGGCATGATAGCCGCCGGTAACGGTGTTGTATTCAATCCCCATCCTAACGCCATAGCTACCTCTAATTATGCGGTTGACCTCGTAAACAGAGCATCGAAGGCTTCAGGCGGTCCTGATGTTCTTGTTTGCTCAATGGACAAGCCCACTCTTGATTCAGCAGCTATAATGCAGTCTCATCCTCTTATTAAGTTACTTGTATGCACAGGCGGTCCCGGTGTTGTTAAAGCCGTTCTTTCTTCCGGCAAAAAGGCAATAGGAGCAGGCGCAGGAAATCCTCCTGTAATTGTTGATGATACAGCTGACATTGCGAAGGCTGCAAAAGACATCATTGATGGATGTACCTTCGACAACAATCTTCCTTGTATTGCTGAAAAGGAAGTATTTGCTTTCAGAAATATTGCAGATGAGCTTATTTCCGGTATGAAAAAAGCAGGTGCATATATGATTACCTCTGAGCAGGCTGATGCTCTTGCAAAGATTGTTCTTCAGGAAAAGACGAACAAAGCCGGTAAGACTTCTAAGGTTGTTAATCGTGATTGTGTTGGCAGAAACGCTGATGTTATTCTTAAAATGATTTGCGTTGAAGTAAGCAAGGATATCAGATGTATCATTTGCGAAGTTCCTTTTGAACACGATTTTGTTCAGCATGAGTTGATGATGCCTATTCTTCCTATAGTAAGAGTAGACAATATAGATCAGGCTGTAGAGCTTGCAGTTAAGGCTGAGCATGGTTGCCGTCATACAGCACATATGCATTCAAAGAACATTGATAATCTTTCAAAATTTGCTAAAGCGGTAGAAACAACTATTTTTGTTAAAAACGCTCCTTCCTATGCAGGTATCGGATTTGGCGGAGAAGGACATGCAACTTTCACTATTGCAGGTCCTACCGGAGAAGGTATCACCTCGGCAAGAAGCTTTACCAGACAGCGTAGATGTGTTCTTGCTGACAGCTTCAGAATTATCTGATAAGGAGTTATGATAATGGAGTACGATGTAAAAGTAATTAGTGAAATAGTTAATAAGGTCATTTCTGCTTGCCAAAGTGAGGAAGCTCTTGTGCCTGTTGGAGTGTCTAACAGACATATACATCTTTCTCAGGAACATCTTGAAACACTGTTTGGTAAAGGTTATGAGCTTACAAAGCTTAAGGATCTTTCTCAGCCCGGTCAGTATGCTTGTAAAGAACAGCTCACGCTTATAGGTCCTTCGCTTAAGGCTATCGAGGGAGTTCGGGTACTTGGTCCTGTAAGAAAAGAGTCTCAGGTTGAAATTTCAAGAACAGATTCTTTTACTCTGAAGGTTAAGCCGCCCGTTCGCGAATCCGGAAAGATCGAAGGTTCAGCACCTATTACTATAGTTGGTCCCAAGGGAATTGTTACTCTCAAAGAAGGATGTATTCTTGCAAACAGACATATACATATGAGTCTTGAAGACGGCAAAAAATTTGGTGTCAAAGACGGTGAATATGTAGCAGTTGAAGCAAAGGGTGACGGCAAGAGAACAACACTTTACGATGTTCAGGTTCGTGTCAGCGACAAATTTGCACTTGAAATGCATCTGGACACAGATGATGCAAATGCGTGTGGCATCGGTAATGGATGTAAGGTTAAAATTGTATCAAATAATTAAAAACAAAGCCTCGCAGTATCTCTGCGAGGCTTTGTTTTATATCGTTATCAATTATTTTATTTCTCTTCCGCCGTCACCGGGAGTTGTGATGTAGAAAGAAGGCTCATATCCGATTTTTTCGGTATAAATTTTGTGAACTGTTTCCTTAAACTCCTCAATAGAATCGTTTTGTACGATACTAACCGTACAGCCGCCAAAGCCTGCGCCGGTCATTCTTGAGCCTACGCATCCCTTAACACTTCTTGCGGCACCTACGAGAGTATCAAGTTCGATTCCTGTTACTTCGTATAGGTCGCGGAGTGAATCACCAGATGCATTAAGAAGTTTTCCAAATTCAGTTATATCTCCTTTTTGTAAAGCTTCTACCGATTTAGCAACTCTGTCACATTCGTAAACAACATGTTCGGCACGCTTTTTACATATGTCACATTTTATAGCATTTTTGTTAGCTTCAAACTGTTCGGTTGTGAGTTCGCCGAGTAATTTAATATCGGGAATAACAGTCTGAATATCAGCAAGCGCTTTAGCACATTCATCGCATCTCTCATTATATTTTGAAGTAATAAGACTGCGTTTTTTGTTTGTGTTAGTGATGACTATACTGCAATCTCCGAGCTCAAGGGGAACATGCTTATAATCAAGTGTTGCACAGTCAACAAGCACAGCACAGTTTTCTTTGCCCATAGCAGAAGCAAACTGATCCATAATTCCGCAGGATACACCGGCATAATTCCTTTCGGCTCTCTGTCCTATAAGTGCCATCTGTATCATATCTACTTTTTCTGTTTTTCCGGCGTTTTCATTTGCAAAAACGGTAAGTGTGAGTGCTGTTGCAACTTCTATGGCAGCAGATGAGGACAGTCCTCCGCCGTGAGGAAGTGTATCATCATAGAGCATATCTGCACCAACAAGGTCATAATTATCAAGCATAAGTTCTTTGGCTACACCCGCTTGGTAATTACCCCACCAAAGGTCTTTGTAGTCATCGATTTTGTCCAGGTCAACAACAACATGGTCGCTAAGGTCGGTTGCTTCCATAACCAACTTTCTGTCGTTTCTGGCTCTTGCGGCAATAGTGGTACCAAGAGTTATTGCGGCAGGAAGGACAGAGCCTCCGTTATAATCAATATGTTCTCCGATTAGATTAACACGTCCGGGAGATGCAAAAATTCTAACTTCGTTTTCATCTCCGCCAAAACGCTTTATAAACTCTTTTTTTATTTCTGCTACAGTCATTTATTTGTCCTCCGATACATATTTTGCATGGGCTTCTCTGAGTTCAATTGCTTTTTCTTCGGGACATGTAGGATTACAATGAGCCCAAGCTCCGGTTTCACTCGAAGCGTTGAATTTAATTTTATCCTTAGAGCGCATTGGAGGGAAGAACTCAATGTGAAAATGATGATAATCGGTTTCTTCGCCGTTAACCGCTCCCTGATGCATACACATCATGTAGGGGAAGGGAAAGTCGAAGAGACAGTCGAGCGTACCTGCAGCTTCACGAACTGCAGCAGCAAGATTTTTCTTCTCCGATTCATTGAAATCAGTTATGTATTGCTTGTGACTTTTTGAAGCAACCATAATGCCATAAGGGTATTCCGACCAGAAGGGGAGAAAAACAATAAAGTCATCATTTTCGAAAATAATACGTTTGTTTTCTTTCTTTTCTTCGTTTATGATGTCGCAGAAAAGACATTTTCCTGTTTTATCAAGATGTTTTTTGGATGATTCAAATTCAAGTTCGAGCTTCTTTGGAATGAAAGAATATCCGTAAATCTGACCGTGAGGGTGAGGCATTGTCACTCCAACTGCTTCGCCTCTGTTTTCAAATATGAGAACATATTTGATGTTCTTATCTTGTCTGATAGCTTCAAATCTTTCGCACCAGAGGTTGACGAGTTTTTCGACGTGTTCCTGCGAGAGTTCAGGAAGAGTGATAGTGTGATTACTGGAATAGAGAATTACTTCACACTTTCCGTAGCAAGGGGCGGTTTTAAAGAGATCGGTAGCTACGTCGTCGGGCTGGGGTGGGTTTTGCATCATAGAAGGGAAGTCGTTGTCATACTCAAAGACCTCGAATTCATCCGGAACCTTTCCGCTTCCCGGACAAAAGGGACACCAGTCTTTAGGCATCTGAGGCCTGTTCTGTCTGTGTGAAGCAATCATCACCCAGTCCTGTGTCATTGGGTTAAATCTGAGTTCTGCCATATTTTTTATCTCCTTGGTAATTATTTGATATAAAATTTCATACCATTTATACAAGAGTATTATAATTGATGCAGATATGTTTTTCAACATATAAAATCACAAAAAAGTTGTCAAAAAACAAAATATGATATCCTTTATTTAAAATGCAAATAAACGGGTATTGAATTTCAGTGATTTGCACAAAACTAACAAAAGATGATAGTATTTCAGTCCTGATTTTAAGCAAAACCCATTGACATTTATGTTAAACTGTGGTATCATTACAGCGTAAGAAACCTTCCGTCACGGGAGGAAATACAAGGGCATTGCCCAAAAATATTAAAGGAGAACTTTTATGAAAAAGATCACTTCACTCTTAGTAGTGCTGATGATGCTCGTTGCTCTTCTCAGCTTCAATGCTATTGCAGCTCTTGAAGATATTAACGAGGACACCTGCACAGTAGTTAAAGAGCTTGTTCTTAAGGGAACACCTACCATTGACGGTAAGCTCGATGCTATGTACACCGAAAGTATGACACTTAAGCTTCACGGTCCTGCTGACGCTTACTATATTTCCGGTGGAAGCTGCGAAGACACAACCGCTACAGGTACAGTTTACGCACTTTACGATGACAGCTACGTATATGTTTTCTTTCATGTAGTTGACAACACACTTATTCAGGCTGACCCTGAGTACATTGAGATTGCTGCTCATCCTCACCTTTCCGATGCTGTTGAAGTTCGTGTAGGTGACGACCTTGAAGACCACTTTGCTCCCTATGACGGATCAAATGATGCTCACCACCTTTTCTATGCTGATGCTCACGGTGTAAGATTCTCATGTTATGAGGATTCAATGGGCGACGACGTTGAAAAGATGAAGCATGCAACTGTTCTTGGCAGTGATGGCAAGACCTACTACGTTGAGATGGCTATTCCTGTACAGAGAGCTTTCCAGGAAGGCGAAATTATTGAATTCGAGTTCCAGATTGATGACCTTCAGGATGATATGGATTCAATGTGTGCTGTAGGTTCAGGTTATCCTCACAACCTTGTAATGTTCACAATCGGTGGCAACTCATCAGGTGCTAAGGATACACCCGCTGATACTCCTGCAGATACTCCTAAGGAAGAAGAACCCAAGGTAGAACAACCCAAGGTAGAAGAGCCTAAGGAAGACCCCAAGGAAGAGTCTAAGGAAGAACCTAAGGAAGAACCTAAGGAAGAACCTAAGGAAGAACCTAAGGAAGAACCT
>CAZYTA010000069.1:0-9374 GCA_964650465.1 uncultured Oscillospiraceae bacterium | reverse complement strand
CCTCTTGTGTCACTATTTTTTTCGCTTTGTTGCACTTATATTATAAATTCAAGAGCAAAAAGTACCCCTGAATCCCGAAAAGCATTTTGAAGTTTTCTAAAAAGGAATCACCCTCGCCGTTTTGCATTGCTCTGCTTCGACCATAAGCCTAAGTCTTGCAAAAAAGACAAAACCATTTTCGAGTATTTTTTTGCAAAACGAAGCGCTCACGAGCAAGCCGAGCAGTAAGCTAAGTCTTGCGGAAAAAGACGAAGAAAATCAGAGCTCTTGGTGGAACGTCCTCTTTATCACTTCCTCTTGCTTGTCTCGGGTGAGCTTATTAAAGTTTACGGCATAACCCGAAACACGTATGGTTAAGGTGGGATAAAGCTCAGGGTCGTTCATTGCGTCAATAAGCTTTTGGCGGTCAAGGACATTTACGTTAAGATGATGCGCATCCTGTGCAAAATATCCGTCAAGAACTGAAACAAGATTTTCTTTTCTGTTCTCATAGTCCTCGCCGAGAGCTACGGGAGTGATGGAGAAGGTATTGGAAATACCGTCCTGACAGCATCCGTAATTGAGCTTAGCTACCGAGTTGAGAGAGGCAAGAGCACCCTCGATATCCCTGCCGTGCATGGGATTTGCACCGGGAGCAAAGGGCTCGCCTGCTCGTCTGCCATCGGGTGTATTACCTGTCTTTTTACCGTATACTACATTTGAGGTTATGGTGAGTATTGACAGTGTGTGCTTTGCGCCTCGGTATGTGGGAGTCTTGCAAAGCTGATGATAGAACTGCTCGGTAACTATCTTTGCTATTTCATCTACTCTGTCATCATCGTTGCCGTACTTGGGGAATTCTCCCTCGGTTTTAAAATCTACTATAAGTCCGTCTTCATTTTTTATAGGAGTAACCTTGGCATATTTAATTGCCGAAAGGCTGTCAACAAGAACTGACAAACCGCTTATACCAAACGCCATAAGTCTCTGTGGCTCTGTATCGTGGAAGCCCATAATAAGCCTCTCGTATGCATATTTATCATGCATAAAGTGGATGATGTTCATTGTATTGACATAGAGTCTTGCCATCCAGTCGGAATAATCGGTAAATGCCGTCATTACCTCATCGTAGTTTAAAACACCGTCAAAGATTTTTCCTTCCGGAGCAATCTGCAAACCTTCTTTTTCTTCTTTTCCTCCGTTAAGAGTCATAAGCAGAAGCTTTGCCATATTACAGCGTGCTCCGAAAAATTGCATCTGATGTCCCACCTTCATAGCGGAAACGCAGCAAGCAATGGCATAGTCGTCACCGTAATCTCGGCGCATAAGGTCATCATTCTCATATTGGATGGAGTCTGTGTCTATAGATACTCCGGCGCAAAAGTCTTTAAAGCCTTGAGGAAGCTTCTCTGCCCAAAGTACTGTAATGTTAGGCTCGGCAGAAGGACCGAGGTTGTAAAGAGTGTTGAGCATACGGAAGCTTGTTTTCGTTACAAGTGTTCTTCCGTCCTCTGCCATACCGCCCTCGCTGGCAGTTACCCATACGGGGTCGCCTGCAAAAAGGTCATTATATTCAGGGGTTCTCAGATGTCTTATAAGCCTGAGCTTGATAACAAGGTCGTCTATAAGCTCCTGTGCACCTGCTTCGTCAAGAATGCCCTCTGCCATATCTCTTGTAATATAAATATCAATAAAGCCTGTAATTCTGCCGATGGAGTTAGCCGCACCGTTTTGCTCCTTCTGACCGCCAAGATAAGCAAAATACAGCCACTGAATAGCTTCTCTTGCATTTTCGGCAGGGCGGGTAATATCAAAGCCGTAATCCTTGGCAAGCTGTACAAGTGCCTTCATAAACTGAAGCTGGCGTGAAATGTCTTCGATGGTACGGATAGTCTCATCGGACATATCACGCTCTCCGAGTTTTCTCTTGTCATTAAGCTTTTCTTCGATAAGCTTATCCATGCCGTAGAGGGCAAGACGGCGGTAATCACCAATAAGTCTGCCGCGTCCGTATGCATCGGGAAGTCCTGTGAGAATTCCCGAATGTCTCGCCTTTTTCATTGTATCGGTATATGCACGGAAAACGCCGTCATTGTGAGTAGTACGGTAGGTGTAGGAAGCTCTTATGCTATCACTTATGGTATAGCCATAGGCTTCGCACGCCTGTTCAGCATTGCGGAAGCCCGCAAAGGGATTGACCGCACGCTTAAGGGGTGCATCCGTCTGAAGCCCCACAATTATTTCCTTATCCTTATCTATATAACCCGGTTTAAACGCAAGAATTGACGAAACATGCTCGGTATCAACATCGAGGACTCCGCCTTTTTTGTTCTCTTCAACAAAGAGAGCGGTCACCTTTTCGTAAAGCTCCTTTGTTCTCTGAGTGGGACCTTCAAGAAAGGCTTTATCCCCCTCATACGGTGTTATATTAAGCATGATAAAATCACGCACATTAATTTCTTCTGTCCATTTACCTGTCTTAAAATTTCTCCAAGCGTTCATATTATATTTCCTTTCTGGGGATTTAAAACAAAAAGGGCAGTCTCATGTTACTGAAACTGCCCAGGCGTTCGGCTCATATACCGTCCGTTCCCCTATGGTTACCCATACTACGCCAGTAGCGGACGATTTCTTACATTCGGATTATAGCACATATCCGCAAAAAATGCAAGTGCTTTTACTTACATTTTACACTTTACTTTATCCACAGCATATTATTCTGCGTGGTGAAGGTCTCTGTACTGTAAAGGAACAGCGCCGTGTCAAAATCGGTTATATCTTCACCTGTGACACGCTGAAGCAGAACGTCTATCTTTTCTCTTACATATCTAAGGTCAACAAGAACAATCTCCGACCAGTCCCCTATCATAAGCGGAGTCATAATGTGAGCATAGGAGTCCTTGAAAACTATCAGACGTCCTCCCTCACTATCGGTCTTTATACGCACGAGAGGTTCATTTGTACCCAGATAGTAGGAGTACTTATCCTTTTTGTCAAGATATTCTTCAAAATACATTGACGGATAAGTCTTACTTTCGACTCCGTTCCAAACAAAGGTCTCCTTGACCTCGCCTCTGTCAAATCGCTCAAGAACGTCCTCTTCTATGCCGAGCGCACCCGACTTGGAAGAAAGAGTGCCGACAAAGGAATTTGAAACCTCACTGACAGCAAAACTGTCCTTTGTCAAAGTCTCTTTTCCAAGAGCTTCAAGAAAAGCGTTATAGCCAATCAGTGCACCGTCACCTGTCCAGTGATGGTCGGTACGAAAGTAATTGTAGTTTGCGCTGTTCTCTTCAAGCTTATTCGTAATATCAAAAAAATCTGCAAAGTTCAAATTATTTTCAATATAGGAAAATAATTCCTTTTCATCAACAACAGGAGCAAAAGGAGGCAGACTTTCCCTGTATATATAGGTTGATGACGGAACTACACTCAGGTACGAGGCAATGCCCGTTCTTTCGCAAAACGCCTGTATGGCAGTAAGGTTTTTATCAACTATCTCATAATCGGGCTCGGGCTGAACCGAATAAAGTGCGTTTTCGGTAACATAAACATCACCGGAATCTCTTTTGCCAAGAGCTGAATCCGCCAGAAATTTTACCTTCACAAAGGTATCTCTGCCTGCAAACTGGTCGGTCATATATGTTTCGTAATCACTGCCGAACTCACCGCTAAGCAATGTTTTCACCGTCAGGTCGGGCATCTGCGCCAAATTTCTGTTTTCCCACTCGGAAAAATCACGGTCGGGAGTTACAAAATCGAATACCGTAAACCCGAACACAAGGAGAAGGAACAGTATACAAATGATTTTATTCTTCATTGCTTCTCCTCCTTAAAATCTGAAATACAAAAACGGATTGTAGCTTGATGCTGTGATATATGTCAGCGAAAGCATAAAGCCCAGCACCACAAGTGCAAGAGATACGGCATATGCAGTTTTTGGAAGCTTTATCTCCAATTTGGCAAAAATATTCTTTCCCAACGGTGTTGATGCAATTCCCGCTGCAATAAACATTATACCGAATCCAAGCAACAGGTACACCGAGCGGTCGTCTGCAAGGATACCCGTACCGCCAAACAGCGCCTTGGTATACATCCATATATCGCCCATATCCTCAAGTGCGAAGATAACCCAGCCGTAAACGAAGAGAAGTATGGCATAAAGGTGTGAAATAAATACCGGAAGCTTTTCCAAAAGCTTCAGCAAGAACAGCTTTTCGGCAATGAGTATAATACCGAAATAGAGTCCCCATACCACAAAATTCCAGCTTGCACCATGCCATATACCTGTCAGCAACCACACTATAAGTATATTTCTCAGTTGCTTGAGAAAGCCTTTTCTGTTGCCGCCAAGGGGAATGTAAACGTAATCTCTGAACCATGAGCTGAGTGAGATATGCCAACGTCTCCAAAACTCAGTAATGCTTCTTGAAATGTAAGGATAGTTGAAATTCTCAAGAAATTCAAAGCCAAACATTTTTCCGAGACCTATCGCCATATCGGAATAGCCGGAAAAGTCAAAATATATCTGGAAGGTGAATGCGATAATACCAAGCCATGCCGTCAATGTCGGCAGGACAGTCAAGTCGGTAGCGGACACGGTATCCCACAAAGCACCCACATTGTTGGCAATAAGTATTTTCTTTGCAAGACCCACGGTAAATCTCTTTACACCCGAAGCGAACAGGTCCGCTGTCTCGGTACGGTTGTCGAGTTGCTCGGCAACGGTCTTATACTGAACAATAGGGCCCGCAATAAGCTGTGGAAAGAGGGATACATAACAGCCGAAGCTGATGATGTTTTTCTGCACCTTGGTGTCACCTCGGTAGACATCAATAACATACGACATCATCTGGAAGGTGTAAAAGCTGATACCGATTGGCAGAACTATTTCGGACACAAGACTTGTGCCGAAAAGTGCATTGATATTTTCAAAGGCAAAACCTGTATACTTGAATACGCCAAGCAATCCGATATCTATAACCGAGCAAATAATAAGTGATGCCTTCGCACCTCGGATGTTTCCTTTTTGGGCAAATCGGTCAACGAACACTCCGCCGAAATAGTTGATGAAAATAGATGCTATCATCAGTATTACAAAGGTCGGCTCACCCCAGGCATAAAATACAAGGCTGACAATCAGCAAAAACAGATTTCTCCATTGCCTCGGCAGGATGAAATAACCGAGTAATACTATCGGCAAAAATCTGAATAAAAACAGTAAACTTGAAAAAACCATAATTCTCCTTATTTATTGACTATCTTATCACCGTCAAACAGCAAAACTCCGCGAGCCGAGCCGTATTTGCCGCCGTTTTTTATATACTCAATAAAGCGTCTTTGAAGTGAAGTAACCGTCGGAAGCTTCGATGGGTCTGCTATGTCGTTTGTATCAAGGAAACGCCATGCATCGCCAAACTCTTCTTTTTCTGTTACGGATATTATGTCAAAATTATCCGCAAACGCTTTTGTGTTAGCACCGATTACGGAGCGATAACCGGGATAAAACAGATGTGTACCGCACTGAATTCTCACCACGCCATCGGGGAAAAGATGATGCCAGAACGCCCACACACGGCGGTAGGAATCAAAGCACATTTCCTGAGTAAGAGGTCCTCCCGATGGGATATGGCAATCGAGAACAAGGTCTCCGTCATCTATCGTATAGCCGTTTTTTTCATAATGTCCGTTTTCAAATTTTCTCAGACATCCGAACTGTAATCTGCCGAAAGCAAAACGGTGAAGTGCCAAAAACTCCCAGTACCAATACACCGATACAGTGCCTATATCACCGTATCTGAGAATACATTCTCTTGTCTTATACATCAAATCCTTTGCTGTATTCTCAAACATTTCATGTGGGATATCATTTTCGGCATAAACTTCCTCAAGCATTGCAAAAGCGTGACAAAGGAACACCATATGCAAGGCATATACCGATGCCTCGGGAGTAACGTGTGCATCTATTTTTTTGACTTCCGTTTCAAAGCTTGCATAAGCCCTGTCACCGGACATAAAGCTTTTTGCATACTCCTTCATTTCGGGAAATCTGTAGGACAGCGAAATAAGTCTGCTCTGCTCTACATCATTAAAGCCTGCAGTGTTTAAAAGATTTTCATAGGTCATGGCTTTTCACCTCAATTAAATTTGCACATTGCTTCGTCAAATTTTCCGTCAAGCAGATATCCCAGCGCTTCTGCGGCGTTATCTGCTGCTTTGTTGAAATTCTCTTTATCCGAATCGGGGAACTTACCCAGCACCCAATCAGCCAAATCATAATCGGGATGCGGCTTCTCTCCCACTCCTATTTTTATTCTCGGATAAAGATTTGACGAAAGGTGTGCTTCTATGGATTTCAAACCGTTGTGACCGCCGTGAGAACCCTTGCGTCTTATTCTTATTTTACCCACGGGCAGTGATATGTCATCGGATATAACAACAACATTTTCGGCAGGTATCTTGTAAAAGCGAGCCGCCTCGCCAACCGCCTCGCCCGAGTTGTTCATAAATGTGGTAGGCTTCATAAACAACACCCTGTGTCCTCCGATATTTCCCTCGGCAACAAGTGCGTTGAATTTCGCTTTGTCATTCTTAAAGCCGTTTTTCATTCCTATTTTGTCAATAACCATATAACCTGCATTGTGTCTTGTTCGGTCATACTTGGGACCGGGATTACCAAGCCCAACAACAATAAATTCTATTTTGGAAGAAGCCTCTTTTTCAGCTCTTTCTTTTTCCAGCCTTGCAAAAATATCAAGTATACTCATTTACAGCTCCACTATCATATCTGTCATACCCGCTATCGCTCTTTCCATCAATGCCTCACGGTCAAGCTTTGATTCCGCCTTGATTACCTTTTCGAGCTCAGGACGGGTTCGGGGATGTCTGGGGGTAAACACCGTACAGCAATCCTCATAAGGAAGTATAGAAGTTTCAAATGTATCTATTTTTCTCGCTATTTCCACTATTTCCTCTTTGTCCATACCAATACAGGGACGGAAAACGGGAATGCTTGCGGTGCAGTCGGTGACCGCTATTGCCGCCATTGTCTGACTTGCTACCTGTCCGATACTCTCGCCTGTAATAAGCGCCTGTGCATGATACTTCTTTGCAACTCTTTCAGCAAGGGGCATCATAAAGCGTCGGAGAATAAGGGTAAAATAATCCTCCTCGCAATTGTCTCTTATTGCTTCCTGTATTTCGGTAAGGCTGACAAAGTGTATTCTCACTTTGTCGGTATACTCACAAAGACATTTTGCAAGAGCAATAACCTTCTCCTTTGCTCTCTCTGATGTATATGGGAAGCTTTCAAAATGTACAGCTTCTATTTCTACTCCCCTCTTTGCCATCATATAGCCCGCAACAGGAGAGTCTATACCGCCGGACAGCAGCAGCAATCCCCTTCCGTTTGAAAGGTACGGCATGCCGCCTGCTCCGTGTTCTGAGCCTGCATGGATATAGGCATATTTTTCTCTTATTTCAACCCTAACCACTATCTCGGGGTTGACAACATCTACTCTGACCTCAGGACAAAGCTCGGACAGTTCTCCGCCTACTTCAGCCATTATCTGAGGAGAGGTCAGAGGAAACTGCTTATCACTTCGCCTTGCATCCACTTTAAATGAGCGATACGGTCTGATATGGTCGGGAATGTTTTCACAAGCTACCCTGACAATATCCTCCATGTTCTTTTCAGCCCTGTAGGAAATGCAAAGAGAAACGATACCAAATACCTTTTTCAGCTGGTTGTATGCCTCCTCCACCATGGCATCATCCTCGGGGGTGACATAGAGAGTGGACTGCATACATTCGAAATGAAAAGCATCTCCCATGAGCCTTTTCATTCTTGCTTTTATCTTATCGCAGAGAAGCTTCTCGAAGGCTCGCTTGTTTGCGCCCTTCAATATCAGTTCTCCGTATTTCATCAATATTGTCCTTGTCATATATATCTCCTTAATGTAATGTTATCTTACGGTATCATCTTTTTGGGTTTTGTCAGAGAGGCTTTTTAGCAAAAAGTCCCCCGCATGTCCGAAAAGCATTTTGAAGTTTTTTATAATTAATTGAATATTTGCGAAGCAAATTTTCCTTAGTTCTCAATTTTTTCAATTTTCAATTCTTAATTCTCTTAACCGTTTTCATTGCATTTCCGAGGCTGTCAGCAAGTGCATCTATATCCGATTTTGTATTGTAATGAGACAGGCTGATACGCAATGCGCCGTCCGCTTCTCTGTCTGTGAGTCCAAAGGCTTCAAGCACACCGCTTTTTCCTTTTTTTGCCGAGCAGGCTGACCCACTCGACACAAATATACCGTCGCTTGACAGCTTGTGCAGAAGTATTTCGCTTCTGTATCCCGAAACCGAAATATTAACAATGGAAATACAGGGGTTTTCGGGTATGTTCAGTGTAACGCCCTGAATTTCACCAAGGCTTTCTGCGGTGTAACGATAAAGCTCTGCCATTCTGTCAAGCCTTCCGCTGTCCTTCATAAGCTCGTCTGCCGCAGCACCCATAACCGCAATCCCCAAGGTATTCTCCGTACCGCTTCTCAGTCCCTTTTCCTGACCGCCGCCATATGTATGAGGAGGTATAACAAGACCTTTTTTTACTATCAAAGCCCCTGTACCCTTCAAGGCGTGAATTTTATGTGCTGATACCGATATCATATCGGCGCCCAACGCTGTAAGGGACAGCTTTTCCTTCATATATGACTGAACGCAGTCGCTGTGCACAATGGCTCTGGGAGATACCCTTTTTACTGCCCTTGATACCGAAGCAACGTCGTATATTGCACCCGTTTCGTTATTTGTTCGCATTACGGTAACCAGAGCTATGTCGGATGAAAGATGAACTGTCAGCTCACCCATATCTATTTTTCCGCCCTTGGTGGAAAGCCTTACTATCTGCCAGCCTTCGTTTTCAAGGTAATCAAGAGTTTTTGCTACGGCAGGATGCTCGGAATCCGTGGTGATTATCTTTTTGCCTACCTTGGCGTTTTTTTTCGCCGCACCCAATATTGCCATATTATCCGCTTCTGTTCCACTTGAAGTAAAAAACACCTCATCGGCACGTACAGAAAGGCTTTTAGCAACTGTTTCCCTTGCAAGCTCAAGCTCCTTTTCGGCTCTTAGTCCCTCAGAATGCAATGAGGAAGGATTGCCGAAAATCTCAGTCATTTCCATTATTTTGTTTTTGGCACTTTGGCACAAAGGCGTTGTTGCGCTGTTATCTAAATATATCATATAACTCCAATAAGCTCTTGCAAATATTCTTAATTAGTATTATAATATATTTATCCGGTTTTAGCAAGACAATAATTGAAATTTAAGGATAGATATGATGTAGTGTTACAATAGATGTGAGACCAAAAGTAAAAAAAGAATAGAAAAAGTGA
>CAZYTA010000068.1:0-10028 GCA_964650465.1 uncultured Oscillospiraceae bacterium | reverse complement strand
CACGTATTTTTTATCTTTGCAACTTTTTATGCAATTTCCTAGTAAATAAAAAAGCGGATAGCATCAGCCGGCAATTCTCGCCTATCATAGCCTATATATGTATCCAAACAAAGCAAAACGGCGAGGTCGATTTTGAGCTGTTTCCTATGATACAATAGAGCCCCGATTTACACATAATGTGCAAATCGGGGCTTTTGTTGCGGGTTTAAAAAAGTGATTTCTCAAATATATCCTGTTCAACCTCAAGGGTTGCTTCAAATGGTGAGGTTACGGCATTTTTAGCCTTTATAGTGCTTTGCGCCCATTTATCGGTTTCAGCCTTTGTAAAGGTATACTCGTTCGGAAGGAGCTTTTCCAGTATTTCTCCGAGTGCTTCTACCGAGTCAAGTCCCAAATTCAGCAAAAGTATTTCCACCTTTTCGGGGATTGTCCTTTCGGCGTTTTTCAGATACTGTTCAAGAAGCATACCGTTTGCCATTCCGTGAGGTATGCCCTTGAAAAAGGTCAAGGGATAACCCATTGAATGAACAATTGTTGTGCCTGTCTGTGCTATAACAATACCGCCGAGAGTCGATGCCCACAAAAGGTCATCTCTGTCCTCTGTGGTAAGCTCTCCGTTTACGAGCGCATTAATTTTCTTACCCCATATGCGCATACCTTTAAGCGCTATATATTCCGTCATATCGGTAGCACGTGTATTTGTATAGCTTTCAACAAGGTGGCTGAGTGCATCAACCGCCGTATTACGTGTTATATGTAACGGAAGATTCTGTGTGTATTTTCCGTCAAGGAATGCAACCTTATAGAAGGTGTCCTCTGTGGAAAAGCTTTTCTTTGTTTCCTCTGTTTTGACCGTCAGTACCGAATACTGTGTAGCCTCAGAGCCTGTACCTGCAGTAGTGGGAATTGCCGCCATGGGCAAAGGCTTGGCAGGATAATCGCATTTATATATGTCCATCGGCGACATTTGAGGATTGACTGCATAAACAGCAACCGCCTTTGCCGCATCAAGGGGTGAGCCTCCCCCGATGCCTATAACAAAATCGGCATTGAACTCTCTTGCTTCTCTTCCCGCCTCAAAGCATTCCTCAACTGTGGGATTGTTGCCTGTTTTATCCCATACCGCATAAGGAATATTGCGGCTGTTCAAAACACGTTCCACATCGTCAAGTGCACCCGAGAGTCTGCCCGATGTGTGTCCCGTAACAATAAAGGCACGAGTGCCGAGAATGAGTTGCTCTTTGTTCTCTATGACACAATCTTTTCCTTTGAAAATTTTTGTAGGTAGGTAAAACTTCATAATTTACTCCTTAATACAATCTTGAGTATATTATATATGAAACCAAAACAAAAATCAAGCACCCGCTTTTACAGATGCTTGATTTGTTTGAATTAATAATTCTCTTTTCTAACTTCAAAATAACTTCTGGGGTGCTTACATACAGGGCAAACCTCGGGGGCTTTCTTGCCGATGATGAGATGTCCGCAGTTGTGGCATTCCCAGATGGTTTCCTCAGCCTTTTCAAAAACCTGCTGCATTTCGATATTTGAAAGAAGCTTGCGGTAGCGCTCCTCATGTGTCTTTTCGATTGCGGCTACCTTTCTGAACTGCTCTGCAAGCTCTGTGAAGCCTTCCTCGTCGGCATCCTTTGCGAATTGGTCATACATTTCTGTCCATTCATAGTTCTCGCCCTGAGCCGCATCTGCAAGGTTTGATGCAGTGTCGCCAAGACATGAAAGAGCCTTGAACCAAAGCTTTGCATGCTCCTTTTCGTTGTTTGCTGTTGCTTCGAATATAGCGGCTATCTGCTCATAGCCCTCTTTCTTTGCAACCGATGCGAAGTAGGTGTACTTGTTTCTTGCCTGTGATTCACCTGCAAAGGCATCTCTCAGGTTCTGTTCTGTTTTTGTTCCCTTAAGCTCCATAACAATTCTCCTTTTTTTATATAGTAATTTAATATTAAAGTAAATTTTTCGGAAATAACCTCGCCGTTTTACTTTGTTTGGATGCAGATATATGTTACGATAGGTGAAAATTGCCGGCAGCTCGCCGCTTTTATGCTACTGAGGTAAGATCCTCAAAATAGTTTACCCTTGTTGTGTTATGGTATGCAGATACCCAAAGAGTTCCCGCACCGAGTGCCAATGAACCAACAATGTACCAGCCGATAAACGAAAGGTCAAGTATGAAAAGCTCCATTTTGTGACCGTTCATAAGTCTCTGGCTTTCGCTGAGACACTGTCTCCAATCCCATTCGGGATGCTCATCCTTGAGATAGTAAGCCATTGAATAAGCATATGTCTTTACTATACCGGGTATTACGAAAAGAAGCGACCAAAGTGCAACGAAAACAGTTTGAAGTATACCAAGAAGAAGTGTACCTCCAATATCTTGTTTAAGTGAACTAAATGCAGTATTAAGGTCACCTGTGCTGTTGCGAACTACATTCTTGAAAAACGCCATTGTAGCAACACCTATAAATCCCGCAAGAAGAAGAGTTATGGCATTTGCAAAATACGATATTGCCGACACTATGAGCATAAGTACCACGCTCATCAGCCATGCATTCGCAAAAATGCCTCCGCCAAGTTGTGTTCTTGCTCTTGATTTTAATTCTGCTCTGTTCATAGTATGTCTCCTTTTTTAATTTTTATCGTGCTTTAGTGTTGATTTCTTCAACAATAAGCTTCACAAATTCTTCGGCTGTCATTGTTGTCATTTCCATTGAGCCTCGGCGGCGTACAGAAACTGTGCCTTCCTCGGTTTCCTTATCACCTACTACAAGCATATAAGGAATCTTTGCAAGCTGTGCTTCTCTTATCTTATAGCCTGTCTTTTCAGCGCGCTTGTCGCTTTCTGCCTTTACGCCTGCCGCTGTGAGCATATCAACAAGCTTATCGGTATACTCGTTGTTGCGGTCTGTGATAGGAAGAACTCTTACCTGTGTGGGTGACAGCCATGTGGGAAGTGCGCCTGCATACTTTTCTATAAGAAGTGCAAGTGTTCTCTCGTAGCAGCCCATAGAAGTACGGTGGATAATATAGGGAATTTTCATGGAGTTGTCGGAATCCACATACTCCATACCGAACTTCTTGGCAAGAAGCATATCAATCTGGATGGTAACGATGGTGTCCTCCTTACCGAATACGTTCTTACACTGGATATCGAGCTTGGGTCCGTAGAATGCGGCTTCGTCGATACCTATAACGTAGTTCTCTCGTCCGAGAAGCTTATCGAGAAGGTCGCCCATTATATGCTGAGCCTCATCCCACTGCTCTGCAGTGCCCTCGTACTTGTCCGTGCGGTTGGGGTCCCACTGCGAAAATCTGAATGTACAGTCTTCCCAAAGTCCCAAAGTTGACAGGCAGTACTTGGCAAGAGACAGACACTGCTCAAACTCTTCTGCAAGCTGGTCGGGGCGGAGAACTATATGGCCTTCGGAGATGGTGAACTGACGGACTCTGATAAGACCGTGCATCTCGCCCGAATCCTCGTTACGGAAGAGTGTGGAGGTCTCACCAAGTCGCATGGGAAGGTCGCGGTAAGAACGTTTTCTGTTGAGGAACACCTGATACTGAAAAGGACAGGTCATGGGACGCAGGGCGAAGCACTCTTTGGTCTCGTCAGCAGGATCTCCCATTACAAACATACCGTCAAGGTAGTGATCCCAGTGTCCCGAAATCTTGTAAAGCTCACGCTTTGCCATGAGGGGAGTTTTTGTAAGAAGATAACCTCTCTTCTCCTCTTCGTCCTCTATCCAGCGCTGGAGCTTCTGAATGACTCTCGCGCCCTTGGGAAGAAGTATGGGAAGTCCCTGTCCGATTGTATCAACTGTTGTGAAGTATTCAAGCTCGCGTCCAAGCTTGTTGTGGTCGCGCTTTCTTGCCTCTTCAAGCTGAGTCAGATGTGCTTCAAGCTCGGGCTTTGATGCAAAAGCTGTACCGTAGATACGGGTGAGCATCTTGTTCTTTTCGTTGCCCCTCCAATATGCGCCTGTTGCAGACATGAGCTTGAACGCCTTTACTGCCGATGTGTAGGTCACATGAGGGCCTGCGCAGAGGTCAACATAGTCGCCCTGCTTGAAGAAGGAAAGCTCTGCATCCTCGGGAAGATCGTTTATAAGCTCTATCTTGTAGGGCTCGTCTGCCATAAGCTTCAATGCCTCATCTCTGGGGAGTGTAAAGCGCTCAAGCTTAAGGTTTTCCTTGGTTATCTTTTTCATTTCAGCTTCAAGCTTTTCAAGGTCCTCGTCGTTGAAGCCGCCCTCGATATCAAAGTCATAGTAAAAGCCGTCCTTGATAGAAGGTCCGATAGCAAGCTTTGCCTGAGGGTAAAGTCTCTTTACCGCCTGTGCAAGAATGTGTGATGCAGTATGGCGGAGTGCGTCGCGACCTATCTGGTCCTCGAAGCCGTACTCCTCGATACTGCCGTTTTGCATAATTACTTTCATGGTTGTATCTCCTTTTTTTAAATTACAAAAAAACAAACCCCTGCCCGTTTGGGCAAGGGTGCATTTAACACGGTTCCACCTTGTGTTTAACTCTTTATCCGCTTAACGCGCGGTCACGTTCTGCTCATCGCAGACAGCTTGCGGAGTGGTCTTCATTACATTCCTTCACAGGACGCTTTCAGCCTTTGCGCCCCTCTCTGTGTGAGTCCCTGCAATTACTCTTTCCGCTCAATGCTTTTATTTGTTATATTATAATACCGAATACTCTTTTTGTCAAGAAGTAATTTTTGTTACACATAACATATTGACAAAGTGGGAGCAGTATTGTATAATTGTATACAATCATACAATTATACAGAGGAAGTGATATTAATGATTAAGATTTCACCTAAAACAAATCTACTTGAACAGAGTATATACAGATATTCCCTGCAGGATGTATCAGAGCCCAATTTATACCGTGAGATATACACCTACAAGGATGTACCCATGATTGCCTTCAACCACAGGCGAGTACCTATGGGAATGCCTCAGGAGATATGGATAACAGATACCTCATTCCGTGACGGAATGCAGTCACAGGCGCCCTACAAGCCCGAGCAGATTGTAGAGCTTTACAAGCTCCTCTCCAGACTCGGCGGTCCAAAGGGTATCATCCGCCAGACAGAGTTTTTCGTATACAGTGAAAACGACAGAAAGGCTCTTGAAAGCTGTCAGAATCTTGGGCTTGAATTCCCCGAGATTACCACCTGGATAAGAGCAAGCCTCAACGATTTCAAGCTTATCAGGGACATGGGTATCAAGGAGACGGGCGTACTTGTATCCTGCTCAGACTACCATATATTTAAAAAGCTCGGTATGACAAGAGGTCAGGCGCTTGAGCATTACAAAAAGACTGTCAGTGCGGCGCTTGAGCTTGGAATCCGTCCGAGATGTCATTTTGAGGATATAACAAGAGCTGATTTCTACGGCTTTGTTCTTCCCTTTGTAAACGAGCTTCAGAAGATGTCAATGGACTCGGGTATTCCCATCAAAATTCGTGCCTGCGACACTATGGGCTACGGTGTTCCCTTCTCCGAGGTTGCTCTCCCCCGAAGTGTACCGGGTATCATTTACGGACTTCAGCACTATGCCGATGTGCCCAGTGAAATGATTGAGTGGCACGGACACAACGACTTTTACAAGGGCGTTGCAAACGCTACCTGCGCATGGCTTTACGGCGCATGTGCCGTAAACTGCTCAATGCTGGGTATCGGTGAGAGAACGGGTAATGTTCCTCTTGAAGCGATGGTTATGGAATACGCTTCTCTCAGAGGTACATTTGACGGCATGGACCCCACAGCGATAACCGACATTGCAAACTACTTCAAGAACGAAATAGGCTATAACATTGAGCCTATGACTCCTTTTGTTGGAGATAACTTCAACTGTACAAGAGCAGGCATTCATGCTGACGGTCTTATCAAGGACGAGGAGATATACAATATTTTTGATACAGCAAAAATTCTCAACAAGCCCGCACAGGTAACCATAAGCTCAACCTCGGGTCTTGCAGGTATTGCTTACTGGATGAATGCCCACTATAATCTCAAGGGCGAAAATGCCGTTTCAAAGAAGGATGACATTGTTGTATGGATGAAATCACGTATTGATGCAGAATACGCCGAGGGCAGACAGACAGCCATGAGTACAGAGGAATTAGAGTCACTTGTTATGGAGTACAGAAAGGAAAACTGATATGGGACTTACTATTGCACAGAAGATAATCAAGGCGCATCTCATTGAGGGAGACATGACTCCCGGCTCTGAGATTGCCCTCAGAATAGACCAGACACTGACACAGGACGCAACAGGAACAATGGCTTATCTTGAATTCGAGTCCATCGGAATCAAGAGAGTAAGAACAGAGCTCTCTGTTGCCTACATAGACCACAACACACTTCAGTCGGGCTTTGAGAATGCCGACGACCACAGATACATTCAGTCGGTTGCAAAGAAATACGGTATCCGCTTTTCACGCCCCGGTAACGGTATCTGCCATCAGGTACACCTTGAGCGCTTCGGAAAGCCCGGAAAGACACTTATCGGCTCGGACAGCCACACTCCCACAGGCGGCGGTATAGGTATGCTTGCCATGGGTGCGGGCGGTATGGATGTTGCCGTTGCAATGGGCGGCGGTGCGTACTACATCACCATGCCAAAAATGATTAAGGTAAACCTTACAGGTAAGCTTCGTCCCTGGGTCAGCGCCAAGGATGTGAGTCTTGAGATACTCCGCATACTGTCTGTCAAGGGCGGTGTGGGATACATCATCGAATGGGGCGGCGAGGGTGTTGCTACTCTTACAGTACCCCAGAGAGCAACAATTACCAACATGGGAACCGAGCTTGGTGCTACCACCTCAATATTCCCCTCCGACGAGGTTACAAGGGCATTCCTTGAAAGTCAGGGCAGAGGTGAGGACTATACACCTCTTGCTTCCGACCCCGATGCTGTTTATGACAGAATAATTGACATCAACCTATCCGAGCTTAAGCCTCTCCTTGCCTGCCCTCACTCACCCGACAACATCAAATCGGCGGAGGAGCTGTCAGACATTAAGGTAGACCAGGTATGTATCGGCTCATGTACAAACTCATCTCTTGCGGATATGCTCAAGGTTGCAGCCATTCTCAAGGGCAAGACCATCGACCCGAGTGTCAGCCTTTCGGTTTCGCCCGGCTCAAAGCAGGTGCTTACAATGCTTGCCGACTGCGGTGCTCTCAGTGACATTATAGCGTCGGGTGCAAGAGTGCTTGAATGCGCTTGCGGACCCTGTATCGGAATGGGCTTCTCGCCTAACTCTGCAGGAGTTTCCCTCCGTACCTTCAACCGTAACTTTGAGGGAAGAAGCGGTACAAAAGACGGACAGGTGTATCTTGTATCACCCGAGGTTGCGGCGGCATCTGCCCTTACAGGCTACATAACAGACCCGAGAACACTGGGTGACTGTCCCGAGATAGTGATGCCTGACAAGTTCAAGATAAATGACTCGGCGGTTATCATGCCTGCCAACGAGGACGAGGCTGACGGAATTGAAGTTCTCCGCGGACCTAACATCAAGCCCTTCCCCGAGGCTGAGCCTCTTGAAAACAAGCTTACAGCGCCCCTTACACTTAAGGTAGGCGACAATATCACCACAGACCATATTATGCCTGCGGGCGCAAAAATACTCCCCTACCGTTCAAATATTCCTTATCTTTCAAAGTTCTGCTTCGGTGTATGTGACGAGACCTTCCCCGAGAGAGCGCTTGCATCGGGCAAGTCCATCATTGTGGGTGGCTCCAACTACGGACAGGGCTCATCACGTGAGCATGCGGCACTTGTACCTCTTTATCTGGGAGTCAAGGCTGTTCTTGCAAAGAGCTTTGCAAGGATTCATGCGGCAAACCTTATAAATGCGGGTATTCTCCCCTTCACCTTCAAGAATGCAGATGACTATGACAGACTCACACAGGGCGACAGCCTTGAAATTGACGGTCTTTTTGATGCGTTGAAGAACGGCAGTGCGACTCTTAAGAACACAACCACTGGAGAAAGCTGCGAGCTTATATGCGAATTCTCCGACCGTCAGCAGAAGATGCTGTTGGCAGGAGGACTGTTGAAATATACTAAAAACTGAAGTTTTTAGTATATTTCAGTGATATTTTCACTTCGTGAAAGTGATATTTGGCTTCGCCAAGTGATATCCACCTTTGGTGGGTGATATTCGCCTTTGGCGAGTTAAGGAAAATTTGCTCCGCAAATTAATAAAATTAATTGAAGAAAACCGAAATTCTCAATTTTTAATTCTAAATTCTTAATTAACTTTCCCCCAAAAAACACACCGTGCCCGTAGCCCAAAATTTTGAAGGATTTTTTTTGCAAGGCAACGCACGAGCAAGCGAGCCGAGGAAGCTTTACTCTCTGCAAAGCGACGAGAGTAAGCCGAGAGAGTGCTAAGTATTGCAAAAAAAGACAAAAAATTCAAAAGGTGGGAGTTTTGGCTGGAAAATCGCGGAGTGCGAAGGCGTCGCTGTACAAGTGTACAGCAGTCCGAGCAACACGCGAAGAAAATGAAATTTTCACAAACGGAGAAAACCGCAGGTTTTCAACACTACAAAATGCTTTTGGGAGAGATGTATTCGCACATTAAAATAAAGGATAGAGCATAGCTGAAAATAAAGACAACTTTCATTTTCGGTTTTCACCCAAAGGACACACCGTAAAAAAGGAGATAACAATGAACAAAATACAAATGACCACCCCTCTTGTTGAGATGGATGGCGACGAAATGACAAGAATACTTTGGAAGATGATAAAGGACGAGCTTCTGCTCCCCTTCGTTGACCTTAAGACCGAATACTATGACCTTGGACTGCCTGAGAGAGAAAAGACAAAGGACAAGGTTACCTTTGACTCGGCTTATGCTACACAGAAGTACGGTGTTGCGGTTAAGTGTGCCACAATCACACCCAACAAGCAGAGAGTCGAGGAATACAATCTTACTGAAATGTGGAAGAGCCCCAACGGAACGATTCGTGCAATCCTTGACGGTACTGTTTTCCGCGCTCCCATTATTATCGATTCAATCAAGCCTGTTGTAAAGAATTGGAAGAAGCCCATTACCATTGCCCGTCACGCCTACGGTGATGTTTACAAGGCGACAGAATTCAGAATTGAGGGTGAGGGCAAGGCTGAGCTTGTATTCACAGACAAGGACGGCAAGGAGACAAGAGAGACTATATACGATTTTGAGTGTCCCGGTGTACTTCAGGGTCAGTACAACAAGGACAGCTCCATTGAGTCCTTTGCGCACTCCTGCTTCAAGTATGCCATTGACACAAAGCAGGACCTTTGGTTCTCAACAAAGGATACTATTTCAAAGAAGTACGACCAGACCTTCAAGCTTCTTTTCCAGGATATTTACGAAAAGAACTACAAGGAAAAATTCGAGGAACTTGGAATCGAATACTTCTACACACTTATTGACGATGCTGTTGCACGTGTTATCAGAAGCGAGGGCGGCTATATCTGGGCTTGTAAGAACTATGACGGCGATGTTATGAGTGACATGGTTTCAACAGCCTTCGGCTCACTTGCAATGATGACCTCTGTGCTTGTTTCGCCCGACGGAAAATACGAGTATGAGGCGGCACACGGCACTGTTACCCGTCACTATTATAAGTATCTCAAGGGTGAGGAGACCTCTACCAATCCTATGGCAACAATATATGCATGGTCGGGCGCTCTCCGCAAGAGAGGTGAGCTTGACGGACTTGGTGAGCTTGTTGACTTCGCCGATAAGCTTGAAGCGGCTTGTATCAAGACTCTGGACGACGGCATTATGACAAAGGACCTTGTGGGACTCGTAAGCGAGGGCTTCAAGGCAACCGCTGTTAACTCCGCAGATTTCATTAAGGCTATCAGAGAAAGACTCGAGGCTTCTTTGGGTTAATTGTTTTTGTAGTTTATATGTTTTTTGGGGGGAAGGGTGCTTTTGAAGCTTGAATTGTCAAGTCAAATGCAACAAAACTCCTGAAAAAAGTTCAAGAGGAG
>CAZYTA010000067.1:0-10695 GCA_964650465.1 uncultured Oscillospiraceae bacterium | reverse complement strand
AACTTGGAAAAATCATTACAAAAATTTTGGAGGTATTCCATTGGGTTGGAGCAGTACTTATGGTAGCGGCAACCGTCTGTTCTGTGGTAGCACCGAACTGGGTAAAATACTTTGTAGGATTTGATGCAAAAGAGTGCTGCGGTGCAAACCTTGAAGTATACGGATTTGAAGTAAATGCTCCTTTTGTTAACGGAAATATCGATATGACATCCTTTATGCTTTTTGGCATTGGTGCAGTAATTATTCTGGCAGTTATGGCAATGGTATTCCGCAATCTACATTTGATTTTTAAGAAATCTGAAAACGGTACCCCGTTCCAAAAAGATAATATTCGTATGATGAAGGAGATCGGTATTTTTGCCATTGCAGTACCTGTAATTGGTTTTGTTATGAGCGTAATAGTTCGTTTGGTGAGCGGAGTGGAAACCACTGAAATAAGCATTGATATGGGTGGCATCTTTATGGGAATCATCGTTCTTTGCTTGACTCAGTATTTCGTTCACGGTGCTGATCTTGAAAAAGACGTAGACGGACTTCTGTAAGGAGGCTGCTATGGGAAAAATCGTTTTAAGACTTGACAGAATGATGGTAGAAAGAAAAATGTCCTTAAACGAGCTTGCTGAGCGTGTGGGTATTTCCAATGTCAATCTGTCAAAAATTAAAAATAACAAAGTAACAGCCATCCGCTTTGCCACCCTTGCGGCGATCTGCGAGGTACTTGATTGCAAAGCGGGAGATATTTTGGAATATCAGAAGGTTGAATAAAATGAGAAATGTTTGGAAACTAATCGCCTCTATTGCTCAACTTGTTGTTGGTATTGCCTCGATAGTCAGTTATATCATTATTGCAATTAACGGCGAACCGATGCTGAAATGGACGATAACTCTCATATTGGCAATTGGTTTCTTCGTAATTGGAATAATCGGTATTATTGATTGGATAAAGTCAAGAAAGCAAAAGTGAGGAACACCTTTGTTGAAAAAATCAGAGCTATTACTTGAAAAATCCGCTACAATGATATATAATATTGACAACACGATGACAACAAAAATCTTGACAGTCCATATTTTATGGATAATCTGAACACTCTCGATAATGTGTGCAAAAATACCCATACAAAATTGTTTAAGTTACAGTTTTCGGGAGCGAGTGGGAATAATCTAAATTGGCTTACAAGTGCCCGTGAACCCTTGGAAATAAAGGGCTTTCGGGCGCTTTGTGCTTTGATGAAAACAGCTTTGTAACATTTTTGCAACAAATGTTGTAAAAATACAAAAAGGAATGGTTGCAAGTGGCTAAAAAGTAAAGAAAGGAGCGTAGCGCAGTGTTTGAGTTTTTGAATAAGAAAACGGAAATCAATACAACTCAAATAGTTGATGAAATTGAGTTAGCAGTTTATGAACATATAAAATTGTACGGATTCAAAAAGCACGGAAGGACGCTTCATCGTTTTGTTTCGGAAGATATTTCACAAGTGATTCATTTTCAGAGTGGTATGCCAACGCACGGAATGAGCGGATTGCTCTGTGTGAATTTAGGTATTCGCATTCCGGAATGCTCCGAAAGGACTTTTCAGTCCAAGACAGAAAAGAAAAAATACTACCACGAGTATGAGTGTACGATTCGCTCGCGACTGGGAATTGTCACCGGCAAAACGGAAACTTGGTATGACCTTCATAAGAAAACTGATAAAATCATAAAAAGCATTATTGGTGAAATTGATCGATATGTTTTGCCTGCTTATGAGGTCCTAAACAGCCGAGAAAATATCCTTGCGCATAGAAAAGATTATCCGTTTTTAGACGATATGGTCCATCTCGTTTCTTTGGAAGAATGCATGATATACGGACATCTCGGTAATATCGAAAAAGCAAAGCAATTGTTTGAGGAATATTATCAATCTAAGGTAGATGAGTATAATGACTTGGTAAAAAATGGACGCAAGCAGTATCTCAAAAAGGGTGAACGAGTTGTTTTTATGGGACAAGATATAACCGCTGAAAAAGATGGATATGTAACCCTGTATGGCGCAAATCACGAACATATTGATTATCTTGACAAATTGGCGGTCAGCCTTGGCTTGAGATGAAAGTCAACCTACTAATACCATGAAAATTATAATGTGGCTTGAACTCAAGTGTTCAAGCCGCTTTTAGATATTATAAGAATAGATTGAATATACATTTAATTTAATATCATTTAAAATTAAATATTGTATTTTTAACCAAAATGTGTTATAATTCACAAACAGGAAATGAGGTTTGGCGTTTCAATCAATATACAATACTATAAAAGATAAAGGAGTCCCTCAATGGAACGATTTTTTAAACTTAAGGAACGAGGTACATCAGTTAGAACAGAATTTGTAGCAGGTTTGACCACATTCTTTTCTATGGTGTATATTTTAATGGTTAATGCAAATATGTTTGCAAATCCCTTCGGAGACGGCTCAAATCCGTTGGGTGTGTCATACGGAGCTATTTACATTGCAACAGCTGTTTCCGCTGTTGTAGGAACAGTTCTTGCAGGACTTCTTGCTAATTTACCATTGGCTCAAGCAAGCGGTATGGGACTTAATGCTTTTTTTGTCTATACTGTATGTATTGGATTTGGTTTGTCGTATGCCAATGCTTTGGTGCTTATATTTATAGAAGGTGTTGCGTTTATTCTTCTAACTGTCACAGGTCTTCGCAAAAAAATTTTTGACTCATTACCGAATGCTGTGAGAGTTGCGATGCCGTCCGGTATTGGTTTGTTTATAGCATTATTGGGATTGCAAAATGCCGGTATTGTTGTTGCGGATGAGTCCACTTGTGTTGATCTGGCTTCGTTTAATCTGCTTAATCAAAGCTGGGGAGATATAATGCCGATGATAGTCACGTTGTGTACTTTCCTTGCAATAGTTATAATGAGCCATAGAAAAATTAAAGGAGCTGTATTCGTTGGAATACTGGGAGGAATGGCTCTTTATTATCTTCTTGGTTTTACGGTTGAAGGTTTTTATTCACAACTCAATATCAGTTTTGTTAGTCCCATTGAAGCATTCGGCGAGTTCAAAAATCAATCATTGTTTAAGGTGTTCACAGAAGGGTTTGATTTTTCTGCATATAAAGAGACCCATGGAAGTGCTAATCTTATATTAACGATTATAACAACGGCTCTTGCTTTTTGTATGGTTGATATGTTTGATACTTTAGGAACTCTTTATGCTGCATGCGAGCGTGCAAATCTCCTCGATGAAAGCGGTGAACCTCTTAATATGAATGAGGGAATGCTTTCAGATGCGATTGCAACAACTGTAGGTTCTTTCTGCGGTACTTCTACTGTCACTACCTTCAGTGAAGTTAATGCCGGTGTCGCTGCAGGAGGAAGAACAGGACTTACTTCTGTATTTTGTGGCGTATTCTTCTTTATTGCTATGTTTTTGAGTCCAATTGCTCAACTTATTCCCGGGTGCGCAACGGCTGCTGCTCTTATCTATGTCGGCATACTGATGATGGGTTCTGTGAAAAACATAGATTGGGATAATTTTAAAATTTCTGTCCCGGCATTTCTGACTATGACAGTAATGCCCTTTACATACAATATTTCTTACGGAATAGCTTTTGGTCTTATTTCATATATCGTTATCAGCGTTTTTTGCGGTGATATTAAAAAAATTAAAGTTAGTTCTTGGATAATAGCACTCTTATTTGTAGCAATGCTGTTATTGACACATTAAAGAAAATTAGTTTTCGATTGTAAACCTTTAATTATGATTTCGGTCAGTTAATAAAACCGAAAACTTGATTATTTTTCTTGCAAATTCTTCAATTTAACTTGATTTTTTTCTTTAAAGGTATTGACTTTTTTTGAAAACAGAGTATAATATTAAATGTTGTCGGGAATACCCGACGATATGCGAGAGTGGCGAAATTGGCAGACGCGCACGTTTGAGGGGCGTGTGGTTATCCGTACGGGTTCAAGTCCCGTCTCTCGCACCAAACAAGAAATGACACCCAAAGGGTGTCATTTTTTGTTTGTTATAAAAGATGAAGGGACTTGAACCCTGAGAGGGGACAAAGCGTTAAGAAAACAGTTCGGTGAACTGTTTTTAGCTTTGTGTCTGAGAGCTATGCTCGAGGAGAAAGCAGTCACAGACTGCGTCAAGTCCCGTCTCTCGCACCAAAAAGAAAGACACCCAAGAGGGTGTCTTTCTTTTTGCTATGATGGCGAATTTCATTTCACGTTGTGACCAACAAGTGCAATATTTCATAATGTGTGTCAGCAAATTCTTTTTCTGTATTTTACACCAGATATCAAAAAAAGATATATTTTGTTTGATTTAATCGCTATGCTGTTGAGGGCGTTTTGGAATCTGAAATTTTTGTAGATTTTCCTTCTCCGACATTTTTTCTGCAGATTGAATCTTCTCCGCATACTCGGCTACCTCTTCTACCGAAAGTTCCACAATTTCCAATTCCGGAGTCAAATACGGCTCCTTCGCTTTCTTATGTTTTACCATGACAGTTCCTCCTATGAAAAACAAAAAGTGTGCAGCCAGAGCTGCACACTGAAAAATGCATCTCTGATTGCTGCGACACAAATCATTCTCATACATAAGCATGCGAAAGAGAGTATGCACTTTTACCAAAAGTAAAAATACACACTTATGCAGAGAATTATTCATTTGTGTCGCATTTTTATTATACCGCACACGGTATTGTTTGTCAATAACTGTAAAACATTTAATTCGAATAGTAGACATTTTTCAAAATATTAACAAAATTCCCCCTTGCATTTTGAACAAGAGGGAACTCTCCTTAATAATATTGTTTAATTCTTTACTTAATGACATTGTGCCTAAGGGTGTCTTTCTTTTTACTATGATGATGTAGAGACTTGAACCCTGAGAGGTGACAAAGCGTTAAGAAAACAGTTCGTGAATGAATTTGTTGCATGCTTATATTGTTGAAATCAGACTGAAATATAATGCTTGAAAACATATCCTTCTGTATTGTTAATCGCAATTCTGTACCATTTGCCTTCACAGCCTAAGATATTAACAGTATCTCCGTTTGCGAGTTTGGTTATTATTTCTGAATTTATGTTCGGCATGGCTCTTACATTAAGATTTCCGCCCAGTGTAATTACTTCTCCAATGTTTCCGTCCGGACAACTGCAAACTTCGTTTATAAACTCTTTTGCTGAAAGAGCCAAAATGCGTCCTATTTCGTCAACGTTTTCTCGTATCCAGTTGGCATCATCGACATTATCATGATACGCAACCTCAACAAGGATTGACGGGGCTCTTGTTCGTCGCAATTCCGCAAAGGATGTTGATGTTTTTGTAGAAACCTTTTCGGGATATGGGTAAATGCTTCTCAGGTTATTTGCGGTAATTTCTGCTAACATACTTCCTTTTGTGCTTGTAGGGAAATAATATACTTCACTGCCTTGTATTTCGCCGCTTGAACCTTCTCCGGCGGCGTTTGAATGGATTGCTAAATGTAAAATAAAATTACCGGAATTTGAAGAATTTACAATTTCACTTACAGACATACTCGGTGAATTTCTGTAGAAGCAAATTCCTTCTTCGTTCAAATACCTTTCGACGCTGTCCGCTACTAAGTTCATATACTGCTCTTCATTGCCGCCACCGTTATACAAATTGAATTCCTGTGTTGAAGGGCTGAGATAAATACACTTCATATTACATTTCATAAAAAATCACACCTTTTTTGAGTAGTTAATACATTCTATTCAAAAAGGTGTAATTTTGTTATTATTACTGTTTAATTAAAAACTCGGAAACCTTTTTAGCATCGTTTTTGTTTTTTTGGTGCATATCAGACACTTTCGTTTGTAATGCTTCAGATATCTTTTTTTGATTTCCAATAAGCATTTTGGTTTGGCTAGTCAATTTATCAGTGTCAAGGTTTTTTGAATTTACGGGAGAATTTAAGCCTATATATTCTATGAGTGAATTGATTTTTGGGTCATATGAAATTCCGATAGAGGGGACACAGGCAATTGCAGAAAATACAAGAAAATGGAGACGCATTCCAATCGAAAAAGACATACTTTTCAAAATGGAGATAAGCTCTTTGGCAGTTATTTTGTTTATTAAAATGTGCTCGCATTTTAGCTGATTTACAACCTTTTGGCTTATCAAATAATCTTTTGAATTCTGCATTGTAACGAAAACAGGAATATAGGAAAAATCATCATACAAGTTGTTACAGTAATCTGCAATCTTTTTAACCATTTTAGGGTCATTATACTGCCATTCACGCAACGAAACAGCATAATACTTTTTGTCCGGAGTAATTCCGAATTTGTTTTTTAACTTCTGCTCCCATTTATCGTTTACACCGGTCAATGAAAATGCCGGATCCGCGGTAACATTCACATTCAATTCAGGCATAATTTCAAGTAGAGCTTTGGCAGAAGACGGTTCTCTCATAGAAATATAATCTGAATTTGCGAGGGCTTTTTTTACTCGTTCAAGATTTTTCTTTTTGCCGATAGGGCCGAAGCCGTTGGCATATACCATGATTTTTAAGCGGAAACGTTTTGCGAGTTTTATCATTGAGGTATAATAAACAAGTGATTTTGTGCTGGTAATGTCTTGAAGTAGGCTTCCGCCGCCGCTTACAAAAACCTTTGCGTGACGCATTTCGGAAAATATTTTGAAAACATTGTACCGATGAATGCTGTTTACAGAGTATCTGTAGGAAGTATCTTTGGGAGATGCTGAAAGTACAGTTATTTTTGTGTCGGGGGATATACTCTTGATATTTTGAATGATTGCTTGCAATAAGGCATCATCACCGGTGTTTTTGTAGCCGTAATAACCATTAATGATGACATCACCATGTTTGAAATGTTGCAAGGGCGTAAGAGAAAGATACATATCGGCATAGTCTTGAGCCATTCTGTCAGCCGAGTAGTATTTATCAATAATGCTTTTGTTGTATTCTTTTACTGAATTTATACTCTCTTCGCTCATGTTGATTATAGTTTTGAGGTCGTTAAGTATAAGCTCAGTATTTGCCGGCGGACATCCTCTGCAACAATAGTTAGTGTCATATGAAATTTTGAATTTATTTTCATGAAAAATCCCGATATATCCTTCATTTCCCGCAATAACAACCGGAATACCTGCTGACATAGCTTCAAGCGCTGAACGAGATACACCCACAAAAACA
The DNA here is from genome assembly GCA_964650465.1 of uncultured Oscillospiraceae bacterium. Taxonomy (GTDB): domain Bacteria; phylum Bacillota; class Clostridia; order Oscillospirales; family SIG627; genus RGIG6353. Next base: position 3,504 of record CAZYTA010000067.1, on the reverse strand, counting down.
TCAGAGGCTGCAACAAATTTATTAATATCAACTCTCGCACCGGTGAGGGTAATAACTTTTTTGCCTATGATTTCATTTATTCTATCTGAGTGAGACTTAATGTTAGCGAAGTCATTTCCGTCTCCGACAATAATTAATTCAGCATTCGGGCGTATTTTCAAAATTTCGGGCATAGCTTCTGCTACCATATAAGCAACAGCGCTTCTGTCCTCATCCATTCGGCTTACATAAAGAATTCTGTATTTGTTATCTTCAAGTGAAAATTCGCTCTTTATATCGCTCCAATCAATTTCTTTTGAAAACTTATTTGTATCAATGCCGTTGATTGTAGTATTTATATTGTCTGACCAGGTTGAATAATTTTCGATAAGATAATCTTTAATGTCATCACTGACGGCAATAGTTTTTTCACCCCAATTGGCAAGTTTTTTCCATAGAGGTGTAATTTTGAAAACCCAATGGGCAGTTGTGACAAATCTGAAACTGTATTTTTTTGCAAGCAGACCGCAAATGTACGCAGGTATTCTTGCATGAGCATGAACGATGTCAAAATTTTCGGAATTGAAAAGACGCTTGAGTTTGAAATAACTGTTTATAAAAAGCCAGGGCTTTTTGGAATGAAGCGGTATTTTTATGTGTCGTATACCGTTATCTTCAAGTTCTTTTTGGTAAACTCCGCCGTTGGAAGCTACGACAATTTCATATCCTCTTTTTTTAAGGGCTTTTGATAACTCCACTACGTGTGTTTCTGCGCCGCCTATTTCAAGCCCCATTAATGCCATTAGAATTTTCATTTTAGTTCCTCTTTAGAAGTTTTTGTAAGATTAAACACTGTATAAACAGCGAAGAACAAATATATCAATTTTAATACTGTTAAAAGAATATAAAGCATGCTAAAGCTTATACGATGTGTCGAAACAAGTATAACATCAGGTAATGCTGAAAAAGCAAGAATCATAACAGAAATTAAAGAGATGGATAACAAGGCTGTTGACTGATTTTCTGTGACAAATTTTGCTTTGCTTTCATGTAAAATAAAATACGCAAGAACAAGTATAGAAATTACATCAGGGAAAAGATAGTAAGAATTAGCTCTGCTTGAAATAACTGTAAATGTAGTTACTAATTCTGAAATAAGATACAGCACAGGCGCTATGTTTAAAACTCGCAAAAAGTTGGTTTCACGATTTGAAAAGGCGGAGTATACGTAAAAGAAAACAGATATTAATGAAGTGACCAACGATATATAATGAGTGATTTGTGCAATCCCCGAAGTGTAAATGTTCTGCTTGAGGCCGTATATGAACAATAAAACAAAAACTATCATTGACAGTATATCTTTTAAGGTGGAGACAACGGATTTTTCTTGAGTCAACGTTATATTATTTTTTGATACTATATAAATAAGCAGTGAGCCAATGAGCACAAAGCAATAGAGTAAAGTTGCGGGGAGGTCGTTTTTATAAAAAAGACTTTCAAAATCAAAGCCTTTTATCATCAGTAATATTCTAATGCAAGAGAATACGATTGCGGCAATAACGGAAAAAACAGATAAAAAGATTAGCTTATTTGATTTTTGTTGCATATCATAACACCTTTCAGTTAATACTTCAGTGAATTTGCGTATACATATATTATAACTGATAATTTCAAAAAGTCAAATATAAGTTGTTAAAATTTAGATTAATTGGAGGAAAAAGAAAGTGAAAAGATTTGTGATTGTATTTACGTTTTTTTTCATTGCTAATTGCAGTATGGTGATTGCGGCAGTATCAACAAAAGAACAAAACATATACGAAAAAGAAATATGTGTGTTAAGCAGTGCTGAAGAGCTTATCAAAAGCGAAGAAGCATTGAGTGAAATACCGATTAAAACAATAAAGGCAAATGAAACTGTAAGACTGTACTTTCCTGAAAAAAACAGCATAGAGATTATAGATACAGAGGAATATATTGCAGGGGTGTTGACAGGGGAGATGTACATGTCGGCACCGGAAGAAGCACTGAAAGCAGTTGCAGTCGCGGCAAGGACGTATACGCAGTATATGTGTTTTCAGAACAAAAATAATGAATATGATTTAGTTGCAGATTCTTCATATCATCAAGCATACACTTCTGTTGATACTGCAACAGCCGTATGGAATGATTCGGGTAAAGAAAAGTATTTAAAGATGAGCTTAGCTGTTTCAGAGACGGCAGGTGAGGTGTTGGTTTTTGACGAAGAAATAATATGTGCTCTTTATCACGCATCAAGTTATCCCAATACCGAAAATTGTGAAAGGGTCTTTGTTGAAAAACTTCCTTATTTGGTTGGAAAAAACAGTCTTGAAACAAAAAGCATGGCATACAGCTCTGTTGTTGCTTTTACCTTTGATGAATTTAATAAGCTGCTAAAGGAAAACGATTTGCCTGAAATATGTGCCACGGAATTAGAAATAGAAGTGTTAAAGAACGATAACGGCAGATGTTCATCTCTTAATATACAAAACAAAGATGTCGGTTTTTCAATAGACGGAAAAAGAGCAAGGAAAATATTTTCGTTAAACTCTACATCGTTTGAAATATCTTTAAAAGAAAATGTTATTGAGTTTAATGTCTACGGTTTCGGTCACGGTGTAGGATTAAGTCAAAACGGCGCAGTAATAATGGCAGAAAGCGGTAAATCTTATGAGGAAATATTGAATTATTATTATTCAGGTGCAGAGATTTACAAAACTATTTACAAAAATTGAATAGATGTATGTTAATAAGTTAAAAATATAGGTGAACTACAAAAGAAAGAGGTAAATATATGTTTAGTAAGTTGAAGAAAATCAAGTTTACAAAGAAAGGGGTATACATATCCCTGGCGATATGTATGCTTCTTATAGGCGGTGTCGGAATATTCAGTGCTATAAGAAATATGAACAAAATTGTTGACGAAACCGATTTTGTTTTTGATGAAGCAAATAACATTGATTCTTCGCCTGTAACCAATTTTTTAGATTCGCTAAAGCAGAATGAGTCAATCGAACCCGCAATCAATGAAGAGATTCCGGTTGTGTTAAATTTCTCTATGCCTGTTGACGGAGAAATACTCAAAGAGCACTCCGGAAAAGAACTTGTTTACAGCGAAACAATGAATGACTACAGAACTCATAACGGCATTGATATAATCACTGAAGACGGTGCTTCTGTCGTCTGCTCCGAAAGCGGAAAAATAACAGCTATAGATGATCACCCGCTTTGGGGAATGTCAGTGACTGTGGAACATGATAACGGATATAGAACCTGCTATAGAAACTTATCGGAAATTCTACCCGAAGGGATAGAAATAGGCAGCTATATTTCTGCGGGGGGCGTAATTGGTACTATTGGTTCGACGGCGCTTGTTGAAATAGGGGAGACCCCTCATCTTCATTTCGAAATGTCTTTAGACGGAGTTGCGGTAAATCCTTTGGAATATTTAGTATAAAAAAGCGCGATAAATCGCACTTCAACACCCCTGCCCCTCAATCATGAGGG
>CAZYTA010000066.1:0-11319 GCA_964650465.1 uncultured Oscillospiraceae bacterium | reverse complement strand
TAGCGGCTTACAGCCGCAGAGCAAACTACCGGCTAAGCCGGTAGTCATGATTATTGTTCTTCACCCAAAGCCTTCAACACATCTATTGCGGGTGACGGTAATCTTCCAAGATGGTCGGGTCCGATATTAAGAAGAAGATTGGCACCGCAGTTGCGACATTTATTCAAAATCTCTTTTACCTTTTCAGTGGACTTCCAATCGTTATCAAAGGACTTATATCCCCAGGTGTGATTGAGCGTTATGGGAGCTTCAATCAAAGCATCGGTGTAAGTCTCGGGAAGCTCATTATCCCCTAAGGATATATAATCACCCATTTCATTTCCTATTCTTGAGTTAACAAGGCAGTTGGGCTGATATTTTTTAACCATATCAACAAGCTCTCTTGAACAATCTTCGGGAAGTCCCATAGGGGTATCAAACCAGATAAGACAAAGGTCTCCGTATTCCGTAAGAATCTCTTTTATTTGAGGTTTGATTTTCTTTTCGTAGCATATGCGATAATCTTTTTTCTCTCTATCGGGATAATCCCAATCATTATCCCAGCTCATTCCAAAGTTTGTGTGGTAAAATTCTTTTCCGTACCCTCCGCCGTGAGGCTCATGCCAGTCGATATTCTGCGAATAATATAGTCCGAGCTTTATGTCATTTTTAGCACATGCATCCGCAAGCTCACGGATAACATCACGCCCAAAAGGTGTAGCATCCACAATATTATATGCATCCGCTTTGGAGTGATAGAGTGCAAATCCGTCATGATGCTTTGAAGTAATCACTATATACTTCATTCCCGCCCTCTTGGCAAGCCCTACCCATTCCTCTGCATCAAAATATATTGGATTGAATACCTTTGCAAGCTTTTCGTACTCGGCGTTTGGAATCTCGAACTTGGACATAGCCCATTCTCCAATGTATTCCATGCGCTTTCCCCGCCATTCTCCCCCGAGGACAGAATAAAGCCCCCAGTGAATCATCATACCAAAGCCTGCTTCCTTAAACCATTCTTTGTTTGTCATAATAAACTCCTTTACATTGACTTTTACATTTTTACTTGATATAATAATTATAAGGTAAAACAATGACAATGTAAACATTATATATTTCCAAAAATATCATCTATATTGACTATGAGGTAAAAATGAAGAATATAAACCTGTATACGTTTGGCAGATGTACTGTCAACGGCGCATGGGATTTTGACCGCTCGCGCATTCTAAACAGACTTTATTATGTAAATTCGGGTAGTGCCATTATACACAACGGTATAAACGAGCATAGGCTTACAGCGGGGAATTTTTACATTATCCCGCAATGCAAAACCTTTCGACCTGTCAATGCAAATGAATTTGACCATACATACTTTGACTTTTACAGCTCAAAAGTATTCCATCCCAACAAAATAGTAGAATTTGACGGAAGTGTAATATGTGCATCGTCTTTTTTCGAGCACCTAAATTCCTTTATAAGAACCAAAGAAAATATCAAGCCGATTGCGGAGCAATATCTTTCGGGTTTTCTGTCGCTTATTGAAAGCGAATACAAAGAGCTTTATTTCATCTCGGAATCCTCTTTGACCTGTGCGCTGAACATCATTCATGATGAATATGCAAGTATAACCACGGACACACTTGCAAAAAGGGTAAATATAAACAAAAGCTATTTTATCCGTCTCTTTTCTTCTGCAATGGGGATTTCGCCGATGAAGTATATTCGTGCCGTAAAAGTGTCACGTGGAAAAGAACTTATACAAAACGGTGAAAGCATCTCAATGGCGGCAGAATTGTGCGGTTATTCCTCCCCTACCGCTTTTTACAACGCAGTAAAGGCGGAGCTTGGTATTTCGCCATCCGACTTTAAGAACAATCACTAAAAAAGTGGTCAGTGACCGCTGACATTGCTCGCCTATCGTAACCTATATATGCATCCAAACAAGGTAAAACGGCGAGATTAATTCAATGCAATTTCCTAAGATATAAAAAAATCCCCTTATTGGGGATTTTTATTATACAAGGACATGTAAGCTTTACTGCTTTTCACACCTCTATCATATATGGGTCGTACTTGATTGCTTCAAAAACATCATACGCATTTGCGGTATTTGCTATACCGAGTTTAGCATACTTTTTTACTCTTTCACAATTTTCAAAAGATGTTTTATATCGGTCTGTAAGCCATGCAAAATTTGGCTTATCAAGATATAGCCACACTATAAGCTGTTCATGCGGGACAAGCTCACAAACAGCCTGCAAGTCGTCCTCGGTTGTGTTTCCGTCATAGTCAATAAAAGCATCGGGAAAACGGTCAAGAATTACCCTTATACGCTCGGTATCCTTACAACTGAAGGATACCTTTGTTTTATATTTTTCAACCACATCAAAAAGCGCATCCAGCTTGTCTGTCGGAATCTTTTTGTCAAGAGCAATAAAGGTCTCTGTTCCCTCCGCCAAAGTTAGGAGTTCCTCAAGAAGCGGTACTTTCGTTCCCCTGAACTTCTCGTCCTTATATATACCTGCATCGAAAGACAAAAGCTCGTCATAGTTCAAATCCTTATGATATATTTGGTCTGTTATCTGCGTGCCGTCACTGTTTCTGCAGGTGCGGTTTATTGTTGCATCATGCAAGAGAATAATTTTACCGTCCTTTGTGAAGCAAGGGTCGGTTTCGATGGAAGCAAAGCCCTGACGAAGTGCATCACGAAAGGCAGGCAAGGTATTCTCGGGAGTGTAGTATACTCCTCCTCTGTGTGAACGGTAAATCATATTGTCACCTCATTTGTTTACTCATAGAATGCAATTAATAATAATCCGTTATTAAAGTAATTCGAGTAATTTTCTTGCGGTATATTCATCGGTTATAAGGGTATCAACAGTTTTTGTGCGAAGTGCTCCGATTATAGCCTGCGCCTTCTCTTCACCGCAGGCAACGGCAATTGTTTCCCCTGCATTTTTTAAACTATCTCTTGATGCGCAAAGGGTATTTTCATAAATCTCAACGAAATTTCCTTCAGCGTCAAAAAAGTGAGTTGAAATATCTCCAATGGCAGAGATACTTTTTTCGTTGTAACCGAAAATTTCTCCAAAGGTAGTAATAATATCCTTATTGCCTATTCCCACAATTGCAATGTCAATGCTGTCCCAAAGAGCGGCAAGCTTTTTATAATAAGAGGTCTTTTTAAAAAGCTTTGCGTCATCACTGCTGTCAGGCTTATATGGGAACCATGCATACTTCAAATTTGCATCAATTTTGTCCGCAAAACTACGGGCAAGCTCATTTGACAGATAATACGCCTCCTCACTGTCGGTTGCGCCAAACAGCGGAAAAACAGTATTGTTTTGTGTTTTTAACTCACAAAATTCGTCAATCAGCATCTTTATTGTATTACCCCAGGAAATTGCAATTCTTTTGTTTCCCGATTCAATAAGGCTTTTAATGTATGCTCCTGCCCTTTTTACTGTGACAAGACGGCGTAAAGCATTGCTGTCCGAGCTCACGCCGCACACAATGGCATTCTTTATTCCAAAGCTTTCGCAAATGCTTCGCTCAAGGTCAGAACAAGTAATTTCGGGGTCGTGAATTTTTATCTCCACTATCTTTTCTTTTATTGCATCCCCAAGCAGTTTCGATACTGTTTGGCGAGATAAATCCATAATTTTTGCTATCTCACTTTGAGTGAGATTTTTTTCATAATACAGCAATGCAACTTCTTGCATCTGTTTCTTTTGAATATCCATATCCATCTTCCTTAACGTTTTATGTGTATATTATAACAAAAACAATTGATTTAGTCAACTATTTAACATTTGTCATTGACAAATGTTAAATAGTCGGGTATAATGTTCATAGTTTAACAAGATTATTTACTTCAAAAGTTTTTGAAGTTCTTAGAAACTTTTTTCAAAAAGTTTCTAAGCGGGTTCAAGGGCAGAACCCTTGATAGAAATACAAATAATTTAAAAGGAGATATAACTATGCTTGTTACAATGAAAGAACTGCTGGAAGATGCAAAAAAGAATCATTATGCGATTCCCGCATTTGACTGCAGCAACTACGAAATGATGAAATCAATTCTTGAAACCTGCGAGGAGGAAAAATCCCCTGCCCTTCTCATGGCACTTGGAGTGGATATTCAGGGCAGAGACCTGCACCTACTCACCTCTATGATAAAGGGTGCATCAGAATACTTCAATATTCCCATATGCTGGCACATGGACCATGCCACCGACCTTGATTTTATAAAGTACGGCTGTGACAACGGCTTCAGCTCGGTAATGTACGACGGCTCGGTACTTCCCTTTGAGGAAAACGCAAAGAACACCGCTATCGTTACCGAATACGCCCACAAGAAGGGTATAACCGTAGAAGCAGAGCTTGGACATGTGGGAAACGCAAGTGTGGGAAGCATCAGCGAAACAGGTACAGACACAGACCCCGGTGAAAGCTTGACCGTCCCCGAGGAGGTTACAAAGTTTGTTGAAATCACAGATGTTGATGCTTTGGCTGTTGCTATAGGCACAGCTCACGGCGTATACCAGAAAACACCCGAGCTGAGAATCGACAGACTTGATGAAATAGTGGCTGTTTGCGACAGACCTCTCGTACTTCACGGAGGAAGCGGAACTCCTAACGACCAGATGCAAAATGCAATCCATCACGGTATTACAAAGATAAACATTTACTCCGACGTTCTTTATGCACTCAACAAGGGACTCAAGGACACTCTCAACAGTGTAACCAATCCCTCAACCTGGCCTTTTATTGTATATGAAGATGCCAAGAAGATGATGAAGGAAGTTGTTCGCGAGAAGCTTCATACATTTGGCAGTGCAGGAAGGATATAATCATGATAACTAAAGCAGCGCGCCTTTACGGTGCAAATGATGCAAGACTCGAGGAGTTTGAGCTCCGTCCCATTTCTGACGGAGAGCTCCTTATAAAGATAATTTCGGACAGTGTATGTATGTCCACCCACAAAACTATTCTTCAGGGCGAAAAGCACCTGAGAGTCCCCGAAAACGTTTCGGAAAATCCCGTTATTCTCGGACATGAATTCTGTGCCGAGGTCGTTGAGGTCGGTGCGAAATGGCGCGACAAGTTTGCTGTGGGCGACAAGGTAGTTATGCCTCCCGTTCTCAGCTATATCGGCGTTGAGACCGTAGGCTATTCCTTCTGTGAAATAGGCGGTGTATCCACATATTCAATCGTTTACGAGCATATTCTCGACAATGATTTTCTTATGAAGGTAAACAGCGATTCCTATTTCAACGGCTCGCTTATCGAGCCTGCCTCTTGCGTTATAAGAGGCTACAAGGCAAGTATGCACCTTGACGGAGACACTCCCAAAATGGGTATCAAGGAAAACGGAAAGGTTGCTATCCTTGCAGGCTGCGGTCCCATGGGACTTGTTGCTATTGACATTGCCCTTCACGGCAAGACAAAGCCCTCGATGGTAGTTGTAACCGATATTGATGATGCGAGACTTGACAGAGCTAAAGAAATCTTTTCACCCGAAAAAGCCAAATCAGACGGAATTGAGCTTATATTTGTAAACAGCACCGACAAGGATGAGCTTATGGAAATTTCAGGCAGTACAGGCTTTGATGATGTATTCGTATATGCGCCCGTTTCCGCAGTAGTTGAGCTTGGAGATGCAATTCTCGGCTTCGACGGATGTCTCAATTTCTTTGCAGGTCCTCTTGATAAGAAATTCAGTGCCAACTTCAATTTCTATAACGTACATTATGCACAGCACCACGTTGCGGGAACAAGCGGAAGCACTCCTGATGATATGAGAGATATCATAGAGCTTATCGGAGAAAAGAGACTTGACCCATCTGTTATGATAACTCATATCGGCGGTATAGATGCGGCTATTGACACTACCGTTAATCTTCCCAAAATCCCCGGAGGTAAGAAGCTTATTTACACTCACATCAATCTTCCTCTCACAGCCCTTGCTGATTTTGAAGAGCTTGGTAAAACGGATGCGAGATTCCGTGTGCTTGATTCTCTTGTGAAAGAGCATAAGGGACTTTGGTGCACAGAGGCTGAAAAGTATCTCTTGGAGAATTTCTAAAAAAGCGGCGAGCCGCCGCTGGCAATTCTCGCCTGTCATAACCTATATATGTACCCAAACAGGGTAAAACGGCGAGGTTGATTCAATGCAATTTCCTATAAAGTAAAAAAGCGGTCAGTGACCGCTGACAATGCTCGCCACAGTTACCGCATCTCATCCCAAGTAAATTCTGTGCAGCTGGGTTGTTATTTTGAGGAAATTCGAAGAATTTCTTCCTTGAAAAGCTTAAATATACAAAATCAGAGCAAAGAAACAGTTATTTTCCTGTTTCTTTGCTCTTTTTCGGTTATGCCTAAATGGAGCAGCCCCTCATTTTTTAATCTCCAAGATACGCACCATTCTCAAGAAGTATTTTCTGTACATCCGCATACGGAACAGCATCCGCAGAAATGTTTCTTTTAGCCGCAAGTGCAGCGGTAACGCCTGCCGCCTCGCCCATTGCAATACAAGGAGGCATTACACGGATAGCGGCAAATGCATACTTATCGGCAGATACACATTTACCGGCACCGAGAAGATTGTCCATGTTGATTGATATAAGACACGACAACGGAATATAGTAATTATCCTTGGCATGTGCAGTATATGCCACACCAACCTTTTGATGTATATCAATAGAATTTGCACTCACCGCAATGCGATCGTCAAATTTTTTAGCACTCATAATGTCACCAACGCTGAAAACAGTCTTTCCAACCATGCGGCGGCTTTCCCTGATTCCTATGTCAGAGCCCGTTTTAACAAGCTTTATGTTTTCAAGCCCCGGGATATTCTTTTTCAAAAAGGTAACAATTTCCGCTATTTGCTGTCTTTGCGAGATTTCAGCATTTGTAATCACTTCACCGTCAAGCTCGTTTATTTGCTCGTCAACCTGAGCCATGTTCACAGTCCAAGTATCATCAGGGTTTTTAAATATTCTGAGCTTCAGCGTTCCGCAAGGAAATCCTTTCATCTCATCCATAAAAAAGCGTTCACGCATATCGGTATGCTCACTCATATGACGGTCAAGAAACTCTCCGTCTACACCTGTAATTGTAAAGAACATCGAAGCTGTCTGAAGTATTCTGTCTTCCCTGCCTCTCATAGTTTCGGCACCCGCCTTTTGTGCAAGCGAGGCACTTCCCGTTGTGTCAATAAATGCACTTGCTTTTATTGTGATTATATCGTTCCCGTCAGCCGCATAGGCATGTGTAATTCTATTGGCTTCCTTTTCACAGCCAATCAGAGTAGTATGGTAAAGTAATTTAACGCCTGCTTCAATACACATTTTTTCAAGTACTCTTTTAAGAACTTCATAATCAAAGGGAGTAACACCTATATGTCCTGTCATTCGGTACCCGCTGTAAGCGTCACATCCGGGACATTTTGAAGGGTGGACAGCTCCGCCCTCTTCAACAAGCCTTTCAACCAGTTCAGAAAATAAGCCTCTTATAATCTGATTTTTGCCTTCAGCATCATAGCAGGTCATGAAAGGTCCTACAAGTCCTTTTGTCGCTGTACCGCCGAGAAAGCCTCCTGATTCAATAAGGATAGTTTTTGCTCCGTTTCTTGCAGATGAGACCGCTGCCGCAAATCCGCTGACACCTCCGCCGCAAACAAGCACATCGCATTCGTATTGCTTTTGAACATCTAATGTAATTTTCATATTTTTCTCCTCGCATTATCTTTATGAGTATATTGTATATGCTGTACTTGACATTATCAATGCAATATGCTAAAATCTTTTTTATAAAATACAACAATAATTAAGGCGTTTAATATGAAATATCCATATAAAGTTATAGAATCCAAAATATCCAGAAGAAATCAATTTGATGTAACAGACGGATATCAACCAACCCACTCTCTCTTTTATCTCAAAAAAGGAAATTTTGACATTGAAATAAACGGAGTAAGTGAAAGATTAAACGAAGGAGAATGCTTTTTGCTGCCGGATTACATTCCCTTCCGACGCAATGTGCTGAATCCCATCGAATTTGTATATATAAAATTTGCTGATGATAAAAGCTGTAATTATACATTTGAAATTCCGTATGGAAAAATTGTTCCAAAGGACAAAAAACGATTTAACAGCAGTATATCTGCCATAGAGCAAATAATTTATCAAAACGATATTATTTCAGCCGCATACCGTGAGCATCTGCTGATGGATATTCTGTTTCAGCTTCACCTGGAGCATACAGACTCGGCGGTTATTTCGGACACTGTCAAATCCCATGATAAAACCGTTATAAAGGCTGTAAAATATATAAGAGAGCAAATCAGCTCAAAAATCTCCATTGATGATATTTGTCGCAACATCGGTACAAACCAATCAACTCTCAACTTTAAATTCAGGCGGGAATTTGGCATATCGGTAGGGCAATACATTACAAACGAAAGATTAAATATTGCAAAAAGATTACTGGTGAGTACCACTTACAGCATTACCGAAATTGCCTCACGATGTGGATTTGAAAACGTGTACTATTTTTCAAACACTTTCAAAAAGCATGTTGGATGCTCACCAAAAAAGTATCTGACAAAGTGAGGAGTTTTTAAAAATTTCTTCCTTAATTCCCGGAAGTAAGAAGCTGTTTTATACTCACATAAACCTTCCCTTGACTGCCCTTGCTGATTTTGAAAAGCTCGGCAAAACAGACGAGCGCCTCAAGCCCCCTGACAGACTCGTTAAGGAAAACAACAGCCTGTGGAATACAAAAGCGAAAAAATACTTACTCGAAAACTTCTAAATGAACATATGCACCCGTAAAAGTTTTTGACTTTTACGGGTGCATATTTTTGTAATGAGTATCTTTTCTCACTAAATTCCAAGTATATAAAAACCGTTATATTCTTTTGCTTTTTTTAACCACGATACCAAGCTTTCAAAGTCGGTCGGTTCTGCTTTAACAATCTTTTCTGTAAGGTCTTGGGGCAATTCATGAGGGTAATAGTTTATACCGTATATATCAACAATTCCTCTTTTAAGATTATTGTATATACCGCAATTAAAAATATTGCTGTATTCACTATAAAACAAATTTTCATCTTTTACATATAAAGAATCATTATGCCAATGAGTTATAGTGTCCACCGAAACCAATTTCTCTATTGCTGTATCTGAAGGCAGCCTGCAAAACTGTATTTCCAAAAAACATGAGCCTCCGCAGCTTCTGCGCTCTTCTTGGGAATTAAAAGTATAAAACAGCAAAAATATCACCACTTTCTAAAAATCGGCTTTTCCTATTCACACTTTTCAAAAACCAAATCCAACTCCTGAACATGCCCCGTTCCTCTTTGTTTGGTGGGAATGTAGCCTACATATCTCCAGCCGTCCTTTGCTCTTCTTTCAATAACAGACCTGTAATCCTCAATACTGTAAACATTTCCTGAGCCAAAGCCCCAGCCTCCGAATTCACAGCTCACCGTTTCATATTCATACTTAAACATCTTGTAGCCTCCTTAAGTATATTTATTTTCACAAAGTCAATTTGTATTTAGGCAAAAACAGCTTAATAACCCCAACCGCCCTTACAAGCAGAGTTTATTGCACTTTGCCAAATTCAAGCTTATCAATCCGATGACATTATACCATAAAATTAAATAGAAGTAAATAGAAAAGCCCCCACTTACGCGAGTACTGTAATTGATGATAATACAAATTATCTCTTTGAGTTATCCCTGTAGCGTTTATATCGTGTAATATCGTTGAAAATCGTTTATATTGTGCGGTTTTGTGTGGGTATGATTGAATATCGTTTGATAAAATTCATATCGTTTCATAGAATTTTGCGCCAAATTTGCACCAAGCCCCATTTCAAGTCAAAAAACCTCGAAAACGCTTTGTTTTCAAGGTTTTTTGAATATAATATCTAATTCTCAGTTTGTTTTTACATATTAAAAACCATTATTTATTCTTTATGGCATCTAATAATTTAATTATTTCAGCAAAGCCAAGGAACATTGTTCCACTTATCAAAGCAACGGCCCAATAAATTAAAGCAGCGGCAAATGAAAACTCTGTATGTGTATAATAAGTACCTACTTCAACGTTTCCAAGAGCAATGCCTGCAATAAATCCTGCAATAAATATTATCCAAGCTATAACCGTTAACGCAATAGCAACAGGATTGTCTTGGTATATAATTGGGTTAGTTGAATAATTCTTAATTTCTTGATATTCCTCGTCACTAACATCAACGGCTTCTAATTTATACCACCTACTTGTTGACGTCTCATTATCCCATTCAGATATTGAAAACTCTTTGCTATACTTGTTATCAGGGGAATACACTTTTTCCGATAAACCTAATCCAATTAAAACCTTTTGTTTTTCTTCTTCTTGTTTTTTCTTTTGTGCTTCCTTTTTAGCTTTCAAAAATTCTTTTACTTTGTCGTTCATTTTTTCTTTTCCTCCTAAGATGAATAAATATAAATAAAAAAGTGCGTAGCCGATGTTAAACGACGATGTGGAAGAAAGGTAAAATCGTGTTATACAGCCGGATTGATATATTATTGTAGAATATAACATTCTGGAGAAAACAATGAGAAATATTTATATCTACAAAAATGAAATCGAAAGTCAGGTTGCCCGCTTCTTTGATAATGCAGATGCGAAGATACAAAACAAATTCAAAAGCATTCTTGCCTACATATCTAATGAGAAAAATCCACTTTGTGAGCCGTATGTAAAACATATTTCGATCGGCAGGTATAGAGAGCTTTATGAGATTCGTATGAAAGTATCGGGAAATATGGTGAGGGTGCTGTTTGTCAGGCAAGATGAAGATATTGTGCTTTTGTATGCGTTTTATAAGAAGAGTGGCAAGGATACAGAAAAGGCACTTGAGGCAGCGTTTAAGATGCTAAACAAGATGAGAGAAAATAGTAGAAGACAAGGTAGGTTAAATTATAAATGTTAAATACAAAAAGTTATCTGTGATCATATCTCATAAAATTGATATAGAGTAAAAAAGCATTGTTCTGTTTTGAAAAATTCCGTTATTAAAGGACTTATCACTGAAATAAAACTACTCCCTTGCTATCACAATATAGTGATAAGGGAGTAGTTTGTTGATTTTTACACGCCATGCAATGAAACTTATTTTTTACAAATATCGTTTAGGATTTCTTTTAATTTCCTTTGGTATTTTTTCGTATACCCTAAAGTACCTTCATTGTTAGCGAGAACCTCGTCAATCCACTTTTTTGCTTGTTCAATAAATTGTGGGTCTTGATCTATTTCAAAAATTTCGATAGCAAATTCA
>CAZYTA010000065.1:0-11482 GCA_964650465.1 uncultured Oscillospiraceae bacterium | reverse complement strand
ACGAAACCGACACCCCAACCGAAACCAAAGCAAGTAAATATGATACCATCGGCGAGTATAAAGTTAAGGACTATAAAGAAAGACCGCATGAGTATACGGATGAATAGCGGATGTTACTTTACATTTAATTTTCAAAAAGGAGGATGAATATGCAACAAACACCTTTTCATGCGTATTATACTGCACGTATGTTAGATGCAGCTATACAAGACAACGATTTTGCACCCGTGTTTGCATCCTCCGGAATTGAAATATATCCGTTTCAAATTGCGGCAGCATCTTTTGCTTTACATTCTAATCAAAAAGGTGCCATTTTGTGTGATGAAGCAGGTATGGGTAAAAGCCATGAAGCCATGCTTGTTATGGTTCAAAAATGGTTGGAGGGCTGTCGCAGAATTCTCCTCTGTATACCTAATGCAGATTTATTAAACCAATGGCTTGAACTTTTAAACGAATACTATACGGTTCCTTTTGTTAGCATGGTCAATACGAATGACTGGAATAACAACGGCAAAACTTTTGAACAAGACGGTATTGTTATAACAACCTATGACTTTACTTGCGAGCATTTTGATGAAGCACAAGCAGTTGAGTGGGAATTAACGGTATTTGAAGAAGCAAATGTTTTGTCAGGTGTATATCTTCCCGACAATAAGCAGGCAAAAACACTAAAAAACATATCAAAAAACTCTTTTAAGTTACTGCTTACAGGCACACCTATTGAAAAGAACATAATGGATCTCTACGGTCTTATGTGGTTCATTGATGAAACCGTTTTACCTAATGAACAGGATTTTTTAAAACGGTATCTAAGAAGACCTGAAAATTATCCAGAGCTTTCTGCAAAGGTCTCTAAATTTTGCTTTAGAACACTTCGTTCTCAGGCAAGGTCATACGCAAAAATCACAGATCGTGTTTTGTTGACCTATGAATATACCTTAACGCCTGCGGAACAAGAGCTATATAATAAACTTTACAATTACATAAATAAGCCAAACAAAATTGCTTTTCCAGAGATGGATTCCTATGGTCTTGCTCTGAGAATTTTGGGACTTCAAAGTTCTTCAACTGCTGCGATATTACAAACCGTTAAAGGAATTATCAAGCGTTTGCAGAGCAACTCAAATACCACAGAGGAATTAAATGAATGGCAAGAAATAAAACACCTGTGTGAATCTATTGAGACAGACAGTAAACTTATTGCTTTAAGGAAAATCTTAGACTCTGTTTTCTCGGCAAATAAAAAATTGGGTTTTTCTAAAAAGGCTGTTGTTTTTACCGAGAGTGTTGAAACACAAAAAATGCTTTATGAAGCTCTGAACGAAAATTATGGTGTTGTAGTATATAACGGCTCCAAAAGCTTTGATGCCATTAAGCAGTTTAAAGAACAAGCCGAAGTATTGATTTCTACCGATAACGGTGCTAAAGGTTTTAATCTTCAAGATGCTGCTGTGGTCATTCATTACGATTTGCCGTATAACACCTTAAAAATCGAACAGCGTATCGACCGTTGCCACCGCCTCGGTCAACAAAATGATGTTTTATCTATCGCTTTTATTGATAAAAATAATTTTTCCGATGTTCGCAAGTTGGAACTCGTTAATAAACGTGTTCTTGTTACGGACGGTGTTTTCGGAGTAAGTGATAGTATTATTGGTGGTTTCACAGACAATCTCGATATTGGTATGCGAGAGGTACTATCAACACTTCGCAGTAAAACGCAAATCGAAAAGGATTATCAAGAAACCCTTTCTTATAAGGAAACTGTAAATAAACAAGCGCTTTCTTCGGCAGAGGATATGCTGTTTACGACATTCACAAAAGAAATTGCAGACAAAATGCAATTAACGCCTAAATATATTAGCGATAAGGCAGAAAGTTTAAACGCAGACCTTTGGAACATTGTAAAATACTTTTTTGAACAATATAATCAAAATCATACCGAGTGTCATTTTATCATAGACGAAGAAGCAAAAACTGTTACTGCATCGAACTATGAAAAATTGCCCACATTGTTTTATTATTGGGATGGTAGCAGAAACAAAAAGTATACAAGCCTGAAATCATGCGGTATGTCACCCGATTTCAAGCCGCATTATGGCCGCATAACGTTGTCTAGTATAATTGGTAGAGGCATTATTCATGAGATTGAATGTCCTGATGATGGCGTACTGTGCGTTAGGTCCAATATAGCTCCTTGCAGTGTTGCGCTCTATAATGTTATAATGTCTAATAAAGAAAAGCAACTCTGTGAAATGCCTGTGCTGATCGGTGAAACCGAAGATGAAAAAGCGCTCACAACTACTGAATGTACGGAAGTGCTATCAGTCGAAGTTTCATCCTTCACGTGCGGTGCACATAGTTCTCCGCATTGGCTGAAAAGCAGCAGCAAACCGCATAAAATTGATAGACTTTTAGATGTGGAATCACTTATAGGTCAAAGGCAAGATGCATTTTCTTCGGAGTCCGAAGAACGTATTCGCCAGTTAGAGTCTGAAATTAAACTGAAAAAAGCGGAACTAACAAAGCAGATTGACCGTATGAATGCCGAACTATCCGAACTTGAAAGTCAGCGTGACGGCATTACTGATGACCGTATGAAACTGCTTTCGTTGGACAAGCAAATAAATATGCTTCGGCAAACGGTTTTGAAACAGGAAGAAAATCAGTTTTTTGAGACAATGCGACTCGATTTAGAACTTGAAGACGGCATAAAAGAAATTACTGATGCCGAGAAGATTACAGCTAAGGCAATAAGAGAGTTTTTAATAAAGTTTGAGGTGTAGTATGAATATTAAAGAGATTGAGCAAATTGAAGATCTTGGTTTACGAGAGATTCGAATGAAATATTGGAATTTGAAGCATAAAGCTTTTTTAGATGAACATTGGATACCCGATCAGGAAATTGGCAATGTATTTGATTCTTTGAACCAAAAAGAGGAAGAAGAAATTTCATTATACTTGAAAGCACAGGAGGAAAAGAAAAATGGCTGATATTATGGATGGAATGAGCATGAATTTAGAACAGACTAATATGGACAAGCTGAAAGCAGCATTTCCGGAATGCTTTGCTGAGGGTAAGTTGGACATTGATAAATTGCTGTCTCTCTGTGGTGAATATATCGATAATGACTTTGAGAAGTATAAATTTGAGTGGAAAGGTAAGGCTGAAAGTCTTCGCCTTGCCCAAAAGCGTTCTACAGGCACACTTCGTCCTTGCCCTGAGGATAGTGTTAATTGGGATACCACCCAAAACCTTTACATAGAGGGTGATAACCTCGAAGTTTTAAAACTCCTTCAAACTGCATATTTCCGTAAGGTTAAAATGATTTATATTGATCCTCCTTATAACACTGGCAACGATTTTGTGTATGAGGACGATTTTGCCGATCCTATGGCTCGTTACAAAGAGGTTACTCAGCAAACCACAAAATCCAACCCTGAAACTATGGGTAGATTCCATACCAATTGGCTTAATATGATGTACCCGCGTCTTCGCCTTGCTTCCAACCTTTTGCGCGATGATGGTGTTATTTGTATATCCATTGATGATCATGAGGTGACTAATTTAAGAAAACTTTGTGATGAGATTTTTGGTGAGGAAAATTTTGAAGGACATATTCACTGGAGAAGAAGACACAACCAACCTAACGATAAAACAAAAATGATAGGTTTGGTTGCTGAACATGTGCTTGTTTATGCAAAAAACTCTGAAGAATTTAAAAAGTCAGGCGTAGGAAAGGTTGATATTACTGGCTCTTTTTCTAATCCTGATAATGATCCTCGCGGTGATTGGGCATCAAAGCCTTGGAAAGTTGGTTCAGACCAGTCTGGTAGCAGATATATCATCGTAGGTCCAAATGGTCAAGAATATGACGAAGAGTGGATGGGAGAAGAAAATACATATAAAGAACTTTTAGCTGATAACAGAATTATATTTCCTAAAAACGGCGACGGAATGCCTCGAAAGAAATATTTTAAATTTGAACGTCAAGAAGAAGGACAATGTGCTACAAACTGGTGGGAGCATGAGCAATTTGGTCATAACCAAGGAGCAAATGACTGTATGACTGAACTTTTTGGTGTGAAAAATGTCTTTAGCAACCCAAAACCTGTGGAATTGATTAGGGGTCTTATCCAAATATCTAATGTTAAAGAAAATGATATAGTATTAGACTTTTTCTCGGGTTCTGCTACCTCTGCACACGCAATTATGCAAATTAATAAAGAGGATGGTTTTTGTCGTAAATTTGTGTTGGTTCAACTCCCCGAAAATCTTGATAGTAATTATGAAAACTCAACCGGAAAAACCAAGGCACAGCTTAAAGTTGCGATAGACTTTCTTGATTCAATCAACAAACCGCATTTACTTACCGAAGTTGGTAAAGAGCGTATTCGCCGAGCAGGAAAAAGTTTGACCGAAACTGATGCACAATTAACTCTTGATGATGTCGATAAATCACCACTTGATATCGGTTTCCGTGTTTTAAAATTGGATTCCTCTAACCTAAAAACATGGGATGCTACTCCTGTTGAAGAAGAACAGATGAGCTTGTTCGTTGAGAGAATGAACAATATGGTTCACCGTGTGAAAACCGACCGTACCGATATGGATATGGTCTTTGAAGTTATGCTTAAATTAGGTGTTCAACCAACCGCTGTTGTAGAGAAAAAAGATGTTAACGGTAAGACTGTTTATACCGTTGGCAATGATTCCTTATTGCTTATTTGCCTTGCAGAAAATGTAAAACCCGAAGATGTTGAAACAATGGCTGAATTCGCCCCCGGAAAGATTGTTATTTCCCGCGATTCGTTTGCAGATGATACTGCTATGGCAAACGCACACTATATCCTCCGTGACAGAAAAATCGAACTGAAATTGGTGTGAGGAAAGCATAATGAATAAATTATTTAGGTCTATAAGAGTTGCAACACTAATCTTCTGCATTTGCCTATTAATAGTGTTTCCTTTGACAGCTTTTGCGGAAGAATCTCTAGAAAGCGTCGAGAATGCTGCAACGCAGAGTGAACAAGTTATTGAAGACAATAGCTCGATTATAGCGGAGAAAGACCAACAAATAGAAGAGTTAATAGAGCAAAATAATCGCAATCAAAAGACTATTGAAGATTATCGTGCGTTATATAGTACTTGGACAGCGGTTATAGGTACTCTATTTGTACTTTTTGGTATTATTCTTCCGATACTAATAACAATTGGATTAGACAAGTGGAATAAGCGAGATATTAAAAATGAAGTTGAAAAATGCAAAAGGAAAGCCAAAAGCAATATGAAAGATTGATGATGGCTCAAAATGCATTGGCTTTATCATCATTAGAAGACTATTGGGCATCTAACGAGTGTTTCAAAAAGTTGCAAGAAAAATACCCGGATGATGAGTACATAAAGATTTATATTGCAAGAAATTCATTTCGGGATTTGTGTAGCACATTGAACGACAATGAAGATAAAATTCCCGAATATGAAGACCAACTATACGAAACAATTAATGTATTTATTGATTGGTTTTATGAAACGGATGGTAAATTGTTAGAAGAAATGATGATAGGCAGCATTTTCGGAAGCAGTACTGTTCACGAAGTGGCTATACTTATCAGTTATCTTGCTAATTGCGAAGAAACCAATGTAAGAAGTGACTTCATAAAGATTTGTAAAAAAGCTTTACAATATATTTTGGATACGATGAACATCAAATCGGAAGACGAACTGTTTGATTGGGATCAGACCGATGTGTTTATTATGAATTACAAGCAAATCAATTATTATCTTTGCGAAGCGTATTACAGAAATAAGAGCATATCGTTGAAGAAACAACTGCAAAAAACGATACGATTGTACGATGCGGACGATTTTTCACGAGAAGATGATAATTTGCAAAAATGCAAAGATATGCTAAAAGAAATAAGTTAAAAACGAAGGTTATTAGAATGAAAAAGTTTTGGGCATCACCGTGGACAATAGGGATAGGAACATCCTTTATTGGATTTCTGTTTACTGTAATTTATGATTTGGTAAAGGATAAGTCCATTTTTTCCACTATATGGTCTATTATAAAGTGGATTTGGAATCTGATTGCTTCTTTCCTTAATCTAAATATAAAAGTTTGGTGGCTAATTATAGGAGTTGCTGTACTTTTCTTGGTTTTGTATTTAATAGCAAAATATTATGATTTCAAGAACGAAAATGAAAACTCTTCAGGTTTCTTAAAGTATAAAAAAGATACCATACAAGGATTTTGTTGGGAATGGAACTGGCAAAAAGATTTGTATGGAAAATATGATGTAGCTAATTTACATCCTGTTTGTTCAAACTGTGGAACGCCATTGATTCGTGAAAATGATTATTACGGTCATTTGAAGTGCTTGCGATGCAATCGTAACTATAACAATCATTTGCCGGACTTAGACCATATTAAAATGATGATTATTGATAATGCTCGCCGTAATTTGTTTCCAAAATCGGAGGATTAATAATGAAACTTAAATTTAAACATCAAGACTTTCAAACCGATGCGGTAAATGCGGTTGTTGATCTGTTTGCAGGACAAGAAAGTGCTCACAGCACATTCTCTGTCGAAACCGGAGCACAGATTCAGATGAGTGGAATGAATGAAATGGGCTTTGGTAACGGTCTTGTTATCGATGACAATGCCCTTTTAGAAAACATGCATACGGTTCAAAAGAAAAATAATTTACCGATTACGGACGATGCCAAAACCCATCAATTTAGTATTGAAATGGAAACCGGAACGGGAAAAACATACGTATATACAAAAACCATATTTGAACTGAATCGTAAATATGGTTTAACAAAGTTTATCATTGTTGTTCCCTCAGTACCGATTCGAGAAGGTGTTTACAAATCCTTTGAGGTAACAAAGGAGCATTTTGGTCTGCAATATGATAATGTTCCATACCATTATTTTATCTACAATTCTTCCAAACTTTCTCACGTTAGACAGTTTGCCACTGCCAACGGTATAGAGATTATGATTATAAATATTGATGCCTTTAGAAAGGCTGAAAATATTATTAATCAGGCGCATGATAAGCTTAACGGTGAAACTGCTATGCGTTTTATACAGGATACTCATCCCGTTGTTATTATTGATGAACCGCAGAGTGTTGATAATACCGATAATGCTAAGAAAGCGATTGCCTCTCTAAACCCGTTATTTGTTTTGCGCTATTCTGCAACCCACAAAGAAAAGATTAATTTATTATACCGTTTAACCCCTGTTGACGCATATCAGATGGGGCTTGTTAAGCAAATTTCGGTATCATCCAATCAGGTAGCAGGTGGATTTAACCAACCTTATGTTAAGTTGTTATCTGTATCTAATGAAAAAGGCTTTAAAGCAAAAATCGAAATTGACGTTAAGAACAAAGATGGTGTTGTTGCCAGAAAAACTGTTCAGGTGAAACCCGGTGACGATTTGTATTTGGTTTCAGGTGAACGTGATTTGTATGAAGGATACACCATTGCGGGCATTGACTGCACACCCGATTGGGAGCATATTGAATTCGGTAATACGGAAGAAGTAGCTCTTGGCAAGGCTATCGGTGATATTGATGAAGATATCGTTAAGCGTGCACAGATTCGCCGTACAATCGAGGCTCACTTAGACAAAGAATTGCGCTATACCGATAAAGGTATCAAAGTATTATCTTTGTTCTTTATTGACAAGGTTGAAAAATACCGTCACGAAGATGGTACTCCCGGTATATATGCAAAAATGTTTGAAGAATGCTATTTGGAATTGATTGCAAAGCCTAAATATGCAGCTATAAGAGAATCTTTTTCCTCAGATATAACCAAACTGCATAACGGATATTTTTCACAAGATAAAAAAGGAAAACTTAAGGATACTAAAGGCGACACTCAAGCAGATGATGATACATACAACACCATTATGCGTGATAAAGAATGGTTGCTTAGTTTTGAATGTCCGTTGAGATTTATCTTCTCACACTCTGCCTTGAAAGAAGGTTGGGATAACCCGAATGTTTTTCAGGTTTGTACACTTATTGAACAGAAATCAACCTTTACCTGCCGTCAAAAAGTAGGACGTGGTCTTCGACTTTGCGTTAATCAGGACGGAGAACGTGTTGAAGACAAGAACATTAATATTCTCCACGTAATGGCAAACGAGAGTTTTGCAGAGTTTGCCGATACATTACAACGTGAAATTGAAGAGGATACCGGAGTAAAATTCGGTGTTCTGCAGCTTGATTTGTTTTCCGGTATGGTTTACGAAGATATTGTAACCGAAGAAAAGCAGTTTGATGAAACTTCTGCACAGTCGGTTATAGATTGTATGGTGGAAAAAGGTCTTGCTACCGCTGACGGTGTTATTACTCAAAAAGCTAAGCGGATCCTTACAGAAGAAAAAGAAGAGTTACCTGAAGAACTGGAGAACGCAAAAGAAACCATAAAAACTCTTGTTGAAAAGGGCGACAGTATTCAAGCTTCTGATATCATAGGAAAAACCTATACCGAAACCGTTACGGTTGAGAAAACCGTAACCTATGATGATGCAAAGGAATTGATGGAGCATTTTGAGAAAAAAGGCTACATAACCGGTTCTGGCAAGATGAAAGATACTATGAAAACGGCTCTTAAAACCGGCACCCTTGATCTTCCTAAAAAATATGAAGCTGCACGTAGCCGTTTCGAAAGCATTATATCTACCGCAGACCGCAAGCCTGTGGTGCGTGATGCATCAAAAGATGTTGTAGTTAGATTAAATAAGCGTGTTATGTTATCTCCTGAATTCAATGCATTGTGGGAAAGAATCAAGCAAAAAACGGCGTATAGAGTAAATATTGACACGGATGAGTTGATTGAAAACTGTGTTAAAGATTTGCAGAATATGCCTACAATCCACAAAGCTCGTCTTATCTCGCAAACGGCAGATATCCATATTGAAAATGCAGGTGTATCTCATGTTGAGCGTGAATTCCGCACAACGGATATTGCAGATTCCTATTGCGAATTGCCTGATATTATAACTGCAATAAGCGATGCAACATTATTGACCCCTGCTACTGTAAAAGAAATTTTGGTTAAAAGCGGAAGGCTTAAGGATTTTCTTAATAATCCGCAATCCTTCCTCGAAAAATCGACTGAAATCATACGAAATAATCGTCATGCACTTGCTATTGAAGGTATTAGTTATATTAAACTTGACGGTCAAGAGTACTTTGCACAACAAATTTTTGATACCGAAGAGTTGATAGCAAATCTTGATCGCAATGCAGTTAAGGTTGAACACAGTGTTTATGACTATATTGTTTATGATAGCAGCACTGTTGAACGACCATTTGCAGTCGCCCTTGATAACGACCCTGATGTAAAGATGTTCTTTAAAATTCCCGATAATTTTAAGATTGATACTCCTATCGGAAATTACAATCCGGACTGGGCTGTTTTCTTAAATAAGAACGGCGAAGAAAAGTTGTATTTTGTAATTGAAACAAAGGGTAGCCTTAACCCCTATGAGCGTAAAGGTAAGGAAAACCTTAAAATTCATTGTGGTAAACAACACTTCAAAGCTCTTGATAATGGTATTGAACTTAAAGAAGCTGTCGATTGGAAGGATTTCAGGGTTACATTATAAAAATAAAAGGAGATACGATTTTGGAAAAACAAGGTGTTATCTATATATTAACAAATCCATCTTTTCCTGAGTATGTAAAAATTGGATACGCTGACGATATTGACAAGCGTTTACAGCAACTTAATCGTAGTGAATGTATTCCGTTTGCTTTTCGTGTTTACGCTACATATGAGGTGAATTCTCGCCTATCTGATTTGAAAATTCACTCTATCATAGATAAGCTTAACCCGAATCTCAGGTCTATCGAGAATTTTAATGGTCATAAACGGGTACGAGAATTTTATGCGATGTCTGCTGAGGATGCTTATTCTATTTTGGAAGCTATTGCAGAAATTCATGGTTGCTCTGATAAATTGAAGTTGGCTACTATGAGCGAAGATGATAAAGTTGCTGAGGAAACTGCAGAGGAAATTGCAACCGAAACCCAGGAAAAAGCAGAAAACTTTTCTTTCTCCAAGTGCCAAATCCCTGTGGGCGCTATTTTGGAGTTCGGTAATGATCCAACAATTACATGCACAGTTGTTGATGATAGAATGGTTGAATACAATGGCAAGAAGATGTATTTGACTGGTTTAGCAAAGCAATTATTAGGTAAACGCACAGGGGTTGCCGGTCCCCGTTATTTCAAATATAACGGTGAATGGCTTAATGATATTAGGCATCGACTAAATGTGTAACTTGAAATATTATTTAGAGGATATTCAATGAAAGAGAAGTATTTTTGTGAATTTTATGATAAGCACAAACCAGAATGCAAAAGTTGTGAAAAAGAAAGCACATCAAGATTTATAATTATTGAGTGCAAATCTTTTTATCAAACATTTATTGATTTGGATAAGAATATTGTTCCAGCCTGGCTAAATATGAAGAATTCAGTTTTTGATGAAGAAATTCATAACACAGCACTTTTATATGAGTTTTCATATGTTGTGAATGGCGCATTTGCGGCTGAATTGGCACTCAAATACCTTCTCACATTAGCAGGGATTGAATATTCTACCGGCGCCAAGGGACATGAATTAGCATATTTGTTTGGTTTAATCATAGATTCAAACAAATTAAGCATAAAACAAGATAAAGAATATCTTGTCGATGTTTTGTGTTCGCAATGTTGTCAAAATTGTGAAACGCTTAAGTTAAATCTCCAAAATCTAACAAACTTATATAACTCATACCGATACGCTTTTTCTTGCAAAAACGTATCTTGTAATAATGGCTTTTTTCGCAGATTTGTTCACATAGTTTGCAAATACAGTATTGACAAAGCGAATTCTTTACATAAAGAGGATGAAGATATTGCAAAAGTAAATGTTACCCTACCTGATATGAGTGACAGTGAGTATTGGAATCTTGTATAAAAGATGAACTTGGATTTGAAGGAAGGCGTCGCTGAAAAGCGGCGCTTTTGCTTTTTTCATTGATCTTTTATAATTGTTTTCCCCTTTGTTAATGTTTTCTTGAAAGTCATATATAACCTTTTTCATATTTTTAACCAAAGAGTCGCGGTAGTCGCGGCTCTTGATTTTTTGTGAAAGAGGTTAAAATTATGCTAAACAACGATGAAGAAGCAAAGAAAAGAAGAGAACAAAGGCACAAGGAGATGCGAGAGGGCTTTATAAAAAACTTAAACGCCCTTATGTATGAACGAAATTATTCGTGCCAACAGCTAAGCATTAATATCGGCAAGAACATCAGCTATATTAATCGTATTTTGAACAACAAAATCATGCCTAGTATAGAGGTGTTAGCCGATATAGCAGATGTGTTTGGAATTGATGAATCTGAGCTTCTTAAAAATTTGCACGACCTGTGAGTCGTGGATTCTTCTTAACCCATTGACACCC
>CAZYTA010000064.1:0-11527 GCA_964650465.1 uncultured Oscillospiraceae bacterium | reverse complement strand
AGTAATGTATGCAGCTGAGCGATACTAATTGCCCGATAGCTTGAACTTTTCAAGTAAATAACGCTTATATCAGTACTCTTCTCCAAGAGTTTCATTTCTCTATTCGATTTTCAGTGTATATCACTGAAACATAATATGCACCTTTAGCTCAGTTGGTAGAGCAACTGACTCTTAATCAGTGGGTCCCGGGTTCGAGTCCCTGAAGGTGCACCAAAACAAAACACACACCGATTGGTGTGTGTTTTTGTTTTGGTATATAATCAATAGGAATGGACTCGAACACAAAGTGGGCAGACGGCGTAAATAAAACAGTCCGGCGGACTGTTTTTAGCCGTCTGGTGTGAGGGCTTTAGCCCGAGCAGTCAGTACGCGAAGCGGAGGTCGGTCCCTGAAGGTGCACCAAAAAAACAGAGTATCTTTTGATACTCTGTTTTTTTATCCAATTCGAAGGATTGGTATGGAATCACCCGCAGGGTGAATGGAATCGCCGTCTGGCGCATGGCATCACACCTCAGTGTGCATTTACCTTCGGATTGATTCCATTCATCACTCCGTGATAATTCCATGCAAGACTTCGTCTTGATTCCATACCGCAGACAAGCTGCCGATTCGTACCAATCGGTGTGTGTTTGTTTTGGTATATAATCAATAGGGAATTGAATGTGCGAGTTCTACCGCAGGTTGAAGAAATTAAACCGATGATTTATTGAATTGCTTTGTTTTCTATGTTATAATTTTAAATAGAAGGAGTTGATAACATGGAAAATACAAGTACTATTTTATCAGAAAACATTTTGAAATACAGAAAAGGATGCGGATTCAGCCAAGAAGAGCTTGCAAAGAAATTAGGCGTTACTTTTCAAGCGGTTTCAAAGTGGGAGACGGGAAAATCTGCACCCGATATTTCTTTTTTGCCGATAATTGCGGATATTTTCGGTTGTTCGATAGATAATTTGTTTTCGAGAAAAATCAACACAGAAAGCTGTAACATTTCATTAAATGAATTGCCTTGGTCTGATGACAGTACAATTCGCGGAGTGGTTTATGAAGGAAGAAAAATGTTGCAAGCTGATGCATTGGTTGACAGGTTTACTTTTGAAATAACAGGCGATGCCAAAAATGTACAGAGTGAATGTAACATTGAAGTAAACGGCAATGTTTCGGGCGGTTGCGAGGCGGATGGCGGCATTACTGTGTCGGGCGGTGTTTCGGGAGGCTGCTGTTCGGGCTTAAATATTGTTGTTGGCGGTCATTTATCCGGCGGGTGTAATTCCGGAGGCACTATTACAGTCGGAGGTCATTTGTCCGGCGGTTGCAACACGGGAATGGACATAACTTGCGGTGGCAATATTTCGGGAGATGTAAACTGCGGAAGTACGGTAACGGTATACGGAAATGTTGAAGCTGTCAAAATTAAAGGTAATGTTATTTGTGATTCTTTGAAATGTGATAAAATTGAAGGTAATGTTACAATTAGTAATGCGTAATAGCTGTTGAATAGGCGATTGTTTTATGATATAATAATCGTAACTAAAGGCGGTGACTAAATGTTAGATTTTGAAATATGTCAAATGATAACGGACGAGGAAATGGATGAAAAGGGATACGTGCATTGGAAGTCGTGGCAGGAAACATATGCTGATCTTATGCCGGAAGAGTATTTGGAAAAAATAACATTGGAAAAATGCGTGGAAATGGCACATAGATTTCCTCAAAATACCCTTTTAATAAAAGTCGACAATAAAACTGTCGGATTTTCTTGTGTGAGCTTAGGTCAAGATGTAAATGAGGTCGTTGCAATTTATTTGTTGAAGAAATATCAGAAAAAAGGATTAGGGTATGAATTGTTAAAGCGTACAATTTCTGTATTCCGTGACAATTTGAAAATCGTTTTGTGGGTTTTGGCGGGCAATGACAGAGCCATTTCGTTTTATCGTAGGTTTGGCTTTGAATTTAACGGGACAGAAAAGACTTGTCCTTTCGGCAAAGAACTGCAAATGGAATATATTTTGCAATTTTGAGATGACCGCCGACGGCTTTGTATTAAGGAATGTTTAATTCTTTTGAGTAAGGTCAAAAGAAAATCACACCAGACGGTGTGATTTTTCTTTTTGGTATACGATCAATACATCATATTGGTGCAACGATTTTGTACCTAACATAAAAGTCCTTGAAAGCCAAGGACTTTTGTGTTTTTAGGGATAAAAAACATCCCTTTTCACCATTGCACATTTTCCAAACATTTAGTATAAAACCGGCGACTTTGATCGCGAGTCTAAATATTATCTATTGGCTTATTGTATAAAAGAGCTATATGTGATATAATTAGCTCGACTAAAGTGTATACGCTATGGAAGACGTAAATAATATAATAGCGTCTAATGCTAAAAAACAGGAGCTTTGTCAATAGTTGGGATGGAAAACCTGACTAAAAGTTAAAGATTCATAAAATTGCATACGGTAATTTTAGGAAGGTGATTATAAGTGCTTAACAGAGACTTGAGTATATTGGATGAAAAATTGAAAGCATATTGCGAGGCAGAAAAAATAAGCGGTGTTCTTCGTGTTACGGTAAAGGATGAGATCGTATACCAAACGCATTTCGGATATGCCGACGACCAAAGAAAAACTCGATTTACTGAAAGTTCTATGTTTTCTTTTTATTCTATGAGTAAGCCCTTTTGCGCAATAGGATTACTTAAGCTAATGGAAAAAGGTGCGGTCGATTTGGATTCTCACCCTAAAAAATATCTTCCTGAGGCAGAGGGGTTTGACGAAAGAGTTACCATAAGACATTTGCTGCATCATGTTAGCGGTCTGCCTGATTTTGAGCAAAATTCTGATTTTTGTTCTCGCTATAAGCCGGGAACAAATGATAGAATAAGGGAACACGTAAAAATATTGACAAAGTATCCATCATATTTCGCACCGAATACAGATGCTAAATATGCTAATGTCAATTTTGTAATTCTTGCCCTTATTATCGAAAATCTTTCCGGTGTTGCTTATGCCGAATATATGAAAAATGAAGTATTTGGACCTTTAGGTGTAAAAAACGCTTTTGTTGATGACGAAAAAATGTTTGTTGAGAATCGTGTTCAAGGGTATGACTTAAAAAACGGTGTTAGAGTTCCAATAGGAAAAAGTTATGATTGGCTGTTAGGAGCAGGGGATATTGTTGGAACACTCGACGATGCATATTGCTTGAATACTGCATATAAAAACAGACTGATGCTTTCGAGGGAAACCTGGGAGAAGGTTGTTACTCCGTCTCCGCTTAATAGAATGGGGTTAGGAAATACCGTGTTTACATGGCACGGAAAACGTCGCATAAACCATAACGGCGGACATTTGGGATTCAGAACCTTGCATGTGCAGCTTCCCGAAGACGACTTCGATATTATATTTTTATCAAATAGCGGCTACGGAAATGCACGTGACGTAATTTCCGAATTGATTTATCAGACATTTTATGATAGTGATGCCACAACGGGAGAAAGTGTCGAAATGGATAAAGGGTATCTGTAAAAAAACGCTGATATTGTAAAAAATATTTTTATTCTACGAGGCTAAAGCAAAAGACACACCAATCGTGGTGTCTTCCATAAAGCAGATTCACCTACGACAAAAGGAGTACGGACAAGTTGTTCGTACTCCTTTTCACACACTTTGCCTTGTATGGTATAGTGTGGTACATCTTCAGGCTGTCGGGTGGTGGTAAGCTTCCCTTTACACAAGGGTCTTTAATTTACGTGCCTGCAAGTCTGTCATTTTTTCTAATAAGCACTGCAACAGTATTCTAATTATTTCTAATTTTATTATTAAAAAAACTAACATAAGTATCATACGCACTGTCTTCAACGAGAGCAATAAACTTTAATGCTTTTTCGCGCTCGGCAATCGCCTCTGTTTTCATTCCCTTAGTCTCGTAATATTCTGCAAGCTTTTCCATCATTTGAATGAGATTTTCAAATGATATCCATTTTTGTTTTTCTGCCGCTTCGTATTTATATTTGCCTTCCAAGAGATATGCCATTTCTGTAAGCTTAGTAAAATAAATTTCCGGTATTTGCTCAATAGCCGCTTCTGCACTTTTTAAATCGCCTTTAGCTTTATATGCATATGCAAGAAATCTTAATGCATCGTACTTAATATCAGCTTGATTTGTTTTCTCAATCAAGGAGCTTGCTATTGAAATTGTCTCGTCCGGATTATTTGAATGATTCAATACATACAAAAGATTATTGAGCAAGACCTCGTTATCGGGATACTTCTTCAAACCTTCTTCAAGAATACCTCTGCTTTTCAGTGGATCTGACTCTCTGAATTTGTATGCCTCATTTACTATGGAGTCGATGGCAGACTCAATTTCTTTTAGATTAAATTCAAATAATTCATCCATAGAAATGCCAAAATAGCTTGCCAATATTGGAGCGAGCGTAATATCCGGTAAAGCTATACCATTTTCCCATTTACTTACTGCTTGATAAGAAATTCCGATGCTATTAGCGAGTTGCTCTTGTGTAATCCCGCGTTGCTTTCGTAATTCTTTAATTTTATTTCCAATATTCATAGTTTTATACCTCCAAATTATCAAGACGACGCCTATCTTGTAATGTAATTATACAATAGAATGATTATTTGTTCAATAACCGCCTAAACGACCTTGTTCAACCCACAGTTGAAAAAAGCACCATCTACATAGATGATGCTTTTTCTGCTTTATCGCAGATATACCAAACTGTGTAATCTTTCTTTTTTTGGTATAATCAATAGCTCAAACAAAGCTCCAACAGCGTTAAATGCTGTTGGAGCTTCTATTTAATATATAGTAATAAAAATCACTTGGCAGATCATATTCAGCTTTAATAAATGTCTTAACGTATACAAAACACGTTTTTTGCAAAATGAAGGATCTTCATAACTGCAACATATTTATTATAGCATAGTTTTTTTATAAAGTAAAGAAAAATCATACTCCGATATAAAATTTCTGTTTGATGCACAAAAAGTGTGTTTGAAGTTTTGCATTTTTGTCAATTGAAAATAATGCAAAAACGTGATATACTTTAGGTGAAAGGAAGGTACAGACCAATGAACAATTAACCTTCAAAAGTGACGACGGCAAAAACACGGCGGTGTAACGCAGAAAATATATAAGAATAACAAGGAGAACAAGTAACAGTGTCATCGTCACAATCCATCTAAACTGTAGAAAGAGAGGAAACCTTAGATGCTCGATATCAAGACAGAACAGAAATAACCCTCAACAGCGGAAGTTGTTGAGGGTTATTTCTTTTTGTGGAAAATTTCTCACAATCACCAATCAAGCAAAAGAAAGATGGTTGTTTGATAAAAAACAAGGCTTATTATTTCTTTAAAACAACATAAACAGTAGGCATTTCAAAAGGGTGCCAAGTTGTTCTTAACACATTTCTATCCATAAGAATTGTTGCAGGGATACATACCCCATTTACAAACTTGTCCATAGAAGCAATGCCATTAACTTGATTCTGTAAATGCCTGGGAGTATGAGCACTTAAAATTTGGGCAGCGCTATGATCAAGCTCTCGGATGATGGATACAAGTTCGTTTGATATAAACGCTTGCACCATATCCACTACAGCGTTATATTGCTCAAAGGTATATATCGGAACAGTAGCTCTGTACGTTTCGTTCTCCTTGATAACATATCCCATTTTTATCATTTCCGCAATGGCTTCAAGATCATATTCGCTTAGAGGAGTATAGTCCCCACGGCAGATATCACAGAAAATATTGGTATAACGCACTTTTCCGTAAAAATCGTGATGGTTGCTCTTGAAATTTCCTTCTTTCCAATTGTTAAAAAAGTATAATCTATCGCCGTGTTTACCATCAAATTGGCTATAATTGAATATATGCTTTTTGTTCGGTTTTTCCTCACACCAAAGGAAAGCGCCATCTCCCCACCCCGTTTTCGGCAAGCACATTTCTTTGCAATCAACTTCAAGAATTGACATGAAAAGAATTACAGCAAGCTGCCAACGCAGAGTGTTTTCAGAAAAATCGCTGCCGATAAATCCGATGCTTTTATATTCCGAAATCCTTTCCTTGATAAAACCTTCTATTTTATCGGCAATCAATTCGTGATATTTTGTGACGGCACGTTCCATTTCATCGGCACATTCGGATGTAATAATGACTACATTTGTCTTGTAGTGCTTTCCCTCTTTAATTAAAATTTGTTTGTCTTCAAGCTCTTTAATATCGTCATCAAGATACGGAAGCGGGATACCGGTTTCAAGACTGATCTGTTGAACGGTAAGTGCATCATTATAGCAAGCGCTGACTATGTTCTGCTTGATCTTGCTCTGCATAAATCCCCAAAATTGGTTAGGCCCTTCACCATGATACATTGGCATTAAGGTTTTCGGATTATAACTGAGTTCTCCAAGATTTCTTTCCATATTCATTCCTTCTTTCAATATTTTTCTTGATTTGAAAAGCAGATATTTTACCATACTTTCGGAAATGGCAAGTGCAGATGAAATCTCAGAACAAGAACATCTCTCAATGTAATACAGAATCGTTGCTTTTCTATATTTTTCGGATAGTAACGCAAGCTCACGACGAAGAAGATATATATCATTATTATCATCTTTAAAAAATTCATCGTACGAGGCAATATTATCCGTCAATTCGCAGGTAGTGCTTTTCAACTTCTTTCTGTACCACTGCTTATAAACATTTCCTGCAACACCCCACATGAATGCGTAAAAAGCATTGTCATCGCGAATATTTCCGGCAGACTTTATCAGCTCATATAAAATATCTTGAGACAAGTCCTCTGCTTCTTCCCGTGTTGGCGTTTTTGCCCTACAATAGGAGAATATTGTTTTGGATACCTCATTTATCTTCTCGTGAAGTTCAATTTCCGTCATCTGCTCACCTCCTTGTTGGTTTTTAGAAGCTTCTGCCTTAATAGTGAAAGAATAATGATTTGGTTAATATTTTTCGAAAATATTATATCAAAAGTTTGTAAATTAGTCTATAACGAAACCGCCCCGCGTGATGCGGGGCAATATTTAAAGCTTTATGGGATAATCACCGTAGCCCATGCAACACGAAATACCCTTTAATGAATAGCGTTGCATTTCAAGTGTTGCAAAAATAATGCATAGGCAGGTATGGTACATACTGTGTATCTCATATGTGAAGCCTAAGGATTTGTGCTTGGATTTCTTTTCAATGACAATTCCTGTGGAAATTAACACATCAAGAGAAGCTCTCAAGGCGTTTTCTTCAAGACTTAATTTCTCCAGCAACTCACCAAAGCTTATATCACTCATTGAAATAATCGCTAAAGCTACGAGAATATTGTTTCTCTGTGTAAATGCAGGCAATATTTTTTCTGTAAACTCTACAGTATCTCGATTTATATTTTCAAAGAACGGTCTTGTCACTATTGCTCCAAAGCCTTTTCCTGATAATAAAGACAGACCGTTTTCGTTGGAAATGTGTGCAGGTTCATCACGCATTTCTGTATTTGTTTTTTCCTCCGATATTTCCTCGTGAAATGCCATGATGAGCCGAAGCAAAAATCTTTAGAGCATCTTTGTACGATGCCATACTCATTTGAGCATGATTTTCCACCTTATCGAAAACCTTATTATAGATATCATTGTAGGCGTATTCCTCACCGTAAAACAAATAATCAATACTTACCTCAAAATATTCTGCTATAAGCGGCAGCATTTGCGTGTCAGGTTGCGAGGTGTTTGTTTCCCATTTGGAAACTGCTTGCGGAGAAATGTTCAGTGCTTCAGCCAATTGCTCTTGGGTGATACTTTTTTGTTTTCTGAGTTCTGCTATATTTTTGGAAATGTTTATTTCTTTCATAACCGTGTTTCCTTTCTCAATTTCACCGTGAACTCTTCGGTTGTGATTAAAGTATATCACAAAGGCATTGCAAAGTAAACAACTCGTTCGGATAGCACATCAACTCGCAGTTGTGCTATTATTTAAATAACAAATGATAGTTGTTCTAAAACCAATTTTTTAGTTACAAAGGACAAAATTTCAGCCCCGTACGAAGCGGGGCTGAAATACTAATTCAATTGCTCCAAAATTCCTTTGAATTCTTTGGTATTTCTGATAGCATCAAATTCTTTTTCTGCAAGCCATTTGTCACGAATAATTTCATGAAGCGGACGAGAGTCTGCGGTTTCAAAATCTGTTTTTCGTACGACTTTTTCACCAATCAAAAAGGAATTTATTTTTGTTTCATCGGGACGGTTTTCAAACTCATAGGCATATTTTACACAAATATTCAGCTTTTCTATTGCCTCGTCTGTTCGCCCAAGCTTAACTAAGCATTTTGCATATTCAAAATAATGCGTGGCGTTTCCCCAGCCCTCGTTCATCAAAAATAATACTGTCTAAAGCGGCTGATTTTTCGTACACTTTAATAGCATCTTCAGCAGATACCAAATGCTTTAACTGCCAGAGTCCGTCTGACAAAGCATAGTATGCTTTAAGAATAAACTTTTGCCAATGCGGTAATTTTTCATTCTCTGAAAGAGCCCATTGAATAGACCATTCCTTACAATATGACATGGACGGAAAGGTTTCATATATTGCCCGACCTTGTTCTTTTCTTCCCATTTCGCAATGTTGGAATGCAAGGCGGTTGGCAGCTTCATATTTAATTTGTGTATCGGGGCAGTATTTCATGATGCGTTCACCCAGCGCTACTATTTCAGTATCGTATTTTTCCATATTTTCCTTCCAATTGGGAATGTTTCCGCTATCATCGCCCGCAACGAACAAAGCATACATCAGCTTATTCAAAAGAACATAATTATTGGGAAATTCTGCAACTACCGCACGGGCAACACGAATACATTTATCAACATTGCCAATGCTGATAGCCGCTTGAAAATCTTTCAAATACTGCTCCGCAGCCTTCTTTTCGGCAGCTTCATCAACTCCCATGAGCTTATCGGTTGATATATCAAAAAATGCGGCAATAGTCGGAATCAGCTCGATATCGGGGTAACAGGAGTTATTTTCCCAGCGGGAAACAGATTGGCACGATACTCCGAGCAGCTCTGCAAATTCCTCTTGCGTGATTTCTTTTTCCTTTCGCAATTTCTTTATTGTTTCTCCGATTTTCAGTTTCATAGTGAAATACCTCTTTTCAAAATTGAAAGCCGCGCTTCTTTCTGCCTATATTGTAGCATGGTGCAAGTAAAGATTTAATATCGCATTCAGAGAGTTTTTTTCACCGATACAGTGAAATGGTGTGTCAATTACAGGACTTTAACCCGTGTATTTCTAAACCTGCCGTTTATAAAAATTCATTTATTTAAACGATGCGGTTATTGAAAACAGATATTAATGTTTGTTATAATATATTCATAGCAATAAGCATTACTTTATCCGGAGGATGTTATGAATATATTTTTGAGCGAACAGTTAAAAAAATTACG
Source organism: uncultured Oscillospiraceae bacterium (assembly GCA_964650465.1). Classification (GTDB taxonomy): domain Bacteria; phylum Bacillota; class Clostridia; order Oscillospirales; family SIG627; genus RGIG6353. The sequence goes on along the minus strand of CAZYTA010000064.1, from coordinate 2,054 downwards.
CACAGAAAAAGGAAATACACAAGAGGATTTGGCAAAGCATCTTGGAATCAGCACTCAAGCGGTTTCAAAGTGAGAGCGTGAAGAAGGATATCCCGATATTACTCTTTTACCTGCTATCGCATCCTATTATAATTCAAGTATCGATGACCTTCTCGGAGTAGGAGAAATTGAAAAAGAGAAAAAGCTGAATGAGTACAGAGCAAAAGGTTTGGAGCTTTTCCGTGCAGGTAAAAGCTTGGAACGCGTTGATTTATGGAGGGAAGTGAAAAGGGAATTTCCCAATAACCTTTTTGTGCTTTATGAATTAATGTATGCTTTGGATTCATTGTGCGAGAAAAAACATTGCGATGAAATAATAGAATACGGTGAGAGAATACTTGCGGAATCTACCGATAATTCGTTAAGAGGCGGCGCAATACAGGTATTGGGATTTACATACTATTTTTCAAAAGGGGATGCGGAAACAGCAAGAAAGTATGCTCGGATGCTGAATGATTACAGTCTCACATCCAACCAGATGATTTCACAGTTTTACGAAGGCGATGAAGCAGTCGAGCATTGTCAATCGAATATCCAGGAGCTTGTTGATAAGATTTGGGGTAATACTTACACTATGTGTTGGAAGGGAAATTATTCACCCGAGGATCGCATTAAAGCATTTAAATTTGTGATTGATTGCTTTAGTTTACTGTATTCTGATGGGAATTTCGGATTTTATCACGGAAGAGCTGCCTCGTGCTATACAGAAATGGCGAGCTGTTATTTGAAGCTGGGCGACTGCGGGCAGATGTTTGACTGCCTTGAAAAAGCCGCAGAGCATGCTGTCAAATTTGATATGCGTAAGGATGGAGCATATACTGCTTTTATGGTGAATAAGTTAAATATGAGTCTTGATAATGAATACAAGAATTACACAGAAAATAATTCGGGCTTGTTACTAAAAGAGCTGACGGGCGAAAGGTATTCTCGTTATAAGGATGATTCCCGTATGAAGAAAATCGTTGATACACTGAAAGCTGTGGCTGTTATGTAATTGAATTAACATAAACCATCAAATCCTGTTATTGAACGGAAGTATTTATTTTCGCTGCTGTAAAAAATACGGTTATTCTGATTTTATTGTTCGCTTGCCTTGACTTTTATTGGTGTTTCGTATATAATGTATATCAATTAAAGGAAACAGGAGGAAGAAAACTATGCAAATGCTTGAAATGTTATATGATGAAATCCAGGATGCTGTGGACAGAAAGGTTCCGTTTATAATTCCCATCGGTACACTTGAGTACCATGCCCGCCATGCTTCGTGCGGAACAGATACACTTGTTATTACCGGTTGCTTGAGAGAATTGGAAAAGGAAAAGGAGATTGTCGTTTGTCCGCCTATCTGGTACGGTGTGGCATCATACGCGGTATGCGCTCCCAAGCCCAGCCATTTCCATGTAGACGAGGATGCTTATGCAAATTATCTGTACTACATACTTAAGTCTATGATTAATGCAGGTCATAAGAATATATATCTTGTTGCTCATCATCAGACAGAGGGAGCAGGCTTGATGCCTATGACAATCGCTTGCCATAAGGCTGCTAAAAAGGTGACTATGGAGTATATGGAAGAAAAGCTCGGACAGGGCTGGTGGGGCAGTGATGCCTATGCCTCCTATTATGAGGATATGGGCAGCGAGGACGATCCCTTCTCTTACATTAAGGTTCTTCCCTTGATAGGTGCAGATGCACAGATCAAGTGCGGCGGCTTTGACCATGCAGGTAAATGGGAAACAAGTCTTATGATGGGAACCTATCCCGAATTAGTTGACCTTGACCGCTGTTCGCGCAACACAGAATGGTTTGCCGAAAGTGCTAAGGAAGCCAGCGAGGAAACAGGCAAGCACATGGTAAACTGCACACTTGAGTGGTTGAGAAAGGTTATCGTGTAAGCTTAAAAAGACATATGATTAGATACACCCGAACAGATTTATAGTGTCTGTTCGGGTGTTATTACTTGGTATAAGAAAACCACCTGCTAAGCAGGTGGTTCCAAAGAGGCTTCTGCCGTT
>CAZYTA010000063.1:0-11983 GCA_964650465.1 uncultured Oscillospiraceae bacterium | reverse complement strand
ACTCGTTACTTTTATTTTTACTTTTTTAGTCTCATATCATTGACAAAACTACAAAAACATAGCTTTGTAAAATTTCTTCATTTTTATTGACTGTTTATAAAATATAGGATATACTTATAAAGAAGATGTGTTTTAACGTCAAATATTTATATGTCAGGAGGATATCACATGATAGAAAGAATTAATGAACTTATTAAAGAAAAGCATTATATTGATGTGCGACAAATTCTATCCGAAATGAATCCTGCTGACATTGCCTTGCTGTTTTCGGAATTTTCAGAGGACTTCTTACCTGTCTTATTCCGCATTTTGCCCAAAGATGTCGCTACCGACGTATTTGTTGAGATGAGTGCTGACGAACAGCAAACTTTGATTAAATCCTTTAGTGACTTCGAGCTTAAAATAGTTTTTGATGACCTTTATCTCGACGATGCAGTAGATATTGTAGAAGAGATGCCTGCTAATGTGGTTAAAAGGATTTTGTCAAATTCCTCACCCGATGTGCGTAATCAAATCAATAATCTTCTCAAGTATCCCAAAGACAGCGCCGGAAGCATAATGACAATTGAATATGTGGATTTAAAAAAGAATCTCACAGTTGATATGGCATTTGAGCACATAAAGAAAACAGGTGTTGACAAAGAAACAATATATACTTGTTATGTAACTGATTCATCAAGGGAATTGATAGGCATAGTGACTGCAAAAACATTGTTGCTATCAAGCAGAGATGCAACAATCGAAGAAGTAATGGAAACTAATGTTATTTATGCCAATACTCTTGATGACAAGGAAGAAGTAGCCAAGCTGTTTGAAAAATACGGATTCTTAGCTTTGCCTGTTGTTGATAAGGAAAAAAGGCTTGTGGGAATTGTTACTGTCGATGATGCTATCGAGGTAATTCAGGAAGAAGCTGAAGAAGATATTTCTAAAATGGCAGCTATTACTCCCAGTGAAACTCCTTATTTAAAATCAAGTATCATTTCTCTGTGGAAGGCAAGAATACCGTGGCTGTTGCTGCTTATGATTTCCGCTACGGTTACGGGTGCTATTATCGCAGGCTTTGAATCAGCATTAGCCGCCTGTGCAGTGTTGACAACTTTTATTCCGATGCTGATGGGAACAGGCGGTAATTCGGGAAGTCAGGCATCTGTTACGGTTATAAGAGAGCTTTCAATAGGAGAAGTGAAGTTTTCCGACATTTTCAGTGTTCTTTGGAAGGAGTTCAGAGTTTCTGTGCTTTGCGGAGGAACGCTGGCTGTGGTTGAGTTTATTAAGCTTATTGCCTTTGACAGCTTTATTCTCGGAAATGAAGCTATAACAGTAAGTGTGGCATTGGCAGTTTCTATGACTGTTTGCTTAACGGTTATTCTTGCTAAGTTGGTTGGATGTACTCTTCCCATTGTAGCACAAAAATTGGGGTTTGACCCTGCAGTAATGGCAAGCCCGTTTATAACTACCGTAGTAGATGCTTTGTCTCTGTTAGTGTTCTTTGGTATAGCTTCATCTGTTTTAAATCTGTAAATATTAAAAGGGGATGTTAAAAAAATCTTTTGGATTTTTTTAACATCCCCCTGATTTATATTTGCTATGACATCAATATACACACAGCATGCGAAGCTATACCTAACTTTTCTCCCGTGAATCCCAGCTTTTCTTCGGTAGTTGCTTTGATATTGATTGCCGAAGGGGGGATATTTAAGGTGTCTGAGATGTTAATTATCATTTGGTGGATATATGGAGCAAGCTTTGGCGATTGGGCAACAATTGTTGCATCAATATTCGAAATGCTGAAGCTGTTCCTTTCAAGTGTTTCTGATACCTTCTTTAAAAGTACAAGGCTGGAAATATCTTTAAACTCGTCGGATGTATCGGGAAAGTGCTTTCCGATATCTCCCATTCCTGCCGCACCCAACAGCGCATCCATAATCGCATGAACCAGTACATCTGCATCAGAATGCCCCAAAAGACCCGATGTGTGCGGAATGTCCACACCTCCGAGTATAAGCTTCCTGTCGGTTACAAGCTTGTGAACATCATATCCGTGACCTACTCTGACAGAAGGTGGACAGAGCTTGGACTTTACATGTGCAAGGTCTTTTGCTGTAGTTATTTTTGTGTTATCGTTTTCCATAATATACAAATATACCTTTTGTCCGCTTAGTTCTACGATTGAACAATCATCTGTAAATATGCTTTCTTTGTTCATAGCGTAAAAAGCGTTTTTATATATATCCGTTTTAAATGTCTGTGGTGTTGATGCAAGAAACAGGGACTCTCTGTTTAATGTTTCCGATATAACTCCGTCAGAGGTTTTTTTTACGGTATCTACAACACGGGACACCGGGCAAACTGCACCGTGCAACATTGTCTGTGATATTATTCCGTCTATATCTTCGGTGGATATAAGCGGTCTTGCCGCATCGTGAATCGCAATGATTTCACTATCCTCGCTAATATATTTTAGCGCATTAGCTACAGACTCCTGACGTGTTTTTCCGCCTTCCGCAACTCGTTTGATTTTTGGATAAACATCTTTGTAACCGGATATTATATCCAGTTCATCAGCTTTTGCCGTAATTATGATTTCTTTTACATAATCGGACTTTGAAAAGGCAATAACCGAGTATTCAAATACAGCTTTTCCTGATATACCGACGAGCTGTTTTGATATATCCGAGCCCATTCTTGTGCTGTTTCCTGCGGCTGCTATTATTACACTGACAAAAGGCTTATGCATTTTCTTTTGCCTTTGCCTTCGCTCTGAGTTCGGTGTTGAGTATCTTTTTTCTAAGTCTTAAGGAAGTAGGAGTAACTTCGAGCAATTCATCGTCCGCGATAAATTCTATGCATTTTTCAAGGCTCATAATTCTTGGGGGAACAAGCCTTAAAGCTTCATCAGCACCGGATGAGCGGATTGCCGTAAGATGCTTTTTCTTGCAGACGTTTACTACAAGGTCGCCTGTTTCGTTGCATTCGCCTACAACCATACCTTCATAAACATTTGTGTTTGTTCCTATAAACATCGCACCTCTGTCCTGCGCATTGAAAAGACCGTAGGAGGTTGTTGCTCCGTTTTCCCAGGCTATAAGAGAGCCGCGGGTTCTTCTTGACATCTTACCCTTCATCGGACAATAGCCTGCAAATGAAGAATTAACAATTGCATTACCTTTTGTAAGTGTCATAAGTGCATTTCTGCATCCGATAAGACCGCGTGAGGTAATAGTAAATTCAAGCTTTGTATATCCTGCTGTTGAAGGCGCCATTTGAGTAAGCTCACCCTTGCGCTGTGATACATCATCAATTACAGTACCGCAGTATTCATCGGGAACATCGATGTAAAGTGTTTCATACGGCTCGCAAAGCACACCGTCAATTTCTTCTGTGATTACAGAAGGGGTGGAAACCTCGAATTCATATCCCTGTCTGCGCATATTTTCTATGAGTACCGACAAATGAAGCTCGCCTCTGCCTGAAACGACAAAAGTATCCGCCGAGTCAGTATCTTCAACCTTAAGGCTTATGTTTGATTCCAGCTCTCGGTAGAGCCTTTCACGAAGATGACGGGTAGTAACAAAGGTTCCTTCTGTGCCTGCAAAAGGACTTGTGTTAACAGAAATATTTATTGACAGTACAGGCTTGTCTATTTCAACAAAAGGTAAGCCTTCGGGGTGGTCGCTGTCGCAGATTGTATCACCTATGTTGATATCCGGAATACCTGAGATACAAACGATTTCTCCTGCTCCTGCTTCTGTGATAGTTGTTCTCTTGAGTCCGTCAAAGGTATAAAGATTTGCGATTTTCATTTTTTGTATTGTTCCGTCACGTCTGACAACAGAAATGAATTTCTTTTCAAAAATATCACCGCGTGCAATACGTCCTACCGCAATACGTCCTGTGTATTCGTTGAAGTCAATGTTTGAAACTACCATTTGGAATGGCGCATTTGCCTCTCCCTTAGGGTAGGGGATGTTATCTACAATAGTATCAAAAAGAACTTTCAGATTTTCTCCCTTGCAATCGGGCTCAAGTGAAGCCCAGCCATCACGTCCCGATGCATAAATAACGGGCATATCAAGCTGCTCTTCGGTGGCATCAAGGTCTATGAGAAGGTCGTATACTTCTTCAAGTACCTCTTTTGCCCTTGCGTTTGGTCTGTCAGCCTTGTTGATAACGATAATAGGCGAGAGACCGAGCTCCAAAGACTTTTTTAAAACGGTTCTTGTCTGCGGCATGCATCCCTCAAACGCATCAACAAGGAGAAGAACACCGTCTACCATAGACAGGCTTCGTTCAACCTCGCCTCCGAAATCAGCGTGTCCTGGAGTATCAACAATGTTGATTTTTATTCCATTGTAAAAGAGAGATGTGTTCTTGGCAAGGATTGTAATTCCTCTTTCTTTTTCGATATCATTCGAGTCCATAACACGCTCGGCAACCTGTTCGTTTTCTCTGAAGGTGCCTGTTTGCTTGAGCATTGCATCTACAAGTGTTGTCTTTCCATGGTCTACATGGGCTATTATCGCGATATTTCTTAAGTTTTCCTGATTCATATAAATGCCTTTCTGATAAAATAGTATTTAGATTATATCACAAAATGTCATATTTTACAATATTTAGTTATTGGGCAAGTGACCAAACATATACTTTCTCAGCACCGCTTTCTTTAAGCATTTTTGCACACTCGCCCACGGTTGAACCCGTTGTTACAACATCGTCAATTAACAAAATCCTCTTTCCTTTGATGCTTTTTGTACAAATAAACCTTCCGACAATATTTTTTGTGCGAAGCTTTCTTTTTAGCTTCTTTTGGGGGAGCGAGAAGCCTTTGCGTTTCAAAAGTGCTGAATAGGGGAGTCCGGTTTCGTTAGAAAAGGCTTTTGCAATTTCTTCTGATTGGTCAAATCCGTACAGCCGTGCTTCTTCAGGTCTGCGAGGAGCGAAGGTAATAATGTCTATCTGATGTAAGAGATTATGCTTTGCAAGACTTTCTTTGCCGCATTTTCCGACAAAATTCAAGAAAGGCTCACTGCTTATGTATTTTGAATGGCTGATGATGTTTTTTGCATACCAGCTTTTATAGCTGTAGTAATAATAAAAAGCATCGATACTTGGCTGATTGAGATTTTTTGAAGCATCTCTCACTCTGTATTTGAGAGCCTCGTAACAGGAGTTGCATAAAGCAGAATTGTCATCGATGCGGAGCACTTCTTTGCAACAACAGCAGGAAGGAGGGCACAGCAATTTGCTGATATATTCAAAGAGCTTCATGCTTTTCTTTCAAAAACCTTGTAAGTCCGGTGTTTCGTCTGGAGTCGGTATTATTGTCAACCATTCTTTCGATTACAGCCTTTGAACCTATGAGTATTACCATCTTTTGCGCTCGTGTTATAGCTGTATACAGAAGATTTCTTGTCATGAGAAGGGGAGCGACTGTGAAAATCGGTATAATAACCACAGGATATTCACTGCCCTGGCTTTTGTGTATGGTGACAGCATAAGCGTGTTCTATCTCGTCAAGACTTTGAAAATCATAGTACGCAATTTTTCCGTCAAAGTTGATTGTAATCTTTTCATCTCGCAGGTCTATTTTTTCAACAATACCGATGTCACCGTTAAATACACCTACTCCGTCCTCATACTCTCCGAAGTAATTTGATTTTTCCCAGGTTATATCATAGTTATTTTTGGTTTGCATTACACGGTCGCCTTCCCGAAGAATGAAATCTCTGACTTTTATTTGTTTTTTTTCGGGCGCTTCGGGATTTTTTATACTTTGTATCAGCTTGTTGAGGTTGACCGTACCGCATTCACTCTTTTTTGTAGGACACAGGATTTGTATATCCTCCGTAATTGACTCACCGTACTTTGCGGGGAGTCTTTTGGCAAATAGCTCTGAAATAGTTGACGAAATACTTGCGCCGCTGTCCCTTGGCATAAAGAAAAAATCTTGAGATTTGTTAGTAAGATTGGGATATTTTCCGTTATTTATACTATGAGCGTTTATAACAATAGAACTGCCGTCCTCTTGCCTGAAAATTTCATTTAATGTACCTACTTCAAATATGCCTGAAGAAATAATATCTTTGAGTACATTTCCTGCGCCGACACTGGGAAGCTGGTTTGCATCGCCAATAAGCAATAGTCTTGTTGAGGGACGAATGGCACGTAAAAGCGAAAAGAAGAGATTAGCATCTATCATAGAAGCTTCATCAATGATTACAACATCGCTGTCAAGAGGGTTGGATTCGTCTCTTGTGAAGTTCAAATCATCATCATTGTCGGAATATTCAAACTCAAGCAGGCGGTGTATGGTTTTTGCATCGCATAATGTTGATTCAGACATTCTCTTTGCGGCTCTGCCTGTAGGTGCGGCAAGAACATATTTTAAGCCAAGATTCATATATATTTTTATGATTGCACGAATTATGGTTGTTTTTCCGGTACCAGGTCCGCCTGTCAATATATATACAGAATTTTGCAGGGCAGATACTATGGCTTTTCTTTGAGAAGGGGCATATGTGATATCCTCAAGTGACTCTATGTTTGTTATCAAGCCCTCAATATCAGTGAAATGGTCGGAAGCTTTAAATTTTGAAAGAAGATATAGCTTGTCCGCAATGCTTCTTTCGATGTGATAGTTTGTCGGGAGGAAAATTGAACTGTTTTTTGTGTCAACTGCATAGTCCATTTTTTCAAAATCAAATGCGACCAGAAGCTTTCTTGAACACATTCCGTTTACGCATTCCCGAACCCTGTTAAAGCTGACATCAAGAAGGGAAGAAGCCATTGTACAAAGCTTGTCCTCGGGTATGTACAAATTGCCCGAAACCATTGCATCCTGCTTTAATGTATATGTAATACCGGCTTCTATTCTTTCGCTTGAGTCCTTAGGGCTGCCAAAGGCTTGTGCAATCGAATCGGCTTTTTCAAAACCAATGCCGTTAATGTTACTGCACAGTATGTAAGGATTGCTTTTTACTATGTCGATAGAAGCACTGCCCCAGCATTTATAGATTTTAGATGTGAGAGCAGGTCCGAAGAATTCGGAAAAAAACATCATTACATTACGCATGCCGAATTGAGAATTAAACTCAACGGATATTTCCCGAGCTCTTGCTTTTGATATTCCTTTTATTTCGCTTAGAATTTCAGGCTCCGATTCGATAATCCTGAAAGCATCGTCGCCAAAACGCTCTATTATTCTTTCCGCTGTTTTAGGGCCTATGCCTTTGATAGCTCCTGAAGCGAGATATTTGAGCATGGTTGCAGAATCACTTGGCATGGATTTTTCAAAAGAAATAACCTTGAACTGTTTTCCGTAGGTTTGATGTGTGCACCATTGACCTGAAATTTTCAGCTGTTCGCCGACATACAGACCGGGAATGATCCCCGTTGCTGTTTCCAAGGTATCTTCAGTTTCAAATTCAAATACAGTGTATCCGTTTGATTCATTCTGATATATTATATCCGAAACTTCAACTGCAATAGTATAAAGCTTGTTTGTATCTTCCACCAAGATTACCACCAATCTAAAAGCGAGAAAATGAATGCACATTTTCTCGCTGAATTATAATTATATCTTTGAGGCGAGTGTGCCTGCAATGTCTGTGTTTTCCCATCTGACACCAAGATCCTCACGTCCCATATGTCCGTATGCCGCAAGCTGTTTGTATATAGGCGTTCTGAGGTCGAGTCTGTTGATGATAGATGAGGGCTTAAGGTCAACTGTATCTGTAAGTGCACGGCTGATGTCGGCATCGCTTACAACACCTGTGCCGAAGGTGTCAACCATAACCGATACGGGGTCTGCAATACCTATCGCATATGCAATCTGTATTTCGCATTTCGATGCTAGCTTTGCCGCTACTACATTCTTTGCAAGGTATCTTGCTGCATAAGCCGCTGAACGGTCAACCTTTGTGGGGTCTTTTCCCGAAAATGCTCCGCCGCCGTGTCTTGAATAACCGCCGTATGTATCAATTATGATTTTTCTTCCCGTCAAACCTGTATCGCCGCAGGGACCTCCGATGACAAATCTTCCTGTGGGGTTAATGAATATCTTTGTGTTTTCATCAAAAAGCTGTTCGGGAATGGTGGGCTTGATAACCTTTTCTGTAATTTCAGCTCTGAGGCGGGCAATGTCTACATCTGCAGAATGCTGCGAGGAAAGCACAACAGTATCTATACGAACAGGGCGTCCGTTGTCGTATTCTACAGTTACCTGTGTTTTTCCGTCGGGACGCAAGTAATCGAGCTCTCCGTTCTTTCTTACAGCAGTGAGCTGTTTTGCCATCTTGTGAGCAAGTGAGATAGGTAACGGCATGAGTTCGGGCGTTTCGTCGCAAGCATAGCCGAACATCATACCCTGGTCACCGGCACCGTCAACGTTGACACCCATAGCAATATCGGGTGACTGCTCATGGATTGAGTTGATTACAGCACAGGTATCACAGTCAAAGCCGTATTTTGCTCTGTCATAACCAATACCACGGATAGTTTCTCTTACGAGACTCTGAACATCAACAGATGCGCTTGTAGTAATTTCACCCATCACTACAACAAGTCCTGTGGTTGTAGCTGTTTCACAAGCTACACGCGCAGTGCTGTCCTGAGAAAGGATGTGGTCAAGAACGGCATCTGAGATTTGGTCGCATATTTTATCGGGATGTCCTTCTGTTACCGATTCTGAAGTAAATAAGTATTTAGCCATTTTATACTCCTAATTTATTAAAGTCATTATGTTTTAAAACAAAGCTTTGATAATATCAAGCAAGCCATATGATAAAAATCCCATTATAAGGCCGCTTGTCATAACGCCAAAAAAGATTACGGGGAATGCTTTTTTGAGCTTCATTTCGAGGACTGAAGCTATAACAGCACCTGTCCATGCACCCGTGCCGGGGCAGGGAATTGCCACAAAGATGTAAAGTCCCCATGATGCATATTTTTGAATCTTATCAGCATGCTTCACAGCTTTATCGTGAACCTTGGTGAAGATTGGACCGATAAACTTCATATTGCGAAAATATTTTAAGAAAAAGTTAAAAAAGAGAATTATGAACGGAACAGGTACCATGTTTCCTATGAGCGCAACGGGATACGCCTCCAAAAAGGTAATTCTTGGAAAGGTATCAATTGTGGCTGCAAAAGGAATGGAACCTCTCAGCTCAACTATTGGAAGCATAGAAATAAAAAAAGTCAGCAGAAAAGCGTTCAAACGTGACATAGTGATTCCTCCGAAAATTGAGTATTGCCTTGAGGTGTATTATGAAATTTGATAAAATGCATAATACCCGAGAATTGCCGACATATTGCCGCCGTATATATCGAGTGAATAACACTTTCAAAAAAGCCGAAAGACAATTTTTATATATTATATAACATTTTCATTTATTTTTCAATATCTTAATCGATATTTAAACACAAATTTCTTAAATATTTTTTTGAAAAGGTATTGACTTTTTTGTAAATATGAGTATAATAGTCAATGTTGTCGGGAATACCCGATGATATGCGAGAGTGGCGAAATTGGCAGACGCGCACGTTTGAGGGGCGTGTGGTTATCCGTACGGGTTCAAGTCCCGTCTCTCGCACCAGAAAAAACCGTCAATCTTGATACAGATTGGCGGTTTTTTCAGTTAAATCCGTCTTGAGACGGAAGAAATCCACTTGCGTGGATGAAATCTGTTTTGCAGATGAAATCGCCTGTGGCGGTTATAAGACGGATTTAATTTCATCAAAGTCGCAAGACTTTGATTTCATCCAAACTTGTTTGGATTTCATCGTGAGTGAAACGAGCGATTTCATTTATTGAAGCATTTGTAGTTTTATGATATAATTGTTGATGAAATGAGGTGTTGCAAATGGCTGAAAACAAATTAGCAGAATTATCTGTGGACTTTGCTGTAGAAATATTAAAAATAACCGATAGTATCAAGGGGCATTATTCTCTTATTAACCAATTAGAACGAAGTGCAACCAGTATAGGTGCTAACATCAGAGAGGCGAAATATGCCCATAGTAAACCGGACTTTATATCAAAACTTCAAATATCATTGAAAGAATGTTATGAAACGGAATATTGGCTTGAACTTATGCATAGAGCGGAAATATTATCTGATGTATCAAATCTCATGCATAGTTGTGGAGTCATTCGCAAAATGCTTATCTCGTCCATTAATACCGCAAAGAAAAATGCAGATAAGTAAATTCGCTCTGAAGCTTATCTGTTGGAAAATGCACCGCTTTTTCGGTCGTACTAAAATTGACCGTTAGTGCCCAAAAAAGACACCCAAGGGGCGCCTTCCATAAAGCAGGTTTTACCTGCCGACAAACAAAAGGAGTACGGACGATTTGTTCGTGCTCCTTTTCACACTCCTTGCCCTGCAAGGTATAGTGTGTTACACCTATAGGTGTATTGTCGGGCGGTGATATAGCCTCCCCCCACTGGGGAAGGCATATTCTACGCGCTCACAAGTCTGTCATTTTCCCGACAGGCACTGCTTTGGTGGGTACAAAAGCAAAGCCCTGTGCGAGGCGGGGCAAATAATTAAGGCTTTTTTGCAACTTTTTTCAATCGCTCAATAAGCACTTCATAACGAGCATCGGAATTTAAAACTGCAGCTTCATCATCTTTTGTCAACCACTCAAGCATAGCTTGCGAACGGTTGCCATCTGCCTCCATAATCCATCCGCCACTTGAGTAGCCACGAAGAATTGGCGAGGTGTGTGGCGCGTCAAAATCATATGTGTCCATATGGATAGCAAAACTCGCGCCTTTTTCCAACCAGTTCCACGCTTCTTCATAGTTCTGCTTTCTCAGATAAGCGGTACACAGAAAACTACAAGCAACTTCACCAAGCTGGGCTTTGATTTGATAATCACCGTCGGGGAAAAGCAATTCAAGAAAGCTTATTTCTGTTTTCCACAAATGAATTCTATCTTCAAGAGGATAAATAAACTCTCCGTTATCGTGTCTTTGACCAACTGCAAGTTCAATCATTTCAGCAGTATGATTGATCAAAAATGATAAATAGCCCTGAAATTCTTCAAAATCAGCATCACCTTTCCAACGGTACATCATGAAGTTTTCGTACGAAAAGTGGGCACGAGGCATTTCCTCGGCAAGCTTTAGCATTTCGTCTTTTTTACCTGCATATCCGTAAGCAGTTCCCAGCGTATCGATAGCTTCATATCGAACGTTACTATCAGTACACTCCGCAAGAATTCGATTGCAAAGATCAAATACCTCATCGTATTCCTTGATGCCCTTTCGAGAGTATTCACATACAATCGAATCTGCAAGGCTCTTCATAATTTTATAATCACGCGGAAATCTTTTGTTTGCTTCACGGAGAAGTGCAGTGCGTTCTGAACCTTTACCTTGATATCCCAATTCGGCTGCTTCGGTCAAATATTTTTTGATCTCTTCGTTAGTCTTCTCGATATCAATTCCGAGTAGAACATCGGATGAAACGTCAAGTATATGGCATAGAGCGGGAAGTTGTGAAATGTCTGGGGCGGTGCGGTCGCACTCCCATTGAGAGATTGCGCGCGAGGTAATTCCAAGATATTCGGCAAGCTGTTCCTGAGTAATATCCTTATCGCGACGCAGACGTTTGATGGTTGAACCAATAGACATAATATTGTCCTCCGAAAAGTATTCAAAAGCGCTTTTGTGATTTTATTATACCAAATTTTAAAAATATTTCCACGAAGTGTTTGTTGATGCAAGGTATAGTATAGCTTTGATTTTCAAAGACATTATACCACAAATGAATATTAATTGCAAGAAAAAAGAAATGCTCAAAACTGAACATGTCTTTTCCGTTCTACCTGATTTATCGCAGGTACGCCAAGAGGGTGTGTTCCAATAAGACAGTATAATAAGTTTTGGGTAAACGGCATGATTCGTCATGCCGTTTTTCCCTTTTGAATGTCATAGAGTAAATTGGCGGGAAGAATACCGATGTAGTTATAA
>CAZYTA010000062.1:0-12038 GCA_964650465.1 uncultured Oscillospiraceae bacterium | reverse complement strand
TTGTGTCTTGCCGTAGATTATAAATTGTAGGGCGGGGGCTTGCTCCCGCCGCATAAAATTTGTTAAAGCTTTGCTTCGATTTTCCCTTCAAACCTGCTCCTCGGATGGGCTATAAATTTTCGGTGTGTCTTTTGGGTGTAAACCGAAAAGGAAAGAATAATTAAAAATTGAGAATTGAGAATTGAAAATTTTGGTTGAAACCCTGCGGTTTTTTCAAATTAATTATATGGAAGTTGTGTCTTGCCGTAGATTATAAATTGTAGGGCGGGGGCTTGCTCCCGCCGCATAAAATTTGTTAAAGCTTTGCTTCGATTTTCCCTTCAAACCTGCTCCTCGGATGGGCTATAAATTTTCGGTGTGTCTTTTGGGTGTAAACCGAAAAGGAAAGAATAATTAAAAATTGAGAATTGAAAATTGAAAATTTTGGTTGAAAACCTGCGGTTTTCTTCAAGTTAATTATATGGAAGTTGTGTCTTGGTGCTGATTATAAATTGTAGGGCGGGAGTTTGCTCCCGCCGCATATAATTATTATAAAATTCCCAAAAATAAAGCCAAAAACAAAACGGCAAAATTGTCAGCGGTCTTACATGATTCCAAGATTTTTCAAGGTGTGACAGAAATCCGAGAGGGGAAATCCGACTACATTGAGATAATCTCCTTTAATTTCTTTTACGAGATAAGAACCAAGCCCTTGAATTCCGTATGCGCCTGCTTTGTCATAGCATTCGTTTGTGTCAATGTATGCGTTTATTTCACTGTCGGACAGAGGATAAAACGTAACCTCTGTGGATATTACCCGACTGTAACGGTGTCCGCGGTAGAATATGGTATATGCGGTCAGGACACGGTGAGTTTTTCCCGAAAACATAGACAGCATTCTATATGCATCCTGTCGATCCTTGGGCTTTCCGAGTACAGTGTTCCCCATTACTACTACAGTGTCGGAAGAGACTACAGGCGTATCGGGATAGTTTTTTTCTGCCTCCAAGCCCTTTTCGAGTGCAAGATATGCTACCTCCTCTTCCGGGCTCAACGGCTTGTCGGACGGCAATTCGGGAGCGGAGGGGACTACCTCCACCTCAAATCCGTAGCTTTCAAGAATTTCGCGCCTTCTTGGGGATTTTGATGCAAGTATAATTTTCATAAGGTTATCCTTTTCTGGTGTATTCTTTTGGTATATTGCCCATAACAGCTTCCTCAATGCTTTTTTCGTCGGTAACGTATATGATGCCGAATGAGGCGTCTGATGAAATTTTGTCTGCGTTGTAGGTTGTTACACTGTTGTATATCTGACAGCGATGGAAGTATTCCGGATAAACGGGGAAGGAAACCCCTTTGCGGTCAATAAGCACAGTGTGCTTACGGCATGTTTTGAAATCCGAGCATTCACGGCAGGAGTCGCGAAGGTTCATGATGCAGTTTTCCATTATCATTAACGGTGCTCTGCCGCGGATTATCTCACCTGTTGGCAGGGCTTTTGTCATGTCACGTTTTACGGGTGCAGTCAACTCACAGGACAGCACTGCGCCTTCAAAGCCCATATCCGCAAGGACTTTGAGAGTGTGAGAATTGTATGCGTTGATTCTTGTCCCTCCTATGACAAGGAAGCCCATTGACAATGCAAGCTTGGCACTTCCCAAGGATTCTGCATAGGCGAATTTGACTCCGTTTTCTTTGAGCCTGAGCAGTTCCTTTGCCACTGCCTCTTTTTCACTGTCCTTAATAATAACGGGCAGTGCCACTCCTGTTTTTTCGGTTATCTGAGAAGGTACTTTGAACAAAGGAAAGTATACACGGTCAACGCTCTTTGGAATATGCTCATCTGTTCTGTGCGGAGCCAGCACTACATATTTTTCATATTTTCGAGGCTTTTTTTCTGTAGGATTTTCTATGCTGTTTCTTAAAGGCTTTTGGTGGCAGGACAGCCCTTCAAGCGCCTCTCTTCTGAGGGCATTGAGTGCGGATTTCGGCAGGATGTAATTGCCGTCGGCAGAGAAATCAAATTGATGCAGTTCAAAAACTGTATTTCCAAGTTTGGAAATTTGCTCTTTTGCAAAGGCTTCGTCTATCGGCTTGTTTAATGCTATGTCCGGGGGAGAGCTTTTTGCGGAAGATGTTTTGTTGCATGCCGCAAGTGTCAGCACTGCACCGTCAATGCCGACTGTCATTTTTGCATCAAGAGGTATTTTGGGGAGCTGAAAGGCTTCGTTTTCGATTTTTCTTGTGGCGTCCTTGTCCTCTGCCGAGCGAACACCGTACATTTTTTTGCCGAGCTTGCCTGTGTAGTAGCCGTCGGTAAAACCTCCTCGGCTGAATATTTTTGCCAGTCTGTCAAGGTCTTTTTTGTCGGCGTTTCTTCCCATATCCAACAGCTCACGAAAGATGCCCACTACAGCGCCCACATAGATGTCACTTTTCATTCTTCCTTCTATTTTCAGCGAGGCAACTCCTGCCTCGGTAAGGTCTGTCAGATGATTTGAAAGTGAAAGGTCGCAAAGGCTGAGAGGATATTCGCTGTCATAGCCCTTTACCTTGTAAGGAAGGCGGCAGGGCTGAGCGCATTCTCCTCTGTTTCCGCTTCTTCCGCCTACAAGCGAAGAAAACAGACATGCTCCGCTGTGACATACACACAAAGCTCCGTGAACAAACGCCTCAATTTCAACAGGAGATTTTCGGCAAATATGCTGTATGTTTTCTCTGTCCAGCTCACGGGCAATAACTGCCCTTTTTACGCCCATTTCGGCAAGAGTATTTATGCCGTCAAGAGAGTGTGTAATGCATTGAGTGCTGGCGTGGAGCTCTGCCTGTGGAAAAGCAAGGGAAAGCGCCTTTATTAAGCCTAAATCCTGTACTATCAGGGCATCGGCACCCATTGTCAGCAATTTCTCTGCATAGTCCAAAACTTCACTCAGCTCTCGGTCGGTTACCAAAGTATTCAGAGTTATATATACTTTTTTACCAAAAAAATGAGCTTCGTCAATGGTGCGTGCAAGCTCTTCCTCGGTAAAGTTTTTTGCGCCTATTCTTGCGTTGTGTCTCGCTCCGCCCATGTAAACGGCATCCGCACCTGCGCATATTGCCGCAACAAAAGCCGAATAAGTACCTGCAGGAGCTAAAAGCTCCGGTTTTTTCATGTTTGTCATAAAAACTCTCTTGCAATTTCAATTAAAATATATTATTATAAATATAGTACCACAACAGGTTGAAAAAATAAAGTCTTTTTTAAAAAATCGGAGCATAATATGGATAAGACAGAGCTTTTAAATAAAATTAAAACAAAATGTGAGAGCTGTCATGACTGCCCTTTGGGAGAGACAAGGACAAAGCTTGTGTTTGGCAGAGGAGCGGTAGATGCTGATATAATGTTTATTGGCGAAGCTCCGGGAGAGAAGGAGGATTTGTCGGGTGAACCTTTTGTGGGGGCGGCGGGAAAGCTCCTTGATAAGTATCTTGAATATGTTGAAATGGGCGAAAACGATTATTACATAGCTAATATAATAAAGTGCAGACCTCCTCACAACAGAGACCCTAAGCCCGATGAAGAGGATGCATGTATAGGCTATCTGAGAGAACAGCTTTCGGTTATAAAGCCCAAGATAATTGTCTGTCTGGGAAGAATTGCCGCAAAAAGGATAATTAAGCCTGATTTTCAGATAACAGCGGAGCATGGTCAGTGGTTCAAAAAGGGAGAATATATGATTTGTGCGGTATTTCATCCTGCCGCTATTCTCCGCGACCCCAGACGAAAACAGGCAATGCTTGAGGATTTTGAAAAAATTGCCGAAATGAAAAAACAGCTTAACGGATAAAATAAAGGTTGAAGGAAACTTCAACCTTGTTTTTTTTTTGAAAGGATAGCTATGAAGAAAGCAATAATTATTTCTGTTTTGTGCTTATCTTTTGCTTTGCAGGCGGCGGCAGGTATCAGTACTAAACGGCTGGAATGGTATTTTAAGCCCGCCGCTGACGGCGAAAGACCGATGGCACCGACCGAAGCGCATTTTTTGTCGGAATATGATGCCCATTATATTGGAGAAGATGAAAAATGCGTTTATCTTACCTTTGATTTAGGGTACGAAAATGACAATGTTAAATCTATACTTGATACCTTAAAGGCAGAGAATGTAAAGTCTACATTCTTTTTGCTGAGGCATACCGTAGTAAACGGAAAGAATCTGGAGCAGATAATCTCAGACGGGCACGTTTGCGCCAATCACACCTCTCATCACAAGGATATGACCTCTATGCAGGAGATAGAAAGCTTTGGAGAAGAGTTGGCTTCTCTTGCCGAGGATTTTAAAAATGTAACAGGCAAAGAGATGTGGAAAATTTACAGACCTCCGTGCGGAGCTTTTTCGGAGCAGAACCTTGCTTGGGCAAAGGAGTTGGGATACAAAACCGTGTTTTGGAGTCTTGCGTATGCAGATTGGGATGAAAATAACCAAATGTCACCCGAAGCGGCGCTCAATAAGCTGATGTCCCGAATGCACAACGGTGCAGTCATTCTTTTGCACCCCACCTCTTCAACAAATGCAAGAATTTTACCCGAGCTGATAAGGAGACTTAAAGCAGAGGGATATGAGTTCAAAACTGTAGATTCGTTGTAAAAGATTCTTAAAACAAAAACCGGAGAGACAGCTTCCTTGTGAAGTGTCTCTCTGACTTAATAATTTATATGTTGAGAAGAATAATGGCAACAACTCCAAACAGTACACCTGCAAGTTGTTTTTTTGAATACCTTTCGTGATAGACCAAATATGCCCAAAGGAAGGAAACGACTATTTTTGTTGATGCTTTGGTTGGAGAAGCAATGGATATGGGCATGATATTTAACAGAGCGAGAGAAAGAAAATTTGCGGCGCCGTTTGAAAGCCCTGCACCGACAGCACCGCCAAGTCCGTGGCGGAGAAAAAAAGTAAGCTGGTCAGGCGTTTTATATATGCTGAATGCAACAAGCACAATTGCAGAAAAGCCCAGTGCAACTATCATAAATTCGTTTGTGTAGGCATTGTCAAAGCGAGCCTGTTGCATTTTCTGCATTACGCCGAACATACCGCTTGCTGCCATAGAAATAAATACCGTCAAAAGCCATTTTCCCGAAACCTTTGTTTTTTCGCTTTTATCGGGCGAATTTATGAGAAAAAGCGAGATTAATACCACAGCCAGACCTGTGTATGTAAGCGGTCCCGCCGGGTCTCTCAGAAAAATAAGCCCATAGCCTATGGAAAATACCATGCCGTAGGACAGTATAAGATTTGTCATACCGAAGGAACCGCAGGCAATGGCAACATAGGTCATAAGAGATGCTGTACAGTACAGTATACCCGCGACAATTCCGAAAAACAGTATTTCTTTTGAAAAGAATAAACCGTTTTTGTCGGTTATAACAAAAAACAGCATGGAAAATAAAGAGATGAATGCTATAAACAGATTGCCGCCCTTGTCATATTTTGAGCTGTAATGCTTGATAAATATTCCTTCCAACATGCTTGCGAAAATCGGAAGAATTATAAGTAAGACTTTCATGTATTGCCCTTTCTCTTTACAATCGGAGGGATCGATTACTATTTTAGCATCTTACCAAGATATAATAAATGGAAAAATCCCATTATTTGAAGTAAAAAATTCCTTTTTTTATTGACATTGCAGCGTTTTTGTGTTACAAAGTAATTGAAATATACGATGCGGAGAATACATATGGAATCTATTTGTAAATTTATGCCGCCCAAAAGATATGAATCGGGCATAAATACGGTAAATTTTGTATACGAAACCGAGCATAAGTCTCTGAGACAGCCGTTTTGCACAGGGCTTTACAGAGTCAGCCTTGTTACAAAGGGCAGAGCCGAGATGAAGTGCGCCAACGGAGAAAGCTGCGAATTGAAGGAAGGAACTTTGTTTTTTATGTTCCCCGACAAAAAATATCGCATTGACGGCGGCGACGGATTTATGTACATATATATAAGCTTCAACGGCGGTGAAGCGGAAGCGCTTCTGGGCGAGCTTGGTATAAGCGAAGAAAACTACGTTTTTTATAACTTTTCCCATTTACTCACATTTTGGACTCACGCCATTTGGCGTGTCAATTCCCATAACTCCAACCTTGTAACCGAAAGTGTCTTATTACACACCCTTTCATTTTTTGAGAAGGGGCTGGCACTCAGCGAGGAGAAGAGAGAAACGGGGCTTTTTGATAAAATATCGGAATATATAGACAATAATTTCTCAGACCCCTCTATGTCTTTGAAAAAGCTGGGCCAGATATTTTCTTACAGTGAAAAATATCTTTCTTATTTGTTTAAAAAGAAAATGAGTGTAAATTTTTCTTCATATCTCAACCGCTTGAGGATTAGGACGGCGGCAGAGCTTCTGGAGGATGCAGGCTTGAGCGTGAGAGATGTATCCGAAAGGGTTGGTTTTTCCGACCCGATGTATTTTACCAAGGTTTTTAAAAAAATAATAGGCGTTTCGCCTGCTGAATACAGAAAGGAAAAAACAAAATGAAAAAACTCAGAGTTGGCGTAGTAGGTCTCGGTCACAGAGGCAGAGCTATGTTCCGTCTTGCGGCGGACAGCTTTGATTGCGTTGTACCTGCTGCGGCGTGCGACATAAGACCACACAACTGGTACGAAAAGCAGTGGCTTTCGGATGCGGCTTTTTCGGAAATTTTTCCTCATACCGATTTTTATGAAAGCTATGATGAAATGCTTGAAAAAGCAAATCTTGATGTGGTTATCGTCGAAACAGGTGCCGATATTCATGCAGAGTTTTGCGCTAAGGCGCTTGAAAATAACATCAACGTGCTTTCTG
The DNA here is from genome assembly GCA_964650465.1 of uncultured Oscillospiraceae bacterium. Lineage (GTDB taxonomy): Bacteria > Bacillota > Clostridia > Oscillospirales > SIG627 > RGIG6353. The sequence goes on along the minus strand of CAZYTA010000062.1, from coordinate 5,228 downwards.
ATATTCCCAACGTTGCAAATCTTGCCGAAGCCGAGCTGCTTTGGAAGGCTTCTCTTAACTCAAAAGCAATAATATCAACAGGTGCAAATCCCAACGAGCAGAAATTTGCGATATTACTTAAGGAATTTTACAGCAAGGGACTTCTCGGCAAGCCCTACTGCATGGAGGCGGAGTATATTCATTGGAACCTGCCAAAGAGCTCTGAGCACATGCATCTGAACGAAAACGGCGATTGGAGAAAGCTTCTTATTCCCATTCGTTATTGCACTCATTCATTGGGTCCTCTTCTTGCCATTCTTGAGGAGGAGCTTCGTACTGTTAGCTGCTTTGGTACAGGTAAGCAGGCGGCAGACAGCACAAAGGATGATATGATGTGCGCTCAGTATCAAACCGATTCCGGCGTGGTAGTGAGACTTATGCGCAACAGTAGATGCCGTGCCGATATCGGACATCACAACTACAGAGTGTTTGGTACTGAGGGCTATATGGAACGCATTGAGAGAATGGATAAACCCGTTATCCGCTACAATTCAATGAAGGAGCTTGATACCTCTCTCAAGGAGATAAGCGGAGAGTATATGCCCCCGGCATATGCAAACAATCCAAAGGCAGTGGGACACGGAGGAATGGACTATGCGCTCCTCGACCATTTCTTTGATGCATTGCTGAAGGGTGAGCCTGCCCCAATATCACTCAGAGAGGGTCTTGCAATGACATTGCCCGGAATTTACGCCGAGGAGTCGGCAAAGCGCGGCGGACAGGTGCTTCGCATGAGATATCCTTGGGATGAGGATTGGACAACAGAGATGAAATAAGGCTCAGGTGGCTGGAGAAATCCGGCCACCTTTTTCATTTGGAAAATTGCAAGATAGTCCAATCAAAAAACAAGATTTTTCATTGACAAATGCTACCCGGGTGTTATAATGAATGTAGAATGTCGAAAAGGCAAAAAGACTTTTCGAAGCTGATATATCAGCTTCCCCCAAAAAAGCAAACTGCTTTTTTGGGCTACATTCATTGAAACAGAAATCAACAGTTTTCTCAAGGAAAACTGTTGGCAAATCAAAGATTTGCCGTCGAAATTCAAGAATTTTGACTTTCGATTGTCGTTATAATGGAATCAACGGAGGTGTGTTATGAAAAGAATTTGCATATCGGACTGTTGGCAGTTTTTTGACGGAAAAAGAAAAACAACGGTCAATCTTCCTCACGATTACAGCATTTTGGGAAAGAGGTCTGCCGATGCTCCCGGAGGTCCGTCTAACGGATATTACAACGGAGGCTCGGGCAGCTACGTGAAATATTTTGAGCCCGAGGGAGAGCACGTTATTCTCGAGATAGACGGCGCATCCTCTTGTGCAAGAGTTTTTCTCAATGAAAATCTGATGAATTTTCATCCCTACGGATATACACCCTTTCTTACCGAGCTTACCCCACATCTCAGATACGGCAGGATAAACAGACTCGAGATAACCACCGAGCATATTCAGCCGTCTACACGTTGGTACGTTGGAGCAGGTCTTTACCGTGACGCTTATATGTGGGTGGGCGGCAGAACGAGAATCGAGCCACGTGACATATTCATCACTACACCGAGTCTTGAGGAAGTACAGGCAGAAATTACCGTCACCTCTGACGTTGAGTGCTCTGCTGTGCTTAAGACACGCATACTGTCACCCGATGGGGAGACGGTAGCCGAGGAGAGCCTTCCCGCTCAGCTGAAGGTCGGTAAAAACAAGCTGTTTCTTTCATATATAATAAGGGACTCTCAGGTATGGGACGTTGATACTCCTTGTCTGTATACCCTTGATGCGGAGGTTGAGGGCGACAGTGCTTCTCAGACCTTTGGTATAAGAACGGTTAGTGCCGATGCGAAAAACGGTCTTTTGATAAACGGCAGAGCGGTGAAGCTGAAGGGCGGATGCATTCACCACGACCACGGCGGTCTGGGTGCGGCATCTCACTATGGTGCAGAATACAGAAAGATTCTCAAACTCAAGGAAGCGGGCTATAACGCAGTACGCACTGCACACAATCCCCCGTCTCAGGCGTTTCTTGAGGTTTGCGACCGACTTGGTATGTACGTTATGGACGAGGCGTTTGATATGTGGCACACACCTAAGAATCGCTTCGATTACAGCTTGTGGTTTGATAATTTCTGGCAGAGCGATATAGCCGATATGGTACTTCGTGACCGTGCTCACCCATCGGTCATCTCCTACTCAGTGGGGAATGAGATTCCCGAAAGGGGCGGTCGCTCGGACGGTTACAAGCTCTCAAGGCTTCTCAGTGACGAGGTGAGAAAATATGACAGCACAAGGCTTGTCACCGGTGCGGTAAATCTTTTCTGGATGGGCGCTCCCTACGATGCACCCGAGGAATATAAGAAGGAATATCTTGACGGCTACGATGATATGGGTGGAAGTGCAGTTGGAAGCAGTTGGGACAAGAGGACTGAGAAATTTTTCGAACCCTATGATATTGCAGGATATAATTATCTTTATAACCGCTACGAGTATGACCACGAAAACTATCCCGACAGAGTAATGTGGGGCTCCGAAACTCAGGCGCTTTTGTTCTGCCACTCATGGAGGCTGACCGAAAGGCTTCCGTACGTTATAGGTGATTTCACGTGGACAGCGTGGGATAATATAGGTGAGGTCGGTACCGGCAGATGGATGTGGGAGAGAGACGGTGAGCTTCACAATCTGGCGTTTGCTCCCTATCCGTGGCGTTGTTGCTTCCAGGGCGATTTTGAACTCAGCGGATACAGACGTCCGCAATCCTATTTCAGACAGGCATTCTGGTGCGAGAGCAGTGAGCTGAAAATTTTTGCAACCCATCCGTGTCACTACGGTGAAAAGCTGACGGGTACGGGCTGGCACTGGTATGACGTGCACGAAAGCTGGACGTTTGACGGTGAATTTGAGGGTAAGCCCATAACCGTTGAGGCGTACACTCTTGCCGACGAGGTGCATTTCGAGGTAAACGGCAAGGTTACGGTAGCAACACAGAAGGACGGTATCGCAAGAGCCGACGTTATCTATGAAAGAGGTACGGTTACTGCTATTGCCTATAAGGATGGCAAGGAGGTGGCGAGGGGCACTCTTTCCACGGTAGGAGAGGCCGAGAGAGTTGAGGTCACTAAGGACGTTGAGGCAGGTGGCTTGTGCTATTATAACGTTACCGTTGTTGATAAAGACGGTAACCGAGTGCCCGACGCTGACAGCAGACTGACGGCTGAGGTTGAGGGGGGAGAGCTTCTTTGCATATTCAGCGGAGATCCTGCAAACGAGGACGAGTACGGAACTAACGTTTGTCACGCCTTTGGAGGAAGGGCGGTTGCCGTGGTGCGTCCCTGCGGTGAAGTGAAGCTTACTGTAGGCTTTGATAAGGAGTAAAATATGAAAATAGGACTTTCATCTTGCGGAAAGATGTTGGACAGACAGCTTTTTGAGGCTTATAAAAATGCGGGCATCAAGGCAATGGAGTTGAGCGTAGGAAATAAGGCTGTTTGCGATACCTTTGATGTTGGGAGCGTTGTGCCCTTGGCAAAGGAATTCGGGATAGAGCTGTGGAGCTACCATCTGCCCTTCGGTCCCTTTGAGATACTTGATATATCACAGCCCGACAGAGCAGAGAGCACAGTTGAGTACTATAAGGGCTTGATGGCAAGTGTAAGAGAAGCGGGAATAAGAGTTTTCGTCATTCACCCCAGCGGCGAGCCTATCGCCCCTGCGGACAGACCCGTTCGTATGGAGACAGCCAAGGACAGCCTTCGCAGGCTGGCGGAATACGGAGACAGTATCGACGCGGTTATTGCGGTGGAAAATTTGCCTCGTACCTGTCTCGGGAATTGCTCTGCCGAGATACTTGAGCTTATCGGTGTGCACGACAGCTTGAGAGTATGCTTCGATACAAATCATTTGCTCAACGAGAATAATGTTGACTTCGTTAATAATATAGGAAACAAAATTATTACTACTCACGTTTCCGATTACGATTTTGTTGATGAGAAGCACTGGCTGGCAGGGGAGGGCAAAATAGATTGGAATGAATTGTATTCTGCCTTGAAAAACGCAGATTATAACGGGCCGTGGCTTTATGAGCTGGGCTTCAGAAGCCCTGCAACCTTGTCACGCTCAAGAGACCTTACCTGTGAGGACTTTGGAAGAAACGCAAGAGAGATATTTGACGGAAGGGAAATAACGGTGATAAAATGAAGGGCACCATCGTGTTGTCGATAGATGACGGCTGCAGTGATACAGCCCGCCTTGCCGCTGAGCTTGAAAAAAGAGGCTTGCCCGCTACCTTTAATATAGTGACGGCTTGGGTTGACGGCACCGTCGAGACAAAGTCGTCCCACGTGACGGTAGATGAACTGAAGAAAATATATGCAACGGGGCTTTTTGAAATAGCAGGTCACGGAGACACCCATAAGAATGACAATGTAGATGTTATGAGAGGCAACGATAAGCTTATGGAATGGTGCGGAATGACCGAAATAGGCTTTGCATCGCCCGGAAGCGGTATGACGGCAGAGTACATAAGAGAAAACGGTGAAAAGTACAAGGCTATGGGCATTTCCTATATAAGAACAGGAAGCTATACTACACCGAATGAGCGGTATGCTGCTTTGTCAGAGAAAGCAAAAAAAGACGGTCGGTCTGAATATGTTCTGCAAAATATACCTTATGCCGTTTTTGAATTTGACAGCATGGCGGTGCCTTCGGTGGTAGTAGTAAATCAGACTCCTATAGGGTGTATAAAGGATTTGGCGAGATTTACAGCGGAAGAAGGACTTTGCACCGTGTTTATGTTTCACGCCGTCCGTAAAGAGGGTGAAGCCAATTATGACAGCACCTGGTCCTATGATTTTGATAAGTTCTGCGACTTTGCAGACCTGCTATGCCAACTTCGGAGCGAGGGAAAGGCAGAGATACTTACCACAATGGATGCAGTAAATAAGCACGGCTTACGATTTGCTTTTTAAAACTGTACAAATGAGGCTATTCTATATCTTGTGTGCTTTTAGCATATTGCACACAAGATATATTTTGTTCGAAAAAATGTTCAAAATTTCTCGAAAAAAATGCAAAAAATCCCTTGACAAAGGGAAAAAAAGGTGATAATATAGGGACACTCCGCGAGAGCGAGAGAGATAGAAAAGGCACGAAAAAAACTTTGAAAAAAGTTTAAAAAAGTACTTGACAAAGTAAGAATGATGT
>CAZYTA010000061.1:0-12314 GCA_964650465.1 uncultured Oscillospiraceae bacterium | reverse complement strand
TCTGATTTCTTTTGCCGCCTGCCGCACCGAACTCAACTCTGTACGACCAGGTAGCTCCCTTTTTTCTGATACTTCCTTGCATAAAAACATCCTCCTTAATGAAAATTTAAAAATATAGGCAATTTCGGAGCTGAAATTGCCCTCGTTTTTCACACCGATTTTATCAAATAAAAATCCCGAATCTTAATTTTTGGACGAAAAAAATTCCCACGAAGCGATTTTTCTCACATTTCCCACGGATTTCCCACGGGACAGAAAAATACATATAAATAAAAAAGAAACACGACTATCTAAAATCAGATAATCGTGTTTCGTGATTATTCCTTATAAAGCCTTATTTTAAGCCATTCTCAAAGGATATTTAACTTTATTTTTTTGTATCTAAAATTAGTTAAAATATCTCTTAAGGAGACCCTCGAAGCCTTTTCCATGACGGGCTTCGTCCTTTGCCATTTCGTGAACTGTGTCATGGATTGCGTCGAGACCGTTCTTCTTAGCGCAGGATGCAAGGTCGAACTTGCCCTGAGTTGCGCCATATTCACAGTCAACTCTCCACTTGAGGTTATCCTTTGTTGTAGCCTTCATGTTAGGCTCAAGGTCCTCGCCGAGAAGCTCTGCAAACTTAGCTGCATGCTCTGCTTCCTCAAAAGCCGCCTTTTCCCAATAGAGACCGATTTCGGGATAGCCTTCTCTGTGAGCAATTCTTGCCATGCAAAGATACATACCTACTTCAGCGCACTCGCCGTTGAAGTTAGCCATAAGCTGTTCGAATATGTACTTCTTATCTTCTTCCGAAATATCGGGGTTATTCTTTACTGTCTTGCCGTAAACGCCGTACTCATGCTCTGCAGCAAGAGCTGCATTTTCTTCCATTACCTTAAACTTGCTTGCGGGAACCTTGCAAACGGGGCACTTTTCGGGAGCTGCATCTCCCTCATGAACATAACCGCATACTGAACATACAAACTTTGCCATAATCTTTTTCTCCTTTAAATATAAATATTATTTTAAAATTTCAATGATATCGAGAGATGACACCTCGGGGTCGGTGATACTCCTTACGGTAACCGAACTAAGCTTTTCAACAAGTGCCTGATTTATAGCCGTGAAAGCTATATGCATCTTACATCCCATCTTATTCAGTCCGTTTTTGGAGCAGGGGTGGTCATCATACAAGCATTTTGAAATGCACACATCCCCTTCAATTGCTTCGATTATACTGCATACTGTCAGCTTCTCGGGGTCACTTGATAAAAAGTAACCGCCGACAGCGCCTTGTTGTGAGTCGACAATGCTTTTTGCCTTTAGCTTTCTGAGCACCTTTAACGCAATACTTTTGGTGATTCCCACCCTGTCAGCAATGCTTTCAGCATCCAGCATTCCGCCCGTCTCATCAAGTGCACAGCATATGCGGATAGCATAATCTGCTTCCTGTGTCACTTTCATGGGCTTTCTCCGTTCTTTTATTGTGTACCTTTTTGGTACACTTTAATTATACACGAAAAAAGGTATTTGTCAATACCTTTTTTCAAAAAAATATAATTTTTTTATTTTTTCATAAATTTATCGAAATCGTCCTCAGTATTTTACCGAATTTTGACATTCCCTATGCGGCAATAAGCGACAACTCATTCAAACTCAATGTAGGCTATAGACTGACAGGGACCGAGGTTAATTCTGATTTCATTTTCGGGCTTCTGCTCGGCAAAAAGCGTGGGGAAGCAGGGTGATGTATCCGAATGCATTTTATAATACTTCATATTCTCAAAGCCCTCGATACCGTCAAGCTTTATTACAAGCTCGGTATCAATATGCTCCTTTTCCATATTACATATCATAATACCGCCTTTTTTACCGTTTGTTGCCGCACAAACGGATACAGGACAGCTTTCGTCAAACTCACCGCTTTCCACCTCTGTTCCAAGCTTATAAAGCTTGCCGAACATTTCAAACGGGAAGAAATCTGCAAGGGGTGCCTTTTCCATACTTACAATACAGTTGAACTGTGTTGTCCTTCTGAGGTCATAATACATCATCATGTCCACAGTACTCTTCTGTCCTGCAATAAGAGCAATACCCGTTTCTGCAGAAACCTGGAGACTGTGACGGTCATAATACCCCTTAAAATAACCGTTGTGCCATTCGTCAAGTATTGTCTCGGCATCAGTAAAGCCCAACGAGTCCAGCCACTGTCTTGTACCGTTGTTATACGAGTAAAGGACTCTGGGGTCATTTATATATCTGTGATATGAAAAGAAATCAAGAGGTGCTTTGGTCTTTTCATCAGTTATATACTTAAAGAAGGCATAAGTAAAGTCTCGGCAATATTCCTGACGTTCTGTCAATTCCTCCACGAAAAGATAGTTGGTATTGGTAGCGGCAAATCCGCCTACCTTGATTTTATCGCCGAAGCATTTCTTCAGGTGGTTTGCAGTCACGCTGTAAAGCTCGAAATACTGCTCCCATGTACCCGTCCACATATTCTGCTTTTTACCCTCGGGCTCGTTCCATATTTCCCAATATTCAATATCAAAATAAAAGCCGTCTGCCCAGCCCTCGTTATAGTGACGAATAATGTGCTCGCACACTCTTGCCCATTTTGCAGGGTCCTTCGGAGGATGTATATACAAAGGATTGGGAGTATGGTCAATAGACTCACCAAGGCGGTAAAATGGCTTGCCTCCCGCATTTATAATACCCTTGATACATATATCGGTAGCCCAGAAATTATAGGATTCGGGCAGAGTTTCGTCTGCATCAAAATCGGGAAAAATGCAATGTATATCAACAAGCTGGTCACAGCCATAAGGTCCATCAGTATCGTGAAGACGTGAATAAGGAATCGCCATCTGTCTATAATAATTTGATATATCCCAAGTGCCCATCATTCCCTGTACAGGCTGATTATTTACAGCGTGAACAGGCTTTATTTTGCCTTTAACTTTATCAAAGGCAATACTAAATTCGTATGTCATCGAGTACACCTTCCTTTCTAGTTTAGCATAATTCAAAATGTAATGTAAGTCAATATTTTTTTAAAACTAAGCAAGATTTACATAAAATAAAACTTTATTTACATAAAATAAAACTTTATTTACATAAAACAGCAAGGGTATTCCCCTTGCTGTTATGTCTAATTTGGTATTTTTGAAATTTCTCTTATACAATTGATACAAATGGTTTTTCCTTGATGCTTTGTCAATGCAGTTTCGGATGAACAAAATATGCAAGCCGGAGTATTTTTCTGAATTACTATTTTCTCTCCTTCAAGCTCCATTCTCAAAAGTTCTCCCGCCTTGATATCAAGTGCATTTCTGTATTCGATAGGCACTACAATTCTGCCAAGCTCGTCTATTGCACGTATATTTCCTTTTGTTCTCACCATCATCACCTCGTGACGATAATACCACATTTTTCCCGAATTGTCAACAATAATTTACAGTATTTTCCAATTTACTCTATAAACAGCACCACAGGATACATAGGTTCAACCTTAACATCAAAGGAATAGATACCGTCCCCCGATTCCTTCCATTTGACCTCGGACTCCGTTCCATCGGGGTTGAGTATTCCGGCGCTCTTGGGAGCAGCTTCAAGATAAAGCTCAAGAGTATCCATGGGGTCTGTGCCGATATCAAGGGTAAATGTCATAAGTCTGCCGTCTGCAATATAACCTGCTCTGAAACAAATCTCATTGTCACCGTTACAGTATACGGGAAGCGCACCCGCTCTCTTAAGCAGAGTAATAAATTGCTTCTTTCTTGTTTCATTAAGAAAAGCAAAGCCCTCCATATAATTGAAATCGCACTTGGGCGTACCGCAATAAACAACACTGAGCTTGCCGTCTCTATCGTATACGGTAACAGCAGGCGCAAGAAGGTCTGCCTTGCCGTCATTGTTGCGGTAATTGTGAGTAAGCACCTCAACCTTGTCATTTTTTGGAATAATACGCTTGAAATTCTTCTGCTTGGTACAGAACACCGCCGTTGTTCCGTCAAAGCTCTCCGCACTCACCATGCCAAGATCCCAATCGGTCACATCTACGCCAAGGTATTCTCCGAAACCTCTGTCGATAATATCCCTTGCGGCATCGGATGCAAGAAACACAGAGCCTTCAAAAAGCTTTTTTATCTGTTCGTCTGACATTTCCTTGACAATATCTCCGTCAAGAAAAGCGGTGTTCTCATTTTTATCCGAGAAATAGAAAGGAATTCCCATACGCTCAAGCGCATATATTACCCACGAATTACCTTCAAAATTGTACGGTTCCTGACTGTAATCCGTGTACATCTTTTCCACAAACATAGAGTTTGCGCCGACCCACTTTACATTTTGTGAATATTCGGAAAGCTTTTCATAGAATTTGGCGTGCTTGGCAAGGATGTCCCTGTAAGCAGTGCCGCTGTTCTTTTCGCCTGCTACAAAGCGCGTTATCCAATGCTTTGCACCCATAAGTCCTTCTATCATGGAGCAGGAGTACTGTGAATGAAGGTATCTCGAGCCCTTGCCGTATCTGTTAAAGGGAATTGTATCGGTCTCGGCAAGGACAATATCAATACCGTTCTTTTTCAGCTTTCCCGCAGTTCTTGCGGCATTACACATGCAAACGCTGATTTCTCTTGTGTAGCGCGGCGCATATGAGCCGTTGGGAACACGGACAATTGTGGGGTTACCCTTGCCTGCAAATTCCGGAGCTGTATATATTACAGAGTCGGTTTCCGGACCGCTGGTGCAGTTAACTCCCTGTATTGTGGGGTCAACACTGTCAATAGCAGCTCTGAACGCTCTTGCCGCCTTAACAAGAGAATTTCTCTGTGTTTCAAGGTATTTCAGTGTAATAGGGTCGGCATAGGGATGAGTTGTCACATACTCATATAGCTGTTCTCTTGTAAAATTAAGTCCTGTAGCATCATTGAAAAGCTTCATGTGACGGGCACAGGCACAGCCTCTGCCGGGACGGACGGTGAGACGGAAGTCATCGTCAAGCATAATTGCCGCAGGATGCTCCATTGCTATCCTTTTCATAACACCCGAAAAATGCTCGATAAAGGCATCGTCCTCGGGACAGCAAACAAATTCTTCCTTGCCGTCTGTGAGATTTACATATTTTGTAAATGGGTTGGGTGTAATTCCGTAACCGTGTCCAAGGCTTGCCTGAACCAGTACGCCTGTCTTTACACCGTAGGGGGCAAGTGCTTTTTTAAACCTGCCGTAAAGGTCACACATTGGACCCGCCTTATCCCATACGGGATTTCCCTCCGGGACAAGAGTCATCTTGAACAGCGGGACTGTGCTGATATCCTTTTCGTAAAGCTCTCTCACATCCTCTACTATCTGTTCGAACATACTTTCATTAAGCGGAGTTATGGAATATGTATACATTGTTTTTTTCCTTTCTTTGCTTTATCATTGTGCTCAGTATAGCATTTGAAAAAGATGATGTCAAGCCATTTACATAAAAACGGCGAGGTTGCTTTAATGCAATTTCCTGTATAAAAAAGCGGTCAGTGACCGCCGACAATGCTCGCCTATCCAACCCCTGCACAAACGGCAACATTGTAAAACGGCGAGGTTGCTTTAATGCTATTTCCTGTAAAAAAATAAAGCTACCTTTCAGGTAGCTTTGATTTTTATTCTGCATCAGCAGTATTATCTGTAGCTTCTGTATTGTCAGTAACTTCTGTGTTGTCAGTAGCTTCTGTATTGTCAGTAACTTCTGTGTTATCAGTAACTTCTGTGTTATCTGTAACCTCTGTGCCTTCAGTAGCTTCTGTGCCTTCAGTAGCTTCGTCGCCTTCAGCTTCAGCATCACCGGAAAGCTCATTTCCGGAAGCTGTCTGTTCCATCTGCTGATATAACTGTTCCAACTGCTCAGGTGTAAGAGTGATTTCGGTAGGATTATTGTTAGCTGTACCGAATGCCACATACACAACGATAACGACGAGAACAAAGAGAATAGCTATAACAGTTGTAAGCTTTGAAAATACTGCATCAATAGTACGAGACTTTGACTTGCCGAAAAATGTTTCCGCTCCTCCTGCGATAGAACCTGAAAGTCTCTTTGACTTACCGTTCTGCATAAGTACTGCAATAACGAGGAATATCGACATTAAGAGAAGCAATATACCAAGAAACAGCTGCATATTCAATTACCTCCTTTATTTATTTTGTTACACAGCAATTAGTCGCTGATGTAAGGAAGAATTGCGATATGACGTGCACGCTTGATAGCAACAGTAAGCTGTCTCTGATGCTTAGCGCATGTACCTGTGATTCTTCTGGGAAGAATCTTTGAACGCTCAGAAACGAACTTTCTGAGTCTGGGAACATCCTTATAATCGATGTGTTCTATCTTGTCCGCACAGAAAGCACAAACTTTCTTCTTCTTGCGGGGCTTAAATGATTTCTGCATATCCTTATCCATGATATTTACCTCCTTTAAAAATTAAAATTAGAAGGGAAGGTCGTCGTCTGTTGACATCTCTTCAAAAGAGATACCCTCTCCTGCACTGCTATAGGGTGCGGGAGCAGACATCTGATTACCTGAGAGTGACTGTGAATCGGGCTTTCTGTCAACGAAGGAAACCTCGTCTGCCACTACCTCAAGTGTATAACGCTTCTGATTGTTATTGTCGGTCCAGGTTCTTGACTGAAGTGAACCGCACACGAGTATGCTTCTACCCTTATTGAAGTATCTCTTCACAAACTCTGCGCTCTGTCGCCAGCATACGATGTTGATAAAATCAGCATCCTGCTGTCCTTCTTTGTTTTGGAAACGTCTGGAGACTGCGATTCTGAAATTGGTTACAGGCACACCGTTGGGTGTCTGCTTAAGCTCAGGGTCGTCTACCAGGTTACCAATGAGAATGACTTTGTTAAATGAAGCCATAATTCTTCACTCCTTACTCGCCGGCTTTAACAACAAGCGCACGAAGGATACCATCTGTGATGTTGAAGTTTCTCTCGAGCTCAGCGGGGAAATCATGCGCACTTGTGAAATGAATAAGTGTGTAGTAGCCCTCGTTGATGTCATCGATAGGATAAGCAAGTCTCTTCTTGCCCCAATCCTGTACCTCGTCGATAGTAGCATTTGCTTCGATCATAGCCTTGAACTTATTGATAAGCTCAGTAGCAGCTTCTTCAGCAAGAGTACCGTCAACAACGTAGATAACCTCATACTTTGATGTGATGTTTTCCATGTGTTTTGCACCTCCTTATGGACATATGACCTTCGGATTACCCGAAGGCAAAGAGATATTGCTGCAGTTACAGCAATTCATACTGGGATATTATACAATATGTTTTGGGATTTGTCAAGAAAAATTTTGAATTATTGTATTACTGTTGATTTTCAGCAAAATTAAACCGCTTTGTTAACGAAATTGGTGAATTCTCACCATACTATTTTTCAAACCCTATTTTTCTGTACCTTATAAACGAAACAATGACAGAAGTCATAGTCATTATTTCGCATACAATTCCTCCGATTGTAAAACAAAAAACTATATTGTTAATAAGCCAAACCGGAGATACAAAGAAAAATCTCACATTTCTTATAAAGGTTCCGCTTCCGAACATAACGGAATATGCGCTCGCAATAGGCGCCGCCATAAGCACCAACGACCACCAGCCGTCAAAGGTAAAGCAGGTTGCAACAACATACAATGCAACAATAATTCCAAAAGTAACCTTGTTTTTCAACTTATCGTTCAGGCATACAATTGAGCATACCGCCGACAAATCGGGATTCACAGAATTACTCTTGCGTTAAAAGATAGTTTCCCAGTCAATTTCCTCGTTCTTGTAAAAATACTTTTTATCATGTTCACCAACTTCTCTGAGAACACGACATGGATTTCCGACAGCAACCACGTTGTCGGGAATATCTTTTGTTACAACACTTCCGCCGCCAATTACAGTATTTTTTCCTATGCGAACTCCGGGAACTATAATTACGCCTGCTCCTATCCAAGAATTCTCACCAATATAAACGTCTTTATTATATTGCAAACCTTTTGCTCTTAACGTCGGCTCAATCGGATGATTTGCAGTAGCTATTGTAACATTTGGTCCGAACATGACTTTATCTCCAACATATACATGCCCATCATCTACTATAGTAAGATTGGAGTTTGCGTAAATTCCGCTTCCAAAATGAACGTGATGTCCTCCCCAGTTTGCTCGAAAAGGCAATTCAATGTAACAATCATCGCCGCATTCAGCAAACATTTCCTTCATGAATTTTATTTTTTCTGAATACTGAGAAGGCTTAAACTGATTAAATTCCCACAGTTTATCCTGATACTGTAGCTGCTCACTCATTATTTTTTCATCACCGGGATTATATATAAGCCCTTTCACCATCTTTTCGTATTCCGTCATATCTATTCTCCTACAAATTCTTATTTATCGAGTTGATTATAGCACAAAAATCTATATATTTCAATAATGTATTGCCTGAGGCGATATATGGCATTTTATTATTCTTTTAATTCCTCGGGCAGTAATAAGAATTTTGGTCAATATGAAATATATATCTTAACTTTCAAGCAACACACATAATATGTTGACATTTTAAATACGGTATTTTATAATATTAATACAGGAAATAACAGGAGGAACAATCAATGATAAAACGAGTTGCTTTTTTAATGGTATCGGCTATTCTTATTGCGGTGTCGGCACTTTTTTGTATCATCTATAGTGAAGAAACTCCGCTGACTGTCTTTCCTGTTACAGACACAACACTGTCGAATACTGCCGATGCACCGTCTACTTCCCCGGTAAACGAGGATGTGGTTTTTGACAAGGTAGCAATCATCGACACCACTGATATCACAAACATGGATATTTACACGGATATAGAAACAGTCGGGATAAGCGACTTTGAATTTGGAAACTATCTTCCCGTTGTTTTCTTTGATACAGTCAGCACCGCTAAGGGCGGTTACTACAAGGAATATGCTATCCTCGGAGGAAGCGACCTTGAGGCTTGTACAAGGTCATTTAACAGAATTGAAGATGCTTACGGCAGTACAGCGGCGCAAGGACTGCTTCAGTCGGATACATCCGATATAGAAGCACAGACAGTGCTTGATGCCCTTAAAACCGATGACTTTTACAAAAGCTATGCCCGCAACAGCTTTTATGTGTCCGATTCCGACGGATTAAGGATTGTTGAAAACGGTCTCAATATATTTGAAATAACTGTATCCGACGGCAGTTATTACCGCATGGCAACCAAGAATCCCGAAAAATACCGCCTTCAGATTGAGCAGGTCATAGACAGCAGATATTATCTGATTTCGGTATTCTACATAGAGCAGGATTCATACACAGATGTAAGAAGATTCGGAGCATATCTTTACGATATTGAGGAGGAAACACTTACACTTCTGGAAAAATATGCCATAAACCCAATGCTTTCTCCCGACATGAAGTACCTGATATACACAGGACAGGCAAAACGGCAGGCAGGAGAAGCCTTCAGCGGTATTAATCAGCTTCGTAATCAGGACAGGGGCTTTTACATCAAGAACCTCGAAAGCTCCGAAACTGCATTTTACAGATATGGCAATCCCGGAGATTTTGCCGACTACGGCTGTACGGGCTGGATAAGTTGCGAGGACTATAACAAGCTGATTTACAAAGCCCCGCAAGCTGTAACCCTTGACAGCACAACACAAAGATTTTTTGACAACACAAGAGAGCTGCCCGAAAAGGACGGCAATTTAAAAACCGTTAAGCTCCTCTTCCCCGAGGACTTTCCCATGGAGAACTACAAAGAGCCCGAGCTTGCAGAGCCGAAGGATTTTGAATTTGGCGACTATATGCTGAATGTCAGTTTCTCCATAGGCAATATTACCGCCTCATATGATGTTTATACCAGCTCATTTTTGGGCAAGGAAATAAACACGATCAACGAAGGAAGAGTGCTTTTTGATAAATTCAACGAAAAATATATGATTAAGCACCCTTTGAAAAACATATATGAAAATAACGGTCATGTAACTCCGAACTCATTTCTCGGAAGCTATCTGTACAACAGCCGTGTCACCTATATATCTCCCGACGGCAAGGAGGTAATTACCCATTCACTTGTAGATGCAAGAGACAGCGATTCAACCGTAAGATACTGGTACAGCTACGAGGGGTGGATGGGCAGAACAGATTATTATTTTGACGGAAGGGTTACAGCAAGTGAGCTGGCGGACCGTCACTTCTGGGGTGCGATCGGCTATACTGTCAATCTGCCGTCATACGATTCGGTATATTCCAACGGAGACTGGGCGGTTTTTGACAAATATTTCGGAGATGCAGACATATTCTCAAAATCGCAAAACAAATGGATATGCCATCTTGACCTCCCAAATGAATACATCAAAAATGATGACGGAACTCTGTTTGTCCGCGGTTGCACCGTACAGCAGGTTATTGATGATAGATATCTGTTACTCGATATGCAAAAAAACTTTCCCGACACCTCACCTGAATATCCGACCTACAGCCATTGCACATATCTGTATGACCTTGAAGCCCGAGAGTATACATATCTCGGAAGCTATATGTTCGAAACAACCATATCACCCGATAACAGATATCTTGCATATCAGACATATTGGTGGGACTATATGCCCGATGCTTCAAAAAACGACCTGTACCAACAGAAAAACGGCTTCTTTATACTCGACCTGGAAACCAAAAAGACCGTATTCTATCCAAACGAGCAGTACGGATATCAGAGCATTGCAGGCTGGGTAAGCAAAGACGCCATTGATGCCGCAATAGCTCACGAAGGAAGCTTTGTCGATCCCGATGTGGAGCAAAGAGAGGATATAGTGCTTCTCAAGAGCGGAGAGAACACCAAAAAGGTTGTATTTGACATAGACCCCCGCACTAAACTGACAAGCAGTCTTGAATGGGTAAACAGCAAAGATTTTGATTACGGTAAATACTTTCCTTTCATCAAGGCGGGCTCCAATTATAATTTCATATCCAACATCAGTGGTGAAAAGACACTGTATCAAAGAGTTTGCGAAAAGCTTGATATGCCAAATAATTCCGAGTTGATATATATTTCGGAAAAAAGTGACAAATTCGGAATATACATATATGGAGCAAATGGACAGCCTGATACCTACAAGCTTATCAATGCCGACGGAACGGTTGAATTTCAGGTCAATACAACAGAGCGCCATTTTTTCAATGACAGTGATTTGTACGAGGGAGCAAGGCACACAGGATATGTTCCGCCCGAGCAAGACCATTATTACTCGGTACATACAGTCAGCGGCTTGATTATGTATTCAATCGGGACGGAAAACGGGAGAACGGTATACATCTATGACGGCACAAATCCCGAGCCTGTTTACGAAATAGCTTTACCGATACGCCTTGAAGCCATGGAGGACGGAGCTAAGGTGGCAAACTTTTGTGAAATAGAAAGCTTATCCGCGAACGGATATGCTGTTATTTCCACAATGAGCATACCTGCAGATACGCACTATGCACAGACAACGACAAACGGACTCTATTTCGTTGACCTTAACAGCGGAAAAATCACTCCCCTTGACACAAGAGTCAGTAATACTGTAATTTCACCCGACGGGAACAGTATTTTCGGATATGTTTACGATGGCAAAAACAGCTACCATGTGCACATCAACACAAAAAGCGGAGAATACTTAAAGTATACCAATCCCAGCATCATCAGCTGGGTAGATGCTCAAAGTGTACTCGCATTCGTAAAATAGCGGCAAAACCAAGTCAGAGTAATTTAATATATAACAAAACTGGAAGTTTAAAAAGTCTTTTAAGGGATTCGACCGTATGCTGCGCATACTGCTTGCTCGGGCTAAAGCCCTCTCACCAGCCGGCTAAAAACAGTCCACTGGACTGTTTTTTTACCCCGTCTGCCCACAAGGGTTCGAATCCCCTCTCATTAAAATAAAAACAGCCACACTATGTGTGACTGTTTTTATTTTGGCGGAGGGGAAGGGATTCGAACCCTTGTGGGCTTGCACCCAAACGGTTTTCAAGACCGCCTCGTTATGACCACTTCGATACCCCTCCGTATAGGAAGCTATTCAATTGTTGTTTCGGAAAGAAACCGCATGGTAACGGTTTTCAAAACTCGTGCCCTTCCTGAAATCAGCTCACATCGCTCACCGAGCACAGCTCGCCTTCGATATTCACGATTTCAGTTAAGCACTCCCGAAAAACAATGCACTGCATTATTTTTCGCTCGCTTACCCGTTACACCACTTCGATACCCCTCCGTATAGGAAGCTATTCAATTGTTGTTTCGGAAAGAA
>CAZYTA010000060.1:0-13307 GCA_964650465.1 uncultured Oscillospiraceae bacterium | reverse complement strand
TTAGCGGCTTACAGCCGCAGAGCAAACTACCGGCTAAGCCGGTAGTCATGATTTTGTAATTATTAGTTGCCTGCGAGCTGCTTAGCAATCTCTTCAGCGAAGTTTTCTTCCTTCTTTTCAAGGCCTTCGCCCTTTTCGTACATAAGGAATGCTTCAACCTTAACATCAGCGCCAAGCTCCTTAGCTACACTTGCAAGGTACTGCTCAACTGTGAACTTCTCTTCCTTAACATATTCCTGAAGGAGGAGACAGTTTGTTGAATAGTACTTGCCAATCTTACCCATAGCCATCTTTTCGATGATATTGTCAGGCTTGTTAGCGTTCTTTTCGTCGTTCTTTATCTGAGCCATGATGATTTCCATCTCAGCCTTGATAACATCTGCGGGAACTGAATCCTTGTCAAGGTATGAGGGCTTCATAGCTGCAATCTGGAGAGCTACGTTCTTAGCAGCTTCCTTGAATTCAGCCTTGTCAGCAGCAGCGCTGTCTGCCATCTTAACCATAACACCGATTGAGCCCTTACCGTGGATGTAGGATGCGATAACACCCTCGATTGTAACAAATCTTCTGATGTTGATGTTTTCGCCGATTTCAAATACCTTGTTCTTAAGAGCTGTTTCAACATTCTGCTCTGCATCGAAGGGGAGAGCAAGGAGTGCTGCAACGTCAGCGGGCTTCTTGTCAAGGATTATCTTAAGAAGGTCCTTAACGAATGCGCCGAATACTGCGTTTGAAGCAGCAAAGTCTGTTTCGATGTTTACTTCAATCATAGCCGCAGTCTTTGTAGCCTCGTCATACATAATGTCAACGATACCCTCTGCTGCGATTCTTGAGGATTTCTTGTCTGCAACTGCAAGTCCCTTCTCACGAAGGATCTTTATTGCTTCTTCTTCGTTTCCGTCAGCCTCTGTGAGTGCCTTCTTGCACTCCATCATGCCAAGACCTGTCTTAGCTCTGAGGTCTGCAACCTGTTTAGCTGTAATAGGCATAATATTATCTCCTTTTTAGTTATGTTATCTTACGGTGTGTCTTTTGGGGTAAACAAATTGAAAATTGAAAATTGAAAATTATGGAAGATTTCGCTTTGCAAAATCAACAATAATTCTGCATTCAATTATTCTTCTGTTGTTTCCTCTTCAGAAGCTTCCTCAGCCTCTTCAGCAGCTTCTACCTGCTCGCCCTGATGACCTTCGATAACAGCGTTAGCCATTACGGAAGAGATGAGCTTGATAGCACGGATAGCGTCATCGTTGCCGGGGATAACATAGTCAATATCGTCAGGGTCGCAGTTTGTGTCAACGATAGCAACAATCGGAATACCGAGCTTCTTAGCTTCTGCTACAGCATTAGCTTCCTTGCGGGGGTCAACAATGAAAATAGCATCGGGGATACCGCCCATTTCCTTGATACCGCCAAGGTTCTTTTCAAGAGTCTCCATTTCCTTTGTAAGAGCAACAACTTCCTTCTTGGGGAGCTGTGCGAATGTGCCGTCCTCAGCAAACTTATAAAGAGTGTTGAGTCTTGCGATACTTCTTCTGATTGTCTTGAAGTTTGTGAGCATACCGCCGGGCCAACGTGCGTTTACATAGTACATACCTGCTCTGATCGCTTCATCCTTGATAGCGTCCTGAGCCTGCTTCTTTGTACCTACGAAAAGGATGTTACCGCCGTTTTCAGCGATTTCGCGAATGAACATGTACGCTTCTTCAACCTTCTTAACTGTCTTCTGAAGGTCGATGATGTAGATGCCGTTACGCTCTGTGAAGATGTACTCAGCCATCTTAGGGTTCCATCTTCTTGTCTGATGTCCGAAATGAACACCAGCTTCAAGAAGCTGCTTCATTGAAATTACTGACATTTTTAATGTCCTCCTTAAAGTTTTTTCCACCACAGAAGCCTGTTTACGGGACACAGCCTGACTGCGAACTGCCGTATTTACACCTCTGTGTGTGTATTTTTGCCGATATAGTATAGCACACACCCCCGCTTTTTGCAAGAGTGTGTGCCACAAAAAGACAATATTTACAAAATGTTCACAATTACATCTCTGAACTTATAACCGTATTCAGTCTTTGCTCACAGAAATCAAGGAATTTTCCGAAAAGCTCGGAGTCAACAAACTTGTTTTCTCCTGTCTCGCGAAGAATTTTTCCCTTGACCTCTGTGTCATTGTTCCACACGTGGTTTCCGATGAATATGTCAACCTTCTCCATGCGGAGTCTGTCAAGCGATGCCCTGTAGCCGTTTCTACAGTCGGGGTAGTCAAACCTGTCCTTCTGTAATGTGTTTGCTCCTGCACCCCCAAACATTCCTACTCTGTAGCCGCAGGAATCAAAAAAGACGGAAATACAGCCCTCTGTGTGACCGGGGGTATGTATTATGTCTATTACAGTATTGCCAAGCTCAACCCTGTCACCGTCCTTGAGGAGTATATCCGGGGTAAAGTATTTCGATACCTTTTCGGCATCCTTTTCTCCTATAAGGGTTTTTGCTCCGCTGATGCTTACAAAGCCTGTTGTTGCGGCAGTGTGGTCGCCGTGCCAATGGGTATGGATGATGTATTTTACATCGGCGGGCTTGAAGCCAAGCTTGTATATCGAGTCA
Source organism: uncultured Oscillospiraceae bacterium (assembly GCA_964650465.1). GTDB lineage: Bacteria > Bacillota > Clostridia > Oscillospirales > SIG627 > RGIG6353. Next base: position 10,703 of record CAZYTA010000060.1, on the reverse strand, counting down.
ACCAGCAAAAACAAAGTATCCTCATAGCCCGTGTCAATGAGAATAAGTCCGTCACCTGTGTCGATAAGGTGAGATGAGGCAGGGAAGCATCCCACAAAATACACATTGTCGGTTATTGCGAAGGGTTCTATTGCACCGTCATAGTGATGTGAAAAGGTTTTTCTTTCAAACATTTGTTGCACTCCTTCATTATTATATAGATATTGTATATCAAAAACTGCTTTCTGTCAACGAAAAATGCTTTACAAATAATGGTTTTTGTGCTACAATAAACTGATTAAATGTTTGTTTGGGAGGATTTTTCATGATAACACATAAGATAGCTGTTATAGCAGGTGACGGAATAGGTCCCGAGGTTATTGCCGAGGGTGTAAAGGTGCTTGAAAGAGTTGCCGAGCTTGACGGAGGCTTTAAGTTTGAATTTACATATTTTCCTTGGGGATGTGAATACTATAAGGAAACGGGCAGAATGATGGCAGAGGGTGGCATTGAGGAGCTGAAAAAGTACGATGCGGTGTTCCTCGGTGCTGTAGGCGCCCCCGGTGTGCCCGACCACATTTCGCTGTGGGATTTGCTTCTGGTTATCAGAAAGAGCTTTGACCAATATATAAATCTCCGCCCCGTAAAGCTGTTGAAGGGCGCTCCCTGTCCCTTGAAGGATGTGACTCCAGAGGAGATTAACATGACCTTCGTAAGAGAGAACACAGAGGGCGAATATGCGGGAAGCGGAAGCTGGCTGTTCCGTGACAAGCCCAATGAGGTGGTTATACAGGACGGTGTATTCTCACGAGTTGGCTGTGAAAGAGTTATCCGCTACGCATACGAGCTGGCGAAGAAGGAGGGCAAGAGCCTTACCAGTATTTCAAAGGCTAATGCGCTCAATTATTCAATGGTGTTCTGGGACAAGATATTTGCCGAGGTGGGCAAGGATTATCCCGAGGTGGAGACCCATTCCTACCTTGTGGATGCGGCAAGTATGTTCATGGTAAAGGACCCGAAGAGATTTGAAATAGTGGTTACATCAAACCTTTTCGGTGATATACTTACAGACCTGGGTGCCGCTATTGCAGGCGGTATGGGACTTGCCGCAGGTGCAAATCTCAATCCCGAAAGAAAATTCCCCTCAATGTTTGAGCCCATTCACGGCTCGGCGCCCGACATTGCAGGCAAGGGCATTGCAAATCCTCTTGCTACCGTTTGGTCGGCTTCACAGCTTCTTGATTTCTTCGGACACGAGGCTTGGGGAAGCAAGCTTATTGACCTTATCGAAGAAATGCTGGTAGACAAAAAGGTGCTTACTCCCGACCTTGGCGGAAATGCTTCCACATCCGAGGTGGGCGACGAAATAGTAAGGAGACTTAAATGACAAAATACATAACTCCGAATGACAGTGGTATAATTGCCCAAACCGATGCCCTATCAATACAGAAAGCGGTGAGGGCGGCACATGACAGCGGCTGTCCCGTTGTCATTCCCCGACGTAACGAAAGAACGGGGGAGAGCCTTTGGGTGCTTGATATGGCGGTACTGCTTCCCTCGGATATTGATGTCATTCTGGACAACTGCCACCTTCGTCTTGCAGACGGAATTTATGACAATGTTTTCAGAAATGAGAATATGTACGACAGAGAGCGTAATTTTATAAACCTTGGCAGACAGCACAACATCCGCATAAGAGGTGTGGGAAATGCCGTCCTTGACGGAGGCAACCACAACGGACTCCTTGAGCTTAATTCAAGTAAGAAGGGTATAAGGATGCAGTTTAATAACTTTATCCTCCTTCACAATGTAGATAATTTTTCAATAGAAAATCTTGAGCTTCGCGACCAGCGCCATTGGGCTGTCAATATGCTTTTCAGCTCAAACGGAAGAGTTGCCGACATACGGTTCAAGGGAAGAAACAACATTCCAAATCAGGACGGTATAGATATCCGAATGGGATGCCATGACCTTGTTATAGAGAATATATCGGGTCAGTCGGGTGATGATCTTATTGCCATTACTACACAGGGAAGCTCATCTTTGTTTTTCCCCTCGGATGAGTATACCACGGATGTTTACAATGTAAAGATAAAGAACATTGTGGGTGCATCTGCGGCACAAGCACTTGTTGCCCTTCGCAATCACGACGGCTCCAAAATGTACAATATAGATGTTGAAAACGTTATGGATACCCGTAACAACAATAAAAACAACCACCCCTACGGTGTACTTCGTGTCGGAGAAAATCTCTACTACAGAGAAAGACCCTCCGAGATGGGAGAGACCTACAACATTCGGGCAAAGAATATGTTTGCACAAAGTGACGAAACCGTTTGCGTGGGAGCTACCTTGAAGGATTGTACCTTTAAAAATATTCACGTTTCCCATATGGCACACTGTGCTGTCAGCACCGACCACAGACCTCATCAGGACGGCGGTGTAAAAATGGAAAATGTTGTCTTTGACGGTATTTATGTCAAGAGTGACAGAAAGAGCTTCGCATTGACAAAGTTCAACACAATGCGGGAAGGAGACGGCTTCAAAAACGTGGTCATCAAGAACGTACACGGTGCAGAGCCTGTTGAAACGGAGGGAATCAAGTATGAATAATTATATAGTTCCCGATGCATTGCTCGGCACAAAGGCAATACAGGAGGCTGTTGTACGTGCAAAGGAAAAGGGACTTGACAAGGTGGTAATACCTGCAGGCGAGTGGCACATAAGCGAGCCCATTCTTTTGCCAAGCTTTATACACATAGTTCTTGACGGTGCAGCCATCATTTCGGATGAAGTCGCCTTCCGTAACGAAAACCTCTATTCTACCTTTGGATGTATGAAAGAGGGCAGACAGAGCAATATAGTAATAACAGGCGAAAATTCGGCAAAAATAAAGGGCGGAATACTTATTCATAACACAGAAAATGTAAGAATTGAGAACATCGCTTTTGAGGGCGGCGGAGTAAAGCTGTCTTTTTGCCATGATGCGAGAGTGTTTGACATTACATCCGATTCCACAGCGCTTCACCTTATGAATGGCTGTCATCAGCTCATTGCCAAGGGTATCAGCGGAGAAACGGCGCTGAATGCAGTATCCCGCAGAGCATCGGTCAGCGATGTACAGAGTTGGAATTATGATTATAATTTTGATGTGTTTGAAGAAAGTCCCGAAATTTGCTTTGGAGTATTTGAGGGCATTTCGGGAAAGGTGACAATTTTTGCGGAAGGTGAGATATACAATATCCGCGGAGAAGCCGAAGCCGTTGCAGAAAACAAAGAATTTTTCAATATATATAATTTTGTCATAGAGAGGTAAATATGCCCAAAACACAGATATCACCGTCACAGCTTGCCGACGGTGTAACACTCTATTATATAGAGGACTCAAAGTACAAAACAAACTACACCAATATTTATTTTTCAATGCCTTTGACACCCGAAAACGCCACAAAAGCCAGCCTTGTGTCAAAGGTGCTCAAGAGAGGAAGCAAGGGATATCCGTCAATGGCGTCTCTCAATTGTGCGCTTGATATGAACTATTCCTCCACTATAAGCTTTTCTTCCTTTAAGGAGGGCGAAAAGACGGTGTTTTCTCTTTCTCTTGCAACAATGAAAAATCAATATGCCCCCAAGGGCGAGGATATTTATTCGGAGGCGCTTAAAATTTTATTTGATACTCTCCTTCATCCCTTGACCGAAAAGGGCGGCTTTGTAGAAGAGTATTTTGAAAGTGAAAAAAGAAATCTTCACGATTCAATTCTCTCCCAGATAAATAACAAGAGCTCATATTCACGCACACGCTTTATAAAAGCAATGTGCGAGGGTGAAGCTTATGCAGTGAACGGCGAGGGGGATATTGATGTACTGGAAGCTGTTACATCAAAAGAGCTTTTCGACTTTTTACAGAACATGATTAAAACCGCAGTCTGTGATATATATTTTGTGGGAAGCGAAAAAGAGGACAGAGTCAGAAGTCTTGTAAAAGGATATTTTGATAATGTGGAAAGAAAGAGCAAACAGGGGATAAAGACCCGTCTTGTCACAGATGTGAAAGGGAAAGATGTGGTTGAAGCGCTGGATATTGCACAGGCTCATTTGTGGATAGGCTACAGAACACCTGTAACATATTCAAGCCCCGACTATCTTAAGTTTGTGCTTTTCAATATGGTGCTTGGCGGAGATGTTTCAAGCAAGATGTTTATGAACATCCGAGAAAAGCTTTCTCTTTGCTACACCTGCTATTCGAGTCTTGACGGTATAAAGGGCATATTCATGGCTTATGCAGGCATTGACCCCGAAAATAAGGAAAAAACACTGAATGCCTTTTTTGAGGAGCTTGACAACATTAGGGCGGGCAGAATTACAGAGGACGAGTTAGAGGACGCCAAGAAGGCATATATCAACAGAATGAAGGAGATTCAGGATAATCCATCCCTTCTTCCTGCCTGGTTCCATATGAGACTGGAAAGCGATATTCCCCGTGACCCTTTTACAGATGCGCAGCAGATATCCCTGCTTACCGTTGACGATGTTGTATGGGCATCAAAGCAGATAGAAAAGGACACAGTGTATTTCCTTACCAAAACCGAAAATGAGGACAAAGCCTCTGTATAATGGAGTAAGTATGAATTTCACAAAACACAACAACGAGCTTTTGAATGAGCTGTACTATAAGGGTGTGCACAAAAGCGGACTTGAGGTAATAATTATCCCCAAGGACCAGATGACTCTTTATGCCACCTTTGCCACACGCTACGGCTCTATGGATAACACCTTTAAGACAAACAGAGATGACAGCTATATTACGGTGCCCGACGGCATAGCTCACTTTTTGGAGCACAAGCTTTTTGAGAGCGATGACGGCACAGACACCTTTTCTCGATTTACTGCATTGGGGGCTTCGGCAAACGCATATACCTCCAATGAGGTTACCTCCTATCTTTTCTCGGCAACCGAGAATTATTACGAAGCTCTCGAGGTTCTTCTTGATTTTGTAACACATCCATATTTTTCAAAGGAAAATGTCGAGAAGGAAATGGGCATAATCGAGCAGGAGCTGAGAATGTATGAGGACAACCCCTACCGATGGATGTATCAGGAGCTTCTCCGAGGACTTTATCAGAAAAACACCGTCAACATTCCCGTGGGCGGTACTGTTGAGTCCATTCACAAGATAACTCCCGAAATACTTTATGATTGCTATAACACATTTTATAACCTTAACAATATGGTTCTCATAGTGTGCGGAAATGTTACGGCAGAGGGTGTTGAAGCTGTAATGGACAGAGCGCTGAAGCAGAGCGCAGATATTACTATTGAAAAAAAGACAGCCGACGAGCCGAGAGAGGTAGCACGTAAGTACTGCGAAAAAGCTTTTCCCGTTGCATACCCCGTGTTCAATATCGGTCTTAAGGACACCGATATTGACTGTGACGGCAGGGCATATATCAAGCGGGAGTTTGAGCATATGATAATTGCCGAGCTTGTTTTCGGCAAATCCTCCGAGTTTTACAACAAGCTGTATTCCGAGGGCTTGATAAATCAGAAATTCGGAACAGCCTATTACTCTTCAAAAACCTGGGCTTTCTTTATCGCAAGCGGCGAAAGCCGTGAGCCCGAGACGGTTTTTGAAAGAATAAAGAATGAGCTTGACCTCTGGCGAAAGGGCGTGCGTCTCATAGACAGTGAAGCCTTTGAGAGGGCAAAGAGAGTGCTTTATTCCGCTTCTGTTCAGGCATGGAACTCCACTTCGGATATTGCCGAGGGCTTCCTTGATTATTATTTGTCGGGTGCGGATATGCTCGACCTTCCCGAGGTGCTGTCGGGCGTTACCGTTGACGATATCAAGGCAAGACTTGTAAAGTCATATGACACAGAGCTGATGTCTATGGCTGTTGCAAAGCCATGTGAGCAGGAAACAGACCAAAGCTTATAACGGAGTGAAATATGAAACATTGGATTTCCTTTCCCGGACTGGGAATTGAAGCCTTCAAGGTAGACCCTGTTGCCTTCAATCTGCTTGGACGGGACATAATGTGGTATGGCGTGATAATATGTACAGGCATGCTGTTAGCAGTGCTTTATGCATATTGGCGCTTCAGAAAAGAAGGCTTTACAGAGGACGAGTTTTTCAATTATGCTATTTTTCTCATACCTGTCTCTGTTCTCTGTGCAAGACTGTATTACGTAATTTTTGACCCCACACCGAACTATAATTCATTTCTTGATGTCATTGCCATATGGAGAGGCGGTATAGGAATATACGGCGGTATAATCGGCGGCGCAATAGTTTCGGTGATTTATGCCAAGGTAATTAAAAAACCAATACCCAAAGTGCTTGATTGTGTTGCTCCTGCAGTTATGATAGGTCAGATGATAGGCAGATGGGGCAATTTCGTTAACGCCGAGGCGCATGGCGGCATTACAAACCTTCCGTGGCGTATGGGAATAGCTCCGTATTATGACAATCTGCCCTACAGCGACGAATATTCCGTGTACTATCATCCCACGTTTCTTTATGAATCGCTGTGGAATTTACTGGGCTTCCTCATAGTACATTTCATTATCACCAAGAAAAAGAAATTTGACGGTCAGATAGCGTACTTCTACCTTGCGTGGTATGGGCTTGGCAGAGGCTTCATTGAGCTTCTCAGGACAGACAGCCTCGAATTATTCGGCTTGAAGGTCTCGGCATTGGTTGGCTTTGGCTGCGCTTTAATCTTTGGCATAATATATGCTATAAAGCGGCGAGTCGCTGCTGACAATGCTCGCCTATCGTAGCCTATGCAAAAAAACAAACAAGGTAAAACGGCGAGGCTGATTTAATGCAATTTCTTAGTAAACGAAAAAAGGAGAAACAAAATGACAGTAATACTTGACGGTAAACTTACTTCCAAAAATGTAAGAGAAAAAATAAGAGCAGAGGTCGATATGATACCCGAAGGTGTAAGACACCCGGGGCTTGCTGTTATAATTGTAGGAGACGACCCTGCATCACATGTTTACGTGAGAAATAAGAAGCTGGGCTGTGAGGAGGTGGGCTTTGTTTCCCGTGAATACGCCCTTCCCGCAGAAACCACCGAGGCAGAGCTTATCGCTCTTGTGAAGGAGCTTAACTGTGACAGCGAGATTGACGGCATACTTGTACAGCTTCCTCTGCCAAAGCATCTTGATGACAAAAAGGTAATTGAGGCAATAGACCCATCAAAGGATGTTGACGCATTCTCTTATCATAATGTGGGCAGAATCACCGTCGGCGATTACGATTTCCTTCCCTGTACACCCGCAGGTGTCATGGAGCTTCTTGATGCCTACGGAATCGACCCGTCCGGCAAGAGTGCAGTGGTAATCGGACGAAGCAATATAGTAGGCAAGCCTCAGGCGCTTTTGCTTTTACAGGCTAACGCTACAGTTACTGTGGCTCACTCCAAAACACAGAATCTTGCCGAGGTAACAAGAGGTGCGGATATTCTTGTAGTGGCTATCGGCAGAGCAAAATTTGTTACCGCCGATATGGTAAAGGAGGGTGCCGTTGTTATAGATGTGGGAATGAACAGAGATGAAAACGGCAAGCTCTGCGGAGATGTTGATTTTGAAACCGTTAAAGAAAAAGCATCTTATATTACACCCGTTCCCGGCGGCGTAGGACCTATGACCATAACAGAGCTTTTGAAAAATACTCTTACTGCGTATAAGAGACACATAAAGGAATAATAAATGCATATATTACACATTTTACTTCATGCACTTGAGCATTCAATACTGGATGCATTGAAGCTTTTGCCCTTCCTCTTTCTTACATACTTCATAATGGAGCTTATGGAGCATACGGCAGGGGATAAGGCAACAGCAATAATTTCACGCTCGGGAAAGGTAGGTCCTCTTGCGGGTGCTTTGCTTGGAGCAGTACCTCAGTGCGGCTTTTCCGCATCGGGCGCAAGCCTCTATTCAGGCAGAGTTATCACTCTTGGTACTCTATTTGCAATCTTCCTGTCTACCTCGGACGAAATGATACCTGTTATGATATCAAATCAGGTCCATGCCCTGACTTTGCTAAAGGTTCTTGGCACAAAGGTGATTATAGGTGCACTTGCAGGCTTTGCCGTAGATTTACTGCTTTGCAAAAAGGATGATGTAAAAATAGGAAATCTTTGCGAGGAAGAGGGCTGTCACTGCGAAAATGGCGTTTTCCGCTCGGCAATTCACCATTCTTTTAGCGTGTTCTTCTTTGTGTTTGCTGTCGGATTTATACTTGAAGCCATTATCGGATTGGTAGGCGAGGATGTAATCGCAGGTATTATGTCGGGCATTCCCGTAGTGTCAAATATCGTAGCGGCAACAGTGGGACTTATTCCCAATTGTGCTGCATCGGTGGTGATTACAGAGCTGTGGCTTGAGGGCGTAATATCTGCAGGTGCAATGATATCAGGACTTCTCACAGGTGCGGGTATAGGCACATTGGTGCTGTTCAGAACAAACAAAAGCCAGAAGGAAAACATTTGTATTGTGCTTGCAATGTGGTTTATTGGAATTGTTTTCGGACTGATTCTTGATTTAGTTAATTTTGGTGCGTTATTATGAAAAATCCGGTAAAAAAAGTTATAGCGGTGCATGACCTGTCGGGCTTCGGAAGATGCTCGTTTTCGGTAATAATTCCAACTCTTTCCGCACTGGGCGTTCAGGTGTGCCCGCTGCCTACAGCAGTGCTTTCCACCCATACAGGCGGTTATACAGGCTTTACCTTCCGTGACCTGACAGAGGATGTTGTTCGGTATTTTGACCACTTTATGTCTCTTGGCAGTGATTTTCACGCTTTTTACAGCGGCTTTCTCGGAAATGAAGAGCAGATAGAGCAGGTGGAATATATGATAAACAGAGTAAAGGACACAATGACTGTCCTTGTAGACCCTGTAATGGGCGAGGACGGTGAGCTTTACTCTACATATAATCAAGAGATGATGCACGGCATGAAGCGCCTTGTGAAGAACGCTCATATAATTACCCCCAACGTAACCGAAGCCTGCTTCCTTATCGGTGATGAGCCGAAAACCGAGTACACAAGAGAAGATGTGGAAAAAATGGTGAGAGGGCTGTGCAAAATAACAAACGGCAAGGCGGTTGTTACAGGCATTGAGGGAGACCGAAGCGTAAACTGTGCCTTTTCGGAGGACGGCGGTATAACCGTAGGCTTTACCTCAAATAAAAGAGTGGGCAAGCAATACCCCGGCACAGGTGATATTTTTGCCTCTGTGCTTCTCGGCAGACTGTTGCAGGGTAAAAGTCTTGAGGCTTCAATAAACAGCTCCTCTGCTTTTGTCAGAAGCGTTATGGAATATTCGGTGCAGTTTGACTATCCCGAAAGGGAAGGCGTGCTGTTGGAGGCAAAATTGCATGAATTATTTGAAAAATAAGTGAATAGACTTCTAAAAAGGAGGTGTTTTGATGATAGATTTTAATCCGTTCAAAAAGATTGGCGACGAATGGGCGCTGTACGGTGTGTCGGCAGAGGGCGAGAGCAATGCCATGACGGTCAGCTGGGGAGAGGCAGGTGTCCTGTGGAACAAGCCTATTTTTACAGTGTTTATCCGTCCCACAAGATTTACATATACCCTTGCCGAAAAAACCGACATTGCCACCCTTTCGTTCTTTCCCGAGGAATACAAAAAGACCCTTTCGTATTTCGGAAGAGTCAGCGGACGTGACGAAAACAAGCTGGAGAAACTGAGTCATAAGGTGGAAAACGGCATACTCACCTTTGACAGCGCAAGTCTTACACTGGTTGGCAAGAAGCTGTATTATACAGATATTGACCCCGAAAAGTTTATTGACCCGTCTCTTGATTCAAACTACGATAATGACTATCACAGGGTCTATGTTTATGAAATAACAGACGTAAAATAAAAGGAGAAGAAAAATGATTAACGTTACTGTGTACAATGAGTTTTATCATGAAAAGGTGAACGAAAAGGTTGCCTCTATCTATCCCAACGGTATACATAAGGCAATAGGTGACCTGCTGTCGGCAGACCCCGAATTTTGCGTGAGGTATGCTACCCTTGATGATATCAACGAAACATTGACGGATGAAATTCTCGATAACACCGATGTTCTTTTCTGGTGGGGGCATGTAAAACATCATGAGGTGCCAGATGCAATTGTAGAGAAGGTTTGTCAGAGAGTCTATGACGGCATGGGCTTTATCCCTGTTCATTCGGGACATTTTTCAAAGCCCTTCAAGAAGCTGATGGGTATGTCTTGCAACCTTAAATGGCGTGAGACCGAGGACAAAGAAAGAATATGGTCGATTGAACCCTATCATCCCATTGCTTACGGCGTGCCCGAATATTTTGATATTCCTCACGAAGAGACCTACGGCGAGCGTTTTGACATTCCCACACCCGAGGATGTTATATTTATCGGTAATTTCTCCGGCGGCGAGGTTTTCAGAAGCGGTATCACATATCACAGAGGACTCGGTAAGATTTTCTATTTCCAACCCGGTCACGAAACATATCCCATATATCATATGCCTGTTGTGGGAACAATACTCCGCAATGCGGCACATTGGTGTTATACCCCCAAAACAGCCACTCCCTACACTCTCGGCTTCTGGGAAAAGAGATAAGTTAAAGAGTCTATATAACAGAAAAAGCGGCGACTCGCCGCTTTTTTGTTTACTAGGAAATTGCATAAAAAGTTGCAAAGATAAAAAATACGTGATATAA
>CAZYTA010000059.1:0-14678 GCA_964650465.1 uncultured Oscillospiraceae bacterium | reverse complement strand
ATCACTTTTTCTATTCTTTTTTTACTTTTGGTCTCACATCTATTGTAACACTACACCCTCTCGCGCTCTCCCGAAAAACAAAATTATTGACAAAAATAAGGGTTTGTGATAAAATACTATCACCACACAAAACTATATACTGATTTTATATTTTTCCGCAAAAAATGGGCACTTTTACTTAGGTAAAAGTGTCGGATTCTCGTGTCCTGTTTTTTGTGGAAATAGGGGTTTTGTGTGGTAGCAAATCGAAGTTCGGCATTTTTCGGTGTGTGTAGCTTCGGTTGCACACACTTTTTATTTGTCAACAACTTTATAAGGAGAAAAATATGGGAAAAATTCTTGAAGAAATGTGGGACGAATACAACGAAAAAGGATATACAAGTAAAGAATTGCACCAATTAATGACATTTAATGTCAATATCAAGGAATTGACAAGCGGATTAAGTAAAGAACAAATTGACAAGCTTATGGCAAATGATGAAGAGTCAAGACAATACCACAGAAGTCTGGAAAAAAGGCATTTCTTGAAGGCGTGCGCAAAGGCTGTCTTATGATGCTTGAAAAAATGTAAAAGCAAAATAATCTTAAAACAGAATACCACCGGCATTGCCGGTGGTATTCTGTTTTACAAAAAACGGCGAGCTGCCGCCGGCAATTCTCGCCTTTTATTCATCATAGTACTCCAAACAAAACAAATCCAACTGTATTTATTGCAAAATTCGCAAACATATGAACAAACCAAGAGGGGTAGATGTTATCGTTTAACTCGTTGAGATAGTTGAAGATGCATCCCCCTATAATGAGACCCAAAAGTAATAGCATCAATGCCCAAAAATTAAACATACCCACAAGCATGCCAATGTGATATATCGCAAACAAAGCAGAACTGAATAAGTAAGCAACACTTCGGGAAGTGTATTTTTTTAAAGTTATAAAGCCAAATCCCCTGAAGAAAAATTCTTCAAGAAATGAATTCATAAGTGAAATGTATAACGAAACATAGATGAAATTTTTGGCTGTAATTCCCATGCCTTCGGTTAAGCTGGAGGTTACATTGGAAAAATCAATTACATTTCTCACAAGAAAAAAACCGCTCACAATAACCGCATATACACCAACGCCCAGCAATAAGGCTTTCAGAATGCCGTCCTTTTTCAAAACGAACATTTTCTTAAAATCCTTAAATACCTCCTTGTTTTTCACAAAGAACAACATCGGCAAAGCCAAAAAGAACAGAATTTTAATCGGTATCTTAACAAAATAGTTTGGATGTACAAAAGCATCGATTAAAGTAATTGCAACAGAAAACAAAAAAACCGATGACATTATGGGTATCTTCTTGCTCATAGTGAAATTCCTCTCGTTTATAACATATTTTTGTTTACCAGTACTCACATAGACAGAGACTAATCGATGTGAATTTGCATCAGCAACTTGCCATCAATTCTTTATTCTTGATTTAATGCAAATAAAAAAATTTTCAAAAAGCTTTTCAAGAGAGATTGAGGGGATGCTTTTTGCTAAAAAGCATCTCCTCAAAAACAAACTTAACTAAGCTCAAACATGCCTGTGTAGAGCTGGTAGTATTTGCCCTTTTGTGCTATGAGCTCATCGTGGCTGCCACGTTCTATAATTTCGCCCTTTTCGAGCACCATTATAGCGTTGGAGTTGCGGACAGTGGAGAGTCTGTGAGCTATTACAAAGACGGTTCTGCCCTCCATAAGAGAGTCCATACCCTTTTCCACAAGGGATTCTGTTCTGGTATCGATTGACGAGGTAGCCTCGTCGAGAATCAGTACGGGCGGGTCTGCAACGGCGGCACGGGCAATTGCTATAAGCTGACGCTGTCCCTGAGAAAGGTTGGAGCCGTCTGCTACCAGCATGGTGTTGTAGCCCTCGGGCAGATGACGGATAAAGCTGTCTGCATTTGCCAGCTTTGCCGCCTCGATACATTCCTCATCGGTTGCATCCAGTCTGCCGTAGCGAATGTTGTCAAGAACAGTACCTGTAAACAGGTGGGTGTCCTGAAGCACCATGGACATAGAGCGTCTCAGGTCATCCTTCTTTATCTTGTTGATGTTGATGCCGTCATATCTTATCTTGCCGTCCGGCACATCGTAAAAGCGGTTGATAAGGTTTGTAATAGTAGTCTTTCCGGCACCTGTGGAGCCCACAAAGGCAATCTTCTGACCTGCATTTGCCCAGAGGGTGATACCGTTGAGAACGGTCTTGTTTTCCTCGTAGCCGAATACAACATTGTCAAATTCAACCTTGCCCTCCACCGGTACATATGTTACGGTATTGTCGGCAGAATGAGGATGCTTCCAAGCCCATATTCCCGACTTGTCTGCAGTTTCTTCATATTCATTGCCGTTGTTTTTAACCCTTACAAGAGTAACATATCCCTCGTCAACCTCGGGCTTTTCGTCAATAACGGCGAAAATTCTTTCAGCGCCTGCAAGAGCGGTGAGAATGGCGTTTATCTGCTGTGACATCTGTGAAACGGGCATTGAAAATTGCTTTGTGAACTGAAGGAATGAAACTACAGCTCCCAGAGACAGTGCACCTGCAATAGTCAAAACGCTTCCCACCATTGCGGTAATTGCATAAAGAGTATGAGAAAGATTGTTCATTATAGGACCGAGAATATTTGCAAAGGTGTGGGCATTTGTTGCCGAGTGGCAAAGTGCGCCGTTGAGATTTGCAAACTCATCCTTGGCATTGTCCTCGTGACAGAATACCTTGACAACCTTTTGTCCCTCAATCATTTCTTCGATATATCCGTTTACTGCGCCAAGGTCTTTTTGCTGTTTGATAAAGAATTTAGCGCTGTTTCCGCCTATCTTCTTTGTTATGAACATCATAAGGCAAAGCATACAGATAACAACAATCGTCAGCTGCCAGCTGTAGGTAAGCATCATAACGAATACCGAAATAACAGTAATAAGAGACGAAATTGTACTTACAATACTGTTTGACAGCAGTTCGCGTATTGTGTCCGTATCGTTGGTATAAAGGCTCATTACCTCGCCGTGAGTGTGGGTGTCGAAGTATTTGAGAGGCAGGCTTTCCATCTTGTTGAACAAATCAAGACGTATATTCAAGAGAGCCTTGGTGGAAAGAGAGAGCATTATTCTTTGATAAACATAGGTTGAGAGTGCACCAAAGAGGTAAATGCATCCCATAAGTATGAGCATTGCGGCAAAATCCGCAAGCTTTTCGGAGTCGGGATTGCCTATGAGAGGCTCAATGTAGTCATCGATTATTGGCTTGAGCATTGATGCTCCGATGACCTGCGCCGCAGAGCTTGCCAGTACAAGAATAAGCACGAGTAACAAAAGGAGCTTGTTCTGTCCCACAAGGTATTTAAGTATTCTGCCAAAGGTTGCTTTTATATTTTTGGGCTTGGCAGGAGGCCCCATTCTTCTGGGTGGCGGCATTATTCTTCAGCTCCTTTCAATTGTGATTCATAGACCTCACGGTAAATATCACAGCTTTCCATAAGCCTGTCGTGAGTGTCAAAGGCAACTACCTTGCCGTCATCAAGTACAATGATGCGGTCGGCATCCTGAACAGAGGATATTCTCTGTGCAATAATAATGGCTGTAGTGTCCGCAAGCTCTCTTTTGAAGGCATCGCGGATTTTGGCGTCTGTAGCAGTATCTACTGCGCTTGTGGAGTCATCAAGAATGATAATCTTCGGATTCTTCAAAAGTGCTCGTGCAATACAAAGTCTCTGCTTCTGTCCGCCCGACACGTTTACACCGCCCTGACCGAGGACAGTGTCATAGCCGTCGGGGAAGGAAAGAATGAAATCGTGTGCCTGCGCATTTTTGCAGGCGTTTTCTATTTCCTCATCTGTGGCATTTTCGTTGCCCCATCTGAGATTGTCACGGATTGTACCCGAGAAAAGCACATTCTTCTGCAATACCATTGCAACGTCGTTTCTCAATGTATCGAGCTGATACTCCTTTACATTGTGACCGCCTACAAGAAGCTCGCCGTCAAGTACATCGTAAAGGCGGGGGATAAGCTGTACAAGCGTAGATTTTGCAGAGCCTGTACCTCCGATAATACCGATGGTCTCACCGGAATTGATTTTTAGGTCAATGTCTGTCAGGGTCAGATTGTCGGGATTTTTTGAATAGCTGAAATCAACGTTTCTGAACTCAATTGAACCGTCATTCAGAGTCAAAGTGCTGTGGGGGTTATCCTTAATGTCGATGTCCTCGTCAAGTATTTCCACGATTCTGCCTATGGAGGCACGTGAAATAACAAGACTCATAAATATAAATGACAGTGCCATGAGAGAGGACAGTATCTGTGTTATGTAGCTGATAAAGCCCGAAAGGTCGCCCGTTTCCATTCCTGTCTGATTGATGACCATGTTGCCGCCGAACCAGAGAATAGCCACAATGCAGGCATACATGGATATCTGCATTGCAGGACCGTTGAGGATAATGAGTTTTTCAGCCATTATCTGTGAGCTTCTCACATCCTCGGCGGAGACGCGGAATTTTTCCTTTTCATGTCTCTCGCGGACAAAAGCCTTGACAACTCTGATTCCTATGAGATTTTCCTGTACAGATGCATTCATTGCATCGTATTTTTTCAGCATTTTAGAAAATCTGGGGTGTGCATTTGTCATAATAAACACAAGCACCAGCGCCAGAACGGGGATTGCCACAAAAAACACCGTTGAAAGTCTGGGGCTTATCTTTACCGCCATGATTGTTGCGCCCACCAGCATAAAGGGAGCACGGATTGCCATACGTATGAGCATCATCAATGTGTTCTGTACATTTGTAACGTCGGTTGTAAGCCTTGTTACAAGAGAGGCGGTGGAGAATTTGTCAACATTGGCAAAGGAGTAGTCCTGAACCTTGTTGAAAAGCGCACCTCTCAGATTTTTGCCGAAGCCCATACCGGCACGCGCCGCCGTCATACCGCCCAGCGCACCGAAGCAAAGGGAGACCACAGCCATACATATCATTGCAATTCCAGCAATAACAGTGGTTCTTGTACCGCCGTCGCCCTTGATTCCCTCGTTTATCATCTCTGCCATAACGTAGGGAATAAGTATCTCCATGAGTACCTCGCCAATCATAACCAGCGGTGTAAGTATTGCATACTTTTTGTACTCGCCGAGATAAGAAAATACCTTCTTATACATATTGTTTCCTTTCTTAAAAATTGTTAAGTACCTTTAAAAGAAGCTCTTGCAATGTCGCCTGCTCGCTGTCACTCAGACCGTTCAGCAGTTTACCCTCGATAACATCCATAAAGCTTATGAGCTTTTCGTTTTTCTCCTGTCCTTCCTTTGTCAGAGTAACAAGCTTTGACCTTGAATCCTCAGGGTTTGGCATGCGCTCTATATATCCCTTTTTTTCAAGTATCTGCATTGCACTGGTAACAGTGGACCGACGCACCCCGAAGGCAAGCTCTATTTCTTTTTGGGAAACAGTACCTCCGTTTCGGTGTATCATTGACATTACCTTGACCTGCTCAACAGTTACGTTTTCGTTCACAAGGTTTTCATCTGCAAGACGCTTTATCCTGTTGGATATCATGTTTATCAGATGCCCGTGAGCCGTATTATCCAAGTCATCACCTCTTTTTTGTATTTTAGAAAATTTTGAAATCAATCTCTCCGTTTTGCGAGGGAGAATTGACGGCGGTTCGCCGTTTTGTTAGATTTCTAACATATTATATTACTAAATTCCTTGCGTGTCAATAGTTTTTTCTAAAAGATGTCATTGTATGTCATGCTATGTCAGTATACAATATAAGTACAGAGCTCTGATATAATTAAACGAAAGGAAATACAATGACAGAACCAAAAAAAGGATTTACGGCTGTCCCAAATCAATTGTTGGAGGCAATATATTCATCGAATTTTACAGTAACCGAATTAAAAATAATACTTGCCGTAATAAGATATACATACGGCTACAACCGTCAGTGCTCCGAGCTGTCTATTCAGTTTATAGCCAATGCTACGGGAGTGAGCAGAGATTTTGTTGCCAAATGCATCAGAAAGCTTACTGCGGGAAAGGTACTGACGGTATATAAGGAGGATACCCGAACCACACCAAAGCAGTTGGGTATCAACGCCGTCACAGACCTGTGGTACAACAGTGCAGGTGTGGTGTGCAGTGACCGTGCAGGTGTGGTACAGGATGTATACTCAGGTGTGGCACAGGATGAACACTCAGGTGTGGAAAAAGGTGTGGCACAGGAATACCATCAAGATATAAATAATAAAAAAATAAATAAAGAAAATAAAAAAGAAAGTGTATATGCACCCGAAATTACACAGGTAATTGAGCTTTTCAATTCTGTGTGCAGGGCATATACACCTGTAGTAAGAATAAACAGCACAACAGCCGACAGGATATTGTTTCTTCTTGAGCACTATCCGATAGATAGAATTGAAACCGGATTTACATATGCACAGCGCTCGCAGTTTTTGAGAAACGGTAAGAACGGCTGGAGACCGAATTTTGAATGGATGATAAATCCCGATAATATGTCAAAGATACTTGACGGTAATTATGGCGGTACGCAGGAAAGCGATGACCCCGATTACTGGCAGAGTTTTTTTGAAGCTGCCGTCAGGCACAGCATGGGACAAAAATCGGGTTAATATCCCTTTACAGTGTTGACGATGATTGCATTCAGCTTCCATTTGCAACCCTGTAGTGTGGAAATCTTTAACACCAAGGGCTCATCGTATTCTTGAATTATGGGTATCAGCTCGCATTGGAACTGTCCTGCAGGGACAAGAGCACCTCCCGCACTTCGGCAGTTTTTGCCGGATATGATGCTTACGCTGTCCTCGCGGCTGTCACCCGATATTACAAGAAGCTCATACTGTCCCCGAGGCATTTCGATTATGAATTCAGCTTCTTCTTCGCCCTGGGCAAAATCGCATCTGAGAGCATCGGGTCCGTCTCTTTTGACAATGCTTACCTGCCTGTCAAAGCCATAGCCTGCCTTGTGAGTGAACACTTCGCCGCCCTGCCTTACAAAGTCCATGCCTTTCATAACAATACCGCCGCTTTCCATTGTCTGAAGCGGTATTTCGGGGGCATAGTCCTTGGTGTCCTGCTTTGTAAAGTCGAATTTGTACACTGTGTGGTTTGACATTAGCTGATTGCCGTAGTACCAATCACGCATTGCACCGTCAAGCTTTCTGCGGTAGGCGGTTTCGCTGTTTTCGCCAATGGATATACAGCGCTTGGTATAGGTCATGTGAGTGTCAATTCCGCTGTCATAGCCGTTGTCTGAAAGGGGAGAGGGCGCATTTCCGAAAATATAGGTCTTTCCCTTTTGGGTATCAAGAGTAAATGTGTTTTTCTCTCTTGTGCAGGGGACAGCCCTGCCGTCGCAGAGTACATTTACACTTTGGTCAAAGTAATCGGAGGCAATAACCAGTCTGCCGCCCTTTTTACTCAGCACGCTGACACCTGTGATAATGCGGTTTTTCATTTCGGCGGAAATCTCGAAGGCACCCTTTGCAAGAAGCTTTGTGAAGCTCACATTCTCCCATTTGGGATATTCGCGGCGAATTGCCAAATATTCTCCAAGATAATATCCCTTGTGTTGGTACCGTTCATATTCGGCATCACCGTCGGGTATGGCAGGGAAGAGCCTTATTATACCGTTGTGCGACTGCAAAAGCATCTCGTTGACAGCCGCCAGCATCTCGCCCGAAAATTCCATCATACAGGGGTAATACAGAGGCTGTCGGGCAATGAGACAGTAATTTATAAACCTGTCTGTTTCTTCTGCCGTAAGTCCGTTTGTGCGGAGCATATGGTCGATGCCTCTCTCGTAGAGGAAGCGTATTGCCGCCTGTCCCTTGCCTATTCTTGCCGCAGCCGCCGCTATCCAGCTGCAGCCGAAAATTCCGATTTCGCAACGGTCCTCAAGGTAATCTATGGTGTTTGAAATTATTCTCTTTGTTTCCTCACTGCTGTCTATGCCTATTTCGCCGATTGGGAAAACAGGCATGAGCATACTGGGATGTCTTATCCACAAATTGTCGGGAGCATCCTCGGAGTCTCTGAGGTGTATTCCGTACATACCCTCACCGCTTATGGGATATTGAGGAAGCTTGCCAAGCATATTTTTTACATCGGCAAGAAGCTTGTTTTTATCTCCCAGAATTTCAGCCGCCTCAAGTGTGAATTTTAAAAGGTATTTCACACAGGCTACCGTTATAACACTGTTATGAGTAAGAGGTCCCTGCTCGGGTGAGACATCGGGATAAACAGTGTAGACGCCTCTTTCTTCATCGTACTCAAAAAGCTGAAGAGAAAACTCGCAAAGCTTGAGAAATACGGGGTATGCTTCATTTTTCAGATATTCTGTGTCGAGGCTGTATTCATAGAGATACCACATATACTGTGCGCACCAGACAAAGCAGGAATAATAGAAATCGTAAGGGTAGTCTATTGACATACCTGTCATGCCGTGAATGTCATGTGCGTGTCTTTGGGCGCTTTCTTTATAGGTCATAAGACCGTCGGAAAATACCTTTGCCAGGTCCAGACGGTTGCTTGAAAACACTCCTGCGAATGCCGCCTGAATGTTCACATCCCAATACCATTTACTGCCCCAGAGATTAGGGTGTCTTATTGCCCACAGTCCGTTGAGTCCGCAAGCCTGATGCTTCATTATTCCGTCCTTGCCGCTGCAACAATCAAGGGCGTATTGGTTTATCAGATATATCTTTTCAAGGAATTTGTCGGGCAGAGATATACAGGAATGTTCAAAAAAGTCCTTGTAGTAGGCACGGTGCTCTTCTAAAAGCTCTTTTTCCTGCTCTTCAAAGGCGTTGATGCCCTCAACAGCCGCCGCCTCGGTATCCTTGTATCTCCAATCGGTGAAAATACCCGTAAATATGCGGATGGTTTTCTCGCTTTTTATGATTTCTATAACGGCATTGTTGTCATATTCTCCGCCTATTTTGACTTCTGCCCCCGAAAAGCGCAAAGCTCCCGAAAATACGGCTGTCTTATCATCGCTTACCTGACGCATCACCGTATAAATGACTGTTTTGCTGTCAAGCTGTTTATATTTTACAATGGGCGGGTCGGAGTCTCTGTAGTCGGGGAAGGACACAGTTATACTCTCAAGGGCGTTGTCCCCCTGCTTCACTGTGTTTATTATGCAGTCACGTCGGGTTACTGCAGTTTCCGCCTCGGTATTGCCGTCAAGGGTCAAAATACCCTTTGCCTCCTCAAGCAAGAGGGCAAGGTTATGCTTTTTACACACTTTTTTAAAGGTGAATATTAGCTCTCCCGTCTGAGGAAAGGTTTCCGAAAATTTGAATATTCCGTAGCTTTTGTTGTTGAGCGTTGCCTCTCTGGAGGACCTGAAAAGACAGGTGAGTCCGTCATCACCGGGTCGGCTTTCGTCTGCCTGCTTTCTGCATCTGCGGTGCTCTTCACCCGGATTTTCACATTCGGGCATTGCGTTCAATTTATCCTCGGGCAACAGCGGGTCGGAGATGTTGTAGTACACCTCGTAGTGATTCATTGGCATATTGAGTCTGCCTTTTTCAAAAAAAAGCATACATCCAAAGGTGCCGTTGCCAAAGGGCAGGGCATTGTCCCAGTGATTTTCAATATTATCAAATACAACCGAATGCTTCATAATTATTCCCCTCAGCTTAAATTATGTTTTATTTTAACACATTACAGAAGCTTAATAAATGGAAATATCCCACTAAATGAGATAAAAAAGCCTTATATTAAGGTAAGCTCTATCCAGTTGACATTTATGCTTCCCGATACCGAAACCTTTTGCACGGTGGGGTTGATTGCGTTTATGTTGCACATATAGCATTTTGTCTCTTTGTTAACATACCCGTCGGGCTGCGCACCGATACCAGGTATGTATGTCAGGTCAACAGGTGTAAAGCCTTGGCACTCCACACCGTTTACACTTACTCTTGTGTCTTTTATGTCACCCTCAACACCGATTATCAGCGAAACGGTCTTATCGGAGGGGACATCTCCCGTGACTATTTCAAATTCGCCGTCAAGAGCAGGGAAGGGGCGCCGGATAGCAAAGGTGTCGGGGTAATACTCGCTTGACTGTCCAACGACAGCAAAGCGCTTTGGATAAGCGTGGGGATGGCTGTACAGCTTTGTATTTCTGTGGTAGGGATGCCCCTTTGGCGATGCGTTTTCCGCATAGGGAGAGTCGGGGTCAGAGAAATAGTTGTAGAGATAAAAATCATCTCCGCCCTGTGCCATAAAGGATGCTATATGACCGCGTGCCACCTCTGCCGACATAATACCCGAGCGGTCGGGTTCAACGGCGAGAACAGTCTCCACACAAGGTATAATCTTGGATTTGGGACAGAGCTTCTTCCATTCCCGCACCTTGATGCCGCTGTCACTTGAAGCCCAGCGGGGGGAAGGAATAAGAATATCCGCATCCCATAAGGCAGGGTCAAAGCCGTAACGCAGGGACTGTTCATAATCTCTCATACACCTGACTGCAAGGAGTATTCTGCTGCCCTTTTTATTTTCGGCTTGCTTTATTATTTTCTTTACATCGCCGATAAAGGTGTTCATTATTTCAATGCATTTCTTCATATCGGCTGTGTGATACTTAAAGCATATGATTTCTCTGAGAAAGTCAAGCTCGATTCCGTCAACATCGTAGCGGTCAAGCTGTTCTGCAATATATGAGAGAAGCCTCTGTCTTATTTCGGCTACGCCGTAATCGAAGCCGTAGCCGTAGTAGCCGTATTCACTGCCAAGTGTCCAGCCCTTTGCCTTTGCCTCGTAAAAGAAGGCTGTTCTCGAAGAATATGGCATATCTCCGTTGTTGTGGGCATCATTCATGCGAAAAGAAAGCCAGGGGCGTATGCCCTTGGCTTTGCAACGGTCTATCCACACAGCGAAGGGGTCTGTGCCGTATTCCTCGTTTAATATGTGCAGACAGGAAAAGGTGCTCTTGTAGTCAACCTTATGTCCGTTTTCCTCGGTCTGCCGATACTTTTCCTCGTATGTACCCCATACCTGTGAAGGAGTTGCCGAATAATTGCAGAAAATGTTGAAAAGGAGGTCGGTGACCTCTGTGTCTGCATATTGGTCAACAAAGGGGTAAAGCATTTCCTTTGTAAAATTCTCCTTGCCGCACACACGGTTGAGAAAGGGATGTACAACTGTACTTATATCGATATTTACAAACATTATTCTACCTCGTGGAAGATATCTGTGTCATTTGTTTCCTGTCCGTTTACAGCCGCCTTGAAGCTTTTGCCAAGGAGGTAATAGTCATATTGACGTACAAGTGCAGTAAAGGACAGGTCATCCTTCATTTCCACTCTTCCGCCCAGATAATCCTCAACGCCCGGGATAAACAGCATTGATTTTCCGCTTTCGGATTTTATAACAAAATCGCTGAAATTCCCGCTCAACAGCCCTTCAAGAGACTTGGGGGTACACTCACCCTCGGTATAGTACAAAAGTCCCTGCAAAACAGGCTCACTGCCAATCATAAACTTGGCAAAGCCAATATAAAGGTCACCGTAGCGGTGGCACATTCTGTAGGCAAGCTTACCCTTGTCCGACAGGGTGGACACAAAAGACTCGTCGGGGATCTCCTCGGCTGTCACCTCGATACCCTCTGCCATTGCTATCATTTTGGGTACTCTTGAACGGTAGAAGGTGAGGTACTTCAAAAGTACGTTTTTCTTTGAGGAATAGTACAGCCAGAAGGATGCAACAACGGTTATGGCAAAGAATAAAACCGCACCCGTTACCCCCAGTGCAAAAAAGCCCAGTACTGTCATTGATATGACGGACATAAGAATAATAAATTTCATTCTTCGGTCGTTGGATTTGTCCAGCTTCTTTATTTTTTCTCCGAGGGCAAGTATTTCCTTGCCCTCGTCTGATTCATAGACATCGAAAAAAGACTTTAATTTTTCATTCATTGTTTTTTGCCCTTAAAAATGATTGTTTTCGTTTGTATCTTTCGGTTATAAATTAACAACCGTTAATAATCTCAGCTTTCTGAATTAGCCACCATTTCCATATACTTTTCATGGGAAATAAGCACTGTTCTGGGCTTTGAGCCTGCAAACTCACTGACAATGCCCAGCTGTTCCATTTTATCTATGAGACGTGCGGCTCTGGCATAACCCAGCTTCAGCCTTCTCTGGAGCATTGAAGTGGAGATTGTACCGCTGTCAATGGCAATTTCGATAGCAGGGCGGAGCATGGGGTCGGAATTGAGGGAATTGTCATCATCGTCACCGAAATCGTCCTCGCTGTCACTGACCTTGGACTTGGTCTTTTCGCATTTTGCCGCTTCCTTTTCGATGCTGTCCATTATTTCCTCGTCATATGCGGCATTTGAATTGCCCTTGAGGAAGCTTATAACAGACTCAATTTCGCTGTCACTGACAAATGAGCCCTGTACACGCATTGGGTTCATAGCACCGACGGGCGCATAGAGCATATCACCCTTGCCCACCAGCTTTTCGGCTCCCACAACGTCAATTATTGTTCTGGAGTCTACCTGAGATGCAACCGTAAATGCAATTCTTGAGGGTACGTTTGCCTTGATAAGACCTGTAATGACATCAACTGAGGGTCTCTGTGTACCGATGATAAGGTGCATACCTGCTGCACGTGCCTTCTGGGCGATACGTGCAATAGAGCTTTCAACGGTGTCACGTGCCATCATCATTAGGTCGGCAAGCTCGTCTATTATGATAACTATGTGGGGGAGCACCTCTCTGTTTCCGTCACGGAGAGCTACTTCGTTGTATGCCTTTATTTCACGCACACCTGTCTCCTCAATGAGAGCAAAGCGGCGTTCCATTTCGTTGACAGACCATGCAAGGGCGCCTGCCGCATTCTTGGGGTCGCTGACAACAGGGACAAGAAGATGGGATATTCCGTTATAAACACCAAGCTCTATCTTCTTGGGGTCGATAAGTATGAGCTTTACCTCATCGGGTTTTGCCTTGTAGAGGATACTCATAAGTATTGAGTTAATACATACCGATTTACCCGAGCCTGTAGTGCCCGCTATCATCATGTGGGGCATCTTTGCGATGTCGCAGTATACGGGATTGCCTGCAACATCCACACCAAGACAGGTGGTAAGCTTACTCTTTGCGGAGTCAAATGCGGGAGCTTCGATAAGGCTTCTGATTGAAACCACTGCGGTGTTTTTATTGGGTACTTCAATGCCCACAGCCTCCTTGCCGGGAATGGGGGCTTCTATTCTAACACCCTTTGCCGCAAGGCTGAGAGCAATGTCGTCTGACAGGTTACGGATAGCACGCACTCTGACACCCACCTCGGGCTGAAGCTCGTAGCGTGTTACAGTGGGACCCTTGGCAATGTTTATTACCTTTGTCTTTACACCGAAGGATGCAAGAGTATCAACAAGCTTCTTTGCGGTCTGCTCGTACTCGCTGTTCAATTCGGCGGAAAGGGGAGGCGCTTTTTTCAGGAGATGCACGGGAGGGAATATGTATTCGGGCTCGTATTCTTCATCGGGCTGAGCCTCAACGGGAATTTCCTTGACCTCCGTATCGATTTCCTCCGATGCATTTTCTGTGGGATTAATGTCTGTCTCTGCCTGCATTTCTTCAAGAAGCTCCTCTTCTTCAAAGTCCTGCATGTTTTCGGGAATGTCGGGGTTTGTGAAAATGGTTTTGAGGCTTGACTGCTCGGGCTCGTTGACTGCAGGACCGATGATAACGTCACCGTCCTCATCATCCTCTTCGTCCTCCTCTATGTCGGGAGCAGGCTCGCCTGGACCTTCAACATTGATATCAAAGTCTTTTTTGTGCTTTCTTTCCTTTTCAGCCTTTTCGGCTTCCTGTTTAGCTCTTTCAGCTTCCTCTGCTTCCTTCTTTTCAAAGTATTCCTCACGGCGCTTCTTTACTTCTTCTGCCTTTTCCTTTCCGTCACGGAGCTTGCCTGCGGTGAAGCGTGCAAGGTCGGAGGGCGCTTTGCCCACAGTAAAGGGGACAATGATAATCGCCGTCAGTACAAGAATAATAAATGTGGGGATTTGTCCTATAAATTTCGACAGAGCGTTGGCTATGATGCCGCCGAAAAGGGAGCCTGTGGTAATGGCGTTGCCGTCTGTGGCGGAGGTGAAATGCTTTGCAATGTTAAAGCCCTCAACGTGCACCTTGGCTGTAGCCGCAATGGCTGCAAATACTATTACAAAAGCCAACGACAGAACCCAGTTTTTCCAAGGGTGTCTTGAGGTAGCTTCTTTTCTGAAGCAGAAGGCACGTGCAACAAGCAGCGGGGGAATGAAGTAAGCGCCCCAGGAAAACAGCCCTGCCAGAAGAAGCTTGACCTTGGCTCCGAACCATCCCGAAAATGAGGTGGCGAAAAGGCAAAGCACAAGAAAGAAGGCTATAAGTACAAATAAAAAGGGCATAAGCTGAAGCGTTACTTCACTTGGCGGGGTATAGCCCTTCTTTTGTTTTTCTGCAGTCTTGTTTTTTGTTTCTTTAGTCTTTTTTGTTTTTACCTTGTAGCTTTTTTGATTGTTACTCATTTTTTACCTCATAGTTTTTTTGTGTTCTTTTCTCGGTAGTGCTTTTTAGCAAAAAGCACTACCGCACGTCCGACTCGCTTTAGCCTCGCACATTGCTCGGCTACGCTCTCTGTACG
>CAZYTA010000058.1:0-14895 GCA_964650465.1 uncultured Oscillospiraceae bacterium | reverse complement strand
CCGCAGGCAATCCGATTGTCATTCACTATGCGTTCCAACTTCCCGAACAAAATGGTGTTCCCGCCGTAGAGCATCTGGCACAGATTGCGCCAAGACCTGCTTAAAAATGCGGTAGCGGGAAGGCAAAATGCCTTCCCGCTACTGACCACCCGCTATTCTCCGTTAAGAACATCACGGAAATTTATTGGAGGTTTTTCAAGTGCTATCATATGTAATTGTAATAATTTCTGCAATTGTTTTTACATTCATTCCTGCTTTTTTGTTTGTTTTCTTTATAATGATAGACAAGGATGAAGAGGAATTTTACAGGGAAAGGGACGAGGAGCCCCCTGCGAAATTTTTTCGTGGCGGCGAAACGAATTCTTCTAAATATGACTTTTGGGAGTATGTCTTTTTGGGAATACCTTTTGGTGTTTCGATTCTTATAGCTCATTTTTTAGGAATCAATACAAAAAGTGTTAAAATATTGGTAGGTTGCGTAATTATTATTTTTTTCATTATATTCAGAATATTATTGGAAAAGTTATATTACAAAATCAAATACAAACGTAATCCGGATGCAAAAGACGACGAAGAAAGCAATAACGAATAGCACTATTTTGTACGCCCCTGCACTTCGGTGCAGGGGATTCCTTTTGTGATTGACAGTTTCATTTTAATAGGGCATAATGAACCATAGAAATAAAGAGGTATCTATTACCGCCGTCACCCCACCGTTACAGAGGGTAGCAAGATTGAAATATATCATCTTCAGTCACGCAACTATGACCTCGAGGTTGGTAGGCTTATTTCACCAAGAGGAACATTGATAAAGAATTAAAATTTGCAGATAAAATAATCGATTAGGAGTATTTTATGAACAAAAGATCAATGACAGTACTTATCTTGATTGCACTGTGTGCAGTAATAATTTTACAAAAATTGCTCTATCCCAAGCAAGATAATAATCATTCATTAAATTGGGTACCTGAAAAGAGTTATTTCATTGACTGCGAAATCACAGATAAAAACACAGCGAGAATTAGGTATTCAATACATTTTGTTAACAAGAGTGAACACGATATGAAAATATCTTTGTCTGCAAAGTTTTCAAAAAAAGAAATACATGGATGTATAAAATATGAGTTTTTGGAGGGATGTAATGAAACCGGTGAGCGATTATATGAAGAAATAAAAAGCGGAGAATCGGTTGATATTATGTATGTATTTGAAGGAGAATTTTTAGGTTCGAATATTGTAAATAACCTTTCTTTCCCTGAAGAACTGTTAATATCACACTATTTTCAATAACCCTAAAACTTGCTTTCAAAACACTAATGAACCATTGACATTTACGAACAAACCTATTGAAATCGTATATTAGAGAGAATCCCCCATTGATGTGAACAATTTAAGTACCACACAAAGGGGGATTTTTCACATTTCTCCTTAAAAAAATCAGACAAGATGATTTTCAAGAAGCGGTATAGCCGAAGGGTTTGGAAGAAAGACATTTATACTGTAATAACAGCATACAAAAAGGCTATGAAGATTGATTTCATAGCCTTTTTTACATTAATTTTTGTTAAAAACTATTTTGGGCTCACCGTCGGACAAGGTTACAGCACAGCCTATAAATGTCTGCTCCTTGCGATTGGGCTGACTTCCTACTATGGCAGGGCAGGTCTGGAGCTTATAATCATCAAAATCCGAGCCCGGCTGATGTATGCCGCATGAATGTGTATGACCGTACAGCAAAATGTCGGGTCTTATTTTATTTGAAACAAGGTCTGTCCAGTGTCTGTATATATCCTGTTCTATATCAAACGGCGGCTTCTGTATATGAGAAAACGGGACATGGCTAATTACTATTCTGTGCTTCACGCCTTTGGCATTATATTCCTCTTTTTTTATTACATCTTCCAGCCACTGTGTCTCTTTGAGACGGTAATTGTGGAAGCAGGTTGTATAGGAATATGCCTCGTGGCTGTCATCCTTATCCTCTCCGCAATCCAGAACAAGTCCCCAAAGACTTCCGAGACGGAAGGTATAATAGGGTCTGCCGTTATCCGACGGAGTATATTCGGTAAAGCTTTCACCGTAGATACCTCTGGTGTCATGATTTCCCTTAGAGAATACGATGGGACGTGTGCCGTTGGTTATCCCCGAGCAAATTCTGTAAATCGAATTGAAGTTAGCAATATCTCCCGAATGGTCCGGAATATCGCCGTTGAGGATAAGCAAATCAAGGTCTGCACCGAAATACTGTCCTGCGGCAATAGGAGCCTCCTCCATATTGTGTGCATCAGAGATATGATAAATATTTATACTGTCCTCCCCTACCGGCTTAAAGCTGTAGGTAAGCTCAACAGTATCCTCGCTCACGGGAAAATATGGAGTGCGGTCTATCATCTTGCGGTAGCACAAAGTATATTCCCTTGCAAAATCAAGCTCCTGCATAGGCACTTCTACCTTGTGAACATAATTGTTAGACTTCAGTATTCCGTTTGAGTCGTCATAGTATGTATTATCCCCCACCTTTGCCCATACTATAGCAGGACATGCAAATGGAGTAACAATCTGGTATCTGCCGTCAACGGCAAACACCGAAGGGTGCGCATTAAGGTTTTCGGGAATACAGTTAATCATTCAAAAGCCTCCTTAAATTCGGAATTACCACCCACAACATAATCCTCGCTCTTTGCAAAGGTAGTGCGCTTTCCGTTAGTTTGAATCACCGATATAATATCACCGTAAACCGCATCAACATCGGGAACAAGAACAGTCTCTGTGTCGATATAAATTATATCATACTTTTCGCCGTTTATTTTAGCTCTTGTAAATTCAGTAAACATTTTGCCGCTTATCTCAAGTCCCGAATCCGTATTCTTTACATCGGTTATAACAAGCGGAGCTATTCCCAGCTGCAGCTGTGAGGGTGTATAGCCTATGTCGTAGCCATAGCATTCTTTTTTGCCGTAAAGCATATCGTATTGCAGCATCTCAAGAGAGGTATAATACTCATCATTACGGCTTGAATTCTGATGAAGCTTGGTAATAAGTCCGTTGTTTATTCCCAGCTCGCCCAGAATGTGTGATGACAGCTCATAGGAATGAAGGTCAACAGCCTCAGCATCAAGTCCGTAATTTGACCAGATAACATATTCCGTCTGATAAACATTTCCGTTAACCATTTCCGAATCTGTGAGTCCGAAATACGGAAGATGGTCTCCGTAAAGCACAACAACTGTTTTTTCGTCACGGACAGACAGTCCTGTTATAAGGTCGCAGATAAAATTGTCAACCTCTTTCATTTGGGTAAGATAGTATTCAAACGCAATTTCGTTTACTTGAGTTTCGGGATTGGTTATTTCCACATCGAATATGTAATCCACTCCGTCCAATATTTCCTCAGAATAAACGCCGTGTGACTGTACTGTTATAGCATATACAAAATCCTGTTCCTCGGTAGAATCAAGAGTAGAAACTATTTCCTTGGTCAAAACGCTGTCATTAGCCCATCCAATAGGATTATAGGTCACATTTTGCATAAATTCAAGCGGGATAAACGTATCATATCCAAGACTGGAAAAGACATGTGCTCTATCGTAAAAAGAGCCCTTATGATTGTGTATGGCATGAGCCCTGTAGCCGAGCTCTTTAAGATTAAAGGCAATACTTTCACATGCGCTGTTCTGCAATACGGTTTTATAAGGATACTCTCCCGGTCCGAAATAATCCAACGACATACCCGTCATAATCTCAAATTCAACATTTGCCGTTCCTGAGCCGATATAAGGAACCTCAAGATATCCGTGAGGGAAATTTGCCTTCAGCGAGGTAAAAAACGGAATCGGGTCGGTATTGTATTTCAGAGATTTGATGTTATTTACGTCAAAAAACGATTCCAACTGAACAAAAATTATATTCGGTTTTTCTTCGGGTACAAGAGTTTCCTCCGAGCGTATTGACTCCAGAATGGTATTAACCTTTTCGCCCGAATAATTTGCAGGCTTATCTATACCTGTGTCAAATACACTGCAGGAAAAGCAATATACAAATCCGTAATCGTCATAAGCATCATTAAGGTTTGTAAACTTTTTGGAAAGGTAACCCTCTGCCACAAAGCTCTCTGACATAAGAGCCAGTGCTATAATAAATGACGGAAGAAGCATTATTCCCTGTATGTGGCGGCGTTCTCTGCGTGCAGAAGCTCGGTATATAAAAACAAAACCCGCAACTATAGCGATCACCGCCGCAACTATTGCTACAATAACCCAGCCCTCAAGATAGAGATTGAATATACTGAAAATAGATTTTATTTTCACAAAATCCGTTGCAGATATGGGGGTAACTCTGTAGTAAAGTACAGCACAGTTTACTATTGCCAAAACAATAAAAGGCGATATCAGCAATGCAAGTGCGAAAGCACGTCTTTTAAAGAACAGGCACAAAAGTGTAACAGTGAATATTGCAAAAGTATTGAACAAAAAAACCTGAGGAGACTGAAATATATGTGTTATACCGTCTATAAATGAATGGCGGCACAGCATTTCTACTGCCAAGTTGACGAAAACAGAAAGTATAAAGCAAAAAATCACTGTATGCCTTACAAAAAAGCCGTACAGTTTTTCAAGTTTATGAAATTTTTTGAGCATGATTTTTTCCTTATTTAGTTTGTTTTACCGAAACATTTTACTACTTTTTCACCTCTTTGTCAATATATAATTATAAAAGTCAAGAAACAGACACCGAATCTTTACAATTGAGCCATTGCCGAAAACAACTGTCTTTCCCGCACTCCCTTGCTCGCCCATTGCAAGTGAAGCTTCGAGACTGATATCGGGGAATATTACACTCCAGAAATTTGTGCCCCTCCCCTCACCCAGAGTCACCACAAGCGCAAGATAATCACCTTCGGGGAAAGCCGAGTTGCCCAAGGTTTTTTTGGCAAAATGATACACACCCACCCGAGATGAAGAAGTATAAGGCATTCCGCATTCTTTAAGTATTTTGTTGCTTGCGGCATTTACTTCGTCAAGTCTTTCGGTAAGTCCATATTCAATACTGTCCATACTGTCAAAGCTCTCATCTCCCAAAAGCTGTGTAACAGCTTCGGAAACCTTCATTTTCACTGCAATGTCCTCATCGGAATCGGAATTGGCAATAATGTGGATACGTGCCACATCGGCAGTTTCAGTATCGGCAGAAGCCGCAAAAATAAGCAATAACAACGCCAAAAATACAAGTAATAATCTTTTCATAAATACTCCTTTCGGTGTATTATTGCCCGAAAAGAGTATGTTTTTTCATTTATTGCGAGGAAATGCTTTTGAAGTCAAAAACTCCCCCGCGCTCTCACGAAAAGCAAAATTTAAGGCTGTCCCTAAGGGGACAGCCTTAAAAACTATTTAATATATTGCTCCGTCTGGTACCAGTAGTTATACAGAGACTTCACAAGATTTGACAACTGTGCATTATCTGAGTCTACGCATTGAACGATATAATTTAATGCGCTATATGTAATACTATATGCATCATTTACGGTAACGGTATACTCTTTATCAAGGTCATGTGCGGGTATATCAGTTATATCTACGCAAACAATATTCTCTCCCAAATATACATACGGAAGTATTTCATCACCGCATTTAAATGTACATACGCCTCCGTTTGTCTTGAAATAATGTCTTATAGTTGTATTGCCCTCAAGTATAAGAGATGTTGCATAGTGCTCAACTCCGTCAAGGCTACCCGTCTTAGACGGTGCCGTTACATCTCCTATATCAGCACTTACTGTGTCAAGATTACTGCCACCAAAAAATCCATTAGTATATTCAATATAGTTTTCCAATGCATTCACAAGCTTTACTGCTTTGGCATACTCGATATTTCCTTCTGCAAGTTCCTTGAAAGATAAAATATAATCTGTAATTTTAACTGCGCCAAGGGTTATACTGTCACCGCCATATTCCACAATACCTCTTATTTCGGTTTTTTCTGCATCCTTGGGAGCAACAAAAGCAGTAACATAATACAGTCCCTTTTCTCCATCATATTCCGGAACAGCAGAAATATTTGACATAACAGAATCGGATTTTGTGTCATATACAGAAGCTGTAAATATAGTATCCTCGGAAATTTCGTCAGCAATATCAAGATATACCTTTACTCCTATAGTGCCATCAAGAATCAGAGAGGTACCGGCAGCGATGGTATCTTCGTCCCATTTGGTATAAAGCACAATACTTTCTATGACCCTGTTTTCCGCTTCATCAGGCTTTGTAATACTCCAATTGCTCCAAGGTGTATAAACAGTGTTAACTGTCTTTGTTCTCGTGCGATAAGTGTACTCTGTTACCTCAATCGGTTCATTTTGAGCCCATACTCTGAATCCGTTGTCACAGGCAAACTCCGCCTCTCCGCCGTAGAGAGTTTTACCGCCTCTGTCACCGATGTTAGACGCTGTCATTTTTTTATTACTGAGCTTTGTATGATATACTCCGCCCGTTCCGTACTGTATAGAGTCTACATTATAGCTTCCGTTGTAGTAGTTGTTACAATAATGGTAGTAACTGTAGTAGTTGCTTTGCGATACAATATCCACAGTGTCACTCTCTGCTATACTATCGGTGGTCTTTTGCTCAGCACTCCAATCACTGTATTGAACATTCTCACTTACTGTATGATATCTGTAAAACGTTTTTGACAAATAACTATCAGAAGATTCTCCTTCAGGTATATCCTTGATCCATCCTTTAGGATATATGCTTTCCAAAGCATCAAGCTTTTTATAAAGGACTACACTTTCTATTTCTTTGTTTTCAGATTCCTTTGGAACAGCTTCGCTCCATTCAGACCAAGGAGTATAAACTGTCTTTTCAGTCTTTGTCCTTGTGCGGTAAACATATTCAACAACTTCAAGCGGATCGTTTTGCGCCCATACTCTAAATCCGTTGTCACAGGCAAACTCCGCCTCTCCGCCGTAAAGAGTTTTACCGCCCTTGTCACCGATATTGGAGGCAGTCATTTGTGTTGATGTAAGCTTTGTGTGATATACTCCGCCTGTTCCGTACTGTATAGAATCTACATTATAGCTTCCGTTGTAATAGTTGTTGCAATAGTGATAATAGCTGTAATAGGTATTCTGTGATACCAAATCAACGGTTTCGCTTTCTGTTACCGCTTCATTGCCGGTTTGATTGGCACTCCAATCTCCATACACTGTCTTTTGTTCGGAGGTTCTGAAACGGTAAAAAGTCTTTGTTTCATAGCTTTCTTCAACATCTTCTGCTGAAATTTCCTTAACCCATCCTTCGGGATATGTTTCGTTGATATCACTGATTCTATTATACAACACTACATTTTCTATCTCTCTGCCTTCAATACTCTCAGGAACATTTTTGCTCCATTCAGACCAAGAAGTATATACCGTTTTTTCTGTTTTTGATCTTGTTCTGTATGTATAAACATGAACAGTCAGAGGGTCGTTTTGAGCCCATACTCTAAAGCCATTTGAGCAAGCAAACTCCGCCTCTCCGCCGTAGAGAGTTTTACCGCCTTTGTCACTGATGTTTGAAGCTGTCATTTTTGTTTTACTGAGCTTTGTATGATACACTCCACCCGTTCCGTACTGTACAGAGTCCACATTATAGCTTCCATTGTAATAGTTGTTGCAATAGTGATAATAACTGTAATAATCCCCCTCCGAAACAATTTCAACCAGATCACTCTCAACAGGCTTTTCCGTAGTTATTATATTTTCACTCCAACTATCATATACAGTTTCGTTTTCCACATCCCTGTAACGGTAGAAAGTGGCTGTCCTGTAGTTTTCTGCTACATCTCCATTGGGGATTTCGTCTATCCATCCATTTGGATACTCCATCGTATCCTCAGGAATGATAGTATCATAATTGGTTTCGGGAGCTTGGGAAGGCTCTGTAAATTCAACCTCTCCATTTGCAATAACATCGTAATTGGATGCTCGTGATACAGAGAAATTAGTCCAATAGGAATAATAATATTTTCTTGTGGACACCTTACAGTCCCCGCTGTAATTACAGTCAAGGACATTAACACCTGTTGAATCACAGGATATAAAAATTGCCGAATGCCTGTCCTTGTTAGATGACATACCAAGACGCAATACATCTCCGGGCTTACAGTATTTGATAACATTATCATAATTCCAAGCGGCATTTTGCGTAACAAGCACGTCTGAAATATAATCTGTATTATTAACCTTGAAAATGTACCATTGGGCAAATGCAGCAAAGCCGTAGCAAGTATATCCTGCGCCGCTCAAATACTTTCCTGAATTTGCACACCAATGCGCAGGGAATTGATATACACTTCCGATATTTCCAAAAAGAGTTTTGAACCATGAAGTATTTATTATATTGCTGTTCAAGCATTTAGCACAGGCATTGTTTCCGCAATCTTTCTGTGTCGTGGTAAAATATTTTCCGTTAATAAGGCTGATGAGATTATCTATCTTCTTTGTAACCGCCGCACTTCCAACTGTCGTAGACACAGGTGTGGTTGAAGAGCTCACAAACTTTGTATACCCTCCCCCAAGATATGCCCAACCGCTTCTGCCACCATATGTAGTATACCCCCAGCTTCCGTTTACCTTTGTTACAATAAACTGAGTAAGATACGGCATTGCAGCAATCTTTGAATATGATGTGCCTGCTCCCGAACGAATATTCAAACCATCTTTTGTCGTTATTTTGTATGTGCCTATGGAATATATCGTTTCAGGTACACTTTCCCCAATAAATTTTTTTGATAATACTTTTGATAAAGAAATTATCGGTATGGTAAAAGATGTAATATTTTCTTCTGCATTCAAAATATCACCAAGAACCGTAAAATATTTGGAAAACACTGTAGGATATACATCAGATATTTCCTTCATTGTTTCTAATGCCGATATAGCGGGATTGTCTGCCAAGCGTTTTGCTACTTCTACTATGCCAAGCATAGTTTTACTGTCAAGATTTTTCAGTGCTTCAATTTTATCACCTTGTAACTGTTCTGCAAAATCTCCTACAAAGCCTTCAATAAAACTTGATGCAAAAATCCCTAATGTCTCTGCTACAGCCCCCCATCCTTGAGATGTATCTTCAGCAATGGAGCTCAACAATATTTTAGCACGAGAAGAGTTTAACTGCATTTCATCTATTTTGTCAACATACGATTTACACTCGTTAAAAGTATTTAAACTCCCCGGATTTTTTATATATTCAACAATTTCTTCTTGCCGATCGGCAAGTCTACAAAAATACAAAGTCTGCCATCCCGACACTATATTCAATACATCTGTCATTGAATTCTTAAAAGCATCTAAAGTTTGTTCAGCAACAATTTTTGCTACCGATGCCGCTGTGACAGTGCCACCGGTGAAAAATGTTGTCGATAAAGCACCTGTTGAGCTACCTGTCACTTCCAACACGGTGGTAGTAATATCTTTTAACCTCAAGCTACTCGCAGCACTGGAAAAATCATCAGAAGTGTCATAATACTGCTTAACGAAGTCTAAACCAGATGCCACATTAGCATATGCCATAATACACAAATCACTAATTATTTCTTCGTTGGTAACCAAATTAAACCCACTGTCAAAAAAAATGTATATAGGAAAAAGTCCGTTATCTTTATAATAGCAATAATATTTATAATCATTATCTCCATAAACATTTTTACTTTTATTTTCCTCACAATAATAATACACGAAATTATATAAAAATCCCTCTTCTTTTAACTCATCTTTTACTGCAGCTAAAGTAGTATTATTGCTTTCATTGCCAAATACTATCAAGTTAGGCAATATCATAGAAATAACCATAATTATTGCGACAAGTGATTTGAATGTTTTTTTCATTTACTATTCTCCTTTTGCTATTTAGTGATCGTATTTAACAAACCTTTTTTAAAGTAAGTAATATTATAGACGATTTTTGTCTAATTGTCAATAGAAAGTTTTTGTCTAACTTATAATAATTAAAACAATTATATAAGCGAGGACTTAATTTTGAAATTTGGCGAAAAAATAAAAAACTTAAGAGAAGAAGCGGAGTTAAGTCAAACAGAGCTTGGCAAGGCGGTCAATATGACTCAACGAAAGGTATCGTACATTGAATGCGGAAAATGCGAGCCAAGCATTGAAGACATTGTAGAACTCTGCAATTATTTTAAAGTTTCCTCGGATTATTTATTAGGTATACAAAAGGGGTATAAATACCCTGAACGATAAAAAGCGGTGAGTGACCGCTGACATTGCTATAGCAAAACGGCAAGATTATTTTCAAGCAATTTCTTAAGAGATAAAAAAGCACCCGAAGGTGCTTTTTTACAATACAGCAATTTTTTTGAAAACAACCTCGCCGTTTTGCTTTGTTGGGTATACTCAAAGGTTACGATGGGCGAGATTTGTCTGCGCCGGCTCTCTGCTTTTATCTTACGCCCATTGCATTGCCGATATATTCGGTTGCATTATCGAAAGTATTTTTTACGTTGTCCTTTGCCTGATTATAGGAATTCTTTATTCTGTCCTTTGTGCTTTCGGGCACATTGTTTGTTCTTTCGTTGTATTCCCTATCGGTTGTACGGTTATTATAATAGCCATACATTCCGTCGTTTGCATCATAATTTCTGCAGGATACAAGCGAGAAGGAAAGCAGGGCAATTATAGCAGCCACTATTATTGCATGTTTCATTTTATATCTCCTTCGATTTACAAAACAGTTACGGAGCATTTTGCTCCGTTTATATTATATCCTCAATGCTTTTTATTATAAATAACAAATTTTGCATTTAATTTCGGCTTGACTTTATCATATGCATATGTTAAAATAAAATGCCAAACAAAATTAAATATATTGTGAATTGCGTTACATTATTTAGGGAAAATATCCTTGGTAAAAGGTGTTTTCTCTTATTTCCCTATTGTATGTAACGTATATAATCGGATTTTGTTTGGCGACAAAAGAGAGAAGCACTTTTTCGGTGTGTTCTCTTTTGAGGACACACTTTTTATTTCAAGGAGGGTTAATATGGGACAGTTTTTAGATGAATTATGGGAGCAGATACATCCTGACTATATTCCACCCACAGCTAATAAGCTGTTCGCAATGGATATAATGGTAAAATCATCCAAAACAATTGATGAAACCGAAAAGCGAGAGCTATCAAAGCTAATCGACGAAGTTACCAAAGAAAGCATGATATTGGAAAAGAAAGCTTTTTGCGACGGAGTTGGAGAAGGCTGCAAAATCATGGTCGGAAAACTTTAATTATAAACAAGTGGAGGGTGCTTTTTGCTAAAAAGCACCCTCTCATATTACAAGACAGTATTTTTTTGCAATACGAGGCAACAAGAAAGCCCCCGAGGAAGCTTTACGATGGTAAAGCTTCCTCGGGGGCTTTTGCTATTAACGAAGTATTGAGGAAAAAGACGATAAAATCTTATTCGTTGTCGTACATCTTCGCCTGTCTTACAAGATCATCATACTTCTCACGAGCCTTTGCGGCAGCTGCCTCAAAGAGAGTATTTGCTCTTTCGGGGAACGCACGTGTAAGTGAGGAGTATCTAACCTCGGAGTTGATGAATTCGATATAATCCGCTGTGGGCTCCTTGGAGTCGATGGAAAGAGGATTCTTGCCTTCTGCTCTGAGAGTGGGATTAAATCTGAAGTTGTGCCAGTAGCCTGCATTTACAGCCTTCTTCATCTCTGCCTGACAGTTGGTCATACCGCCCTTGATTCTGTGAAGTTCACAGGGTGAGTAAGCGATGATGATTGAAGGTCCGGGATATGCTTCTGCTTCGCAGATAGCCTTGATTGTCTGATTCATATCAGCACCCATAGCAATCTGTGCTACATATACATAGCCATAGGACATAGCAATCTGTGCAAGGTTCTTCTTGCTGATTGCCTTACCTGCTGCTGCGAACTGAGCAACCTGACCGATGCTGGAAGCCTTTGAAGCCTGTCCGCCTGTGTTGGAGTAAACTTCGGTATCAAATACCATGATGTTTACATCCTCGCCGGAAGCAATAACATGGTCAAGACCGCCAAATCCGATATCGTATGCCCATCCGTCACCGCCGAAGATCCAAACAGACTTCTTGGAGAGGTAATCCTTCTCAGCAAGAATCTGAGGAGCAACGGGACAACCGTCAGCTGCAGCCTTTTCGAGCTCAACGATAAGAGCCTTTGTAGCGCCCTCGTTAGCCTTGCCGTCATCCTTTGTATCAAGGTAAGCCTGAGCGGCAGCCTTGAATTCAGCAGATGCCTTATCGGAAGCGAGCATTTCCTCTACCTTACCCATAAGTCTTGCACGGATAGCCTTCTGACCGAGGTGCATACCGAGACCGTGCTCAGCGTTATCCTCGAAGAGTGAGTTAGCCCAACCGGGTCCTCTCTTGGTATCCTTGTTTACTGTGTAAGGAGTAGCAGGTGCTGAACCGCCCCAGATAGATGAACAACCTGTAGCATTGGAGATATACATTCTCTCGCCGAAGAGCTGAGTAATAAGTCTTGCATATGTTGTTTCAGCACAACCTGCACAAGAGCCTGAGAACTCAAGAAGGGGCTGATTGAACTGGCTTCCCTTAACTGTTGTTTCAGCAAAAGGAATATCCTTCTTGGAAATCTTTTCGGTAGCATATGTCCAAACATCAGCCTGAGCTGCTTCCTTAGCCTGAGGAACCATAACAAGTGCCTTTTCCTTAGCAGGACAGATGTTAGCACAAGCGCCGCATCCCATACAGTCAAGGGGTGAAATAGCAATAGCGAACTTATAGTCTTCACAGCCCTTACCCTTCATCTGAGTGAGCTTCATTGCTTCGGGAGCATTAGCTGACTCGTCAGCACTGAGCGCATAAGGACGGAGAGTAGCGTGAGGACATACATATGAACACTGGTTACACTGGATACAGTTTTCGGGAATCCACTGAGGAACCTTAACTGCAACACCGCGCTTTTCGTAAGCGGCAGCACCCTGAGGGAATGTACCGTCAACATACTTTTCAAATGCAGATACGGGAAGAGAATCACCCTTCATAGCGCCTACAGGTGTAACAACGTTATTTACGAAATCAACAAGCTCGGGTCTGTCACCTGTAGCAAGAGCTGCGGGAGCATCCTCGCCTGCATTTGCCCAAGCAGCGGGAACATTAACCTCAACAAGAGCGCCTGCGCCTGCATCAATAGCAGCGTAGTTCTTGTCAACGATTTCCTGTCCCTTCTTGCTGTAGGACTTGTATGCCATCTTCTTCATGTAATCGATAGCTTCCTCAGCGGGAAGAATCTTTGCAAGAGCGAAGAAAGCAGACTGAAGAACTGTGTTCTTAACCTTACCGTCACCGATCTGATTGAGAGCGATGTCTGTAGCGTTGATTATATAGAACTTGATGTTGTTCTTTGCGATATATGACTTAACGCTTGCAGGAAGGTGAGCGTCAAGGTCAGCCTCTGACCAGTTGCAGTCAAGAAGGAAGGTACCGCCGGGAAGGATGTCCGATACCATATCATACTTGGTAAGATATGCCTGATTGTGACAAGCAACAAAGTTAGCCTTGTTGATATAGTAAGGAGACTTGATGGGCTTATCACCGAAACGAAGGTGAGAAATGGTGATACCGCCTGTCTTCTTGGAGTCATACTGGAAGTAAGCCTGAATATACTTGTCGGTGTGGTCACCGATAATCTTGATTGAGTTCTTGTTAGCACCAACTGTACCGTCGCCGCCGAGACCCCAGAACTTGCATGAGATTGTGCCTTCAGCCGATGTGTCGGGAGCGGGCTTCTCAACAAGTGAGTGACCTGTAACGTCATCTACGATACCGATAGTGAAGTTGTTCTTGGGAGCATCCTCAGCAAGGTTTTCAAATACTGCAAATACGCTTGCGGGAGGTGTATCCTTTGAACCGAGACCGTATCTACCGCCAACAACTGTTGCAGTGCGTCCTGCCTGAGCAAGAGCAGTAACAACATCGAGGTAGAGAGGCTCACCGAGAGAACCGGGTTCCTTGGTTCTGTCGAGAACTGCAATCTTCTTACATGTTTCGGGGATAGCTGCGATGAGCTTGTCTGCACGGAAGGGTCTGTAAAGGCGAACCTTGATAAGACCAACCTTTTCGCCGTGAGCGTTGAGGTAGTCGATAACTTCCTCAGCAACGTCACAGATAGAGCCCATTGCAATGATAACACGGTCTGCATCGGGTGCGCCGTAGTAGTTGAAGAGCTGATAGTTTGTACCAAGCTTAGCGTTAACCTTGCCCATGTACTCTTCTACGATTTCGGGAAGAGCATCGTAGTACTTGTTACATGCTTCTCTGTGCTGGAAGAAGATATCACCGTTTTCAGCTGAACCGCGGAGAACGGGATGCTCAGGATTGATAGCACGTGCACGGAAAGCCGCAACAGCGTCCATATCTACCATTTCCTTGAGATCTTCGTAATCCCATGCTTCAATCTTCTGGATTTCATGAGATGTTCTGAAGCCGTCGAAGAAGCTGAGGAAGGGTACTCTGCCCTTGATTGTTGCAAGGTGTGCAACAGCGCCAAGGTCCATAACCTCCTGAGGGTTGCTTTCTGCAAGCATAGCGTAACCTGTCTGACGGCATGCATATACGTCAGAGTGGTCGCCGAAGATGTTGAGCGCATGAGATGCAACACAACGAGCTGATACGTGAATTACGTTAGGAAGCAATTCACCTGCGATTTTGTACATATTGGGGATCATCAAAAGAAGACCCTGAGATGCTGTGTAGGTGGTAGTAAGAGCACCTGCCGCAAGAGAACCGTGAACCGCACCTGCGGCACCTGCCTCTGACTGCATCTCTACCATTTTAACTGTTTCGCCGAAAATGTTTCTTGCGGGTTCGCCAAAAATATTCTTATCGGC
>CAZYTA010000057.1:0-15325 GCA_964650465.1 uncultured Oscillospiraceae bacterium | reverse complement strand
TATATCACGTATTTTTTATCTTTGCAACTTTTTATGCAATTTCCTAGTAAATAAAGAAAGAGCGTTAAAAACAGATGTTTTTAACGCTCTTTGTTTTTTTACTGTTATTGGAAATTAGTCCAGATATCCTCTTCAGGATCGGGTGTTGTAGGGGTTGTAGGTGTTGTGGGTGTTGAGGGCTTGGTGGAACCGCCTGTTTTCTCAAGAACCTCAAAGGAAGATGTATTGCTTACAACATTAACCTTTGATACAGTTGAATCCGATGAAATTGTAACCTGAGAAT
This sequence comes from uncultured Oscillospiraceae bacterium, assembly GCA_964650465.1. Lineage (GTDB taxonomy): Bacteria > Bacillota > Clostridia > Oscillospirales > SIG627 > RGIG6353. Next base: position 15,042 of record CAZYTA010000057.1, on the reverse strand, counting down.
TTTCGGGAACGAGAACAAGCTCATTTGCTGTTCCGTCAAAGGTAAACGAGCCCTTTGCTCTGATAACCACCCTACCGTTAACTGTAACATTGTCAAACTTAAATCCCGAAGGAATACCGTCACCTATTATAAGATCTCCGTTTATGACAAGGTTTTTAACATTGGTAACTTTATCACCGCGGATTATCAAGTTTCCATGTATTTCGCCGCTTACATCAACATCCTCGGCTGTATTTCCGTAGGTCTTAATAAGGTTATACATAACCTGAGCAAACTCTGCACGGGTTATTCTGGAATTGGGATTAAGCTTTCCGTTGCTGCCGCCGACATAACCGTTTATTACAAGAGCTTCAATTCCCTCCTTTGCCCACGAAGCTACATCGGCGCTGTCAGAGAACTTTGCCAAGCCTGATGTGGTGGATGAGGTTAGAGCAAAAGCACGGGAGAGAACTACAAAAGCTTCCTGACGTGTTATTGCGGCATCGGGATTGAGCTTGCCTGCACCGTCTCCTCTGAAAATGCCCATCTTATAAGAAATAGCCATGGCACTGTAATACCAAGCTGATTTTTTTACATCTGTAAAGGATGAGATATCCCCTTCCTCCTTTGCTCCCAAGGCACGCACGAGAATAGTTGCCATCTGAGCGCGTGTAAGGTTGTCTTTGGGAAGAAGCTTATTGTCCGTTCCGTTTAACAAGCCGTTTGCAACAGCGTGCTGAAGGGCGGTAGTTGACCAGTCATTTGGCATGTCTTCAAAAGCAAATACTGTTATTGCCGAAACCGAAAGACAAACAGCCAAAAGGATAGCAAGTAATTTTTTCAAGGGGAATTCCTCTCTTTCGCAAGACTTTTTTTAATTGTAACACATAAATGCAATCATGTCAATACGAAAAATTTTCATCCGAGCAAAACAAAAGGAACTGTTACAGGCAAAGGAGCTATGGGGGATTCAAAATTAACGTATACACGGTTATAGGGGACAATGTTCTCATTTGCCGTTATCTTCATTTCCCAGCGGCGTCCGCCCCTCTTGAAGCCCTGATTGTGCAAGCATATGCTGTGAGGATACTCCGCAGTCCATCCGTCGGGCAGCGAAACTCTGACGGTCATTGGGTGAGCCTCACGGCTCTTGTTCCATATATGTACAACCACCGTGACGGTCTCTCCTGCCTTTATCACGGGGTCACCGATATATTCTGCGAATACGCCCGCATGAGCCGAGGTATTTATCTCAAAAGACAAGGGATTGTTTGCCATTATTCTTCTTGCATATCCTTTATATACAGCATCTGCCGCCTCGGGATCATACTCGCTTTCACCGTCGGTAAGCTCTGCCTCTATGCCGTGTGCGTAAAGCAGGTGAAGCGCTGTATTCATAACTCTTTCGGTAAGCTCTGTGCAAGTGGTAGGTATATTGTTTACTCCGTTTATTTCAAACAGATATGAAGCGTTTATGCACTTGGTAATGATCCTGTCGCCGATGTATTCCTTCCAGTCCTCGGGAAGTCCCGATGCACCCGTAATTATGCCGAGCACCGAGCCGCATGTGGCGGCGGTACAGTCGGTATCATCACCGCACCCAACTGTGATTGTCATACTCTTTTTAAAATCGCCCTCACCGTACAAAAGACCGATAACAACAAACGCCACGTTCGCAGGAGCCATAAACCACCCCAAATCGTGTACATTGTCCTCTACTACCCTACGGCGTGCTTCCTTCCAATCAATGCCGCTGTCAAAGCAATCGAGTACGATTCTGATGCTTCTTGCCACACGGCACCCCTCGGAAAGAAATCCCAATGCAAAGTCAATAAGCCTTCTTATGTTACTCTCAAAAAAAGCCATACTTTCGAGTGCGGCTGTGAAAATTTCAGCATAAGTCCCTTCGGAATAGCCATGGTCCACAGAAGCATCCATTATAGCGTACCTGACAGCCAAATTCGGAATCCCCGGGCAAAGACACGCCCAAATTTCCGAGCGTATCCATGCGCCGTTTGAGTTTTTCCAATCATTTTCGAACTCACCGGAGAGAGGAGGAAGAAGCCCTGCCTGAAGATTGCCCTTGCAAATGCCGTACTCACCCCAGTGAGGCGATACATGAGACATCCAATAATCAGCAAGAACATTGGCATCCACCGCAAGAGGTCCGATATCCCTCAACGCATGCAGCCAAACAAGCTGAAGGTCAAGGTCATCGTTAGGCAAAGGCTCACCTTTAGGTGTGGAGTAGCCGTCAATTTCCGGCATGTCCTTTGTTCCTTCAAATGGGGCGCCGATAGTTCCACCTATGTTCTTACCGATCCAGCATCCTTTTACTTTATCAAAATATTCTTTTTTGTTAAGCTTCATTTTCATTATCATCGCCTCAAGCTCATTATACAAAAAACAAACCGCTCGTACAAGCGGTTTGTTTTACTAAAAGCAGTATTTGATTTTTACTTTTTTCTATACTCTGTCGGAGTCATCCCAACAAGCTCTTTAAAGTCCTTATAAAATCTTGTTTTATCGGTATATCCCACATTCAACGAAATTCTTTCGGCGCTGTCGGAGGTGGAAAGTAATAGGCTTTTAGCCTTCTCTACCCTTTCTTTTTTCAAAAAATCGGTAAAGGTCATGCCTGTGTAGCTTTTAAACAGTCTGCTGAAATACGATTTATTGTACGAGCATTTTGAGGCTATGCCGTCGAGAGTAAGCTTTTCGCCGAGATTGCTTCGAATATAAAAAAGCAAGCCGTCGGACACAGAATCAAAGAAATCGTTAATAGGAAGTGCGGCTTTTCTGAAAAAGTGTATCAGAAACAGATTCAATTCCGAGCGGAGAGCCAAAAACGAGCCCGGAGCGAGACCGTCCGCATCATGCTTCATCAAGGACAGTAAATTTTCTATCGTATCGCGCTCGGTGCCGATAAAGGATACTTTACAGCTCATCTGGTCGACGATTTCCCTGAATTCGCTGAACTCATTAAGATTGAGCAGTGCAAAAGCGTTTTCGCTGTTTGTCAAGGCAACATCGATGTATTCCGGCTTGATATATACATTTACGTATTCCGCAGAGCTGCCGCCCGCAATTGCATGAGAGCTTCCGTAGTTAATCATGAGCATATCGCCATGCTTCATCTGATACTCAATGCCGTCAACGGTATGGACACATTTCCCCTTAAGAATATAGGTAAACTCAACAAAATCATGGTAATGCTCGGTGTAGTTTACACTTGAAGCAGATACGGTGTGATAGGTTATGCCGACAGAGTCAGTCATGTATATCATGTTGTTTTTTCTGGTTATTGACATGGCGGTGTCCTTTTTTCGGTGAAGGTAAAACTCCTGAGATTTATTTGAAACACATTTTTTTGTCATTATACTACAATATCATATAAAAATCAAGGTTTTACCGCTGTATATTAACAATCATGTATGACGTTAATGCAAATTAAGTCACAAATACTAACGGACTGTTTTCTTTACGCCGTCTGCCCTCTTAGGCTTCGAATCCCTCTGAATATCTACCAAAAAAACAACAGAGCACCTTTGTGCTCTGTTGTTTCTTTGGCGGAAAGGGCGGGATTCGAACCCGCGGTCGGGGTTAACCGAACACACGATTTCCAGTCGTGCGCCTTAGACCAGCTCAGCCACCTTTCCGTGTTGCTGTTACCCGTAGAGTATATCAAATTTATTACGAATTGTCAAGATGTTTCGTAAAAATAATTTTATCACATTTTTTACTCGGGGACACAAAATTAAAATCCCAAAAACCATACACATTATTTGTATAAGTTGTACATCATTTTTTCAAAAAAGAGATTTAATTTGATAAATGTGTATTGACAATTTGGATAATAACAGGTAAAATATTGTGGGATAAAAAAATTTAAAAAGGAGATTTTAAGATGAAAAAACTTTTAGCAATCATTTTATCCGTTCTGGCTATAGTTTCGCTTCTTTCTGTTGTTTCTCTTGCGAAAACAGTAGAATTTGAAGACGATTATGTAGCCGAAGGCGATTTCGTTCTTGCATCAATCAGCGGCACAAAGCCGTTCTTTGCAGATGCAGCGAATACCGAACCTGTTGAAGACACATGTTACTGGCTCAGTGACTATGCTTCAACACTCAACCTTAAGTATGTTTCGTTCCTTGGACATATGTCCTCCTGTGCGAACTATACTTACCCCAATTTCGTATCTGCAGGTAAAGGCTCTATCAGTGATCTTTACGTGATGAACGAAACCGACACAGAATGGCAGAAAGACTTCGTTGCACTCAAAAACACTGCTACCATTCTCACAGATATGGAAATCCCCTACGGTATTTCCATCGGTCTTAACGACTACTGTTCAAACGGTTTTGACAGAAGAAACCATGTTCAGACAACCTTCGACTTTCAGGACTTTTTTGGAGAGGCTGATGTAACTACCGAAGAATATGACATCAACAACTACGGTGTTATATTCAGAATCGGTCAGGAAAGCTACATAGTGTATCAGCTTGAAGCATTCCCTCAGAAGAAGGTTATTGACTGGTTCAATGCTACACAGGCACAGCACCAGGACAAGAGAGCTATTGTATTCACAACATCATTCCTTCAGGCGAACGGTGAAATGTATACACAGCATGACTGGTCGGTATACCCCACTTCTTCTCAGTGGCTTCAGGTATACGGCAAGTACAACACACAAATCAAGACTAACATGCTTAACACCGACAGCCCCCGTGACGGTGACCAGCTCTGGAAAGATGCTTTCGCAAGTTGGGACAACCTTATTCTCATCGTTTCGGGTAATGCAAATGTTGGTCAGAATATCGTTACAAAGCAGCTTAAGAACAACAACGGCAACGACGTTCTTGCAGTTGTAACAAGCCTTATCGGCGGTTACGGTTCAAGCGGCAAGGCATATCCCGTTCTCATCAAGATATCAGCAGACAACAAAACTATTGATATCAGATACGCAGAGCCTTATTATAATAAGGTAGGCGGTTATGTTGAAGAAACCAAGACTGTTGTTACTCTTAACAACATCGGCGACCTTCCCGATCCCGACCCTGTAACACTCCTTGACAAAATCAGTGCGCAGACAAACGGCGAGAACAAGGCATATATCAACGGTTATGCAGGCAATCTCTTCAAGCCAAATGACAACATGACAAAGGCTGAGGCTTGTACAATATTTGCAAGAATACTTCTCGGCACACAGGATATCCCCGGCGGATACACAACAAGATTCACAGATGTTAAGGAAGGCGACTGGTTCTACAACGCTATCGCTTACCTTGATTCAAAGGGTTACTTCTTCACAACTGAGGGTGACACCTACAATCCCAATGCAAAGATAACAAGAGCAGAATTTGTTGAGCTTGCATACTTCACATCAGAGCTTGCAGCTTCAACAGAGATGTCCTTCAAGGATGTTGACGAATCCAACAAGTACTACGATGCTATTATGGCAGCGGCTGCTTCAGGTCTTGTTAACGGCTACGGCGACGGAACCTTCGGTCCCGACAAGACAATCACAAGAGCTGAGGTTGTTACAGTTATCAACCGTCTCCTCTCTCTCCTTGCAAATGAAAAGACAGTAAGCAAGGACAATCTTGAGGTTAAGTTCTCTGACATTGACGGTCACTGGGCAGAGTACCAGATACTTCTTGCTTCAAACAGCAATGTTAAGACAGCTTACTACTACAACTCAGAGCGCAACTCACTCCAGGAAACCAAGACAGAAATCTTCTTTGAGAACGATTACCTCAAGGTATCTATCGCAAAGAAGGGCGGTAAGGTAACCTCCATGATAAACAAGATGACAGGTGAAGAAATCTTTGCTACATCCGCTACACCTTGGTTCACATGGATGCTTAACAATTCCGGTGCAACAATTCAGCCCACTACAGTTGCACTTGTTGACGGTCAGATGGTTGTTACATACAAGAACGGTCTCAAGGCTGCTCTTATCATAGAGGCTAAGGAGCATCACTTCGAGGTTATTCTTAACAGCAACCTTCCTGCTTCAGTACAGGGTATCGTTACTTGTAACCTTGCTGTAAACACACCTTGGGCACTTGATGACGAGAACGCATTCGGTCTCTCGGCTATGCCCATGACAACAACACTTTACTCCTCCTACGGTGTAGGCGGTTCATCCAAGGCAATCAGAGGTACAACCTATACTTACCTCGGTGTTCCCACACTCGGTGCTAAGATAGGCTTCTCATTCTCAAGAATGACAGAGCACAGAGAGCATCTTAAGGACGTTGCGAATGCTATCGACCGTTCAGAGGGTCTTAGCTCAACAAAGGGTGGTCCTTTCGCTCTCGATACTCCCGACCAGTTCACTGACTACGTTATCCTTTCCAGCGGTCTTAACCCCGATAATGCGGTAGAAACTGCTGAGCTTGCTCACAAGTACAGTGTTGAGTACATCGACATGCACCAGGGCGGCAGCACATTCATTCAGGCAGACTTCAACTTTGTATGTGCAAGAAACGAGCAGGAAAAGGAAAAGGGTACATTCATTACAGCAGACGTATTCAAGGAAAGAATTGCAGACGTTCTTGCTGAAAACGAGGTTTATCTCGGTCTCCATACCTACTCTTCACTTGTAGCAACATCTGCTAAGAACATTCTTACAGACCCCAAGTGGCAGAGACAGATTTCTTACATTTCTGACTATACACTTCGTGGTGACCTTTCAAAATTCCGTACAAACATCAAGACAAACGAGGACGCTTCAGGATTCAAATATGCTGAATCTGCAGCTCCTTGGACCGGTCCTTACACAAAGTACATTCTTATCGACGAAGAAATCATCCTTGTTCAGCAGGGTACATCATCAGGCTTCCTCAACGTTAAGAGAGGTCAGCTTGGTACTACACCCGCTAAGCACGAGGATGGTGCTGAAATCCGTCAGCTCCTCGGACACTACGGTATGTTCCAGCCCATTCCCCTTTCAGAGCTCTTCTACAAGATAGCTGAAGATACCGCAAGAGCTTGCAGCGAGGGTGGATTTAAGATGATCTACCTTGACGGTTTCGAGTCCTTCGCAAGAGATGCTCTTTCTGAGTCAAGAATGAGATTCTACATCTACGGTGAGTTCGCAAGAACAATTATGGCTAATGTTGACGAAGACCCCCTCATGGAATACTCCTCAGGTTCTCCCACATACCTTTGGGCAGCAAGAGGACGAGGCGGTGCTACCGACTGTGCAACAAGAGCATATAAGAACCACAAGATAGCTCACATCAAGTCACAGGCAAGCTTCCACAATTCGTTCTACACTGCAACAAACGGTTGGTTCAACTTTGACAACGATGCAAGCTCAAGATACCACGATACAACTACAAGAACACTTCACAGAGACGACCTTGACGTTATGGGTTCACTTTCTATCGCTCATGACTTCTCAACAGTTTGTCAGCCCTTCTCTATCGCATCCTTCAATGCAAAGACAAGACTTTCTGACAACTTCATGTACTACGGTCTTTACACAAGACTCCGTGAGGGTCAGTACTTTGCTCCCGAAGTAAAGAAGGCTATCCTTGCAGGCAAGTACGAGTACAAGGTATTTAAGCAGGAGGACGGTTCTTGGGCATTCAAGGAAATGAAGTACTACAAGCACAAGGTATTTGATGCTTTGAGTGAAGACTTCATAACCGGTAAGGGCACTAACCCCTTCGACGCTCAGACTCCTTTCATCAGAATTGAGCAGAGATTCTCTACAGAAGGTAAGGCTGAAGACGGAGTAGTTATCAAGGAATTTGACGAGACAAAACCTGTTACATCATATGTTGGCAAGCATACATTCTCAGAATTGAATGCAAACGGCAAGACCGCTCTTAAGATCAACGTATATGGTAACGGTTCATCTACAGATGCTATCCTCATTACTCTCCGCGGCGTTGTAACTTCCGAGGCAGGCCGTTACGACTACTTCATTCCTCTTAACTTCCAGGGCTGGAAGGAAATCACTCTTATCGAAGTTAACAATGACGATTATCCCGGATATTCGTTCAGCGGTATTGCAACAGGCGGTATCAACTACGAGACATACCGTGCAAGCGTATCATTCAGCAGACTTACCGGAGTTCAGGTTACTACAACCGGTAGCTGTGCAGGTGTTATGATTGATGACCTTATCGCATATACACCCGCTGATGCACCTATGAAGAATCCTTCCGTTACAATCGGAGGACAGACTATCACATTCGATGCTGAACTCCACAGCGGAGACTTCATTGAGTACTATCCCGAGTATAATCAGGCTTATATCAACTACTTCAAGCCTCTCTATGACGAGGAAGGCAAGTGGACAGGCTCAGAGGCTCATGTTGAGAAGATCAACCATACAGGTACTGTAACAGTTCCTGCAGGCGACTTTAAGTTCACCTACGGCGGCGAACCCACAACTGAGCTTACAACCCGTGCACAGGTGGTTATCGGTGTCAGCGGTGCAATTATTGAAAACCCTGCTGACTGGGTAGAGCCCGAAATCGATATGCCTGTAGATATCGAAAAGCCCGCTCTTTACTAAACAATAAAATTAACACTCCCGAGAAACCGGGAGTGTTTTTTTGCCTAAAGTAAGCAGACAGGCGTTATTATTATATCTGAGAGGTACTATGGGTTTTACTGTTACATATTGCGGATTTGTGTTTCCCCTTACTTCGAGACACCTATTAAATTTTAAAGGCTCCCTTACGCAAGGGAGCCTTTAAAAAATTCTTTATATCAGCGTTTACACTCTGTCATCATACATTTCCATAGCTTTGCAAATATCGTCAAAGCTGTTGCATTTTCCGTTTTTAACATAGAGGTACGAAGTTGTCATGCCGCTTACAAGACAGCTCTTTACATCGAGTCCCGCAAGAAGTCCTGCGCAGAATCCTGAATTGAAGTTGTCACCGCCGCCTGTGGTTTTCTTGGGCTTTTCACACAAAATACCCTGTACCTCTACTTCCCCGCCGTCATATACGGCAGCTGAGCTGTCAACAGGATGAATTATAACAGTACCTATACCCGAGTATTCCTTGATAACTCTTGCTATAGCCAACGAGCCTTCATATTCACCCTCGCACAAAACAGAATGCATTACCATGGACTCACTCTTGTTAAGACCAAGATATGTAGGTGCATACTGACTGTAACGTCCAAACATTTTAAGAGCTGCCTTTATTTCCTCGGGCGCACGTTTAGCACAATCTGCAATGTCAATGTATATTTTTCTGTCCTTGTTTTTTAGTTTAGGCATAACCAGCTCAAGGAATTTTTCATATATTTCGTGGAAATGAACAAGGTAACTCCAATTAACCAGAGTAATAATATCTGCATCCTCGAAATATTTTACCATTTCGTCAATGCTGACACGCTGTACCAAATCATTCCAAGTAAGCTGGCTTATTTCCTTTATGTTACTCATGATTATCTTTCCGTCCTCAAACTCGAAAAGATATGAATACCCCGGCTCTCCAACGGTTATTGTTTTGCAATTTTTGTGCAAATCAAATATCGGATTGACCTCAGGATAGCCGAGAGTGCCCACACAAGTACAGTTTACACCCATATTTGCAAGGCCGTTAATATAGTGAGGTCCGCAACCGCCAAAATCGGTTTTTTCAAAAACAAGCTCTATATTACCGCTTATTCCCGCAAGGCTTGAAACCTTTTCACCGAATTTATCAATAGTTGGATAGTATGTACAGTTATGCTCATCTGCACGTGTCTTGACGGGCTTTACAACGTAATCAATAAATCCGTCAAATCCAACACTTACAAATTTCGACTGTACTATTTCCTTCTTTTCTTTAAACTGCTGAGAATACTTCATATTTTCCTCCAAAAGCTTTATATATGATAAATTATAAATCTTGCAAACTATAAAACCTATAAATATATTGTACTACAAAATAACGATTCCGTCAATTCAAAAAATGATTATTTTATATTTTTTATTAAATGCTAAAAGAATCACCGTAAGAAGCAAAAAATATTTATATTATGTCTTGAAATAAAGCTAATCTTATGATAAACTTTGTTTAGATAAAACACAAGGAGGAAAAATAAATGGCAAATCAAAAAATATGGTCTATTCTCGTTCACTTAAGTAAAAGTATGTGGGCAAAAAAATTTGACTCTGTTGAAGAAAACTTTGATGAGGGAATGTGGGACTACATACTTGAAGAATCAGAAAAATGCGGTATTAACATGATAGTTCTGGATGTTGGGGATGCTATTCAATGGGCAACTCATCCCGAAATATCAATGAAGAATACTTGGACTCGCAAGAGAGTTCATCAGGAAATCAAGCGTTGTCGTGATAAGGGCATAACTCTTATCCCGAAAATCAACTTTGCCACACCTCACTGTGCTTGGCTGGGTGAATACGCAAAAATGATTTCAACAAATGCATATTACAGAATGGCTGACGAACTGATTCACGAGGTTTACAGAACATTCGAGGAGCCCGAGTTCATTCATCTCGGCTTTGATGAAGAGGATGCAAGACATGTTGCGGGCAAGCAGCTTGCCACCTACCGTCAAAAAGACCTCTTCTGGCATGACCTTCGCTTCCTTATTGACTCTGTTGCAGATACAGGTGCAAAGCCTTGGATATGGTCCTGCCCCCTTTTCAATCATCCCGATGATTTTAAAAAGCATATCGAGCCCGATGAGGTAGTTCTTTCACCCTGGAACTATAACGCACTTAATCCCGAGCATTGGACTCCTATCGAATCCCGTGCTGAATATGTTGCTTACTATAATGAAGGCGACTATGCAAAAATGGGTATCAAGTACGTTGAGGAAGATCCCTTCCTTGTACGCTTCCGCGAGGTTGCTCTTCCCCTTTTGAAAGAAGGATATCAGTATGTTCCATGTGCTTCGGTATTTAACCGTTGCGACTGGAACCATCACGATCTCGTCGAGTATTTCAAAGAAAATGCTCCCGATGACCAAATTCTCGGATATATGTCAGCGCCCTGGTTCAGCACAATGCCCGACAAGAAAATGTACTTTGAAGAAACCTTCAAGTTCTTCAAGGAAGCAAAAGAAAAATTTTACGAATAATCACAAAAGCAACGGCAGTCGATTTCACGACTGCCGTTGTTCTCTTATGAAGTGAATTTTTGCATGAGAGACACTTTACACGAAAAACAATTATCAATCAAAATATGATTTCAAAAGCTCTTCAAGACCTCCGTCATAGGTTGCCATAGCCAAGAACTCTTTTCCATGCTGATTTCCCCAGCTGTAAAGAATTATTGTTTTACCGTTATATTCGCAAAAATCAACATCGCTGTTGTTGCAATCTACAGCATTTTCTATAAAGTGCAGCTCCTGTTCTGTGAAGAGTTCGGGATGAATAACCTTTTTGTCGTTTGAGTCAAAAAACATAAATGGATTTCTGACGCCGACCTCCCACTGCAGTAAATCCCGACTTCTGACAATATACGTAACATATCTTGAAAACGGTAAAACATCAAGATAAACCATATAGTAAAAACCGTCAAAGTATCTGATTGAAGGGCAAGCCGAATAGGTCTCTTTTCGGTAAATATGAGATTCAATAGGTAAAAGCTCCCAATTAAACAAATCGTCGGACAATGCAAAAATACTTTTGAAGCCGGGGCCTACCAGCTCTTCGGGTCCGCATATCTCGATTGCAATAGCATATTTACCGTCTGCACCGCGGCAAACAGATGTGTTAAATATACTCAGGTTTCGGGGAATTACAATGGCTTCGCGCATCTCCCACTGCTTAAGGTCCTTTGACCAAAACATATCGATAACATTAGTTCCTCCGCCGCTTCCTCTGACACCGTAGGCATACATTATACCGTCTTCCTCATAGCAGCAGCCGAAAGCGTGGTCAAAGCCAAATTCCTCACCTACAGCTTCTTCCGTTTCCATATCAAAGAAGATATAGCTTCCCTGCTCTCTCTGCTTGTGAACCGAATCCCATTCGGCAGAGCGAAGCCACTCAAACCTCAGTAATCTTCCCTTCCAGACAATCGGTGTAGTTTCAACGGCACTGATTTTCAGAGTGCCGCATTTTTCTATTTCTTTCCTTACAGGAGTTTCTGCATTCCTTATTCTTTCTATGTGGTCCAACAGCATATCAATCTCCCTGTGTTATCATTCTGCATATTCTGAGGTAATATTCAAAAACTCTTCAAGACACAAGCCGCTCTCATATACTTCGGTTGCCTTCTCGACACCCAAATACCTTATATGCCAAGGCTCATACATATATCCAGTTATTTCTTCCTTGCCCTTGGGATAGCGGAGTATGAAGCCGTATTTATGACAGTTTTCAGCTACCCACTGTCCTTCGGGGGTGTCGCCGAAATCATGATCAAGGTCGTTGAGGTCATATGCAAGACCCGTCTGATGCTCCGAGTGCCCCGGTCGCGCCGAATATGTATCTGCCTTCTCCTGACCGTCGCGTTTCACATAACCGTTATAGATATACTGCTGATCGTAATAGCTACGGTAGCCCGAGGTCATCCACAGCTTTATGCCGTCCTTCTTTGCGGCGGCAATCATTTCCCATAAAGGTCCGGCTGCCTCTGTTTCCCATCCCGGTGCATAAGATTCAGGCAAGGGGTATGTTTTATTTACTATGAGAATGCCGTCTATGTATGTACATTCGGGCACTGCCTTTACAGTAACGGTCACAACAGCGCTGACTGCAGGATTGTCCGCAGAGGTAACAGTTACGGTACACTCCCCTTCTGCAATTCCCTTAATATTACCAATACCGTCAACCGTTGCAATAGCAGTGTCCGAGCTTGTCCATATCTCTTTTTTATTGGTGGCATTCTGAGGATACATTGTGACTATCGGCATTTTCTTTTCGCCTACTGTTACAGAAACACTGTAGGTCGAAAGCTTGATATCGGTAACACCGATTTCCACTGGTTGAACTACTTCCTCCGGCTCTATCGGAGTATCGGATTCTGCAGGTACCTCTGTATCTTCATCTTGTGAATTATCAATATTCTCCGAAGGTTCTTCTACAACACTGTCAGCAGGCTGTTCAATGTTCTCCTGCACCTCTTCCTCGATTGTGTCGTCGGAAGCTTGCTCACCTTCGTGGCTGCTATCGGTTTCATCGATAAGCACTTCTTCCTCTACATTGCCTATACTCTCATTATTTGTGCAGCCGCAAAGCAACAAAGCAAATAAAATCACTGAAAAAATTAGTATCTTTTTCATTTTTCCTCCAAAGCTTTTCACTTCTTGATTAAACTCAGTTTAATTATAGCACAAAAACAGAAAAAAACAATATGAAACATTGTTTTTTGAGCCTCATTCACGATTATTGGTGTCAATATATTAAGATATCATCCTAAAAAGACTGACATTAAATGTTATTTGAATACGGAGCATACTTGTTCAAGATGGCTGATAATTCTGATTGAACCGAGGAGTCTGTTAATCCTTCCTTGAACACTTTTATCATTAATGAAACACAGTTCATTCGAGATGTATGATATACCATAGATAAATCTTCTTCATCGTCCTTTAACAGCAATGATGTGTGTTTTACTATCTTCTGCTGTTCATCATATAACTTGCTGAAATGCAGTCCTTTTTCGAGATAAAAAGCCGCAGTATCGAGCTTTTTCAAGTTATAATATACCTTTGCAAGAAGGCAGTTAATATGACCAATATAGTAGCAAGCGAATCCATAATCACCATCGTCATAAACCAAGTCGATAAGAGCAAGACACTTTTGATATGCACAAATTTTTTCATCTGCGTTTTGAGCAACAAATGTTCCAAAATTCCTGATTTTATTTACAAGATGTTCTGTGGTGTAGCGAAGATTTTTCTTGACAAATTCAATATATTTATTATTGTCACATCTGCAATACATTTGCTCATATAGCTCTGAGACAGTGTCATATATGCTTTCGGGAAACTGCTCATACATTTCTTTCGCCTTATCAATAAGACCATCATTGATATAAAGTACGGAAATAATATCAGCTGCGGTATAACGTATTTTCTGAATTGTGCAATGCTCGAGAACATTATCGCAAAGCTTATAAAGTTCATTTTTGTGTACCGCTTCGCCCAAAGGTTCTTCCGGATAATTGGGATCGTTAAATAGCTCCAAAATATACTTTTCAATAACATGATAATCGTTTGGATATTTCCTGTACATTTCCTTTGTCAAATCAAATTTTGACATAAGATCGCCCTTGTTCGAAAATTCATCATACTTATCTAAAAACATCTGTATGATTTCATCTTTCTTTTTTCCATCAATTTCAAGCAGTTCATCTGCACTGACATTGAAAATATTGGCAAGCAGAGGCAACTGTGTAATGTCCGGCGCAGTTCGATCACATTCCCATTGAGATACTGCACCTGTACTGATTCCTAAATATTCAGCAAGTTGTTCTTGTGTGATACTGCGTTCTCTGCGCAGTCTTTTAATCGTTGTTCCTATAGACATATTCAAACCTCCGATAATTTTTTCAGAAGCGCTTCTGTGATTATATTATATCATATTATAGAAGAATAACCACATAGTGCTTATAGATATTAAGTATAGTATAACTATAATTTTTGTAGTGATCCACAGAGGCAAGTAGTTCAAATACCTACGATTGAGGATGATATCTTTTTAAATGTTTTACGATTTTCCAGAAAAGCGAAAAAAGCGAGAAGTTCTCGGGTTTTCGGTGCGATATCTTTTTTTGATTGCAATAATTGATTACGATGAGAGGATTTGAAAGGCCCTTCCGAAAATAACTCGCCTTGTGCGTAAGGAACAGCCTTACTTCAAGACTCCCTATTTTCGTTACCAAAAGGATAAAAACAATTCACTGGATTGTTTTTATCCTTTTGTCCCCTGATCTCCTCCGTCGGTCAGTCGGTGAAAATCCCCCGCTACACAAAACAAAAGAGCAGTCGCTTTAGAGTCGTACTCTAAAGGACAGTCTTATGTAGGATACGGTGTAACCCGTGAGGGCTGCACCGTTTTCCTTTGTTCAAGCGGATTTTAGCGGCTTTTCCCGTATTTCTTCCATTGCCGCAATCAGTTCCTTT
>CAZYTA010000056.1:0-15817 GCA_964650465.1 uncultured Oscillospiraceae bacterium | reverse complement strand
CACACCGAGCATGACATACAATGACATTTACCTGACATCTACCTGACATCTTTTTGAACGAAAAATGAATTGTTGACTTTTTTGGTGAAATGTAGTATACTGTCAAAAGATTATTTTCAGAAAGGAATATAAAAAATGGCTAAGAATTTAACCAAGCTCATATGCTCATTGCTTATTATAGCAGTAGCGGCATATGTTGCGCTGTGCGGTATAGGAAAGTTTATGCCGGGAATTTTTGAAGAAGGTGCAATCCGAAAAGGACTTGACCTTGCGGGAGGAACATTGCTTGTTTACGAGCCCGATATAGAGGATGCATCAAAGGCTGAAGAAGATGATTATAATGCGGTTGTGGCGGTGCTTACAAGACGTCTTTCAAAGGCAGGATATACAGAAGCGTCTCTGACACAGCTTAAGGACGAGAAAAGAATCCAGATAGAGATCCCCGAAGAAAAAGATATCAGCAAGGCGAGAGACCTTTTGGGAAACACAGGTGAGCTTACCTTTGTATCGGCTGACGGAACGGTGGTTCTCACAGGAAGTGACATCAAGTCTGCAAAGAATATGTATAACTATTTGGATGAGAATTCCGTGGTTCCCGAACACTTTGTACAGCTGACATTGAAATCTGCTGCCGTAGACAAGTTTGCCCAGGCAACACTTGAGGCATCGAGCAGTGAAAACATCAGCAATGAAACGAATTACATCAGAATAATGCTTGATGACGATGAAGTGTCAAAGCCCTATGTATGGGAACAGCTGGTTCTTGAGGATGTAGTTATAACAGGTAATTTCACAGAGGAAAGCGCAAAGGACCTTGCCAGCATAATCAGCTCGGGTCAGCTTCCCTTCAAGCTCAGAGAAGTACGTGCCGATACCGTCGGTCCTACTCTCGGTGAAAAGGCTCTTGAGACTGCAATTCTTGCAGGTGCAATAGGCATTGTGCTTGTAGCACTCTTTATGACGGCTTTTTACAGGCTTCCCGGTCTTGTATCGGTTATTGCCCTTGTGGCATATATGGCAATTGTGGCAATTGTGCTGGTTGTTGCAAAGGTAAATCTTTCACTTCCCGGCGTTGCCGGTATAGTGCTGTCCATAGGTATGGCGGTGGATGCCAATGTAATTATAAACGAGCGTATAAAAGAAGAAATACGTGCGGGCAAGGGTACTCTTTCGGCTGTCAAGTCGGGCTTTAAGGGTGCATTTACATCAATTGTAGACAGTAACGTTACCACAATAATTGCAGCAGTAGTGCTTTGGACATTCGGTACAGGTACTGTACAGGGCTTTGCCATAACACTGTTTATAGGTATTGTTGTGTCCATGTTTACCGCCCTTGTTATTACACGCTTTATAATGCTGACCGTTGCAAAGCTTGGCTTAACCAATCCCAAGCTTTACGGAATATAAAAAGGAGGGGATTTAATGAAACTGATTACTAAAGACCAGATGGAAATAATCGGATACCGCAAGCTTTGGTTTATCATTGCGGCGGCGGTTATTATTATCGGTGCTGTATTTATGGCTGTTAACGGCTTTAATTTCGATACCGACTTTGCAGGCGGTATATCCCTTCAATATGACCTTCACACAACTCTTGACAAGGCTGAGCTTGATTCCGTAAGAAATCTTGTTGACAGTGTTGACGGCATTAAAGTCACTTCTATTCAGAAATCGGGTGACGATTCAAGCTGTGTTATCATAAAGGCGGCGGAGGCTGCTCCCGAGGTTGTAGCCAAGGTTTATGAGTCTCTCAATACAGCCTATGGCAGTGAAACTCAGGTTGAGGTGCTGTCAGAGTCCAGTATAAGTGCTTCTGTTTCCGACGAAATAAAGCAGTCGGCGGTTGTTGCTACTTCTGTCGCTGTGGTGCTTATGCTTGTGTATATCGCCATACGCTTTGAGATAAGGTCCGCTGTTGCGGCTGTGCTTTGTCTTATTCATGACATTTTTATCGTTTTTGCTTCATATGCGGTATTCGGAATTCCTGTCAGTTCAAATCTTATTGCCGTAATTCTCACCATACTTGGTTACTCAATCAATGCTACTATTATTCTTTTTGACAGAGTGCGCGAAAACCGCAGAAAAATGGGCAGAACAGATTTTGGCGTTATAATCAATATCAGTGCACGTCAGACTCTCATGCGTTCTGTCAACACTACTCTCACCACACTCTTTACAATCGGAATGATATACATTCTGGGAGTTCATTCCATCAAGGAATTTGCACTTCCCATTATTGTAGGTATCGTTGCGGGTCTTTACTCCTCGGTATTCCTTTCCGGTTCGCTCTGGTATATGTTTTCCAAGAAAAAGGGAAATTAAGAATTAAAACAGATTCCCTCGCATATAATTTCAAAAATTATATGCGAGGGATATTTTTGTCCAAAAAGCTTATTGTAGTAATTATTTGCTTTATCATAGCCTTGCTGTCAGCAAGACGTGAAAACACGAGTCTTGAAGAAGCGGAGTCAAGACTTATTTCAAAAATGCTGGAAAGCGAAAGAGCAGTGGCAGTCTTTTCTATGAAAGACAGGGGAGTGGAGACTTGAAAATACACATAGAACCGTCATTTATCATAACGCTTGCCACACTCTTTGTTACAAATGAAGCAAAATTTGTTTTGTTTATGCTGTTCTCTGCCCTTGTGCACGAGGCGGGGCATATTGCGGTGCTGAGAATTTTCGGTGTCAGGGCGAAGGCACTTGTTCTCGGACTTTTCGGCGGTACTCTGGTGCTGGAAAAAAAGCTTATAAGCTACCCCAAAGAAGCTTTGACAGCCTTTGCCGGTCCCGCTGTGAATTTGCTTTTTACCGTTATATTTTTTGTGTGTCTCAGGCACGGTTTTTCTGCCGATTTGTTTTTTCTTATGCTTTCAAACGCATTTTACGGCATATTCAATCTTCTTCCGATATCAAACCTTGACGGAGGAGCCGCAATGACGGCACTGCTGTCAACAAAAAAAGAGCTGTATGATGCGGAAAGGACGGTCCACGCCGTATCACGCATAACGCTCTTTTTACTTGCAGTATTTTCACTGTATCTTATCTCGGTGTCGGCTTTCAACATTTCACTGTTTGTTGTAACCCTGCTTTTTTATGCCGAAAGCTCCGAGGGTCATATCATATCGGGATATGAATTCTGCCGCAAAACCTCATAGACTGCAACGGCGGCAGAGTTTGACAGGTTGAGACACCTCAGGTCGTTTTTCATGGGTATACGCACTGCGGTATCTCGGTGGGC
Organism: uncultured Oscillospiraceae bacterium; assembly: GCA_964650465.1. Classification (GTDB taxonomy): domain Bacteria; phylum Bacillota; class Clostridia; order Oscillospirales; family SIG627; genus RGIG6353. The sequence continues at coordinate 12,577 of CAZYTA010000056.1, read as the reverse complement.
ATCGATAAGCTGGCGAGGCAGACCTTTTGTTTCCTTGCCGAATATGAGGAAAACATTGCCCTCGTATTTCACATCGGCAAAGGATTTGTCTGTCTTTGTGGTGAAAAAGAAATAATTGCCCTGAGTTTTCTCAAAGAAGTCCTCGATGGAGGAATAGCGGTGCACGTCAAGCTTGTCCCAATAATCCAGCCCCGCTCTTTTCAGCTTTGCACTGTCAAGCTCAAAGCCGAGGGGCTCAATAAGGTGGAGGCTTGCTCCCGTTACTGCACAGGTACGTGCAATATTGCCTGTGTTCTGAGGAATTTCAGGCTCGTGTAAAACAATATTTATGTGAAGCATACAAGCATTCCTTTCGACTTTTTCTGACTGTATCATATTAACACATTGTTTCGGGATTGTAAAGGCAAAAGCAAAAATTTTAAACAAATCTTGACAAATCACATAATTGACAATATAATAAACAGAGAAACAGAAAGGAGAAGTTATGAAAAAAGGATATCCTGATTATGAACGCAGACCTTTTGCCAATCTAAAGGAGCTTCTGAAATCAGCCGCCGAGCTTATGCCCGATAAAGCCTATCTCAGATATAAGGGCAAGGAAAACGGCGAAATCATTGATGTAAGTTATCTTGACTTTGATAAATATACAGACAGACTTGGAACCGCTTTTTATTCTCTCGGACTCAAGGGTAAGAAAATCGCCGTGATAGGCGAAACCTCAAAGGAGTGGATATCCACCTACCTTGCAACCGTTAACGGCGGTTCAATTATTGTGCCCCTTGACAAGGAGCTTACGGAAGATGAAATAGGAAAATTTCTTGAGCTTGCAGAGGTTTCCGCAGTAGTTTATTCCGAGCGCTTCCACACTTATTTTGAAGGGTTGTCGGACAAAAGCAGCATTTCTTATTTTATAAGAATCGGCGACTACGATGCTTCAAAGCAAAAGAATGAAAAGTTTCTTACAACAGCCGAGCTTTCAGAGCGAGGAAAAAGACTGTTGAATGAGAATAATACCGATTTTATAGATTTTGAAATAGATGTAAACGAGGATGCCATAATCATTTTCACCTCGGGTACAACAGGCACCTCAAAGGGTGTTGTTCTCTCACAGAACAATATCGTATATTCTGTGCGCTCGTCGGCACGTATGCTGGATTTTACCGAAAACGATGTGGTTATGTCGGTGCTTCCTCTTCATCATACCTACGAGATGACCTGCGGTATACTTACTCCCATACTTGTGGGTGCAACGGTAAGTATTAATGACAGTATGAAATATCTCACCAAGAACCTTCAGCTGTTCAAGCCTACGGCAATGATACTTGTCCCGCTTTTTGTTACCACCGTGTATAAAAGGATATGGGATACTGCCTCCAAAAACAATCAGACAAAGAAGCTGAAGCGGGGTATCGCTGTAAGCAATGTGCTCAGACACGTAAACATTGACCTTCGTTCAACGTTTTTTGGACAGGTAAATGCGGCTTTCGGCGGACGTCTGAAAAAAATTGTGTGCGGAGGCGCCGCTCTTTCTCCCGAATATGTCAAGGGCTTTGAAGAGCTTGGAATAAATCTTGTACAGGGATATGGTATTACAGAATGCTCCCCCCTTGTATCGGTGTGTCCCTTCCATTGGAAAAAATATGCTTCCGTGGGACTTCCCGTTCATGATGTGGAGGTCAAGATTGACAAGCTTTCTCCCGATGATACAGAGGGTGAAATCATTGTAAGAGGTCCCAATGTTATGAAGGGATATTACAATGCTCCCGAGCTTACCGCCCAGGTGATTGACGAGGATGGCTGGTTCTCTACAGGCGATATAGGATATATAGACGAGGACGGCTTTATATACATTACAGGCAGAAAAAAGAATATAATTATTCTTGATAACGGTAAAAATGTTTTCCCCGAGGAATTGGAGGAGCATATTTACAGAATAGAGCTTGTGTCAGAGTGTATAGTTCTGGGCAAGCCCAATGCATCGGGTGACACTGTAATAACTGCCCAGATATTCCCCAACTTTGATTTGGCAAAGGAAAGAGGAATAGAGGATATTTCTCAAATAAAGGATATCATTAAGGCAGAAATACAAGAGCTCAATAAGAAGCTTCCGATTTTCAAGCAAATCAGAGGCATTGAGATAAGAAAAACTGAATTTGAAAAAACTACAACAAAAAAGATTAAAAGAATCTAAAGGAGAATGACTATGTTTGAAGAAATCAAAACAGCACTTGAAGAGGAACTTGATGTTCCTTCCGAGCTTATAACTCTTGATGCGGAATTTATCAATGACCTCAAGCTTAACTCTCTTGAGCTTGCAGACCTTGTGGTGCTTTGCGAGGACAAGTTCGGAGTTGAAATTGAGGAACAGGATATCCACACTCTTCTCAGTGTCGGCGACCTTGTTGAATATCTTGAAGCAAGAGTTGAAAAATAAGGAAGGGCATTGATAATGGAAAATACAGTAAAAGCAACCCTCACCATGGCAGACGGCGGTGTCATAAAGCTTGAGCTTTATCCCGATATCGCTCCCGTTACTGTTGAGAATTTTGTAAATCTTGTAAACGAAGGCTTCTATGACGGTCTTATTTTCCACCGTGTTATAGCAGGCTTTATGATTCAGGGCGGATGTCCTCAGGGTACAGGTATGGGCGGTCCCGGTCACCATATCAAGGGCGAATTTGCCGCAAACGGCTTTGCCAACCCCTTGAAGCACGAAAGGGGAGTTATCTCCATGGCACGTGCTATGGACCCCAACTCTGCAGGAAGCCAGTTCTTTATTATGCATGCAGATGCACCCTACCTTGACGGTCAGTATGCCGCCTTCGGTAAGGTAACACAGGGACTTGAAACCGTTGATAAGATAGCAGGTGTCAGAACAGACGGACGTGACCGTCCCATGATTGACCAGACTATCGAATCTATAGTAATCGACTGACAAACAAAGCAGAAAAATCTGATATAATGAGGTTTTTCTGCTTTTTGTGTTGGCTTCTGCCGGCAATTCTCGCCTATATTAAGTTGATTTGTAAAGTAAAAAAGGAGAAATAAAATGACAAAGATAGATATATTTTCAGGCTTTCTCGGAGCAGGAAAAACCACACTCATAAAGAAGCTTATAGAAACAGGCTACAGCGGAGAAAAGCTTGTGCTTATTGAAAATGAGTTCGGCGATATCGGTATTGACGGAGGCTTTTTGCAGGATGCGGGAGTAAATATTACCGAAATGAACTCGGGATGTATTTGCTGCAGTCTTGTGGGTGATTTTTCAAAGGCGCTTAAGCAGGTTGTGGAGGATTATGCTCCCGACCGTATTCTCATTGAGCCGTCCGGTGTGGGCAAGCTCAGTGACGTTATCCGTGCTGTTAAGGATGCCGATATTCACGATGCTCGGCTCAATGCCTTTGCAACTGTTGTCGATGTGAATAAATGCAAAATGTATATGAAGAATTTCGGCGAATTTTTCAATGACCAGATAGAGTGTGCGGCAACTGTTATACTCAGCCATACTTCGGGTGTTTCCGATGAAAAGCTTGCAGACTGTGTAAGAAGAATAAAGGAACACAATCCCGATGCCGATGTTCTTACTACCCCCTGGGAGCAGCTTACAGGTAAGCAGATACTTGAAATGCTTGAGAAGAAAAATACTCTTGAGGATGAATTGAAGCAGCTTACAGAGGAAGCTCATGTTTGCCCGTCATGCGGTCATCACCACGACCATGACGAGCACTGTCACCACGACCATGACGAGCACTGCCACCACGACCATGATGAGCATTGTCACCACGACCATGACGAGCATTGCCACCACGACCATGACGAGCACTGCCACCACGACCATGATGAGCATTGTCACCACGACCATGACGAGCATTGCCACCACGACCATGACGAGCACTGCCACCATGACCATGACGAGCACTGCCACCACGACCATGACGAGCACTGCTGCTGCGGACATGAGCATCATCATCACGCAGATGAGGTGTTCACAAGCTTTGGAGTTGAAACAGGCAGAAGATACACCAAAGAAGAAATAACGGCGGCGCTTTCTGCTCTTGATAATGAAGATAAATACGGCGTAATTCTTCGTGCCAAGGGAATTGTCAACGGTACAGAGGGCTTTATACATTTTGATTATGTACCGGGAGAGAGCGATGTCAGACTTGGCAGTGCAGTGCCGACAGGCCGTCTTTGCGTTATAGGCTCGGGTATTTGCGAGGATGCCTTGAAAGAACTGTTTTTGCTTTAATACGGAGGCTAAAAGATGGAAATACCCGTTTATTTATTTACAGGATTTCTTGAGGCAGGAAAGACGAGATTTGTACAGGAGAGTCTTGAGGGCGAGTCCTTCAATGCTCCCGGTAACACTCTTTTCATTCTTTGCGAAGAGGGAATAGAGGAATATGACCCCGCTTCATTCAATACTCCCAATATATATTTTGAATATATTGAGGACGAAAGTGACATTTCCCCTGAGCTGTTATCCTCTCTGGTAAAGAAACACAATGCTGTGTTTGTTATGATAGAATACAACGGCATGTGGCAGCTTAGCAGTCTGTACAACAATTTGCCTGAAAATTGGCTTGTATACCAAGAGCTGTTTATATGCGATTCGACTACAGCCGACAGCTACAACAAGAATATGCGCAGTCTTATGGTGGATAAGCTTTCCTCCTGTGATATGGTTGCATTTAACAGAGTTGATGCCGACAGTGACCGCATGGCGCTTCACAAGCTGGTGAGAGGTGTCAGCAGAAGTGCCAGAATAGTGTATGATAAGACAGACGGCACAATAGAATATGACAATATAGAGGACCCCTTACCCTTTGATATCAATGCAGAGGTTATAAAGATAGAGGATGAGGACTACGGTTATTGGTACCGTGATTTGGTAGAGGATATGACCAAGTATGACGGCAAAAAGGTGCGCTTCAAGGGAATGGTTGCGAAGGATGCATCAATTCCAAAGGGAAGCTTTGCCTGCGGGCGTCATGTTATGACCTGCTGTGCAGATGATATCAAGTACAGTGCCCTTGCTTGCAAGTGGCGCGACAGCGATAAGCTCAAAACCTACGATTGGGTAGAGATTACAGGAAAAATATCAATCGAAGCTCACAAAATGTATGTTGAGGCGGGTCCTGTGATAAGAGTTACTTCTGTTATTCCTGCCGCACCGCCCAAGGAGCAGGTAGTAACGTTTAATTGAACTTTAATAACCATGCCAAAATCCCCCACCTGCAAAGCAGAGTATCCTACAATGCAGTGTGGGGGATTTGTATAAATTAATAATCTTCTTGTTTTGTTTTTCTGCGACCATAACATATATTCAGTGTATCATATAGTTATAATACGTAGACATAATATTTTACAATATGTATTTGATGTAATGTATTGACATTTTATATTGCCTTGTTCTATAATATAAACAGAAGCACGAAAGGAGAGTTGTTATGAAAAGGACAATTTTATTAACCTTTTTGCTGATGCTTTTGCTTGTATCCTGCAAGGAAGAGTCAAGCTTGAAGGAGGTTCAGGCGCCGGAGGATAGTGTGATATCCGAGACAGTAACACCGGGTGAGCTTCCCGAGGAGACAGACTTCAAGGCTATCCTGCCCTTGTACAGAAGCGCTCTGGAGGAAAATCTGAACAAACACGACTCTGCCGTATGGGATATGACCGTTGAGGAACGACTTGTGGGCTTCCTTGATGCTCTTGTATATCAAAACATGGACCTTGTAAATGTGTACACAAACGGCTGGGGACACGATTATAACGGAGTCGCCATGACATATGAGCTTGGTGAGATTGAAAAGGCTGAATGGGACGGCTGCAGGGCTGTTGTGAAAATAAAGGTTACAGAAAGTGATAACCCTACATTTCCCGTGGGAGAGCACGAATATGAAGTAACGTCGAATTATATACCCGACCCTGCCTTTATAAAAATCAAGAGAGTCGGAGCGGAGTTGACCGATAACGTGCCGAAATCCGATGACCCAAAGCTAATGGATGTCCTTGTCTTTTCTGACAGATATCTTGACTGGTGTATCTATGAAACAAAAGATAATCCCGACATTAATAACATTTTTGAGCTGATAAAGCTTGATGTGTATGAAAAGCTTGTAATAAAGCTAGACGGTTTTACTCTTGAAGATTTTGAAAAATATATGATGAATCGCTTTGGCGCAGAGCAGGGAAGCTATCCCGAAATAACAGAAAAGCTTCAATCTTATTACGATGCTGAAAAAGGAAAGTATATTTATTCCTACGGTCAATGTGCAACTACATATGCCTGCCGCATAACAGGTGTGGACAAGACAGATAAGGGCTATAATATATATTATGAATTCTATTCGGATATGGCTTATCTTCAGAAGTGTATGGATGTGACCCTGACATTTGAAGAGAATGAAAATACAGATATTATGAGACTTGTTAATGTTGAAAGAAATGCAACCATTAACGTACCCAGAGCATCGTATAATGCATAAAGGAGGATAATATGAAAAGAGCATTACTTATAGTACTTATGGCAATATTACTTGTATCATGTCAAACAAAGCCCTCAGACATAACGGGTAAACCCCTTGATGACACTCCGTCGGTTACGGTGGAGCCGTCAGAACCTGACGATGTACCCGAAGAGACACCCAAGGCAGGCTATACGGAATTTGAGTATGAGATAAGCGCAAGAGACTATGACAGCATATACGAAAATCTCTCAAACGAGCAGATGACACGTGAATTTCTGTCGGCTATATGTCTTAGTGACCTTGAGGTACTGCAGTTGTATATGTACGGAGACACCACCGAAGAGCTGATGAAGATAAAGGCTGACGTAATGATAGACGGCGGCAAAATCGTGACAGAGTATTTTGATGAAATTCCCTTTGACGGCTTGGAAACTAAGGTGAAGTTTATTGTAAGCCAAAGCGAAAGCGATATATTCCCTGTGGGAGTATATGACTACATTCTTTATGTTCGTAAGACCGGAGCCTTCGGAGTTGAATATTTTGGACCTGCCGAGAGATATGCGGCATACCAAAAGGCTTATGCGCCCGACGAAAATGCTTCTCCTGTGCTTTACAACACATATAAATTTGTCGAGGAGTTCTACAGAAACATCAAGCTTGCGATGTCGGATGAGGCGCTGGATCCCAACGTTAATTTTGACGCTATTATGCACACCGCGGTACACACCCGTATGGCGTTGGGTGAGGATTTCGTTTTTACTACCACCTTGGAGGAGTTCAAGGAGTATATAAGCCTGCAGTTTGGTTATACAGATGAGGCTGTATTGCAAAAATTTGCAAACGCTCTGTCAAAGGCTGCTTATGCAACCGTTGACGAAAACGGTGTGTATACTGTGTGCTGTGCTCACGGCTATGGCACACTGTCCAACTACCTGACAAGCATTGAAATGAAGGACGGACAGTATATTTTCACCTATGCTGTATTCTCGGACTCATCATATACCGTACAATGCAGAGAAGATGTATTTACCTTTGAAGAAAACAAGGACAGCGACACAATGACTATCGTCGATGTGAAGTCAACCAAGCTCAATGACCTTGCCGAATATGTTTTCAGTATATAACAGATGATAAAAGGTTGTCTCAAAAAACGAGACAACCTTTTATTGTTCAATCAGCTCCGCTATGTTTATTAACTGCTTGCCTTTTATAAAGTCCGCAGATATGACATTAATGAACTATGGCGGAATCCTTGAAAATGCGGTTGCAATAGTGAGGCTGTTTTCACTATTGCAACCGTAAATCTTTGTATAAAACATAGAAAGCTCAAAAATGGTATTGCTTTTATTCGAGTTTTAGAATATAATATTATTTGTAATAGACAAGGAGTGTTGAAATATGGAAGTTATGTCTGCAAGAGAAGCTGCTGATAAGTGGGGTATATCACAAAGGCGAGTGGCTGTTCTCTGTTCTGAAAACAGAATAGAAAATGCACAAATGTTGGGGAATATGTGGCTTATACCAACTAATGCGGAAAAACCAGTTGATGCAAGAAGTACGAGATATAATCCTTCTGATGAAAAGTGCGTAAAACCCTTCTTGAAATGGGCAGGCGGTAAAAGTCAGTTATTAAATGAAATTGAAAAATACTATCCTTTTGATAATGGAGTTATTACAAAGTATGCCGAGCCTTTTGTTGGCGGCGGTGCTGTGCTTTTTGATATTTTAAGCAAGTACAATTTAGAAGAAATATATATAAGTGATATAAATACCGAGCTTATAAATACCTATGTGATAGTTCGTGATTATATTGAGGGATTAATTAAGTTATTGAAAACTTATCAGCTTGAATATGTACCGCTTGAAACAGAAGATAGAAAATCGTATTATATGGCAAAGCGAGAACGCTTTAATGATTTGAAAGTCAATGGTAATGAAGCTGAAAACATCGAAAAGGCAGCATTGATGATATTCCTTAATAAAACTTGTTTTAACGGGCTTTACAGAGTAAACAAAAAAGGTCTTTTTAATGTGCCGATGGGTTCTTACAAAAATCCCCTCATCTGCGATGAAAAAAATCTCCGTGCGGTATCAGATAAACTTCAAAATGTTAAAATCGTTTGCGGTGATTACAGGGAGTCGGCAGAGTTTATTGATGAAAATACCTTTGTGTATTTCGATCCGCCATATAGACCATTGACTGAAACCGCAAGCTTTACAGCATATACAGAGAATTTGTTTAACGATAAAGAACAGATTGAACTTGCACGATTTGTTAATGATATGCACAAAAAAGGTGCGAAGGTAGTTGTGAGTAATTCAGATCCAAAGAATTCTAATACTGATGACGATTTCTTTGATAATATTTACTCTGCTCATAAAATTAAAAGAGTTGAAGCTACTCGTATGATTAACTGTAACAGTGAAGCAAGAGGAAAGATTAAAGAGTTGCTTATTAGCAATTTTTAAGGAGGAAAGTTAAAATGGCAAATTGTAAATATTGTGGAAAACCGCTTAACAAATCGCAATACAGCCGTAATGAAAAATATAAGTCTTGTCCTAGATGCTCTGAGATGGATGGTGAAGAACATATATTTTTCCCATACCCCAATTCTTTTGGAGATACAACAAAAAGAAGTAGCGACAATCATCCAGACGGACCACAAAGTTGGTGCTATGTTCATAGATTTAACAAAAATGCACCTATTATGTCTGGTGGAATACATTGTAGCGATATAAAGTAATTGGGGGTTAGTAATATGCGTAGAGATTTTAATTCTTGGTTATCAGGTTTTCGTGATAGCATTGCAGATTATGATTACTATATAGATTTTGAAAAGGTGCATAGAAATGTTGAGGGTATAAAAGTTGAGCTTAATATATTAAATTCTCTTATAGGTTCAAAAAATATAGAAGCTGATTTTGAAGTGTTGCTTGAAAAATACCCCGAAATATTAAAATGCATTCCGCTACTTTTGGCTGTCAGAGCAAATGAAATTTATGCTATTGACGGTGACGGAGAATTTACATATCAATTTAAGAATCCTAATCTGTCTGCTGAACAATATAAAGTATTTATGCGCAAAACTGGATTGTTTGATTTAATGGCTAATCACATTGTAAATAATCTTGTAGATTATGCTACCGGAGTTGAAACAGGTCTTGATTCAAACGGTAGAAAAAATCGTGGCGGTCATTTAATGGAAAACTTGGTGGAGAGCTTTATAAAGAAAGCAGGATTTATCAAAGACGAAACTTATTTCAAAGAAATGTACATTCACCAAATTACAGACAAATGGAATATAGACTTATCTGCAATTTCAAATCAAGGAAAAATGGAAAAGCGTTTTGATTTTGTTATTAAAACAGTCAATATGATATATGGAATCGAAACGAATTTTTATGGTAGCGGTGGCTCTAAACTGAACGAAACAGCTCGTAGTTATAAAACACTTGCTTTGGAAACCGATACAATAGACAGGTTTACTTTTGTATGGTTTACTGACGGAAAAGGCTGGACAAGTGCCCGTAATAATCTTGAAGAAACTTTTGATGTTATGGAACACATTTATAACATCAAAGATTTAGAAAATGGTATAATCAATGAGGTTTTCAAATAATGGCTGAAAAGAAAATAAAAAAATGGGAGCCTGATGATTTTGAACTTGAAATGACTACGCATTGGTCCTTTCCAAAGCGTGGTGATTGGGCAACACACGATGCTAAATGGCGTGGTAATTGGTCTCCATACATACCAAGAAATATTATATTAAGATATTCCGGGGAGGGAGATTTAGTTCTTGACCAATTTGCCGGAGGGGGCACTACTCTTGTTGAGGCAAAGCTGTTGAATCGTGATATAATCGGTGTAGATGTAAATGATGTTGCCCTTGAAAGATGCAGAGAAAAAACCGCTTTTGATATAGAGAGTGCAACAGGTAAAGTATATATCAAAAAGGGGGATGCAAGAAACCTTGATTTTGTACCCGATGCGAGCATTGATTTAATATGTACACATCCGCCATATGCAAATATTATTAAGTACAGCGATGGCATAGAAAATGATTTATCGCAATTAAAAGTAAAAGATTTTCTTGAAGAAATGAAAAAGGTTGCAGCAGAGAGCTATCGTGTACTTAAAAAAGACAAGTTTTGTGCTGTTCTTATGGGTGACACCCGTCAAAAAGGTCATATGATCCCGATGTCATTTGATGTAATGCGAATCTTTGAAGAAGCGGGATTTAAACTGAAAGAGCTGATTATCAAAGAACAGCATAATTGTAAAGCAACAGGGTATTGGAAAACCAATAGTGTAAAATACAATTTTTTATTAATAGCACACGAGTATTTGTTTGTCTTTAGAAAATAAAATATTATATGGACCAGATATATAATAAAAGGAGATGCTTTTTTTACATCTCCTTTTATTGTTCAATCAGCTCTGCTATGTTTATTAACCGCTTGCCTTTTTTCTCGGACATTGTTTTGAATTTGTATGCGCCTCCGTAGCTGTGGGTTACATAAGTAACTACTGCATTAGCTTGCTTTATCATCATTTCGTTGCGTTTTGCTATAGCAAAACGCGGGGGTACTTTTTCTAAGCCGTGTGGGAATGGTCCTCGTATTCTCTTTTTTCTACGGGGTGATATGCGAGGACCACACTGTATTTTATATGCGGATAAAGGGCTTCTGCTTCTGTCAGGACATTTGTTACCATTGCATCGAATTTTCCGTTGTTCCCTACCAAAAAGGTATCTGCGCCATGATTTTCTATGAGGTCTGTTATGACCTCCTTTATTTTCGGCTTGATATCTTCTCTTGCATCTCTGTGCCCGAAAAAAGCAACTACCATATCTCTTCCCTTTCTGCTTTTGCTATCCAAAATAAACATATGTCTGTTTATATGAACATTTGTCTATATAATTATATATTTGTTACCTAAAAAAGTCAATAATTACCTTTAGAAAGCGGAAACATTTTCTGTATAAAAGTACAATTATTGTAGTAAGATACAGAAAAGAGGGACTGATATGGGAAAAGATGTTGAGTTTAAAAATACAGATAGATTTGTACAGTTAGGAATAGCAATTGGAACTTTGAGAAGAATACGCGGTATGTCACAGGATGATCTTGCTGCAGAAGCACATATAAGCAGAGGTCTGTTAGCCAGGATAGAAGCACCCAACATGGCACATAATTTTTCGTTAGAGGTATTCTACAACATTGCAGATGCATTGGATGTAACTCCGGAGCAATTGATAACCGCATCGGTTTTGCCCGACGGTATTATAGGAAAAAAGTAAATAAAATTCGGGCGGTAGCAAAATTTGTTTTGCTACCGCCCATTGTCATTTTTGTTATTACTGTGCGTCTACTTCTTCAAGAGCGTCCTTGCGGGAGAGATTGATTCTGCCCTTATCGTCGATTTCGATAAGCTTAACCTTGATTACGTCGCCTACAGAAACAACGTCCTCAACCTTTTCTACTCTCTTCTTGTCCAGCTTGGAGATGTGAACAAGTCCTTCCTTACCGGGAGCAAACTCAACGAATGCACCGAAGGTCATAAGTCTTGTTACTGTACCTGTGTAAACCGTACCTACAACAGGGTCAAGAGCAATAGCGTTGATCATATCAAGTGCGGAATAAGCCGCATTCTTATCAATTGCTGCGATGAAGATGCTTCCGTCATCCTCAATATCAACCTTTGCGCCTGTGTCAGCACAAATCTTCTGAATTACCTTACCGCCCTTACCGATTACCTCGCTTATCTTTTCGGGGTCAATCTTGGTGGTTATCATCTTGGGTGCCCAAGCGGATACATCCTCGCGGGATTCGGGAATTGCCTTGAGAATAACCTCATCAATGATGTGGTTTCTTGCAACGTGAGTTGTCTCAAGAGCGTTCTTGATAATTTCGGGTGTAAGACCGTCAATCTTAAGGTCCATCTGAATTGCTGTGATACCTTCCTTTGTACCTGCAACCTTGAAGTCCATGTCGCCGAAGAAATCCTCGAGACCCTGAATATCTATCATGGTCATCCATCTGTCATCCTCGGTGATAAGACCGCAGGAGATACCTGCAACGGGAGCCTTGATCGGAACACCTGC
>CAZYTA010000055.1:0-15944 GCA_964650465.1 uncultured Oscillospiraceae bacterium | reverse complement strand
AAGTTTTTTGTGGTATCCTTTGTGTAAACTCGGTCAAAGAAAACACAAGGAGAATGAAAATGAACCAAGAAAAGCAAAGAGAAGCATACGAAAAGATGCTTAAAAAATGTCCCGATATCTTAACACCGATGAAAGCAGCCCGGTGGTCTCCCGTCGGCAAAAACACAATCTACGCCGCACTCAAAAACGGTGAGATCGAATCCTATACCTATAAAGGCGGTTACATCTTCACTAAAGATGCCTTCATCGATTACCTCGTCAAAACCGCAAACGATAAAGGAAAGCGATATAGCATCCGAGGTGATAAAAAATGTTGAGTAGCTTGCCGCAAGTGCTATCGGGAGAACAAGCACGGTGTGCCTTGCACATCAGCAAGCGCAAGTGTGCTTGGATGCTAAACAACGGCTTTATCAAATGCCAAAACTCCGGCAAGAGGACAAGAAAATATACCGTGCTGAAAGAAGACCTGCTCACCTACATAGAGGACTCGGCAAATCACCCCGAGAAATATGTTACACCCTACGCCGAATTCTCAACAGCAAAGTATGGGAACACACGTAAACCCCGACCCCGCAAAACAGGATTTCCTTCCTCTCTGCCGTCAACCTTCCGCCCGTGGCTCGAGCAAGAATTCGAATCCGTCCCCGATGCACTCACCGTACCGCAGGTCATTGCCACCACGGGCCACACCGATAATACCATCAACCGCTGGCTCCGCCAAGGCCACCTTAAGTCCGTCCAAACCCAAACCACCAAAATAATCCCAAAAATCTGGCTCGTCGATTTCTACTGCTCCTATGGCTACACCATCTCCCAAATGTCCGATAAGCATATCAAACTCCTGCAGAAGTTTTTTAAAGAAAATAAGTGAACTCACAAAATAGGTTGCGCATACATTTTATGCGCAACCTATTTTACAAGGTAAATTCGATGTGATAAAAAGTGAATTTTCGCTGAATTTTCACTTTTTTCACTCTCAAAAGTGAAAATCCATTTTATACGCATTGATTTTATTGCTGGACTTTCAGCGAAAGCTGTAGTATGTTGTTCGACAATAAACATTAAGGAAAAGTATGAGTAAGATTTTTTGGAACGATGCAAAGAAAAAGATACCAACAAAAAGCGGGAGATATATGTGTGTCTGCGAACCGATAGTTGATGACGACTACGAAGTAGAATGCATATATTTTACTATGGATCTCAGTAAATTGGCTCCTGGCGAATTCAAAAACGAAAAAAGACCAGGTTGGGTTGAATGGAATTGCGAGTATGGATATGCAGAAATAAAAGATGTCATGTACTGGTTGCCCTTACCTTCAAAGCCGGATTGATTTAGAGAAAATTATCAAGCCAAACATTCCAAAGTGCAACACGCAAAGTCTAATTTACACTTTGGATGTCACTTTGGGATGACTTTTGATAAAAATAGTGTATATAATTTTTATCAAAAAGCATTTATACGGGAACAGCATATGATTCAAAACCTCGGCTAAAATGAGTGAATCTCATATTTTAGCCGAGGTTTTTTACCTTGTTCTTTGAAATGTCATAAAAATTATCGCAATTTAATATTGAAATGTCATAAATTTTGTGCTATAATACATTTGAAAAGTTTTAACGGAGGAGTTTTTATGCTATATCGTAAGATAGAATCTCTCATTGAAGAGCATTTGAAATCTGATTCTAAAAAGATTCTTTTAATCGACGGTGCCCGTCAGATTGGTAAAACATACATCATTAATCATGTGGGCAAAAAACTTTTTGAAAACTATATAGAAATCAATATGATTGCCGACTCTTTGGGCGCTCGCCTTTTTGCAGATACTAAAACTGTGGAAGATTTTTATCTGCAAGTTAGTATGCTTGAAGGAGATAAAATGAAAAACAAAGAGAATACGCTGATTTTTATTGATGAAATTCAGGCTTATCCTCATTTGCTCACATTGCTCAAATTTTTGTCGCAAGATAATAAGTTTACTTATATTGCAAGTGGTTCACTCTTAGGCGTTACGCTATCGCAAACCACATCAATCCCAATGGGTAGCATTCGAAAGGTTAGAATGTTTCCGTTGGATTTCGAGGAATTTCTTTATGCTAACGGAATGAACGATTTCGTGATTTCCTCTATGCGCAAAAAATTCGAAAGACTTGAAGCATTAGATGAATCTACACACAACAAAATGATGGACTTATTCCGCAAATACTTGCTTGTGGGTGGATTGCCCGATGCAGTCAACGCATATCTCAAAACTAAAAATATTCAAGCGGTTCGTGATATACAAGATGAAATTCACGATTACTATGCTACAGATGCTTCAAAATATGATGATGAAATGAAGTTGAAGATCCGTAGAATTTATGATCTTATCCCCTCTAATATGGAAAACAAGAAAAAAAGAATCATTGTACAAAACATTGAGAACAAGAGGGGCAAAACATTCAATAATTATGCTGACGAATTTGATTACCTTATAAGTGCTGGCATCGCACTGAATGTTCAGGCGATTTCAAATCCGACATTTCCTTTAATTGAGTCTACCGGAAAGAATTTGCTCAAACTTTATCTGAATGATGTTGGTATTCTTACAGGCATTCTTTACGGAAATAACATTAGAGCCGTGTTGGATGATGAGAGAAGTATTAATCTGGGATCTGTTTATGAAACGGTTGTTGCAAGTGAATTAATTGCTCACGGTCATAAGCTCTTTTATTATGACAATCGCAGCAAGGGCGAGGTTGATTATCTTATCGATGATTATGACAGTCTGTCCGCCGTGCCGATTGAAGTGAAGTCCGGTAAAGACTATACCGTGCATAGTGCATTGAACACATTTGTTCAAAACGAAGACTATCATATCAAAAAAGCATTCGTTGTATCCAACGAAAGAAATGTCACACAAAATGGTAAGATAACGTATATACCGATCTACTATATTATGTTTTTCAACGCTGATTCAAATAATAAGAACTTGCAGTTTTAAATCATTTCGGACAAAAGTATATAAAAGGAGTATCTAATGAATAACAATGACGATAAAAGGTTAAGCAGATCGGATTATTTTGATCTTAGAGAAAAACGTCTTAAATTGGTCTATAAAATTCTATATGCAGTTGTAGCAATTTGGATAGCAATTTTTTCAGCTTATCGCAAAGCGATTTAAAAACTACGGAAGTTCCTATATATTCTTTTGCACTTGCCTCGTCAAGTATGGTTATAATCCAAACATTTAAATATGCAATAATGGAATTCCGTTGTATGAAAATAGTAGGTCAATTAAGCGATGAATTGATAAATCAAACAGAATTCCGTTATGAAAATATTTGGACGTCCTTCTCTTTAATATTGTCACTTTGTGGACTTGCTTTCATACTGCATTTCAAATTTGTTGAACAAATAAGTGTTCAAGCTTTATTGTATATTTTCTTGGGTTGCATGGCTTACTTTACCGTAATGTCATTTATAAAAATATTTAAGAGAGATTTCAAGGACAAAACAATTAAAAATATTGACGTAATCGGTATTGTTGTCGGTTCTGTTGCAGCGTATTCACTGTGTGCCGCCGCATGTTTAATTACCGTTGTAGGTTAATATAAGGAGTTAACTCATATGGCTAAGAAAAAGGTTGAAGAAAAAATAAATTTGGACTCTATTCTGTTCAAATGTCGTGATATATTGCGTAAAGCGCGCAACTCGGGTTCGTTCTTTGAGAAGCGCGATATGATGCTCACCCTTGTATTTTTGCGTTTTATTGGTGAAAAATTTGAAGACGGCGTTGCTAAACTCCGTGAAGATTTAATTGCCCAAGGTCTTGATCCAGACGATGAAGAAATCTTCGCAGCGTTCTTTGATGATGCTACCTTTACAGATGGTACATATAATCTGCCTGCGGATGCTCGTTGGTCTACCATTATCAATACCCCTGCGCCGAAATTGAACGTTGCTCTTGATACTGCCTTGCATAGCATTGCTAACAGCAGCAAGCAGTTAAAGGGTTGCTTTGTCGAGGGTACTTTTACCACGCGCAATCTTGCTCCTAACGACATCAAGCAAATTGTTGATGAGGTTAATAAAATCAGCCATAAGGCATTCGGCGAAGAAAAAGACCTTATCGGTCGAGTATACGAATACTTCCTTAAAGAATTTGCCGTAAACGCAACCAAAGAAGAAGGTGAATTCTATACCCCTCACGATGTGGTGCAGTTAATTGCCGCTATGATTGAGCCTTTTGATGGTACCCTTTATGATCCTTGCTGTGGCTCAGGCGGTATGTTTGTTCAGAGTACTGACCTTATCAAAGAAAAACATGGCGACATCAGTCGTATCAATATTTATGGTCAGGAAAAAGAAGCAGCTACCTATCGACTTGCAAAAATGAACCTTGCTCTACGTGGTATCAGTCATAATCTTGGCGGGGAAAGCGAATCGACTTTTGTGAAGGATTTGCACAAAGGGCTCTATTTTAATTACATTATGGCTAATCCACCTTTTAATCTTAAAGGTTGGTATGATGCTAATTCGAAAAATTCTCATTGGGTCGACTATCCGGCTCCTCCCGAAAGTAATGCTAACTATGCTTGGATTTTGCACATGTTATCTCACCTAAAACCTCTTGATGGTGTTGCCGGTTTCTTACTTTCTAATGGTGCTTTAGGAGATAGCGACACCTTAGATATACGGAAAAAGCTTATTGAAAATGATAAAGTAGAAGCTATAATTGTTCTTCCGCGTGAGTTGTTTATCACAACGGATATCAGCGTTACCCTTTGGATTTTGAACCAAAATAAAAAGGGCGGTAAGTATCATAACAGAGAATTGCGTAATCGCGAGAATGAAATTTTGTTTATGGATCTTCGTACTTGGACAGAAAATCCTGTTAAAAACGAAAATAAAAAGAAAGTCCGTCTTATTGACAAACAAATTTATATGGCTGCCGATATTTATCACACTTGGCAGGGCGAAGGAACAGACGGAACGAACTATGCTATCCCAGAATTGTATCGTAGCGTAGGTATAGAAGAAATTAAATCTCAAGGATGGAGTCTTGTCCCCAGCAAATATATAGATTTTATTGATCATGATTTGGATATTGATTTTAATGCTGAAATAAGTCGTATTCAAATGGAAATGCATGATGTTCTTGCACAGGAAAAGCAATCTCAAAAGATGCTTGAGGACGCATTCAGGGGGATTGGTTATGATATTAAATAAGTATAAATTGGGATCCCTTATGATTCCATACTCGGAAAAAAGTGGAATTCCTAATTTAACTCCTTACCAGGTTTCTGGTGTTAATAAAGACAAAGAATTTTTTGAACCTTCACATCAAATAGGTGAAAACACTTCGAAATACCAAGTGGTTCCTCCTTGCCATTTTGCTTGTAATTTGATGCACGTTGGACGTGATAAGGTGTTGCCAATCGCCTATAACCACAGTAAAACAATAAAATATGTTAGTCCTGCATATTCGGTTTTTTCATTGAAGGAAAAATGCGGTGTTCTTGATGATTATTTCTTCATAATGTTGAAGTGCAGTGAACAAGACAGATACTTTTGGTTTCATGCAGATGCTTCTGTACGGGATGGTATGTCATGGAGTGATTTTTGTGATGTAGAAATTATTGTTCCTGATCTGCCAACACAACAAAAATATGTGGATGTCTACCAAGCAATGGTAGCCAATCAGCAAAGTTACGAGCACGGATTGGAAGACTTGAAACTCACCTTTGATGCGCTTGTTGATGATATCAAACATAAAGCGGCTTTAAAACCTATTCGAGAACTTCTAAAAGAAGTTGACAATCGAAATGAGAATGGCGCAATTACAGATGTGCATGGAATAAATATTACAAAACAGTTTATGCCATCTGTCGCCGATACCAATGGTGTAGACTTGACAAAATATAAGCTTGTAAAAACTAATCAGTTTGCATTTTCAGGAATGCAAACTGGACGAGATGAGTGTATCAGAATAGCGCTCAACAAAGGCAAAGAACCAGTTATAATCTCTCCGGCATATACCGTTTTTGAGTGTAAAGATGAAGCTGTAATTGAAGAATATATCATGACTTGGTTTTGTCGAAAAGAAAGTGACCGCCGCGGTTGGTTTATGAGTGACTCCAGTATACGTTCAAATCTCGATTTGGATAGATTTTATGAAATACAGATACCAGTCCCCGATAAAGATATTCAACAAGCAATTGTAGATGTGTTTAATGTCTATACTACTCGCAGAAACATCAATGAGCAACTAAAAGCTCAAATCAAAGACATTTGCCCGATATTGATTCGGGGATCGTTAGAAGAATGATACACGAAAGGTGTTGTTTATGAGCGAAGATTTTGAAATAGCGCTTGAAATTCCTGTTGATGATGAAGGATATAGCCTTTTAGTATGCGAGAATTGCGGAACGTTATTCAAGGCACGACCAAGTGATATTCAGGATGATGCTGTTTTACGAGTGTTTTGTCCCAGCTGTGGTTTAACAAGCGAGAATTATTTAACAGAAGATGTAATTGAACTTGCTATGAATATGGCGCAAAACCGTATGAATGATATGATTTATGATATGTTTAAGGGCTTGGAAAAACAAAGCAGGAATAGTTTCTTGAAATTCAAAGCAGGTCATAAACCAAAGTATCAGTCGGAGGATCCGATTCGTTCAGGCATAGAAGCTATGGAGATTGTTAAATTTCCCTGTTGTAACCGTACTGCTAAAATCAAACCATTATTAAAAATGACAGGTTGCTACTGCCTGTTTTGCGGAGTGAAAAATTATGAAGTTAAATAGAAAAGATTTGAAAAAAATACAGTATGACTTTAACAGCGTCTCCAATCGTTTGTTACAAGCCGATTTTGATGACTATTTAAGCGTATTGAAAAAGTTTATCTCGTTTTTAGATAGCACAAGCATTATTTATGATTACATAGTAAGCTGTGGCGAATGCACACAAAACTTAGATGAAGAATTTGATGAAGTTAGAACTGGTTATGGAAGGGTTATATTCTCAATAGGTGAAACTGATGAAGAAGAGGTATGCAATGTATATGCTATTCTGAAATATATTACCGAGAAAGATATCCTTGTACATTTGAGCGTTGCAGAAGGCTATTCTTCATCAAATAAATTTGCTGATAGAATAAAGGGATTTAACAATCGTTTTGTTATGGTTTTGATTCGTCATATAGAGAGTTATTTAACAAAGGTGGGCATAGATATGGGATTGGATGAAAAAATCGTATACAATGTTACAGTTCGTGATGGACAAGCCATTATCGCAAATGATAATGCTGTCGTTAATGCAACAAATACGGTTTCTGTAAATAGCGAAGACATTTTGAAACTTATCGCAGCTGTACGTGACTGTTCTGCAAGTTTATCACCAGAAGATCAAGAATCTGCGCAAGAAAGTTTGGAAGTGATTGAAGCTGAGGCATCTTCCGATAAGCCTAAAAAAAGCATGTTGAAAACAGCAATATCTGTATTAAAAGGAATTAAAGGAACGGTCGAATTCACAACGGCGGTAGCAGCACTAATCGAATTTGTGCAGATGATTCTGTAAAAGATAATATTTGTTTTCATTAAAGGAAGGTGTATAGATTGGCTTTATATACTGAACGTCACGGGATGAGAACTCCTGTAGAAAAGACATATTCTATTTCCATAAAATCTTACTCTCTGTTGTACGATTGCTGTGCAAAGTATTATGAATATTTGTCTTGGAAGTATCAGGATGAATGCCCCGATGGACTTGGCATTTGCGGTTTCAGTTTCAGAGCGTTCAACGAAGACATGGAATTCGAAATCCCCACTCTTTTCCGCAGAGATGGACGAATTGATAAACCTCGTTCGATAGTTAACGTATTTGAAAAAGACCCTATTGATGACGAATATGATCAATACGCTCTTTTCGATTTAATAGAATTTGTAGCACAAAACGTTCATGATATAACGTATAGAAAATATCATGGATACTATGGCCATGAGGACTTGTCCTTTGGAAATACAAATGCTATTGCCGGAGAATTTTTAGAAGAAACAAATGCCATTTTTAGAAAAACCGGATTGCTATATCAATTGACTGAAAATTTAGAAATTGAACGTATAGAAGAAACATCTATTCTTTCCGAAAAAATAGCAAGAGATATAGATTCAATAACAGAGCATGGTTTAAGAGAACTCTTAATAATAGCTAATCAAAAGCACAAATCACCATATCCAAACGATCAAAAAGATGCCGTTGAAAAGATATGGGATGCGCTTGAAAGATTAAAAACATATTACACGAGTATGGATAAAAAGGCATCTGCTACTAAAATCGTCGGTGACATAGCTGGGGGACAAGCCGATTACATCGAACTCTTTAATACAGAGTTTAAAGCATTAACGGATATAGGGAATGATTTTCGTATTCGTCATCACGAAACGAATAAAATCGATATTACGGACATTCGGCATTATGATTATTTCTTTAATAGATGCCTTTCATTAATCGGAACAGCGATTCAATATTTGGAATAATTATATAAAATTTATTTTTCGGGTAACCCTCGAAAAACGGAGGCAAAAACAATGGCAAAATTACAGGAATTTAACGGAAAATACTGCGAGTCAGAATTTGAATATGCTTTTCTCTCCTTTTTAGAGGATGAGGGATGGCATTATCTGCACGGCAACAGTATTCCGCGCGATTCAAAAACTACGGTTTTATATGCCGATGATATGGAACAATTTTTGAGCAAAACCAATGCAGATCTTACTGCTGATGAAATCCATCAGGTTATGGATACCGTTCGCCTTGTAGGTGCGGAAAGCGAGTTTGCTACGCTGCATAAGGTGTACGGTTGGATGGTTTTCGGTGTGCAGTTTACCCCTCAAGACGGTATTGCTCGCTTGATTGACCTTATCGACTTTGAGCATCCTGAAAACAATATTTTCCGTGCCGTAAATCAATTCTCCGTTGAATATATCAATAATGGACAGAAGGAAACACGTCGTCCCGATATTCTTCTGTTTGTTAACGGCATGCCTCTGTGTATTATCGAACTTAAAAACCCTGCCGATGCCAATGCAACAATTTATGATGCTTACGAGCAGATTACCACTCGTTATTGGCGTGACATTCCGCACCTTTTACATTATTGCCCCTTGGCTTGTATTTCTGATGGCGTAAAAACACGCCTTGGTACTGTGCGTACACCGTATGAGCATTTTTATGCTTGGCGCCGTGTGAACGATGGCGATAAGGTTTCAACATTGCCTTTTGAAGAAATGCAAACAATGATAAAGGGTGTCTACAGTCCCGAAAGATTCCTTGAAATTTTCCGTGACTATATCTATTTCCAAGACAGCAAGTACGACAGCGAGGAAAGAGAGATTGTCTGTCGTTATCCGCAGTTCTTTGCTTCGCGCCTTTTGAAACAGAGCATTATTAAATCTGTTATTGAGAAAAGTGGTAAGGGAGGTACATATTTTGGTGCGACTGGATGCGGCAAGACCTATACAATGGCTTTCCTTGCCCGTCAACTTGCATTGCGTTGCACCGATATTCCCGAAATTGGTTCTCCCACTATCGTTATGATTGTGGATAGAGATGACCTTCAGGAACAGGGCGCAAAACTGTTTACCAAAAGCAAAGAATTCTTAAATCTTGGTGAAGTTACGGTTGTCCCCGACCGTAAAACACTCCGCCAAGAACTCGGTGCGCGTGAAAGCGGCGGAATATGTGTTTATTTCCACACAGGAACTGCAAACCGAAAGCAAATCGGGCAAGAGTGTTTCTAAAGTTTCCTTCAAGACATATTTCTTAAAGACTGTTAAAAGAATGCGTTCGGCATACGATATTTGTCAGCCTTCCGGTGAACTTGGCGAGGAAGAATCTGCTCTTGCACAATGTTTTATGGCAATTGCAGGATTTGTACGCAAAATGAGCGGCACAAGCGAAGTTGATACTGACACAATGAATCGTCGTGTGTCCAAGATGGTGGAAGAAGCACTTAAATACAATGAGGTCGAGAGTGTTCTTGAGGACGGCGAGCAGGAAGACATTTTCAGTCCCGAGTATTTTGAAAAACTTTCTGATGTGAAAATGCCGGCATCCAAACTCGAACTTCTCGTAAAAATGCTCCGTAAGCAGATTAAGGAATATAGCAAAACCAATCAGATGGCAGCTAAAAAGTTCCAAGAAATGTTGGAAGAAACCATTAAGCAGTATCATGAAAGAAGAAAGCACCTCACTGCTGAAGAAGCTGGCGAAGCGCAGGAACACGCTACTGAAGATATTATCAAAAACGCCACTGAACAGGCTTTGCGCATTCTGAGAGATATGAATGCCGACCGTGAAAGTTTCCGCAAAATCGGTCTTACCTTTGAGGAAAAGGCGTTTTATGATATTTTGATGGCACTTCGTGATGAATACAACTTTGAGTACGGTGAAAACAAAAAGGTTGATGGCGTTGTTATCAATGATAAATGTAAATCACTCGCCAAGAAGATTAAGGAGATTATCGACACTAAATCTTCTTTTGCCGATTGGCTTAATAATCAGATTGTGCGCGACCAACTCAAATTTGATATCAAGGTGTGCTTGATTAAAAACGGCTATCCGCCACAGTACAGTCCTGAGGTGTTCCGTAAGGTTATGGAACAGGTAGAGAATTTTGAGGAGAACAATTAATTACTTGGTGCAATAAGGGATGCTATATTAAAAACACTTTGTTAGAAAGGAGATGGCAGAAATATGAACCATGAAACTATTGTAGATATACTGGATGTTTTATATGTTAAGTTAATGCGCCTTAAAACAGCACATCGCACCTGTCTCTCCTTTATCATGTCGCCAGACATAGAATCAAGATATCCTGATATTGTTTATAGTATTAAATACCCGTTTGCTGTGGATGCTTACACAACATTAAATGCAATGATCACGAGTGGCAAATATTCGTTTCAGCCGTTACAGAAATATAACGATGAATTTTGTGAATGCTATAGAGCATCTTACGCAGAACTAAAAAAACTGTGTCCCAGTTTGCAGGAACGAAGGAATAAACTGTTTTGTCACTGCACCGAGAAGCAAAGTGAAGATCATATCAATGAAATGCTGCTTGAATTTGATTCACTTATTCGGGTGTTTACCAATTTACACAGTGATGCAATGCGTATTTTTGGTGTTTCAGAAGGTGAAATACGAGTGATGTCAAGCGATAAATTTATCAAGCTTGATGCGGATTTTCAGGAATTTATGAAGGGACTGCAAGAAATAGCAATGAACCGATTCCACGATGAACTCGATGAAATTATCAGAAATACAGGAAAGAAGGAGGTATAAGTATGAAAGGATCGGAACAACGTTTAGTAGAATATATGGATGGTGCAAAGAAACGGTTTGTTATTCCTGTTTATCAGCGCAACTACGACTGGAAAATGGAAAACTGCAAACAACTGTTTGACGATCTTGTTAAAATTATTAGAAGCGGCCGAAACAGCCATTTCTTTGGTAGTATTGTTTCCGTTTATAATCCCGATGGGCGCAATTCCGAATATTTGATTATTGACGGTCAACAACGTTTGACAACCGTTTCGTTGTTGTTCCTTGCTATGTATAATTTGATTGAGAAAAAAGTCGTTGTGCCAAAAGAATCGAGCTTATCTCAACAGTTATACGAAGATTTTCTTGTGGACAAATATCAGCCACAGGACACTCGTATCAAACTTAAGCCGGTGAAAAATGACAGCAAAGCTTTTGGTAAACTTTTCGATAGTGATGAGGAACATATTCAAAACTCCAACCTTACTGTTAATTATAACTATTTTTACGATAGAATTCAGCGCAATGAAATCAGTATTGATGAGTTGTTTGATGCAATTTGTCGTTTGGAAATTATCAGTATACAGTTGAATCAAGACGATAATCCTCAACTTATATTCGAAAGTCTTAACTCCACGGGCTTGGCGCTTAGCGAAGGTGATAAAATCCGTAATTTCATCTTGATGGGACTTCCTACCAAACAGCAGGAGGATTTTTACGAAAAATATTGGAATCGCATAGAGGAATGCACAGGGTATGATGTTAGTTCCTTTATTCGTGATTACCTTAGTGTGAAGCAGGGTGCTATCCCCCAGATCAGCCGAGTGTATTACACTTTTAAACTTTATGTCGAAGATAAAAATATCGAGATAGAAACCCTTCTTTCCGATATGCTTAAATACGCAAAGTTTTATCAGGTTTTGCGCGTCGGTAATACAACCAGCGCAGTGTTAAATTCTTGTATTTATCGTTTGAATAGACTGGAAACAGCAGTAACCCGTCCGTTTTTTCTTGAAGTACTGCGCTTGAATTCTGAAAGTATGCTCTCCTTGGAAGAGGTAACCCAAATTTTTCTCACATGTGAAAATTATGTTTTTAGAAGGCTGATTTGTGATTTGCCAACTAATGCGCTTAATAAGATATTTCTTATGCTTCACAAAGAAATTATGCGTTATGATGGCAGTACAGAACAATACTTCGAAAAATTCAAATTTGCTATGTTATCCAAAAAGGAACGTGTTCGTTTTCCAGACGACGCTGAATTCTCAGCCGCTTTTGCTACAAAGCCGATGTATTTAATGAATAGTAAAAATAAACACTATTTGTTTGAACGCCTTGAAAATTACGGCACGTCAGAAGACAAAGCGGTATGGGATCATATTGACCATGGCGACTATTCTATTGAACATATTATGCCGCAACATCTTACTACTGTTTGGGTTGAGGCGCTTGGTGAAGATTATGAATCCATCCACGAAACTTGGCTACACAGAATTGCTAATCTAACACTTACCGCATATAACTCTAAATACAGTAATAATAGTTTTGCTGAAAAACGCGATATGCAGAATGGTTTCAAAGATAGTGGTATACGTATGAACCAGCGAATTGCTCAAAAGGAATCTTGGGCACTTCCAGAATTGGAAGAACGCAATATCCAACTTCAGCAGCGAGCTTTAGAAATTTGGGCAGCGCCGATTACTACATATGTTGCGCCTGAAAAACAACTCGATAGTTTCACATTGGATGATGATGTAGAATTCACAGGTAAGATAATCGCGCGTTTCAGTTACAAAGGAATGGAGCAGCC
Organism: uncultured Oscillospiraceae bacterium; assembly: GCA_964650465.1. Lineage (GTDB taxonomy): Bacteria > Bacillota > Clostridia > Oscillospirales > SIG627 > RGIG6353. The sequence continues at coordinate 2,826 of CAZYTA010000055.1, read as the reverse complement.
GGTTACAAGTTGGGTTGATATGTACCAAAGGGTTGTGAAATTGCTACATGCCGAAGATAAATCTGTATTATCCAGATTGGCATATACCACAGATGACTCTGTTGAGTTGGCGTTGCACGTAAGCAACAAAGAGTCAGATTTTTCAAAATGCGTGGAAATTGACAATAATATTTATATTTGGACAAACACAAGCACCCAGTATAAAATTAATACTTTGCGAAAGTTTTTTGCAATGTATAATGCTGACCCGGAAGAACTTATTTTTTATATGAGAGACGAAGCTGAAGAAGATTCGGAAATTGTAGGCACTCGCTTTGAAACACGCAAAAAGTATTGGACATTTGCACTGCCGGAAATACAAGCCGCGCATGCAGATACAGGTTGCTTTAGCGGTTGTTCAGGTAGCAAAGACAACTGGGTTTCCGGCTTTTATGGGGTGAGCGGTTGTAGTGTTGGATGTATAGCTAATTATGATTGCGCTCGTGTTGAGATATACATCGGAACCAATAATATCCCCTTCAACAAGAAGGTGTACGATATTCTTTATGCTAATAAGGTGCAGATCGAAGAAGCAATTGGAACAACTGCTTTGTGGGATCGTGGCGATGATAAAAAATCCTCAAGAATCTATGTAGAACTGAAAGGGGTTAGCATAAATAATGAGGATGATTGGTTGCGCATGCGAAAATTCCATTCAGAAATGAGCAAAAAGATTTACGATGCTATTGTGCCCTATATTCTTAATGAAGCATAAAAAATCACTGGATTTGTAAAAAGCTTTGTGGTAAGTTGTTATACTGCAAAGGAGGTTGTTATATGCGAAAAATTATTAAGAACGCAATTCAATGCAAATTATGCGGAGATATTATTGAATCTACCAATCGACACGATTACGTAGAATGTCAATGCGGTGCTTGTGCCGTAGATGGTGGTCACGATTATTTGCGAAGAAGTTTTAAAACCAAGGATTGCTATATCGATTTATCAATTACAGAAGAACAAGAATAAAGTCAAGGGCGTCGCAGAAATGCGGCGCTTTTGCTTTTACAAAGAACTAAAAAAATAGAAAGCCTGTTTTATATCCGCATTTATGAAAAAATTTTTCTGAAACACGGGTATAAAACTCTATTTTTTAATTGTTTTAAACTTTATCTGGACTTATGAAAAGTGTTGTGGTATGTATGGGAATTCGTAAGCGGAGATACTCTATTATCAGATGCAATGAAAAGTGATGCGGTTATCACTGCGGTAATTTCTTTTATTAAAGAACAAGGTGAATTCAGAGGACAGGCTTCTGCTCTTTGCGAGAAGTTAAAACTAAATGTTCGCGGAAATGTTGTTACGAGGAAACTTAAGCAATATAAAAATGAACTTAATAAAATCGGTGTTGAATATGAGAAAAACCGAACAGGCGAAAAACGAGAATTGATTTTGAAATACACCCCTCAATGACGATATGACGGTTATGACGAGATGAAAAGAAAATTTAAAAATCCCTTCAAGTCCTCTTAAACACTGGCTTTTTTATAATGTCGGTATTGTCATATTCCATATTTGCGTCACAACCGTCATTCCGTCACAGCACCCACAAAAAAAGATTTTCCTTCTTTCTGCTGTGGGGTAAGATTTTAAGATTTACCGATTTCCCAGACTTTAGTCTGGGGCAAGCAGAGCGTCAGGCTGTCCGCCTAACGCTAAAACTACGGGCGGAAGCCCGAACCCACTTTTATTTAAGGAGTTGATTAAATGGCTGAAAACAGAAAAAGAAATAAAACTCTAACAATACGTCTCACAGATGCGGAATATAACTTCATTCATAAAAAGGCTGCTAAGGCTCAAAAGAGCCTGACAGATTACATTGTAACCCTCGCCGCCGAAGTACCAATCAATGTTGCTGAGGATATAAAACCGTTACTGAAAGAGATGAAACGCATCGGAAATAACATAAATCAGATTACTATGAAAATCAATTCGGGTATATTTACCTCCTATGATTTTCAGGATGTTATAGACGAGCAAAAGAAAATTTACGAAGAACTTCATAGAATTGCGAGGAAAGGTTGATGGCAACTGTAAATTATATTCGCGAAAGCAAACAGACAATTAGCGCAATGAAAGGGCTGATAAATTATTGTATTCAGGACTCAAAGGTTAAAGATGAACGAAGCAGTCGCAGACTTATAAGCGGTATAAACTGCAACGGTGAAAACGCTTTTAATGAATTTATGACCACCAAGTATGCCTACAAAAAATTAAACGGAACTAACTTTTATCAGTATGTTCAGTCCTTTTCTCCGAGAGAAAATGTCACAGCCGAGCAGGTACATAAAATCGGTTTAGAGTTTGCTGAGAAGGCTTGGAAAGGTTATGAAGTGCTTGTAACTACCCATACGGATGCCGAGCATCTGCACAATCATTTTGTTATAAACTCGATAAGCTTCGAGAACGGTTATAAGCTAAGACAAAATCCTTCGACACTTATATCGCTTCGAAATTTAAGCGACCGTATATGTTTGGAACACGGTCTTACGGTACTTAAACCCTATGAAAAGCAAGGAAGAAAACCGTCAAGCCGAGAATACCGTGCATCAGTTAAGGGAGATAGTTGGAAGCAACAATTGATTTCTAACATTTACTTTGCAATGAACAGAAGCGGCAATAAGGATGAATTTATAAATAAAATGAAGGAAGAAGGCTACCAAGTAACTTGGACTGACGAGAGAAAATACATGACCTTTATATGCCCCAACGGTCAAAAATGCAGAGATATAAGACTGCACGATAAAAAGTATTTGAAAGAGGTGTTAGAGCAAGAGTTTAAAATCA
>CAZYTA010000054.1:0-17300 GCA_964650465.1 uncultured Oscillospiraceae bacterium | reverse complement strand
CTCATGATTGAGGGGCAGGGGTGTTGAAGTGCGATTTATCGCGCTTTTTTATATCCTATATTAATATTCAAGAATTGTTCCTATGCCATCAGCAAGTGCACGACGGTAAATACGAACGGCGATTGCGAGATCAAGTACTCCCATTCCTACGGGCTTGTAATAGCAGAATTCGTCATCGTTTTCTCTGCCGGGTTTCTTGCCTGCTATTATTTCACCAACCTCATTAGCGTATATTTTAGTTTCATCGAATTTGCCCGAGATAGCATCCTGAGCCATATAGCAAACGGGACGGTGTCTGACTTGATACCAAGAGTCGCAAACAATTTTGTCTGCCTTTTTATAAAGCTCGGGATGGTCAAGTCCGCCTACACACACATGCATGTTTCCTTTATGTGCCGCCTTAATATCCATGACAGGTACGGGTGCGCTTGTGGCATTGACTGTGATGTCTGGGATGCGGTTGCACTCGTCATATGAGGATATGGGAATTATGTTTATTCCGAGTTTTTCCCCCATTATTTTGGCAAAACGCTCTCCTGCTTCCTTCACTATATCAACTACATAAAAATACTTCAGTGAAGGTCTTGCAGTGTAAATTGCTTCAAGTTGCATCTGATTCTGATATCCTGCTCCTACAAGCAATATTGTTTCTGCATCTTTCTTTGCAAGATACTTTGCTGCAACACCGCTTGATGCACCTGTACGGACGGCACTGATTTCAGCACCGTTCATAATGCATATCGGAAACTTTGTATCAGGGGCATTGAGTACGGTCAAAGCACTTGCACGCGGGAGACCTTTTTCTGCGTTCAGCGGATTACTGCCGATCCATTTTATGCCGGCTATATCAAATCTGCCGCCAATGTAGCTTGGCATTGCATTAATTCTGCCTTTTACAGATTCGTCCGCAATTGTTTTTCCAAATCCCATTGCTACCTTTTCGGGCACAATGCATTCATCCAGATGCACCAATTTGAGTGCTTCTTCTACATCGTCAAGTGCAAGCTTCATGTCACATGCACCAAGCTGTGTTACCTCGGCGCCGCTGAGGTAAAGTATTTTGTTTTCCATTTTTTGTAGCTCCTTTTACTTGTTTTTCATCCCCCAATATAGCACAGTGTAAGATAATTGTAAATAATTGCATAAATTCACCTTGCACCATCGTTGAAAATGGTGTATAATGGTTTTAAAATCAGATACAGGAGGAGAAAATGGAGCTTTTACAATTAAGATATTTTTTTGAGAGTGCTAAAAATGAAAGCTTCGCTAAGACGGCAGAAAGCTTTATGGTTCCCACCACATCGGTATCTGCATCAATTAAACGTCTCGAAAAAGAGCTCGGGTGTAAATTATTTGACAGATACAGCAACGGTATTGTTCTTAATTCGTCGGGAAAAAGACTTCAGCAATCATTATGTCTTGCTTTTTCCGAGCTTGACGGGGCAGTAGGCGATATCATATCACAGACGGTTTTGGGAAGCGAAATTAAAATACTGGTAAGAGGTATGCGTAGAAAAATAACAGATACTGTTATTGAATACAATTTGAAATACCCGCTAGTTTCTTTTAAAACTTCTTTTGATTTCGGCGCAACCGATTACGAAAGCTATGATATTATTATAGATGAAGATACCGAAAGATATCCCGAATATGAAAAATTCGAGCTTTTCAGCAGGCGCCTTCGCATGAAGTGCGGAAAAGGAGACCCTCTTGCAGGCAGAAAACTGACACTGAAACAGCTATGCAACTGCAAGTTTGTTTCTATGGGAGAAGAAAGCAACCTTCACAAAATATTAATGAATTCTTGCAACGGCGCAGGCTTTACTCCCGATATATCCGTAATGTGCAATGATATCGAGTGTTATGAGAAGTTTATAGCGGCGGGTATAGGAATTGCTGTAGGAATTGAAAAGTCAACGGAAAAAGATGTGGAATATCTTGATATTACTGATTTTGACGAAAGGTATACAGTCTATTGTTATCACAAAAAGGATTGGTGCCAAGGTAATGTGAAAAGCTTTTTGAACTTTTTAAAAAGCAAATCCTCATAGTTTGCAAATATAAAGAGATACAAGCTGTGCTTATATCTCTTTATTTGCCTTTGATGGCGGCATACCGTATTTCTTTTTAAAAGCTTTGCTGAAATATAAAGGGTCGCTGTAGCCCACTGCGGCAGCAATGTCACTTATGTTTTCAAATCCTCCGCTGTCAATTAAAGATTTTGCATAGGAAATTCTTTTGTTAATAATATAGCTTTGAGGCGTGGAATTGTATTTTGCGGTGAAAATCTTTCTGAAATATGTATCGGATATTCCGCAAAGCGTGTGAAGGTAGTCTGTTTTCAGTTCGATGTCAAAAATGTGAGTTTTAAGGTAGAGAATAGCAGGCTCAATAACCTCAAATTTCCTTCTGTCGGAATATTTCAGTGCATCAATTCCTGAAATATATGACAGCAGGGAATAAAACAGAGAGTAACATTTATGTCTCTCGGATTGAGTACCGAGATTCCAAAGGTCGGCGAAGTGATTGCATATGTAATCTGCTTCGGTAAAGTTTTCGAACGACCAAATAGCAGGTTTCGGATTAGATATATCAGCATGGAAGCTTATACTCATATATCTGCATTCTTCTGTGATGTTTGAATGGCGATAAGATGAACCTTGCGGCAAAAAAATAACTTCACCCGGATTCATAACGATAGCTTTTTCACCGAAGTCAAATAGCTTTTGTCCGCTTAGTCTGAATACAAAGCAATGCATTTTTCTGCATTTTATGTTTTCACTTTTTCTTGCTGTTCCAATAGAGGATGATATTAGTTTTAAATTTTCTATATTATCAAACATAGCAAACTCCTTAATCTTTCTGAATATATTTTATCATAAGAGATAATCAAATACAATCCTTTTGTAAAAATAGTTATGAAAAATCCATATAGTTCTGTTTCTTCCATTTACAGTTGTGTATATTTGTTATATTATATGTAAACGGAGGCGATGACTTTGAGTACAAACGCTAAAAAAATTGATATGTGTTCAGGCTCACTTTTTATAAACATATTTAAGTTTGCATTACCTTTTATGCTGACTGGTGTATTACAGCAGCTTTATAACGCCGCAGATGTTGCAGTTGTTGGCAGGTATGCAGGACGCGAGGCGTTGGCGGGTGTCGGTACAGCAGGACCTATATCGGCACTGATTATTAATCTTGTTTTGGGAATGTCGGTAGGTGTCAGCGTTACTATTGGAAGGGCTCTTGGTGCCAAGGATAATGACTCTGTACACAGAATCGTACATACATCGCTTTCATTGAGCGTTATATTCGGTGCTCTTGTTACTGTTATCGGTGTTTGCTTTGCAGAACCGCTTCTTAGAATGATTGATGTTCCCGAAAACGTGCTTCCGCATGCAAAGATATATATGCAAATAACTTTCTTGGGTAAGATACCGGTGCTTATATACAATTTCGGAGCGGCTATTTTGCGCTCAAAGGGTGATACTAAAAAACCTTTGTATATTGTTATGACATCGGGTGTTATCAATGTTGTGCTGAATTTGATTTTTGTTATTTGCTTCGGCATGAAAGCTGACGGTGTTGCACTTGCAACTGTTATATCTCAGATTTTCAATGCGGTTTTGATTCTTGTTTTTTTAATCAGAAGCAATGACAGCACAAAGTTGATTATTAAAAAGCTCAAAGTTTATAAAGAAGAATTTATCAATATTGTAAAAATCGGTATTCCGTCGGCAATTCAGTCTATGGTATTCTCACTTGCAAACGTAATTATTCAGTCGGGAGTTAACAGCTTTGGTGATGCAACAATTGCCGGAAATTCTGCTTCGGGAAATATTGGCAACTTCCTGTATGTAGCTCTTAATACCTTCTATCAGGCGTCGGTGGCTTTTGTGAGTCAGAACATGGGCGCAAGGAACTACGGCAGAATTAAAAAGATAGTAGGTGTTTGCCTCCTGTACGTTATAATTGTCTGGGTGATAGAAGCCGTAATATCTATTTTGTTTGCAGAAAAGCTTATAGGAATTTATGCTCCGGGTGACCGTGAAGCCATCATCATGGGGGTTAAAAAGCTTACCATGGTAGGAACTACATATGGACTTTGCGGAATGATGGAGGTAATGAGCGGTGCTTTGCGCGGACTTGGTTACTCTATGGCAAGTATGCTTATATCCGTTATCGGTGTATGCGGAATAAGAATAGTGTGGGTAATGACAGTGTTTAAAGCTGTAGGTACATTCGAATCTCTTGTCGTTTCTCTTCCTTTGTCTTGGATTGGCACTTTTATATTGCATTCACTGTTTTTCCTGTATGTAAGCCGTTATCACAGACTTATAAGCCGAAATACTTGATTGTAAGAATTCCGAGGACCTCCTTGGGATTCTTAGTTTATGTTTTGTTATTGACAATTAAAATTTGCAATGCTATAATCTTTCATAGAACCCATTTGAAAGGAATCAACAATGAAATATATCATCGGACAGATAATAGGCATAGTAGCTGTTATATTGACTTTTATATCTTATCAGACAAAAGAATCAAAAAAGCTTTTGACAATTCAAACATTCAGTACAGCAGCCTTCATTATCCATTATTTCCTTATTGGTGCATCTTCCGGCTTTTTACTTAATATTGTGTGTGTAATAAGAAATTTGATTTACTATTTCAAGAATGTAAAGCTTTTTTCATATCCTTTTTATCCCTATTTACTTGCTGCTGTTCTGGCACTTCTCGGTGTTATGTCATGGCAAGGTCCCATATCACTCCTTATCATTACAGCTCTTATGATAAATACAGTTTGTCTTTCGATTGATGACACACAGTTTTTGAGAAAAAGCGTTATACTGACCTGTTCGATGATACTTGTTTATAACATTTTTGTTCGCTCTTACGGCGGTATGATAAATGAATCAATAGCTATAATTTCATCAGCAATAGGCATATACAGATACAGAAAGCAGTCCTAAAGGGACTGCTTTCTGTAATTTAACGGCGTAATGCCGTAATGCTCTTTAAAGCTTTTGACAAAATATGAAGTATCAACAAATCCGAGCATTTGGCTTATCTCTGTAATGGGAACATTACTGAATTTTAAGTATTGACATCCTTTCTCAAATCTCAAAATTTGTCTGTATTTGGTCGGAGAGACGCCCATATGCTTTTTGAATAGTCGCCTGAAGTAGACCTCACTTATATTGCACAGCTGCGCAAGTGAACATATACTCGTATTTTCGTTGTAGTGATAATGCAGATATTCAACACCTTTTTTTATAATTTCAAATTCGTCTTTTACTGTCATTTCCTTTGCTGATTCATCGCCCATACTGTTGAATATTTTATAAACCTCTATATCAAAGCGTGTGGGGATAGGCTTCAAAGACAAACTAAGATGTTCCAATTCCATGATACTCAATCTCACCTCGGATGATGAAAACCTTGTGATTTCGCAAAAATCATCTGCTTCTTCGCCCTTGTAGTTGCATAGCTCGAAATTAATATTAACAGTTGAAGATTTATCATCCTTGAAATCAAAAAAATCCACAGTGTATTCCATGCCTTTGGGAACAAACAATGTGTCACCCGAACAGCCGGTAGTTTGCTTTCCGTCTTTGGTAGTGTAAACCGCCGAGCATCCGTCGAGGTAAATGAATAAATGATCCTTTTTTGGTGCTCCGATACAGCTCCAGGATTTGACCTCTTTCCAATATTGGCGAAGAATACGTGTGAAAGCTACTTTGTAATTTGTTTTATAAAAATCAACTATATTCATATTATCATTATAATAGAAAATGCAAAAAAATCAATAGTTTCGAAAAATTATATTTATGTATTGTTTTACCCCTTGAATTACAAGATGTATAGTAATATAATAATATCAATAATTTATACAGAGATAGGATGTACAGATACATAAAAATTTGATTGAGAGGTGTCGTATGAAATCACCGCAACAGAAGCTGAAGCTTCTTTACCTTATGCGTATCTTACTTGAGAATACTGATGAAGAACATTCAATGACGGTTCAGGACATGATAGATTCTTTGGCGTCTTATGGAATTTCCGCAGAGCGAAAGAGCATATATGACGATATTGAATGCTTACAGCTGTTCGGGCTTGATATTTGTACTGTTAAAAGTAAATCATATTCATACTTTGTAGGAAGCCGCGAGTTTGAGCTGCCCGAGCTTAAGCTTTTGGTGGACAGTGTACAGTCATCAAAATTTATTACCCATAAAAAAAGCACCGAGCTCATCGGCAAAATCGAAAAGCTGACCAGTAAGCAGAATGCAGGTAAGCTTGAGCGTCAGGTCTTTGTTACAAACAGGGTTAAAACCTACAATGAGCAGATATATTATAACGTTGACCGAATTCACGATGCAATTGCCGCCGATAAAAAAATAACTTTCAGATATTTTGATTTTAATATAAGCAAGGAGAAGATTTACCGCAAGGACGGCAACGGATACCTCGAATCTCCCGTTTCTCTTACATGGGACGATGAGAATTATTATTTGATTACATACAAAGAAAAGTATAACTCCTTTGCTCATTACCGTGTGGATAAAATGGATGGAATTGAAATTACCCAAGAACCGCGTTCGGAAATACCGGAGCAATTTGATTTGTCTTCGTACACAAAATCTGTTTTTTCGATGTTTGGAGGTGAGGAAACTGCCGTAACTGTAGAGTTTGATAATAAGCTTGTCGGTGTAGTTTTTGACCGATTCGGTGTGGATATACCCGTTATAAAGAGCGGGGAGGAGCGGTTTACTTGTACGGTTAAGGTCGCTGTCAGTCCTCAATTCTTTTCTTGGGTGATGGGTTTTGGCAACAGAGCAAAAATTATTTCCCCGCAATCTGTTGTTGACGAGCAGAAAAAGCTCCTTGACGATATTTGCAAAGCATATGATTAAATAATCAAGATTTTGTGTGAATTTCTCCATTGAAATTTGCAAAAAGCAGTTATATAATTACCGTATCATACTATGCGGAGGAAACATGGGCTACATATTTTTATTTCTTTCAAAAATCGCCGTAATCATTAAAATGATTGCAGTTAAAAACTGTGGAGCAATCGCACGGGGAGCACGTAACAGCGTCATCATAAACATTATTCGTGCGATAGGCTGCATTTTAGTCAGCTTGATTGTATGCATAGCATCCGGCTTTGGTAAAATTGATGCAATAGGTGTAATAATAGCCGTTGGTGCAGGCATTAGCAGCGGAGTTTCGCTTTTTACTTGGGTTTTGTGTGCTAATACTGTTTCTCTTTGTACTGTTGAGGTATTTTGCATGGCAGGCGGTGTTGTACTCCCGCTTATAGTTTCACCGCTGATTTTTCACGGCGAAACGGTTTCTTTGATTCAATGGATTGGCTCGGCATTGCTCTTTGTTGCTATGTGCTTACTTTCAAATAACAGGAAGAAAACAAATATTACTCCTTCTCAGATTGCATTGCTCACGCTTTGCGGTGTTGCTAACATGGGATGCGTTCTAACCAAAAAACTGTTTACTACTTTTTCTAAAGCTGAAGCTGAGATATTCCAGCTTTTTACGTTTGTTTTTGTTTTTCTTGCGCTGTTTATTATATTTTTGTTCATACCCAAAAGCAAAATGTACAGTACTCCTAAATTCAACTCCAAGGTTTCTGCCTATATTTCTGTGGCAATTGTAATGCTGTATCTGACAGAATACTTTGCTACACGTTCATCGTCATATTTGTCATCGGCTGTATTTTATCCGCTTTCGTATGTAATATCAATGCCGCTGACCTTTTTGACAGATGTTGTGGTTTATAAGGAAAAAATATCGCTTAACAACATACTTGGAATTGTTATTGTGACAGTATCCGGAATTTTGATTAATATATAGCGGCAATACAGCGTATATGTAACATAACCGATGCTGTTGCAAAGGAAATCGAATGTATATTTGAAAATCAGTTATTAAAAGAGGGATATTATGAAAATTACTTTTATTGGCGCCGGCAGTATTTCATTCACCACTGCTGTGGTATCGGACATGACGCTTTATCCTGCGTTCAATGATGCACAAATATGTCTTATGGACATTAATGAATATCATCTGCAAAAGGTTACCGAATGTGTAGAGAGGATAAAGCGCGATAGAAAATCCAATATCAAAATAACAGCCACAACAAGCAGGGAAGTTGCTTTGGATAAAGCTGACGGCGTAGTTATAACGGTTTTTAACGGAGATATTGATGTTTGGAAGCACGAAATTCTCATTCCCAAAAAGTATGGTGTTGACATTAATGTCGGAGACACCAGAAGCGTATCAGGAATTTTCAGAGCTCTCAGAAACATACCGTTGCTTATTGATATTTGTCGGGACATTGAGCGTATTTGCCCCAATGCAGTGGTTCTTAATTATACCAATCCCATGAGTATGCTTTGCAAAGCAATGCAGACATCCACAAAGGTGGACGTTACCGGACTTTGTCACAGCGTGCAGGGAACATCAAAAATGCTTGCAGAGTGGGCGGGGGTAAATTATGATGACGTTACATATACATGTGCAGGAATCAATCACATGGCGTTTTTTATTGAATTGAAATGTAACGGAAAAGATATTTACCCCATTCTTCGCGATAAGATAAAGGATAAAGAGTATTATAATAAAGAGAAGGTAAGAAACGAAATTTTTAAGACATTTGGTTACTATGTTACAGAATCAAGCGGTCATAATTCCGAATATACTCCTTGGTTCAGAAAGCGACCTGATTTAATAAGAAAGTTTTGTTCCCCTGAGGGCTCAAACTGGAATCCCGGAGAATATGCATATTCTCTTGAACTTCGTTCTGATCCTGACAGGTTTGACAACAAGGTAAAGGAGTTTATGAAAAAAACTCTTAATAATACTCTTTCGGGAGAGTATGCAGGAAATATTCTTAACGCCCGTATTGGGGACGGTACACCTTTTTGCTTTAATGCTAATGTTATAAACAACGGCTGTATTGAAAATCTTCCGTATGATGCCTGTGTTGAAATTCCTGTTATTGCGACAAAGGACGGATATGATAGGCGCTTTTGCGGAAAGCTTCCCGCTGCAGCTGCAATTATGGTGGCACAGACAGCAGGAATCGAGAATCTTACGGTGGATGCTTGGAAAGAAAAATCCAAGGATAAGGTTTATCAGGCAGTGTCACTGGACCCTCTTTGTTCTGCGGTGCTGAGTCTGGAAGAAATCAGACAGATGTGTGATGAGCTATTTGAAGTAAACAAAGATTTTCTCGGTGAGTATAAATAACCAAAAGCGGCGGCTCGCCGCTTTTACTTTTATAAATTTCTAACACTCCGTTATTCACTGTCCGTTTTATGGGACACATCCTTTGGTATACTTTAATCAAAGGAAAGGAGTGATAAATTATGAAAAGATTTTTGAAAGAAGTAAGAAACAACGGAGGAGCAATGGCTCTGCTTGTGAACGGAGTGAATTTATTGCCCTTTGCAGGACTTGGTCTTATGCTTAGTTCTGATGCGGCGGGAATAGCCTTTGGAATAGTTTTCTTGATACTCGGTCTTTTTATGTGGACAGTTTCTTACAAATAAAAAAGCGGTCAGTGGTCGCTGACAATGCTCGCCTATCGCGACCAATGTATATGCCGAAACAAGGTAAAACGGCGAGGTTGTTTCCGAGAAATTTCCTATACAAAAAAATATCAGCCTTAAAATAAGGCTGATATTTTTTTCATTCTCTTGACATTATTTCTTTTTGTGATATACTTGTATTTAAGGAGTGAAATTTATGGAAACAAAGTATTATACTCTTACAAAAATTGACGGCGAGTATGCTTATTTACAGGACAAAAGCAGTGATAACGAAATCTTTATTGCACTTGCGCTTCTTCCTGACGGTGCGGATATCGGAAGCAATATCAAGTGTGAAATGTTTGAATATTCAATAATAGATTAAGGAGAGTGTGTTATGGAACTTTTTAACAGTGCAGTCGAAAAATACCGTCAACAGATGTTTGATGCTGAAAGGTATATTTGGGATAATCCCGAGACCGGCTACAAGGAATTCAAAACTACAAAATATATGCAGGAGGCATTTGAAAAACTCGGTTATAAGCTGACACTTGCCGACGGCATAACCGGCTTTTATACGGTTATTGACACCGGCAGACCCGGACCTGAGCTTTTGATAATGGCAGAGCTTGACTCCATTATTTGTCCGTCCCATCCCGAAAGCGATCCTAAAACAGGAGCAGTTCATTCTTGCGGGCATCATGCACAGTGTGCTGCGCTCATAGGTATTGCAGGTGCTCTTACCGAGCCCGGTGTGCTTGATGAGCTGTCAGGAAGAATTCGTCTGTGTGCTGTACCTGCAGAAGAGCTTCTTGAAATCGAATACAGAAGCCAACTTATAAACGAGGGCAAAATCAAGTATTTTGGAGGTAAACCGGAATTTCTTGCAAGAGGATATTTTGACGGAGTTGATTTGGCATTTATGGTGCATACTTCGTCATCCTTCAGTGCACGTTATGGTTCTGTCGGATGCCTTGCTAAAAAGATTCAATATAAAGGCAAAGCATCTCATGCAGGAGGTTCTCCCTGGAACGGCAAAAATGCTCTTTATGCCGCAACCTGCGGTCTCAATGCAGTTAATGCTATCAGAGAGACCTTCAAGGAGGCTGATATAATCAGAGTACACCCCATAATTACAAACGGCGGAGCTATGGTTAATGCTATTCCCGCTGTCGCTAACCTCGAGAGTTATGTCAGAGGTGCAAGCTTTGACGGCATACTTGAAGCAAACAAGAGAGTAAATCAAGCGCTTATAGGTGCGGCTCTTTCTCTCGGAACTAACATTGAAATATGTGATATGCCGGGTTACGGTCCTCTTGTCAACAATGCTGATATGTTAGAGGTTGTAAAAGAAGCGGTTGCCGAAGCGCTTCCCGATAAGCCGTATTCTTATAATCCTCTTATGGGTTCAGGTTCAACAGATATGGGCGACCTGTGCTGTGTAATGCCCGTAGTTCATCCTTACGCAGGCGGTGCCAAGGGCACATCACATGGCGCCGATTATTACATTGACGACCCCGAGGATGCTTGTGTCGGAAGTGCAAAGATGCAGATGGAAATGCTCAGAATACTTATGTCTGACGGTGCAAAGCGTGCAAAAGAGATAGTTGCAAATTACGGACCACTCTTCGCTTCAAAGGATGAATACATAGCATACATGGACAGCTTGAATTCATCGGGAGACAGAATAGAATACACAGACGGAGAAGCGAAAGTGAGACTTTGAGGAGAAAACTGTGACTGATATATTTTTTTCTTTTGACACTGAGGATTTTACCTCAAACCGTTCTGCTGATGCGATATACAGAGAAGCCGAAATACTTCGCGAAGAAGGTATAAAAGGCGGCTTCTGTATTGTAGGGCTTCTTGCCAAGCAGCTTGAAAACTGGGGAAGAAACGATGTGCTTGATGCTCTGAAGCATCATATTGTCGGAACACATACCTACGGTCATTCGCTTCATCCTACTATCAACGAGTATACCGATATTGAAAGCTTCTCGGATGCATATTCCGAGCTTATGCGTCAGGAAAAGCTTGCGGTTGACATGGTAGAGCACGCAACGGGCAGATATCCGATTTTTGCCTGTCCTCCCGGAAATCAAAAGACATATGTTGCAATGTATGGATTCAGCGACCTCGACATTCCTATTTATGCCGACACTTACTGTGATACTTCTGACGGTGAAGGTGTGTTTTACTGTAACATATACCATACGCAGTATACTTTTTCTCTGGAAAATTTCTTGGATGATGACTCCGACGAATATATGAAAAACACTCTTGATATGCTTTCAAAGCATAAGAGAGCAATACTTTTTACCCACCCGAATGCGGCTGTTTTTCACTCGACTTGGGATATTGAAAACTATTGCAAGAAAAATCTCTGCGAATTTGGTAAATGGAAAGAGCCTCCTCGCAGAAACGAAGAAGAAACAGAGCGCTTTTATGCAAACATACGCAAGTTTGTACGGCTCATAAAGTCTGACAGCCGCTTCAATATAACAAATTACAGTGAGCTCGCCCAAACTCTTGGAAAAGAGGGGGAAAGAAAAGTGAACAGAAAAGATATTCCATATATAGCTAACTGTTTAAAAAATGAGTTTTTCCCTTTGAGAACACCTGTTTCACTGTCACTTTCTGACATCTTTTTAGCGTGCCTCGATTTTCTTAACGGCAAAGATGAGCACGTATGCGGCAAAGTATACGGTTTCCTTGATACACCTTATTCTATAACAGAGGATGTTACCGTTACGGCGACTGATGTAATTATTGCAGCCAAGAATATAAATGTATCCGGCTTTTTGCCCGAAAAAATTAAAGTCGGAGAGCTTTTGTTTGGACCTGCTGATTATATGCGAGCCGCTCTTGAGGTTTTGCAAGGTGTTGAAGTTGTAAGGTTAGGGCCTGACGTTCAACTGCCGTCGCTTGATTTGCTTCCTAAAACGAAAAACTGTAACTTTAAAACATGGATAATACAAAGCGATGACTTTGAAGATAATTATTTATCAAAGCGTTTAAAATTACAAAGCTGGACTATGAGATTTTTAAACAAGGAGAATATTTAATGAGAAGATCACTTGATACGCTTGCATCTGCTCTTTGCTACACTATGGGGGTAACACCTCCCGAAAAGTCGAACACTGCCAATCCAGAAATAACCGAGTACGTAGACTCGGTGCTCGAAAACAAAAAGGCTGACAGAATTTTTATGTACAATCCCGATGCTATCGGACAGTGGATTTATGAAAAATATGCTGAATTGCTGAAAAAGGTAACTGATAAAACAGACCTGGAAGTTGAATATGAATCAGTTATGCCTTCGGTTACCCCTGTGTGCTTTGGTACTATATACACAGGTGTGCAACCATCTGTTCACGGTATTCAAAAGTACGAAAAGCCTGTTCTTACCATTGAAACCATTTTTGATGCCATGATAAAGGCAGGGAAGAAGCCTGTTATCATAGCACAGACAAATTGCAGTATAGCCAAAATTTTCCTTGAAAGAAAAATGGATTATTTTATTTATGACACCGTTGAGGAAATCAATGCAAAGGCTGTTGAGGTAATTATGGAGGATAGGTATGATTTTGTCGTTGTGTATAACGGCAATTACGATTCCATAATGCATAAGTTCGGACCTGAAAGCATTGAGGCGCTTTCTGCACTTCGTGCTAATGCCGAGGTTTTTTCCGTGTTTGAAGTTTTGATTAAAAAATATTGGAATGAGCATAATACATTTATAAGCTTTGCCATGGATCACGGTTGTCACGAGATTGACGGCGGCTGCGGCTCTCACGGTCTTGATATGCCGGAAGACTTGCATATTAAGCACCGCTATAAAATTTTACCTCGGAGTAACTAATGATAGATAAAATTGTTGCCCTTATCAGCGATGCTCTCTATAGCTATATTCTGATTGTCCTTTTGATTGTGTGCGGAGTGTTTTTTACACTCCGTACACGTTTTGCCCAGTTTAGGTTATTTCCCGATCAGATAAGAGCTGTAACCGAAAAAAATGACAGTGAAAAAGGAGTTTCCTCCTTTCAGGCACTGATGGTATCAACCGCTTCAAGGGTCGGAACGGGAAATATTATAGGTGTATCTACTGCCATATGTATCGGAGGCTTTGGCTCTGTTTTCTGGATGTGGCTTATTGCAATAATCGGAAGTGCGTCGGCTCTTATTGAAAGTACACTTTCACAGATATTCAAGCGTTCCGGAAGTGACGGCTGGTATGGAGGTCCTGCGTATTATATCGAAGCGGCTTTAAAATCACGTTTTCTTGCAGTTCTTTTTTCTGTATTTTTGATTTTGACCTACGGTTTCGGTTTTAACATGCTTGCATCTTATAATATGCAGTCAACTCTTGCGGCATACGGCTTTTATAACAGCACTGTTACGCCGTGGGTTATTGGTGCATTTTTGGCACTTCTTGTTGCTGTCTGTCTCTTTGGCGGAGGAAAACGCATTGTTAAGGTCACAAGCTTTCTTGTGCCTGTGATGGGAGTCTTATACATTGCTGTCGCTGTATTTGTAGTTATTTTGAACATCAAGGTTATCCCCGATGTATTTGCCCGAATATTTTCTGAAGCCTTTGATATCCGAGCTATATTCGGCGGCTTTGGCGGTTCATGTCTTATGTATGGAATAAAGAGAGGACTTTTCAGCAACGAAGCAGGTGTGGGCTCAGCTCCTAATGCTTCTGCCGCTGCCGAAGTTTCCCATCCTGTGAAGCAGGGGCTTGTTCAGGTATTGTCTGTGTTTATTGATACTCTGCTTGTATGCACGGCTACTGCGTTTATGTGTATGTGCTCGGGTGTTGAACCAACAGAAGCTATTTCAGGAGCTCCGTATGTGCAAATGTCCGTGACCGAATCTTTGGGGGCGTTTGGACCTGTGTTTATTTCAGCGGCAATGTTTTTGTTTGGATTTACCACTTTACTCGGAAACCTTTATTACGTTGACCAGGGCTTGATATACATTATGAAGCGGAAGCTTTCCAAAAAAGAGATGCATGTATATCATATAGTTGCTTCGCTTATAATTTTTATCGGTGCAGGTCTGAGCGCTGACCTTTTATGGAACATTGCAGACATTACTATGGGAGCAATGGCACTTATCAATATACCTGTTATTATTATTTTAGGTAAATATGCGCTCCGAGCTGTTGCGGATTACGACCGAAAGGTTAACCTCGGTAAAAATATTACATTTACAGCTAAAGATATAGACCTTCCGTTTGACACGGAAGCGTGGAAATAACTGTTGCTTAAAGCGACAGTTATTTTTGTCTTTTGAGAAGCAGCAAAAGCTGTTTTTTTGCAACTGCAGGTTGCGAAAAATATCAAATTACGGTTGGTTGATATTTTTCTTCTGATATGTATAATATAATAGATGTGAAAGGAGATTGCATATGACTATATCTGAAAAAATAACTCAATTGAGAATATTAAAAGGGATGTCGCAGGAGGAGCTTGCAGAAAAAATTTCTGTTTCCAGACAATCGGTTTCAAAATGGGAAATGGGACAGGCACTCCCGCAGATAGATAAAATAGTACTTCTGTGCAATATTTTCGGTGTTACTACAGACGAAATGCTGAAAGAAGAGATTAACATAAAAACAGAGAAAAGAAACAAGTACTTCGGAACTGACGGATTTAGAGGAGAATCTAATGTAAACTTAACATCAATGCATGCATATAAGATAGGCAGGTTTCTCGGATGGTATTATTCACGTAAAAATACTGCATCTCGTGCACGGATAGTTGTCGGAAAAGACACAAGGCGCTCAAGCTATATGCTTGAATATTCTATTGTAGCCGGAATTACAGCTTCAGGCGCTGATGCATATATGCTTCATGTTACTACCACACCCAGTGTATCATATGTTACACGTCAGGATGAATTTGACTGCGGTATTATGATAACAGCTTCTCACAATCCGTATTATGACAACGGAATTAAGGTGATAAACCGTTACG
Organism: uncultured Oscillospiraceae bacterium; assembly: GCA_964650465.1. Taxonomy (GTDB): domain Bacteria; phylum Bacillota; class Clostridia; order Oscillospirales; family SIG627; genus RGIG6353. Next base: position 1,759 of record CAZYTA010000054.1, on the reverse strand, counting down.
GTGAAAAGCTTGATGATGATACAACCTCTCTTATAGAGGCATATCTTGACGGCGATATGCAGGCACTTGGAATATCTTCACCTGATTTACCACTTTCTTTCAGAGAGAAAATAGGAAGTATCACGGACTATGTTTCGGGAAGAAACAGATATCTTGGGTATCTTATTTCTGTTGCTTCTAATTCGTATAAAAAGCTAAAAATAGGTATTGACAGCGCTAACGGAGCTTCGTGGATGATAGCAAAATCTGTATTTTCTGCTCTTGGAGCTGTTACGGTTGTAATAGGAGATGAGCCTGACGGCCTTAATGTTAACAGAGATTGCGGCTCAACAGCTATAGAACGACTTTCTCGTCTTGTCAAGGAAAAGCATTTAGATATGGGCTTTGCGTTCGACGGAGATGCAGACCGTTGTATAGCAGTTGACAAAAACGGAAATGTTGTTGACGGAGATAAAATACTTTTTATTCTTGCAAAGCGTCTCAAAGAGCGTGATATGCTCAACGGAAATACTGTTGTAGCTACGGTTATGTCAAACAGCGGTCTTATCTCAAGCCTTGATGCCCTTGGTATAAACTGTATACAAACTGCCGTTGGTGACCGATTTGTATATGAATGTATGCAGGAAGGTGATTGGTCTCTCGGAGGTGAACAGTCAGGGCATATAATATTGAAAAAATATGCTACAACAGGAGACGGAATTCTTACTGCTATTATGCTTACAGAAGAGGTCTGTGACAAAAAAACTACTCTTTCAAAGCTTGCTGAAGGTGTAAGGTTATATCCACAGCTTACAAAAAATATTCGAGTTACTGACAAGGACGATACTGTTAATGATGAAACGGTTAGAGCTGCAGCTGCAGAGGTAGAAAAGCTCATAAACGGAGAGGGAAGAGTGTTGTTGAGAAAGAGCGGTACAGAGAATGTTGTTCGTATAATGGTAGAGTGCGAAAGCTATGAACTGTGCGAAAAGTACGCCGACAGTATTGCTGAAGCCATAATAAAAGGGGGTTATGCACTTGAATGAAATCCGTGTCAATGATTTGTTTGACATTAATAAGTTATATTTCAAACACCTTTTTGACGGCACTGAATATCCTTGGGAGGTATTACCCGAGTTAAAAAAATTTATTTTGAATTTTTCCGATATTGGTTTTTTTGAATGTAAGGACAAAGTATTTGTGGGTTCAAATGTGAAAATTCATCCTTCTGCAGTGATTGAAGGCCCTGCAATTATAGGAAGCGGCACCGAAATACGTCCTTCTGCCTATATCAGAGGCTGTGTTATAATCGGTGAGAATTGCGTAATCGGGAATTCAAGCGAAGTGAAAAATTCCGTATTGATGAACAATGTACAGATACCGCATTATAACTATGTAGGTGACTCAATTCTTGGCAATTATACGCACATGGGTGCCGGTTCTGTATGTTCAAACCTGAAATCTGACGGCTCAGATGTAATTGTGCATTCTGATACAGAGATAGAAACGCATCTACGCAAGCTTGGTGCTATTCTTGCTGACCATGCTGACATTGGCTGTAATTGTGTTTTGAATCCCGGTACAGTTGTGGGCAAAAACACTTCTGTTTATCCGTCTAACTCCATACGGGGAGTTATTATTCCTGACTCAATTGTTAAATCACAAAATAATATTGTCAAAAGAGTTTAGAATCATAAAAGCCAAGGGCACATGCCCTTGGCTTTTATTGGTATAAGAAAACCACCTGCTAAGCAGGTGGTTCCAAAGAGGCTTCTGCCGT
>CAZYTA010000053.1:0-17358 GCA_964650465.1 uncultured Oscillospiraceae bacterium | reverse complement strand
CACGTATTTTTTATCTTTGCAACTTTTTATGCAATTTCCTAGTAAATAAAAAAGCTCGCAGAGATATCTCTGCGAGCTTTTTCAACACTATTCTACTACAACACCCTTTTGAAGCATTATGTTTGCATAAAGGGCTGTTTCTCCCGTGGCAATAACCGCGTATGCCTTCTTTGCAACCTCATAAAACTCAAAGCGCTCAACCTCCTGAAAAGCATCTGCGCCTCTTGAATCGGTTTTTGCAACAATTTGCTTGTAAGTATCCCAAATCGGTGTCTTTACATCTTCTCCCGGTGTAACCTGCATAAGTGATACCGGCTTATTAACATGAGTATCAAGGGGAAACAATTTAAGGATTGCATCAAGCAGTTCAGGGACTCCGTGACCGTCAGCACGGATAACAATCGCATTCTTTCCGACAGATTCTGCAGGAAAGTTACCGTCAGCTATAACTATAGTGTCGCTGTGTCCCATTTCGCAAAGCACCTTTAAAAGCTCCGGTGAAATAATTGAGGGAATTCCTTTAAGCATTTTTATTCTCCTTTATAATCAATAATTTTATTTGCTGAATAGTTTTTTGTAAGCACATTCGCCGTTTACGAAAGTATATTCGATGTCATAATTTTCATCAAGCACAACAAGGTCTGCAAGCTTTCCGTTTTTGATGCTACCTGTTTCATTATCTATCTTTAAAGACCTTGCAGGTACCAATGATGACATTTTGGATACATCCTCTATAGGAACACCGCTTGTAATCAAATTTTTTACACCGTCATAAAGTGTTTTGGCGCTTCCTGCTATAGTACCGTTCTCAAGTCGAACAACACCGTCTTTAACATAACGCATTACACCGTCAACCTCAAACTCTGTAACATTCAAGCCTGCCGCATGTCCCGAGTCGCTGATCATTGCAATTTTATCCGCGCCCTTAAGCTTATATATCATATTGATTGTTGCAGGATGAAGATGAACGTAGTCACATATCATCTCGCATGTCACAACATCGGAAGTAAGAGCGGCTACAAGAACACCCGGCTCTCTGTGATTGATTGGACGTGATGCATTAAAGGTGTGAGTCATGCGTGATGCCCCCGCTTCAATTGCTCTCATTGCAGTGTCATAGTCCGCATCTGTATGCCCCATGGAAACCACTATTCCATTGCGAGATGCATATTTTATAACCTCAACCGAGTTTTCGAGCTCGGGAGCTACAGTAAGAATACGCAAGGTGTTACCGCTTGCTTCAATCATCTCATCAAGCTTTTTTATATCGGGAGAAATAATATTCTTCTCTGTCATCGCTCCCTTGTATTTACGGCTGATAAAAGGTCCCTCTGCATGAATACCCATTATCTTTGCACCGCAACAACGTGTTGCTGCTTCGTTGGTTACTCTCAGCTGTCTTAACAGGTCCACATATTCGGACGATGCAGTAGTCACGGCAAAAGAAGTAACTCCCTGCGTTGCTTCAAACTCTGTCATTTTGTTCAGATTTTCTGTGCTGTCACTGATACGTACTCCGCACGCACCGTGAATATGTGTATCGATAAAACCGGGAAGCAAATATTTACCGGTGATATCCATAATCTCCGAGTCATGCAAAGATGTCCCTATTTCAGTAATTCTTCCGTTTTCAATTCTGACATCAGCATCAATCAGACTAAAGTTTTCATCAATTACCCTACCATTAGCAAGTACCATTTCGTTCTCCTGATTTGTTATTATTATTCTTGGGCATCAAATCATACCTTATCATTGAAATGCCAAGCGATATCATAGAAAGAATATCGCCGATACAAGAGCCGTAAGCCCCGCTTACAAAATTGTATATAAGCCAGAACGGTGAGCCAAGGAAAGAGACCTGTCTTATTCTCTTTTCATTGTCCATCCAGAATGCACCCGTGTGAAAGAGTACCCCTATTATCGGAAGTATGCTGAAAATATTCTCATATAAAAACAGTCCCATTATAACAATGAGAATATTCACACAGATGACAGTAAGTCTTAAGTGCTTTTTAATAAGCCGAGTATCTTTTTTCTTAGCTAACAAAGAAGAAATAATACCTGCTATATCAAGCACAGCTCCCTCAAAAGCACCGAGAAGTATATACTGAATTATGTAAAGCAACCTTGACGTTGCATTTATAACTATAATGCTGCTTCTGCTCTTTTGAAGATATCCGACAAAGTAAAGAGTTACAGCAAGTAGTCCCACAAAAAATGCTATTGTTTTCATTTTGTCTCCGCTTAAATAAAGAAAACATTGATACAAGTTTATAACATCTACATTATATCACAAGTTTCCTGTTTGTCAATTGACGAAGCAAAAAAACTTAGCCATAGACGAACAGGCGTGATACCATTATTTTAGTATCACGCCTGAGAGTGAAAATTTTTCAATTATGTCCTCTGTGAAATGTCTTCTGAGAGGGTGACTCTGTATTGCCGATAATATCGTTTGCCTTTGCTTTTGTGTGTTTTGCCTTTCCTTGTAATTCCTGCACGGGAGGAACATCATTTTTGGGATGCAAATGAGTGTAATCAGGGCGTTTCATCCCCTGCTTTGCCATAAATATCACCTCGGTCATATTATGTGATATTTATTGAATTTTATTATAGCCTTAAACATATCACCATCGGTATTTATGTCAAAGCTTCCGCCGCAAAGCTCTGTATAGCTTTTAACAATAGCCAGTCCCAAGCCATTACCCTCAGTTGTTCTGGAACTATCTCCACGGACAAATCTTCCCATAATTTCTTTGTTGTCAAATTCAATAGGATACGAGGCTATATTCTTAAATTCTATTACTGCTTCCCCTTCAATTTCATGTGATGAAATAAAAACTCTTGTACTTTTCATTGAGTACTTAAGAATATTGCTTATGAGATTGCTGACCGCTCTTGACATTTTCCTGCCATCAGCCATAATAAATAGATCCTTGTCTAAAGAAACACAGAAGGTCAGTCCTGATTTTTGAATTTCACTGTCATATTCACCCAATGTTTGATTTACTAAAACTGACACATCTATTTTTTCCATTGTAATATTTTCGTTTCCGCTTTGAGCTTTTGATATATCAAAGAGGTCTTGAGTCAAATTTTTCAAGCGTTGGCTTTTATCAGCAATTATTCTGATATAATCATTGGCTTCTTCGGGCAGCGACTCTACGTTTGACAGCAGCTCCGTGTAGCTGATTATTGATGTTAAAGGGGTCTTCAAATCGTGTGATACATTTGTTATAAGATCAGTCTTAAGCCTTTCTGCCTTCAGCTTTGTGGTCAATGATTCATCAAGGACATTTGCAATACCGTTTATATTACCGGCAAGACTCCTAAGATCCTCGCTATGGGGTTGAGGAATTTTGTATGTCAAATTACCGTTGCGCACCATTGCGGCTCCTTTTTTTATACTGTCAAGGTCCTTGGAGCGAAAAACAACAACAAAACAAGCAAAAATGAATAAAAGTATTGCAACAAAAATCCAAAAGGGCGTCATGATTGCTCCGATTCCGAGAAATGTAATTGCCGCTGTGTACAACAGAAGCATTGTTATCAGAACTACATTGGTCTTGGAAGTAAATGCCTTTGCCATTGTCCTTGCTAATCCGCCAATGGTTTTCAATATCAGCTTTATAAGAGCAATAACTTTTTTTGCCGACCATACAAAAAGCTTAAATATACTTTTGAATATCCAGCGTGCAATTTTAAAAATTATACTGGATTCAGCAAAGTTCCCGTGCTTTATGTTACGAACCACAGATAAAAGTGCAGTGATAAATAAAGCACTGACGATTGCCGACAGGATTGCCATAGCTGATATCAATACATTTGATGAAAATCCCATATAATAGTGCTGTTCAAGCAACATCATACCAAGGGCAACTGCGCCTGTTATTCCCGTTCCTGCAATTATGATGTGTATTTCCAGCCATATATTGTCCATCCAGACTTTTACATATTCGCCGTCATGTTTTCTTCCGCATACACAAAAAAGATATAGCAAAATTAAAATATCGGATATAAGAAAAGCCAAGACATATATAAGAATGTCGTATATAGTATCTGCCTGATTTTTCCAAATCACTTTACATTCTTCAGCATAAGAATCTTTAACTGCTGTGCAGATAATTATACTGTCTCCTTCTGCACAGTATGTTTCAAACTCTTCCATATAATAGAAGCTGTGAACACTGCGGATATCTTGGCTCGATTCAATCGTAACAATACCGCTTTCATCTCTTGTACTATATAGATAGTACTCCTTTGACATAAGCTCATTTATATCAGCCTGAGTATTGGTAAAGACATTTCCGTTTATATTTATGTAATAATCCGTTTTATCGCAAAAATATGAAGTGTCAAGATTTTTCCGAATAAAATAACCAATATCAGAATTTTTTTCTCCTTCTTGGTTGTTGAATTCGATATAAGCACTGACAATCTCTGCCTGAGGTGAGTAAAGAACATTTTTCATATGCTTCATTTCTTTATAATTTTCTTCGAAAGCAAAAATGATATCATCTTCTTTGGTTATGTTTATATATCCTTCGCACAATGTCAGTATACCTAAAACAAATACTGCTATAAAAAGCAGAACCGCTATAAATTTTGTTATATCCGAATAAAAGATTTTTTTCATTGCTCGTCTCCTTCAGTCAACCTTGTACCCTATTCCCCATACTACCTTAAGATATTTAGGCTCCTTGGGATTGATTTCGATTTTTTCACGTATGTGTCTGACATGAACCGCAATTGTGTTATCTCCCACTACAGCTTGTTCATTCCATACATTTCTGTAGATTTCATCGCAAGAAAATACCCTTCCTCTGTTTTGTACCAACAGTTCAAGTATTTTATACTCTATGGGCGTAAGTCTGACCTCTTCTCCGTCAATCTTAACGGTTTTATTTTCAGTATTAACACAAAGCCCGTCTATAGATATTGTGCTCTTACTGTTTCCGATTGATCCCAACATTGTGTACCTTCTCAACTGTGATTTAACTCTGGCTACAAGTTCCGAAGGGTTAAAGGGCTTTGTAACATAATCATCAGCACCTGCAGTCAAGCCCAGTATCTTATCTGCATCCTCAGATTTTGCAGAAAGCAAAATCACAGGAATGTTTCTTGTTTCCCTGAGCTTTAATAGAGTCCTGATACCATCAAGCTTGGGCATCATAATATCAAGAATCATCAGATGAATTTCATTTTCCGATAACAAATCAAGGGCTTCTATTCCATCATACGCTTTTATAAAAGAATAGTCTTCGCCTGAAAGAAATATTGCTATGCTGTCAACAATTTCTCTGTCATCGTCAACTACTAAAATATTCATTTTTTTCACCTCCTACGGTATTATAAATTATTTTTCTTAAGAATAAGCAATGAAAATCCTTAATTTTTCTTAATAAATTTATAAAAGCCCATCATATGACAGGCTTTTGGATAATTAATCTATATTTATATACAGCTCAAACACGGAATGTATATCTTATTTTGTGCACATCCGAACAAAATGTCCGATAATCTTTGCTCCGTCGACAGTATCATCTCTACGGTTGTCAAAGCACATTCTTTCGGGGTGCCACTGTGTTGCTATAACGGGAAAACGGGCATGCTCAATACCTTCGATTACATTATCAACTTTTGAAATCATAGTTACAAAAAGCTCTTTACCCAATACTTTTACGGATTGGTGATGTCTGCTGTTTACACAAAACACGTCACCATACAACAAGCTTGCTGTACTTCCGTTTATAGCTGTAACTTCATGTACGGAATCTCCACCTTGCTGTAAATAGTGACTGTCGGCGGTATCCAAATGCTGATAAAGACTTCCGCCGAAATACACATTTATCATCTGCATGCCGCGGCAAATTCCCATCACAGGCTTTCCTGCTTTTACAAAAGCATCTAACAAGGCGAGCTCCGATTTGTCTCTTTCGTTATCAATCCTTCTTGAGCCATTAATTTCTTCGCCGTAAAGGGCAGGATTGATATCGCTTCCGCCGCACAGAATAAGCCCCTCATAATCTGTGTTGACGTCGGGTAAATATTCTGCAATTGCAATACCTCCGAGTTCATTTACTGCGTTGATGTAATTTTGCATGTTGCTTTGACAGGATAAAAGTATTCTCGGCTTCATACCAAGACTCCTTTGATTTTTACTATATTTTTTAAGGAAAGGCTGTGAACTTTTAAAGAACACAGCCTTTTTAATCTTATAGGATTTTTTTAAAGTCAACCTCGCCGCTTGCTGTACTTAAACGCTGCTAAAGTTACGACAGGCGGGAATTGACGGCAGGTACTATCCGTTTTTGGTTATCAAAATTAATAGCCAACCTTTTCCCAACACTCAAAGGGTGCAGCAATTTCTTCGCTTACATATACCTGAGTTTTCATTGTCTGGAGCATTGAACTGGGAATAAGAGGAGTTACGGGTCCGTGAAGAACAAGACGTGATGTCATTCTCTGCCACGAAGAGAATGTATTGTTTGTAAGAAGAGCATGAACCTCAATTCTTTCTCTTGCATTCTTAACATCAACGGGACCTATAGTAGCAGCCTTAGGCGGTACACTTGCAATGTAACCCGACTGACCGAATACACCGTGAAGTGAATTCTGCGCAACAGTGAGAGGATGAAGTGTAACAAGACGCGCTTCCATATTAAGCCACTCATCAATATCGTCGGTGATAAACTCGTCAACAGGGTCTATAAACGCCATATGTCCTGTCCATCCGGGAGAAGATGAGCAGATGTCGGCACCGCCCTCGCCTATTTCTGTAATGAGCTTAGAATAGTGACCGATATTTGCATTTGTGGGATAGTGAACATTTTCAAGAGGCATTCTGAGCTTGGGGTCAATCTGATAAACGAAGTATTTGAGCATTGAATGCGCAAAACCTGCTTCATATGTCTCGGGAGCTATATTTCCGCTCTCGTCAGCCCACTCGTCCATAGCAAATATATGAAGCTTGGAGCAATCTACCTGGAAATAGTTGATAAGCTGTGCAAGAGGAATATATGTCTCGGGTTCGGGGTTACCAAGAATCATTGTGTATTTTTTGCCGGCTTCGGAAGCAGCCTTAATTCTTGAGAAGAGTGTAGCAATAAGTACGGGATGGGGGTTCATCATTACCTTGATGTTGAAGTCAGGGTTAGGATGCTTTTCGAGGTCCTTTCCGCTAATTTTGCGAAGTCTTTCACAAACCTCACGGTCCTTGAAAGGAACATAGTCTGCGCATTTAAAATCAAATTTTGTTGGGGGGTCAAAAATGATGTCTTTCATCTTTTTTCTCCTTTTTTATTTTAAAATTTTAATATTTTTCCGTTTAGAATTGTTGTATGCACCTTCATTGCATAATCAACAAGCACAATGTCGGCGCGTTTGCCCTTTGCTATCTCGCCTCTGTCCCAAAAACCTGTTACACAGGCAGGATTATACGATGCAAATTTAAACACATCAACCAGTGAAGCTCCTGTATGCTTAATCATATTGCGGCAGGCAATATCAAGAGTCATCTTTGAGCCTGCAATCTCTCCTGTATGGTCAAAGTTTATATCATCAACATCGTCATATCCTTCAGGGATAGGTCCGTCGCATGCATAGGCATCCGAAATAAGTATAATTCTGTCATCGCCCTTGATGCGTCTTACAAGCCGAAGCATGTACGGGTCAACGTGTATTCCTCTGCTGTCACAGATAAGCTCCGCATAGATTTCACGGTTGTAGTTAACCGTTTCATCAACGCATACTCCGCGGCATTCAGGATACATGGGACGGTCACCCGTAGCATTTGTATGATGTGTACCTATCTTCAAGCCGTAAGGAATAAGCGCTTCTATCTGCTGAGGAGATGCCTCACTGTGAGCTACCGTGAAAACTGCATTGGGATTTGCATTTTTTACATCAAGCACAAATTGCAAAATATTTTCACGCTCAGGTGCAAGCGCCCATACACGGGCAATGTCTGATGCCGCTTCTATAACAGGCATATACCTTTCGCGGTCTACAGGTCCCTTCCATGGGTTATTTTCTTTATCACATCCGAATTTCGGATTAAGGTAAGGGCCTTCCATATACAGACCTGCAATGTTTGCGCAATCGGGATCCTTCATTGCCTCCTTGAGAATTCCGATTGTTTTAACATATTCTTCGGTATTCATGCTGAAATACAGTGCAGGAAGCAAAGTAGTTGTTCCGTGTGAAAGATGATGCTGAGATGCAGTCTTTGGAGCATCCTGAAAGAAAACCTTTCCATCCGAATGAGTGTGGATATCCACAAACCCCGGACCTGCATATAAACCGTTTCCGTCAATCACTTCGGCGTTTTCGGGGACAGACATTTTACGTCTTTCTCCGAAATCAACAATTTTACCGTCATCGATAAAAAGCAATGCATCGGGGACAAAGTGATCACGCATTACAAGTGTAACATTCTTTATAACAGTCATTTCTGTGCTCCTATCTCACCAAGAAGCTTCTTACCTTCATCAATTATAAGCTCTGCTACTCCCGCCTTAAAATTAGAGCTTCTTGCTTCGTATCCGCCCTCAGCATAGGCATCGTACATCGGGAAATAGCCTTGAGAACCGTTAGTAAGACATACAGGGATAATAAGCTCATAGCCATCAGTTTCCTTGATTCCCCTGCCGATTTGCATAAAAGGTTCACCGGGAACACCGCAGAAAGCTATCGGTCCGATAACCAAGCCTGTAAGCGGCATCGTGAATGAATCGGGGCCGTTTTCCAGTCTTACCATTCTTTGAGCCTCAGCCACAACCGTAGTGAGCATCATGCCCTTAAACGGTATCTCGTCATCTTTACCTGATAAATGTAAATCATTGATAACCTTAGCCTTTTCAATCTCCTCGGCAGTTGCACGGTTAGATGGAACTTCAATATCCTTAACCGCAAATTTCAGGCAATCAACATCAACATACTTAACCTTGTCAAACGCCTGAAGTACACCGCCTGTCACAACACGAGAAATATACTGTGCATGAGGATAGCCTCTTGAAACATCGTCGAAATCCATGAACATCCCGTTGAAATCGCCCTCTTTGGGAAATACATTGACGTGGTTAATGTCACCCTGAGCACCGTTGAGGAAAAGACATTTTGTGTTATCAAGTATCTTTTCGACATTCTTTCTGAGAAGTCCCGGCCAGTCAGCGGAAATCTTACATCCGCCGACAACATCGGGATGATTTCCAAAGTTTGCAATAACAACCGTTTCGGCACCCTCGCGATCAAAACGTATAACGCTGACACGCTCGTCTATATCGCCGATAGGAGCAACAATATCGGGATTATTTACACCGGGGTTTGTTCTGATCGTTCCGTCTTTCATACGAAAACGGCGCACAAACGCAACTCTCGGAGCATTACCGATACCCCATCCCATCTTTGCGCATTTTAGGTCTGCAATCGCAAACACAGCCGCATCTGCAAAGCGTGAAGCAACAAATTCTATGTAATCAAGCTCTATTTTTTCGCTTGCATCCACTCTCATACACGGCGCTGTATGAGAGTGAGTAGCTGAAAGAAAAATTCCGTCAACGGGAACACCTGTTGCGTCCGAAATGCAAGCTCTGAATTTGTCAGCAAGCTCTTTTTTAATTCCGCAATGGTCAATAGAGAGTATCAAAGCCTTCTTTGTACCGAATTCAAATGCAATTGCATTGATTTCAACATCATCAAGTATTGCTTCTGCGCGGCGTTCTTTGTAATATCCCGCAATCTCAATACCCATGGGTGGATTGATATTAACTCTTGAAAAACCGACTTTTAATGCATTCATAGTATTTCACCCTATCAGCCGTTGTAGCATTCTTCATCACAAATAATAACAACATTGGGATGTGTTTTAAGGAAAGTAGCGGGATTTGAAGTGGTGATGGTATCGTCAAGAAGCTTCTTAACAGCCTCATGCTTGTTCTTTCCATTGGCAAGAAGTACTATCATCTTAGATTTAAGAATAGAAACCATACCCATGGTAATAGCCTGTGTGGGAACCTCGTCAATGCTGTTAAAGAGACGGGAATTAGCTTCTATTGTATCCTGAGTAAGCATTGTTCTGTGAGTTCCGGCAATAAGGTTTTCGTCGGGCTCGTTAAATCCGATATGACCGTTTCTTCCTATACCGAGAATCTGAAGGTCAATACCTCCTGCTGCATCAATAGCTTCATCATAATCCTTACCCTCCTGAACAGGGTCGGCAGCCTTGCCGTTAGGAACTCTTGTGTTGTTCTTGTCGATATTAACATGGTCAAAAAGCTGTTCATTCATAAAATATCTGTAGCTCTGGTTGTTGTCGGGATTAATAGGATAATATTCATCCAAATTAAATGACCTGACCTTGGAAAAATCGATCTCACCCGACTTGTTCATGTCGATAAGTCTCTTATACATTCCAATAGGGGTAGTACCTGTAGCAAGACCGAGAATGGAATTCGGCTTAAGGGTAAGCTGAGCAGCAACTATTTTCGCCGCTTCATCTGACATCTTTTCGTAATCTTTGCAAACAATTATTCTCATAATTAAATCTCCGTTCATAGATATTTGTATATTTATTATCTCATTATTTTATTTTTTTGTCAACAAGAAATCGATAATATTATTTGCCTTATCGATAAACATATGCCGTATTTTAGCAAAAATTTATTCAAATCGCTATTTTAGCTTTAAAGCATCGGATATTAGCTGATATTCATTTGTCAGTATTGTATCCATTCCCATTTCAAGAAACTCCTTTGCTTCGCTCGGGTCATCTGACCAGAATACATTGCAAACAATTCCGTTTTCATGAGCTTTGTCGATGAGTTCCTTGTTAAAATACGGCTTGAAAAACTGTACCTTTTTACATCCGCATTCTATAGCTCTGTCAACTATATTTGTTGTTTTGTCCTTGTTTTCACCCATGCACCTGGGAATATCAGGAGCAAGCTCCTGCAGTCTCATATGAAGCTTTTTGCTCACCGTCATAAAATAAACATACTTGCGGCAGTCATAGCGATCAATGGTTTTCAACAGCTTATTTATTTCTTCATCGGAATAAATTTCATCAGGGTTGCCATGAGCTTCTTCCTGCGTTTTAATATGAATATTCATAATAACGTGACATGAAAACTTTTTGAGAATATCGTCAAGTGTTACAACGCTCAGCCCTTTGAATTTTTCTGAAAATTTCACACCAAAATCAAGCGATTTCAACTCTTCAAGTGTGTGTTCCCATATAAGTCCGCTTCCGTCAGAGACCCTGTCAAGACTCTTGTCGTGGACAGACACCCATTCGCCGTCTTTTGTTGTCCAAAGGTCAAATTCGATCTCATCGGCTCCCAAAGCAACAGCCGCGCCAAATGACGGCATTGAATTTTCCGGAGCAACCGCAGGAAAACCTCTGTGGGCGCAAATACGAGGGTATGGAGCAAGAGAGTCATCCTTAACAATTGCCGAGCCTGCAGGTCTGTACTGCCAAGGCTTGCGGCCAAACTCTATGTACTCGTAGTGTGCCGCATCGGGATTTCCGAAGCCTGCAGGTTTGTAATATTTATTTTTGGGGTCAAATTCCACAAATGTCATACCAAACTTGCCCCTCATATTTTCAAGCACCTTGCCCTCGGGCGAAACTACCATACTTGCACCGCATATAGTTGACTTTTCATCAAAGCTGACTGATGAGCGAATGACATATGAATTTGTGTTATAAGCAAGAAAACGGCACATTGTTTCAATAGCATCATGACTGTCACTCCTCTGAAGCGAGCAGCCTATTATCATATCCACGTTTTGCCTCGCTATGTTGGGAAATGCCTCATAGAAATAAAAATCATAGCAGGTAAGAAAAGCAAATCTGTAGCCATCAAGTTCCAGCACATATGGCTCTGAATATTCAAAAGTGTAATCCGAATCAAGGTTAAGTGCATAAAGCTCGAGCGGAGGCAGATGCTTTTTGAAGTACTTTCCCGCAAGATTGCCACGTCTGTCATAGACATATGTGGTGTTTCGGTAATTGCCATTAATCGGATAGAGTGCATTTACAAAAACCAGAGCATTGCATCTTATGGCTGTTTTACTGCACTTATCAAGCAATCTGTCAATGTACTTATCGTGATAATACAAAGTCTCCTCGAGAGTAGCTGTTGAACACGGTACATCACTGTATTCAGGAAGCACAATAAGGTCTGTTGTTTCATCGCACTCATCAAGAAGCTTCAGTTTGTATTCAAAGTATTCGTCAGAAAAGGAAGTGTCCCTTGAATACGGAGGTTGAATAATACATGCTTTCATAAAATCTCTCCTTCTATTTTACGGAATTCTGTTTACGGTATTCCGATGGTGTAATACCTATTTTGGTACGGAACATACGTGAAAAATTACTTTCATCGCCAAATCCGCAAATATCAACAATTTCTTTTATTGGCTTTGACGTAGTTGAAAGAAAGCTTTTTGCGGCTGTAAGCCTGCAAACAGTAAGATAGTCTATAGGTGAGTATCCTGTCACGGCTTTAAAAATATGTGCAAGATGCGACATGCTTATATGATATTCGGCGGCAAGTCCGGACAGAGAAAAGTTTTCATTGTAATCACGTTCAAAACGGCCTTGAATTTTTTCAACCACCGAAGTGTTGACTTTGGCTTCGTTTGTAAAAATTTCAGGCGAAATACGGTAAAGAGAAATGAGAAAACTATTAAACAGAAGGTCAAGCTGTTCATCGGCAAGACTCTCTTTTTCGGTATATTCTTTTCTCATTTTACAGAGAATTTCTTCAAACTCCGACGATTTTTCACCTGTGTTGATAATATGCCTGAAGCCTTTTGCACGGTTTACAAGAACAGATGACAGCAAATAATTCTCATTTCCTGTCGGAGACGGTTCGGATGATACAAGCAACATATACCGATTGTATTCAGGAGTAAGAACCTTAACGGAATGCTCTTCAAAACGGCTGAGAATAAGAATTGACCCCTCATCGACAATCTCTTCAACTCCGTCAAGAGTAACTGCTATTTTACCTGACTTTATAAATAGAATTTGATGGGTGTCATGATTGTGTGAGGTAAGGCTTACTCTGCCTGTTGAATATTTTACCGACCTAATGCGCATTTTCTCACCTCCATACCTATACACTATATCACAAACAAACAAAAAAAGCAAGATTTACATATTAATTTGCAGTATATTTATAACACTTGGCATTTAATATGTTGTAAAATATACACATAAGAACGGAGGAATAAAAATGATACGGAAGGTATTTACAAAAAAAGAAGATTTCGAAACACAAAACAAAGAGTTGAATACTCATCTCCCTTATTCCGACGATGTGAGTGTGCTTGGTGAAAAAACACTCATAGGGAATAAAACAGTACATAACCGACTTGTATGCCAGGCGATGGAGGGCTGTGACGGAAAACCCGGCGGTGAGCCCGATGAACTCACTGTAAGACGTTATATGAGACTGGCAGAAGGCGGCGCGGGAATCATATGGTTTGAAGCAACCGCCTGCCAGGAAAACGGCAGGGCAAATCCGAGACAGCTTTGGCTGACTGAGCAAAACATTGACTCTTTTAAGGCTATTGTAAACGATATAAAAGAAAGAGCTATACAAGCTAACGGATACGCTCCCCTTATAATCATGCAGGACACTCATTCGGGCAGGTACAGCAAGCCGCACGGTACACCTGCACCGCTGATTGCTTACAATAATCCTGTGTTTGAAAAAGATAACCCTATAGACAAAAGCAGAATACTTACGGACAGTGACATTGATACTGTTGGCGAAAATCTGATAAAGGGAGCTGTTCTTGCAGAAAAAGCGGGATTTGACGGAGTAGATATCAAATGCTGTCACAGATATTTGAATTCGGAGCTCCTTTCCGCTTACACACGAGAGGGTAAATACGGCGGAAGTCTCGAGAACAGAACACGCCTGCTCAGAGAAAGTATCAGCGGTGCAATATCGGCTTGCGGAAAAGATTTTATTGTTTCTTCGAGACTGAATGTATATGACGGCTTTGAATATCCTTACGGCTTCGGTGTAAAGGAAGGTTCTCTTGATTTTGACCCGACCGAGGCTATATGGCTTATAAATGAGCTGTCAAAATCAGGGGTAGAGCTACTCAACATAACAATGGGAAATCCATATGTAAACCCTCACGTAAACCGACCTTTTGCATCAGGCGGTTATGTACCGAAGGAAGAGCCTCTTGAGGGGGTATCAAGAATGCTTCACGGTATTTCCGAGTTAAAAAAGGCTGTTCCGCAAGTCAAGCTTATTTCATCCGGCTTGTCTTACCTTGGCACAACCGCTCCCAATGTAAGTGCAGGATTTGTTAAAAACGGCTGTTTTGATTATTGCGGATTCGGCAGAATGATATTTGCTTATCCCGATTTCGCAAAGGATATACTCACAAACGGAGCACTTGATGAAAAGAAAATTTGTATTTGCTGTTCAAAATGTACCGAGGTAATGAGAGCAGGCTCTACTCCTGGATGTGTAATAAGAGATAAAGAGATTTATGCTGAGCTTTACAAAAAATACTGCTCAAAGAAAGGATAATATTATGAAAACAGCGTTAGTAACAGGTGTTGCAGGCGGTATTGGCTATGCAACCGCCAAGAAGCTTTTGGAAAACGGCATCGCAGTGGTCGGAATGGATATAGCCTCCGAAATGCCAAACGCCCTTAACGGAGAATTCACGTACTTTCAGGGAGACTTGAGTTCAAAAGAAAGCAGAGAACAATTCGTGTCACTTGCAATAAAAAAATACGGCAAAATAGACATTCTTGTAAACGTGGCAGGCGTTGCTCCCAAGGTAAGAAATGACATTCTTGAAATGACCGAGGAAAGCTATGATTTTGTAATGAATATAAATACCAAAGGTACCCTCTTTCTCACACAGCTCGTTGCAAATCAAATGAAAAATAACAGCGGTGAAAACAAAGGCGCTATCGTAAACATTTCTTCTATGTCAGGATATACAAGCAGTGTTTCGAGGGGCGAATACTGCATTTCCAAGGCAGGTGTCACAATGATAACAACACTGTTTGCCGACAGGCTTGCAGAATACGGAATTACAGTAAACGAAATAAGACCCGGTATTATAGCAACAGGAATGACAGAAAAAGTAAAAGCTAAATACGATGCGCTTATAGACGGCGGCTTACTTCCCTTAAAACGTTGGGGCAAGCCTGAAGATATTGCCGATGCGGTATGGGTACTTTGCAGCGGCTCCCTCCCCTATGTTACAGGACAGTCAGTTGACGTTGACGGCGGATTTCATATCAGGAGACTGTGATGAAAAAATATTTTGATGCAATAGTAATAGGAACAGGTGCAGCAGGGTATAACGCCGCACTGAGAATAAAAGAAATCGGCAAAAAAAGCGTTGCTGTAATTACAGAAGGCAAAAATTGCGGCACTTCAAGAAATACAGGCAGTGACAAACAAACATATTACAAGCTTGGACTCGGCGGTGATGCACCTGACAGTGTACGAAAAATGGCGCAGACTTTATTCGAAGGCGGAAGTGTTGACGGAGACAATGCTCTTTGCGAAGCATCACTTTCTGCACGTTCATTTCTCGCTCTGGCAGAAGCAGGTGTTCCCTTCCCGCACAACAGATACGGTGAATACGTTGGCTATAAAACCGACCATGACCCAATGGCAAGAGCTACCAGTGCAGGTCCGCTCACCTCTAAATTTATGACAGAGGCGCTCGAAAAAAAGGTTTCAAATGCGCAAATTCCTGTTTTTGACAATTTGCTTGCAATTGAAATTTTGAAGGACAAACACGGTGTTTGCGGTATACTTTGTCTCGATACAATTACAGGTGAGCTTATTTCCTTTGCGTGCCCTCATCTCGTGCTTGCAACAGGCGGACCGGCAGGTATATACGCAGACAGCGTTTTCCCCGAATGTCATCACGGTTCAACGGGTCTTGCCATTGATGCAGGTGCAAAGCTTCAAAACATGACAGAATGGCAATACGGACTTGCTTCGATAGCTCCGAGGTGGAATGTTTCGGGCACATATATGCAGGTACTGCCAAGATTTGTATCAATCGACGATGAAGGCACTGAGCACGAATTCTTAAGTGACTATTCCAAAGACATCTATGAGGCGCTGTCGGCTGTTTTCCTGAAAGGCTACCAATGGCCCTTTGATTCAAAAAAAGTACTGGGTTCATCGATAATCGATCTTCTTGTCTGGAGAGAGTGTGTCATAAGGCACAGACGGGTATTCCTTGACTTTACAAAAAATCCATTCGGTCTTGAAGCTATTAAATTTGAAAAGCTGTCAGAAGAAGCATATAATTACCTTAACGGAGCAAAAGCTCTCTTCGGTACACCTATTGCAAGGCTTGAAAAAATGAATTCACCTGCTATTGATTTATATATGAGCAGAGGTGTTGACATAACAAAGGAGTACC
Source organism: uncultured Oscillospiraceae bacterium (assembly GCA_964650465.1). Taxonomy (GTDB): domain Bacteria; phylum Bacillota; class Clostridia; order Oscillospirales; family SIG627; genus RGIG6353. Next base: position 924 of record CAZYTA010000053.1, on the reverse strand, counting down.
TTGAAATTGCCCTTTGTGCACAGCACAACAACGGCGGTATTGCTGTCGATATGTGGTGGCAAAGTAGCGTTTCGGGACTGTTTGCCGTCGGCGAATGTGCCGGTACACACGGAGTTGCACGTCCGGGAGGCAGTGCACTAAATGCAGGTCAGGTAGGCTCTCTTCGTGCCGCACAATTCATATCAGAATCTTCGAGAACCGAAAGCAAAGATTTTGATGCCGTTTCGGATAAAGCTATTCTTAAGAATAAGGAGATATGCAAAAATGCATTTGGAAAGCCGTCTGCAATCGAAGGTTTAACAAATGCCAGACGTGCAATGTCCGATTGTGCTGCAGCCATAAGAGATACAGCAAAAATGAAAAAGCTGTTAGTGTCGCTAAACAGCTATGACGATTATGGAGTTTCCGATATTAAAGAGTTATATTATTTCTATCTATTAAAAGATACATTGGCGGTACAAAAAGCAGTTTTATCCGCAATGATAGATTTTTCCGAAAATGTCAATTGTTCTCGCGGCTCAGCTGTTTACTCCGACGTCAACGGAAATACAATCGAGGGCTTTGATGAAATAAGATATAAAGCATATAAAGACAAAGCTAAATTTGATGAAATACAGGAAATAGAAACCTCAGACGGCGTATCAAAAATTTATTGGCGACCGGTAAGACAAATCCCTGACGAAGACGAGGTTTTCGAAAACATCTGGCGCAGCTACAGAGAAAATAAAAATATATACTGACACAAAACCGCTACACTGCAAGTGTAGCGGTTTCAAAATATAATCAGGGTTCAAGTCCCTACACTATCATAACAAAAAGAAAGACACCCTCGGGTAGCTTCCAATAAAACAGTATCTAACGAATACTGACATAGGGTAGCTGCCGTACAGGGTGCGACAAGAAAAATTGGCGATACTTGGTTTT
>CAZYTA010000052.1:0-18309 GCA_964650465.1 uncultured Oscillospiraceae bacterium | reverse complement strand
CCCTGCACGGCTTGAATTTTTGCACTTTCCGCTAAACGCTTCAAGGCAAAAATCCCCCGCACGTCACCCAAAAAGCATCGGGGATATTTTTTAGCAAAAAATACCCCCGAACCCCCAAAAAGCAATTTTTAGAAATTTTATATTCATAATTGCTTTTCGAGGGAGCGCGAGGGACTGCTTTTTGCTAAAAAGCACTCCCTCTCAAAATAATTTTAATTAATCAAATCTCATTTATATCGTAAGGTGTAGTCTGGTACACAAAATAATTCAGCCAGTTGGAGAATAGAAGATTGGCATGCGCACGCCACTTGACAATGGGGTCAAGTGTATCATCGTCATGCGGAAAATAGTTTTCGGGCACCTTGATGGGAAGCCCTGCATTTTTATCTCTGAGATACTCCGTTTTAAGAGTGTTTGGGTCATACTCCGAGTGACCTGTAACAAATATCTGCCGTCCGCCCTCGGTCATACAGCAATGAAGCCCTGCCTTATCCGAAAGTGTAAGTATCTTCAGCTCGGGTACACGGCGTACTTCCTCTACATCCACAGTGGTATGTCTCGAATGGGGAACATAGAAGACATCGTCAACGCCTCTGAAAAGTATTGCATTCTTGTGTACCACCTTATGAGGAAATACACCGAACATCTTTTCGGGAAGGGGCCTTTTGTCTATGCCGAAGTGATAATACAAGCCTGCCTGTGCACCCCAGCAAATATGGAAGGTACTGGTAACGTGAGTCTTTGACCACTCCATTATTTCGCACAGCTCCTGCCAGTATTTGACCTCTTCAAAGGGCATCATCTCAACGGGTGCGCCCGTAATAATCATACCGTCATACTTTTTATGCTTGATTTCGTCAAACACCTTGTAAAAGGCAAGAAGATGGTCGGAGGGAGTGTGAGTCGCCTTATGAGTTGCGGTCTGCAAAAACTCCAGCTCTACCTGCAGGGGGGTATTTCCCAAGAGTCTTGCAAACTGTGTCTCTGTTACAATCTTTGTGGGCATCAGATTGAGAAGAAGTATCTGCAGGGGACGAATATCCTGTGTCAAAGCCCTTGTCTCGGTCATAACAAATATGTTTTCATCAATGAGAGTCTGAGTTGCAGGCAGAGAGTTGGGTATTCTGATGGGCATTATTAAACACCCACCTTTTCAAGTGCCTGAGCAAGGTCTGCAATAAGGTCATCGGCATTCTCAATACCTACCGACAGTCTTACAAGGTCGGGAGATACTCCTGCCGCTTCAAGCTCTGCATCGTTCATCTGACGATGTGTGGCAGATGCAGGATGCAAGCAACAGGTCTTGGCATCGGCAACGTGTGTTTCAATGCAGACAAGTCTGAGGTTCTTCATAAACTGTTCAGCCGCTTTTCTTCCGCCCTTTACACCGAAGCTGACAACTCCGCAGGAGCCGAGAGGAAGATACTTCCGAGCAAGTGCATAGTCTCTGTCAGAGGGAAGTCCGCTGTATTTTACCCATGATACATTGGGATTCTTTTCAAGGAACTCTGCAACCTTCTGTGCATTGTAGCAATGGCGCTCCATTCTTACATGGAGACTCTCTATGCCAAGGTTGAGAAGATATGCATTCTGAGGTGACTGGATAGAACCGAAATCACGCATAAGCTGTGCTGTAGCCTTTGTAATAAATGCGCCTGCAAGTCCAAATCTCTCTGTATATGTTACTCCGTGATAGCTGTCATCGGGAGTGCAAAGTCCGGGGAATTTGTCGGGGTACTTTGTCCAATCGAATTTTCCGCTGTCAACAATACAGCCGCCGACACCTGCTCCGTGACCGTCAAGGTACTTTGTGGTGGAATGGGTAACAATATCAGCACCAAACTCAAAAGGACGGCAGAGGAAAGGTGTTGCAAACGTATTATCGATAATAAGAGGTACGCCGTGAGAATGAGCCGCATTTGCAAAGCGCTCAATATCAAGAACAACAAGTGCGGGGTTTGCAATGGTTTCTCCGAATACAGCCTTTGTGTTAGGGCGGAATGCCGCCTCAAGCTCCTCGTCTGTGCAATACGGAGATACAAAGGTAAAATCTATTCCCATCTTCTTCATTGTTACAGAGAAGAGGTTGAAGGTACCGCCGTAGATTGTGGAGGCAGCTACAACATGGTCTCCGCAGGAGGCAATATTGAATATAGAGTAGAAGTTTGCCGCCTGACCCGATGATGTAAGCATAGCCGCAGCACCGCCCTCAAGAGAGGCAAGCTTGGCAGCTACATAGTCATTGGTGGGGTTCTGAAGTCTTGTGTAGAAATATCCGCTTGCTTCAAGGTCAAAAAGCTTTCCCATATCCTCGCTGGTGTCATACTTGAAGGTAGTGCTTTGAATAATGGGGATCTGTCTTGGCTCACCGTTGCCGGGAACATAGCCCGACTGTATACATTTTGTTTCAATTTTGAAGTTTTCCATTTTTTATATCCTCCGAAAGTAATAAAGTAATTTTTTAAAAGAAAAAGGCAGAGACTCTCTCTGCCGTCAAAATACAATAAGCTCAAGCCCCGCAGGGCATAAAGAGGGCAGAAAGAAACTCACGTAAATCACACATTCGCATCATTTTATTTCCCTCCCGTAATTGTTTACTGAATTGTAGCACAAAAACACAATGTTGTCAAGGGGGTACGCAGTCATGCGTACCCCCTTTTTTATCTACAAGGACATTGCATTAAAACAACGCCTCTACCACTTTGTCATTTGTGAATCAACATAATACCAATATAAACCCTTGGCTGTGGGTTGCTCCTCGGAGTACCAGCACACACTGTTTGACAGACCCGATTTTTTGAGGCTGTCAATGCTGTACCACTGCTCTCTTGTGCCCATATAATAGATGTCGTCAATGCTTGTTCCTCTGAATGCGGTATCGCTCATATAGGTTACGCCTGCGGGAATTACAAGGCGTGTAACATTGCCGCAATAGGCAAAGGATGACATTGATATTTCGGTCACTTTTTCGGGAAGCTCTATTTCCTCAAGGGACTGACAGTAATAGAATGCACCGTTTCCTATCTTGTTTACACCGCTGTGGAAAACAATTCGTTTCAGACTTGCCACATTTGAGAAGGCGCTTTCTTTTATTTCCGTAACACCTTCGGGAATAATCACCTCGGTCAGCTCTGCGCCGTCAATATACAGCTTCATATCGTTTGAAAGCAAGCCGTACTTCAAATCAAGAGAGAGCCAGCCCTCAATTCCCTTATTGTAGTGAATTTCCGCACCTGAATTGCTTGTAAACACACTGTTTGAAAATACTGTATCGGTGCAGTACATATTCACTCTCTCAAGAGCATCGCAGGAGGAGAAGGCATATCTGTCCACACTTTTTACCTTTTCACCAAGGGTAATTTCCTTCAGACTGTTACAACTGGTGAAGGCGCTCTCGCCTATTATTTCAAGGCTTGAGGGAAGTGCTATGTCAGCAAGGCTGTTGCAAAAGTCAAATGCGCGCGCTCCTATATATGTAACTGTATCGGGTATATTGATTTCGGTAAGGCTGTAGCAGGATTGAAAAGCAGATGTATCAATTCTCACAACACTTTCGGGCAGCACAACACTTGTAATTTCGGTGCAGGCACTGAAGGTCATACTCGGAATATATGTGAGAGGAGCTTCAATGATTACCTTTTGTATATTCTGATTTGAAGAGAAGGTCTTGTTGTCAATATGGGTGATTGTATCACCTTTGGGACTTTTTTCGGGAATGACTATCTCGGCGGCGGTTATATCAACGGTAGGTATCTTACCTATATGGCAGGTACCGTCTCCGTTTGAGGTATAGCGGAAGCCTGTTTCAAAATCATAATAGGTATTTGCCTGAAATTTCAGCATCATTTCTTCAAACGCCGTCGCACCCGGGAAGTAGCTTTCCCACTCGCTTTGAGTTCCGTTGTAATATACGGTAGCGTTAAACCTGTCAACTCCGTAGAAGGCATCAAAGTCTGCTTTTTCGGTATTGACAGACATTGTTATTTCTCTCAGTGCGGTACAGTTCTTGAAGGCATACGATTTTAATCTGATGAGTCTTTCGGGCAGAGTTATTTTGGTAAGTGATGTACATTCTTCAAATACGCTTTCACCCATTTCCGATACACAGTTAGGCAATAATATTTCTGTCAGAGCAGTACAATTCTTGAAAACGCTGTCTCCTATATACTTGAGAGAGTGGGGAAGCTTTATCAAGGTAAGATTCTGACAGTTCTTGAAGGCGCTTGACTTTATTTCGGTCACATTGTGTCCGAATGTAACGGAGCTGAGTGACGAGCAGCCTGTGAAGGCATATTCGGGAATAACGGTAATGCTGTCGGGAACACTTACAAAGATAATACCGCTGCAACTCTCAAAAGCGCCTTTTTTCATAGCGGAAAGTCCTTCGGGCAGTGACAGTGAGGTGAAGGAGCCGCAACGGAAAAATGCGTATTCTCCAATGGATTTGAGTCCTTGAGGGAGAGTGATATTAGCAAGCGAAGTACAGGAATAAAACGCGCGGTCTCCGATAGATACAACACTGTTTGGAATGTTCACCCATTCAAGAGAGTCGCATCCGTTGAAGGTATCATTTTCAATGGCTGTTATGCCTTCGGAAAGGAACACTCTTTTAAGATTTTTCAGTCCTGCAAAATTTATCTTTTCAACGCCGTTTGAAACAAACACTGTCTGAACAGCGCCCAATCCCAATGCTTTATCCATGTTCTTGCCGACAGTAACGGTTCTCAGGGCTGTACAGTCGGAAAACTCATTTTCCTCTACAGCTTCAAGAGAAGACGGAATATTTATATATTCAAGTGCACTGCATCCCGCAAAGGCATCCTTGCCGATGCTTGTAATGCTCTCGGGAAGAATCATCTTTCTTATAGCGGTATTGTCCTTAAAGGCAGTCATAGCTATTTTTGTCACAGGCTTGCCGTTGTAGGTATCGGGCACAATCACCGTATCACCCGTAAGGCTTCCTATACCTGCAAGGTAATATGTCTGTCCGTCCTCTGTGTTGAATTCAAGCTCTCCTGAACCTGCCTGGGCATAAACAGCCTTGTAAAAGCTGTCATTGTCCATTGTAAAGGACAGTGCCTTTTCGTTGGTAACAACTTCTCCGTTTTGATTTTGCCAATAGAGGAATATGCTGTTTTCTTTATCCTCGGCTGTAAGAGTCACCTCTTCACCGAAATCAAAGCCCTTTTGGCTTTCTCCGTTTTCAAAGGTTATGCCCTCTACTCTCAATATGAGCTTGGGCTCTTCTGCCTCTGCGGGTTCATCGGGGATAACGGGTATATCGAGTATATCGGGCTCCTCGGGTGCTTCGGACTCCTCGGGTGCTTCAGACTCTTCATCGCTTTTTTGGATGTGAGACTGTTGTGTGTTCTCTTCTTCTGCCTGTTCGTTTTCGCCTGTTGAGCTGACAGCAGCCTTGGGCGCACAGGCTGTCATAACAAGCGCAAATACAAGCAACGCTAAAAGTGTAATTTTCTTCATTGCGGTCTCCTTTTTATATGTTTTGCTCTATTATAATACAAGAAGGCTTAAAAATCAAGGTAAAAAGACAAAAGATGTCATTGTATGTCATGCTATGTCAGTATAAAATAGAATTATAAAAAGCAGCGAGGCTGATTTAATGCTATTTATAAAAAGACATAAAGGAGTTACAAAATGACAGGCGGATTTGTAAAGATAAACAGAAGTATAACAAACTGGGAATGGTACACCGACATAAAGACCTTCAAGCTGTTTATTCATATGGTATTGACGGCAAATTTCACTGATGCAAGCTTCTGCGGAATACCCTTAAGCCGAGGGCAGCTGGCAAGCAGTATATCTCATCTTTCCACCGAAACAGGCCTTTCACAGCAGGAGGTGCGCACAGCAATACAGCACTTGAAGAAAACAGGTGAGCTAACAAGCATACCGCAGGGTAAATACACTTTATTTACAGTGGTAAATTACAATTTTTATCAATCGGACAGCACAGATGGCAACAAGGCTTCAACAGACTTTCAACAAGGCTTCAACTATGCTTCAACAGACTTTCAACAACAATATAAGAATAACAATAATAACAAGAATGACAAGAAGAATGAAGAAGGAGAAGAAGAGGAGCGCTTGTCCTTCGGTACATACAGAAATGTTTATCTGACAAGCGAGGAGTACTTTGCCCTGAAAAGGGACTACTCCGATTGTGATGAAAAGATAAACCGTCTTTCCAAGTACATGGCGGATACAAACAAGACCTACGCCTCACACTATGACACCATAGTTCGGTGGGCGCAGACCGATTCGCCGAAAAAGGAGTCCCCTCGGCAATATGACAACTGGGACCCCGAAGAGTTTTTCAGAATAGCGGTAGAACGCTCAATGGGAAGCATGGCAAGGTAAGCCCCCTTGTGGGTTTCAGAGGTGAATTTTCGCCCCTGATGCATTGCATTCCCTTGTACCGGTAAGGCTATCTGTACACATAGAAGCCGTTTCCCACAATCTGTTGGGATTCGGAATAAATGATAAATACCTTTGGGTCAAATTCCTCTATCTTCTTCTGGAATGCAGGTATTTCGGAATTTTTCAGAGCGCAGATGAGCACCTCTCTGTTCTCCCCTGTGTATGCGCCCTTGGCATCAATAAGGGTGACGCCTCTGGGAGAGGTGGAAACAAGAAGGTGTGACAGCTCTTCGCCCTTTGAGGTGATAACAAAGGCAAGCTTGGATATGTTCATCTTTGAAATGAGAAAGTCCACTGCAAAGGTGGATATAGCCAAAGCCATAATGCCGTACAGTGCCAGGTCAATCTGCTTGAAGGTGATAAGCGAGCAGAGTATTACAGCTCCGTCAACTACCATCAGAAGTCTGCCAATGGCAACAGAGGGGTTGAAGTGCTGTATAATACGGGCGGCAATATCTGTACCTCCTGTAGATGCACCCGACAAAAAGGCAATACCTATACCTGCGCCGTAAAGCACCGAGCCGAAAATTGAGGCAAGAACGGGGTCGGTGGTGACGGGCGGAAGATATGACAGGAGCTGAACAAAAATAGAAATGCCCCCTGCTCCGATAATAGTTTTCACAACAAAGCCCCTGCCGAGAATAATAAGCGCCAAAATGAGCAACACTGCATTTATAACGCCGTATGTAAGACCGGGTGCTATACCTACGGCATGGTAAAACACCGTTGCCAAGCCCGAAACTCCTCCGCTGACTATCTTTGCGGGAAGATAGAAAAGGGACACTCCCACAGCTGTGATAAAAGAGCCTGTAACAGTGAGGAGCACCGATTTTAATTTACTTTGGTTTTTCATTTTTATCTCCTGAAAATTTCATTGAAGTCAATTCTTTGGTGTTAATCGAACATTTTACATTGTACAACTTTATTGCCGAATATTCAATAGGCGTTTTGGATAATTTTCCGCAAATTTTACTTTGTTTTTCAAAAATACCGAAAATATATCGTTTTGTCTTTTTCCCTTTTTCAGTTGTACATTTTGTGCTTTTTTATTCCCATGTGAGTGTGGGTCAAGAATATAATTTATCACTTTTTTACAAGTTATTTTTAAAAGTTACGAAAACAGCCTCTTATTTCGAGTATTTTTTTCAGTTGAATTTGGTAAAATTGCTATAATTTAGCAAAAACTACACAAAAATACCCATAGGAGTGTTGAAAAATTTGTATTATGTGCTATAATATCTATAATGGGAAAATAATATACACAGAGAAATGCGGCTCGCCGCCGCAGGCAATTCTCGCCTATCGTAACCTATATCCAAACAAAGCAAAACGGCGAGGTTGTTTTCGAGAAAATTCCTATAAGCAAAGAAAGGCGGAGTAATATGAAAGAAAACGAGACGGGAAATCTTGCCCCTTACTATTTCCATCAGGGAACAAGCACTCACGCCTTTGAATATCTTGGTGTACACAAAGCCGAGGGAGGCTATGTGTTCAGAGTATGGGCGCCCAATGCCGACTATGTTGCCGTAGTGGGTGACTTCAACGGCTGGGATGCAGGCACTCTGCCCATGACACGTGTCACAGAGGCAGGTGTATGGGAGGCTGTGACGGACAGTGCCTGTGAGGGACAGCGTTACAAATACTTTATAAAAAACGGCTCAAAAGAGCTTTTCAAAGCCGACCCTTACGGTACTTTTTGTGAAGAGCCGCCCGAAACGGCAAGCATTATTTTTGATATTTCATCATATAATTGGCGTGACGCATCTTTTCTGCGCTACCGCAAAAAGAGATACACCCGAGAGGAGGTAATGTCCTCCCCTCTCAACATTTATGAGTTGCATCCGGGGTCATGGAAAAAGCATCCCGACGGCTCATATCTGAGCTATACCGAGCTTGCAGAGGACCTGTCGGTATATGTAAAGCAAATGGGCTACACCCACATAGAGCTGATGCCCGTTGCCGAGCATCCCTTTGACGGCTCATGGGGATATCAGGTATGCGGATATTATGCCCCCACATCACGCTTCGGCACGCCGCTTGATTTTATGGCTTTTGTTGACAAGATGCACGAGGCAGGGATAGGTGTAATATTAGACTGGGTACCTGCCCACTTCCCAAAGGATGCTCACGGACTTTATGAATTTGACGGTCAGCCCCTTTATGAATATCAAGGCAGGGACAGAATTGAGCATGAGGGCTGGGGTACCAGACGCTTTGACGTTGGACGTGAGGAGGTACAGAGCTTCCTTGTATCAAACGCTTATTACTGGATAGAGAAATACCACATTGACGGATTGAGAGTGGATGCGGTGGCATCCATGCTCTACCTTGACTATGATAAGAAACCAGGTGAATGGGTACCCAATGTATACGGAACAAACAAGTGTCTTGAGGCAGTGGCGTTCTTCGGAAAGCTCAACGGCTGTCTTGCACACGACCACCCCGATGTTATGACAATTGCCGAGGAGTCCACGGCGTTTTCCAATGTAACGGGCTTTGAAAACGGCGGTCTGGGCTTTACAATGAAGTGGAATATGGGCTGGATGAATGACACACTCTCCTACGCTGAGGAGGATCCCATATTCAGGAAGCACCATCACAACAAAATAAACTTTTCACTGTCCTACGCATTTTCCGAGAAATATCTGCTTCCCATCTCACACGATGAGGTAGTACACGGAAAGAAATCCCTGCTTGACAGAATGCCGGGTGAATATGACAGCAAGTTTGCGGGCACAAGGGCATTTCTCACCTATATGATGACACATCCCGGAAAGAAGCTTCTCTTTATGGGGTGCGAAATAGGACAGTTTACGGAATGGAATTTTGAGGATTCCGTGGAATGGTTTCTCACGGATTATGAAAGGCACGCACAGCTTCAGCAGTTCACAGCCGAGCTTAACTCCTTTTATCTTGAAAATCCTCAGCTGTGGGAGCAGGACGGCTCATGGGAGGGCTTTCGGTGGATAGATGCCGATAATGCCGACCAAAGTATTGCCTCCTATCGCCGAATTGACAAAAAAGGCAGAGAGCTTGCTGTAATAATCAATTTCACTCCCGTTGAATATCCCGATTTTCTGTTGGCTGTACCCGACGGAAGCTGGAAAGAGGTCTTTAACAGCGATGATGAACGCTTTGGAGGCGGAGGCAGGATAAACAGCGGTGCTCTGAAAACAGAGCCCTGTATGCTGAGAGGCTATTCGAAAGCCATACGCATAAAGCTGCCGCCCTTGTCTGCCGTAATATTCAAGTGCGTCAGAAGGCGGAGAGGTTAATTTCGGGAAAGTTTATATTGTTCTCTATGTTTTATCAATATAATCAAAGCACAAATTGCGGACCGTCGAGGACGCCGGTCCCTACAATATCTTATGGAGGAAGAGCTTATGTACAAGAAAAAAGAATGTGTCGTTATGCTTCTTGCAGGCGGTCAGGGCAGCCGCTTGTATGCGCTGACGAAAAAAACCGCAAAACCGTCGGTTTCCTACGGAGGAAAATACAGAATTATTGATTTTCCCCTTTCAAACTGTACAAATTCGGGACTGGACACTGTGGGCGTTCTCACCCAGTACCAGCCACTTTACCTCAATGACTATATCGGAACAGGTCTGCCCTGGGACCTTGACCGCACCTTTGGCGGTGTAAAAATACTGCCGCCCTATCAGGGTCAGAACGGCTCTGACTGGTATAAGGGAACAGCCAATGCAATATGGCAGAACATGGAATTCATCAACCAATATGATGCAGACCTTGTGCTCGTTCTGTCAGGCGACCACATCTACAAGATGGACTATGCAAAAATGATAGATTTCCATAAAAAGCAAAACGCCGACTGTACCATAGCAGTAATAGACGTACCCATTGAGGAGGCAAGCCGTTTCGGTATTATGTCGGTAAATGAGGACGGCTCTATCTATAAATTCACAGAAAAGCCAAAAAATCCCGAGAGCACCTCTGCTTCAATGGGTATCTATGTATTCAATAAGAATAAGCTGGAGTCTTATCTCAGAGAGGACAGTCTCAATCCTGACAGCGCAAACGATTTCGGAAAGAATATTATTCCCGCAATGCTTGGCGCAAAGGAAAGAATGTTTGCATATCCCTTTGACGGCTACTGGAAGGATGTAGGAACAATCAACTCTCTCTGGGAAGCGAATATGGATCTGCTGGGTAAAAAGCCTCAGCTTGTACTTGATGACGAGAGCTGGAGAATATATTCCCGTCAGTCAGCCTCTGCACCTCAGTATGTGGGAGACAGCGGCAAGGTTACAAACAGTACCATGACTGCAGGCTGTGAAATATACGGCACTGTAAAAAACAGTGTACTGGGAGAAGGCGTCAAGGTAGGCGCAGGTGCTGTTGTTGAAAACAGCGTTATTATGGATAATGTTGTTATAGGAGCAGGCGCACACATAAACTATTCAATCCTTGATGCTGGAGTAAAAATAGGCTGCGGCGCAAATGTGGGCGTTGACGGCTCACCCGATTCCATAGCGGTAATAGGTGCCGACGTAATTCTGCCCGACGGCGAAAGCGTTGCGGCAGGAAGCATGATATCAGAGCTTTAAGGGGGGGAAGATAAATGACAGCTGCAGGACTTATATTTTCAAATATTCACGACGGATGCATTCCCGAAATGACACGCTTTCGTACCATGGCAAGCATTCCCTTCGGATGCCGCTACCGTCTTGTTGACTTCGCCCTTTCAAATATGGTGAATTCAAATATTACAAACATAGGAATTATCACTCACTACAACTACCGTTCTCTCCTTGACCACATCGGAACGGGAAAGGACTGGGATTTGGCGCGCCGCTCGGGCGGTATAAAAATTCTGCCTCCTTATGTGACAGCCTATGAAAATCAGGTAACAAACCGTCTTTACGAAAGCCGTCTTGAGGCAATAATAAACGCAAGGAGCTTTGTAAGACGCTGTAATGCCGATTATGTTGTACTCTCCGACTGTGATGTTATACTCAATATCGACCTTAATGCAGTAATAGAGGACCATGTGAATTCGGGTGCGTATATTACAATCGTTACAAAGAAGGTAAATACAGCCGAGAGACATTTCGACTCCAATGTAAAGGTAGTTACAGTGGGAGAAAACAACGCTCTTACGGATATTGTGAGCTACAAGCCCAAAAACGGCACTGTAGAAATAAGCACCAATATAATGGTAATGTCAAGAAGCGACCTTGAGGATATAATTGATGATTCTGTGTCCAGAGGATACACCGATTTTACAAAGGACATTATCAAGCGCAACCTTAAGAGAAAGCTTATCCGCGCCTACAACTATGACGGCTGGTATGCTTATATATCCTCACTGGAAAGCTATTTCAGCGTTTCTATGAGACTGCTGACCGAAGAAGCCCGTGAGGGGCTTTGGGGCGACCGCAACCGCAGAATATACACCAAGCTGCGTAACTCTGCCCCCACAAAATATGCAGACGGCGCCAAGGTAACAAATTCTCTGATTGCCGACGGCTGTGTTATTGAGGGTACTGTTGAAAACTCAATTCTGTTCAGAGGTGTACACGTGGGCAAGGGCACCGTTATCCGAAACAGTGTGCTTTTGCAGGACACATATGTTGGCAACAATGCCAATGTAAACTGCACCATTACCGACAAAAATGTAATGATAAAAGACTCCCGAAATCTGTCGGGACATGAAACAATGCCCTTCTTTATCGCAAAAGGAAGCATGGTGTAAGGCATCGCTAAGCGATGCCGTGAAATGCGACTTCGTCGCATGAAATTTTCACTTCGTGAAAGTGAAATTCATTCCTGCGGAATGAGTGAAATGTTGCCTTCGGCAACGTTATGGTTGATTTCGCAAGCGAAATCTTCAACAATTCTCAATTCTCAATTTTCAATTATTCTAAAAAGACACACCGTAAGACCTGAAACCCTAAAAGGTATCAGGTTTGGAGGGAAAATCGCTAATTGCGAAGCCGTCGCTGTACTTGAGTACAGCAGTGCGAGCAAGGAGCGAAGAAAATGAAATTTTAACTAATCAAAGAAAATCGGAGATTTTCTACATTAGAAAAATTGTTTTTGGGAGTGATGTGTTCGCACCATATTAATGAGCGAGACTACGTCATAAAATAATAAACCATTTCATTTTTGTTTTTAACCCAAAGATGATACCGTGAGATAACATAACAAAAAGGAGATAATATGAAAATACTGTTTGTAGGAGGAGAAGCCATGCCCTTTGCGGCAACAGGCGGACTGGGCGATGTACTGGGTTCACTGCCCGCAGCATTGGCGGAAAACTCCGAGCTGGATGTAAGAGTCGTAATTCCTCTTTATTCAGCCATAAAGGAAGAATGGCGTCTGGAAATGAAGGAGGAGGCAATATTTACGGTTCCCCTTTCCTGGAGACGTCAGTATTGCGGAGTATACAGCCTGAAGAAAGACAATGTAACTTATTATTTTATAGACAACGAATACTATTTCAACCGTGATTCCCTTTACGGCTCATTTGACGACGGAGAGCGCTTTGCTTACTTCGGTATGGCTGTTATGGAAACCATGGCAGCTGTGAATTTCTTTCCCGATATTCTTCACGCTCATGACTGGCAGGCGGCATTGAGCATTATATATCTCAATCACATTTACAAGAGTAAGAGTGAATATCAAGGTATCAAAACGGTATTTACCATCCACAATATAGAGTATCAGGGCAAGTACGATTTTTCAATTTTAGGTGATGTTTTCGGACTTGGTGAAAATGAACACGCTCTTATGGAGCATGACGGCTGTATCAATCTTATGAAGGCGGCTATTGAGGATGCGGACATGGTTACCACTGTCAGCCCGAGATATGCCGTGGAAATACAGACTCCCGAATTTGCCCACGGACTCCACGCAAGTCTGCAGAACAATGTTCATAAGCTTACGGGAATACTCAACGGCATTGATTACAAATACTACAATCCAAAAGCCGACAGCGTTATTGCAGCCAATTATTCGTCGGCAAACACAAAGGGCAAGGACGAATGTAAGGCGGCTCTGCAAAGAGAGACAGGACTTGAAGAAAGGTCGGATGTGCCTCTTCTGGCAATAATTACAAGGCTCGCCTCGCACAAAGGACTTGACATTATCGAGGGCTGCATATATGATATAGTAATGAGAAACGATGTACAGCTCGTTGTACTTGGCAAGGGCGAGGAAAAATATGAGCAGTTTTTCTGCTATCTGCAGGAGCAGTTCCCTCATAAGGTAAAAGCTCTTATAACCTATGACCGTGACCTGTCAAAAAGGATATATGCGGCATCGGATATCTTCCTTATGCCCTCAAAGAGTGAACCCTGCGGACTTGCACAGATGATTGCATCCCGCTACGGTGCAATACCTGTAGTCCGTGAAACAGGCGGTCTTTATGACTCAATCAAACCGTTTTGGATGAAGGGAAACAGAATGTTCGGAAACGGCTTTACCTTTGCAGGCTACAACGCAGGAGAGCTCAGAGAGCGCACAGAGGCGGCAATAGAGCTTTGGAAGGATACCGAGCTCAGAGATAAGCTTGTTACAAAGATAATGAAAACAGACTTCTCGTGGAAGGCATCTGCAAAAAAATATACAGAAATGTATTCCGAAATGTATAATAACTGAACATCGTGCATTGACAGCCATGTATTTACGAACCCAAGAGGAAAGGACAGCAATATAATATGAATTACAACCCAAACAAAGATGAAGTAAAAGCGCTTCTTGAAACGGTACTGCTCCGTCATTTCGGATGTACCGCTGAGGAGGCATCAAAGGACCAGATGTACAAGGCGGCGGCAATAACCGTCAAGAACATCCTCAGCGACAAGCGTTCAAAATATAAAAAGAAGGTAAACGAAGCAGGTGCAAAGCGTGTTTACTATATGTGCATGGAGTTTCTTGTAGGAAGAAGCCTGAAAACGAACCTGTGCAATTTAGGTCTTGACAAGGCGTATTCCGAGGCGCTGGAGGCACTGGGCTTCAATCTCAATGACCTGTACGAATGCGAGCCCGACGCAGGACTGGGCAACGGAGGACTTGGCAGACTTGCGGCTTGCTTTATGGATTCGCTTTCCAGCCTTGACTACCCTGCCACAGGCTTTTCCATTTGTTATGAATACGGACTTTTCCGTCAGATGATAGTAGACGGCATGCAGGTGGAGCTGCCCGACGTGTGGCTTCCCGGCGGCGAGGTATGGCTTGTGCCCCGTACAGACAGAGTTTACAAGGTAAAATTCGGCGGCAAGATAACCGAAAACTGGAAGGACGGTCATTGCGAGATACTTTATGAAAACGCAGAGGAAATTGAAGCTGTCCCCTACGATATGATGATATCGGGTGCCGATTCCTCGGCTGTAAGCCAGCTGAGACTGTGGAAGGCACGTGACATTCAGAATTTTAATATGGGTCTTTTCACACAGGGACAGTACACAAGAGCCCTTGAGGAAAGCACCAACGCCGAGATAATCTCCAAGGTGCTCTACCCTTCCGACAATCACACAGAGGGCAAGCTGCTCAGACTTTCGCAACAGTATTTCCTTGTATCCGCATCGGTACAGAGCATAATCCGTGACCATATGGCGGTTTATAAGACTCTTGACAACCTGAGCGACAAGGTTGCCATACACATCAACGACACACATCCCGCTCTTTGTATTCCCGAGCTGATGAGAATACTCATTGACGATTATTTCTACTCCTGGGACAGAGCGTGGGACATTGTTACAAAAACCGTTTCCTACACCAATCACACTGTTATGCCCGAGGCGCTTGAGACCTGGAATGAGGACCTCTTCGCCCTGAAGCTTCCCCGCATACACTCCATTCTCAAGGAGATAAATGAGCGCTTCTGCCGTGAGGCGTGGGAGGCATTCCCCGGAAACTGGGACAGAATATCAAAAATGAGCATTATCGCAAATTCACAGGTGAGAATGGCAAACCTCTCTGTAATTGCATCTCACTCCATCAACGGTGTATCAAAGCTCCATTCCGGCATTCTCAAGGACTCCACCTTCAAGGATTTCTACAGAATGTACCCCGAGCGCTTTGACAATGTTACAAACGGTATTGCTCACCGCAGATGGCTGTGCTACTCAAATCCCAAGCTCGCCTCTCTTATCGAGGACTGCATCGGTACAGACTACCGCCATCAGCCCGAAAAGCTCTCCGAGCTGAAGGCTTTTGCCGATGACAAGGCTGTGCTTGACAGACTCCGTGCAATAAAGCATGAAAACAAAATTGCATTTGCCGACCTGATACACAAAAAGACAGGCAAGGCTCTTAATACCCATTCGGTATTCGATGTGCAGATAAAGAGACTCCACGAGTACAAGAGACAGCTTCTCAATGCCCTGAATATCATCGGTCTTTACCTTGATTTAAAGGAAAATCCCGACCTTGATATGCAGCCTCAGACCTTTATATTCGGTGCGAAGGCTGCTCCCGGCTACGATATGGCTAAGAGAATAATCAAGCTCCTTTGCTGTATCAGCCGTGATATTAACGAAAATCCCAATGCCAAAATACGTGAAAAGCTTGCGGTTGTATTCCTTGAGGACTACAATGTAAGTCTTGCCGAAGCACTCATTCCCTCTGCCGAAATAAGCGAACAGATTTCACTTGCAGGCAAAGAGGCAAGCGGTACAGGCTGTATGAAGCTGATGATAAACGGTGCATTGACCATCGGAACCCTTGACGGCGCAAACGTTGAGATGCAGGAAGCGGCAGGCAAGGAAAATATGTTTATATTCGGTCTTACCGCATCTGAGGTGGAGGACCTGTGGCTGAGAGGCTATAATTCCGCAAATTACTATACCACAAATCCCCGTCTTGCAAGGATAATCAATGCCCTCTCCGTAGGCTTTGCAGGTGAATCCTTTGCGGATATTGCATCATATCTTCTCAATGCACACGGTGTTGCCGACCCATATATGTGTCTGGCTGACTTCGAGTCCTACCATTCAACACACAGAGCGATGATAGAAGCCTACCGCAACAGAGAAAACTGGAGCCGTATGTCACTTATCAACATTGCGGCGGCAGGACATTTTGCATCCGACCGCAGTATCGAGGAATACGCAGACAGATTCTGGAATCTTAAGAAAGTAAAATAATACGGAGATTGAGGCTGTTTTTTAACAGCCTCAAATTTAAAATATGCTGATAAAAAACCACAAAAATTTTGAAGGAGCATCCGACATAACCCTGAAAAGACTGGTAAAGGGCAAAGAAACAGCTCTGGGAGCCTTTGCCGAGGGGAATAATGTGACTCTGTGTATCACTGTCCCCAGACGGCTGGGGGCATCGGGTGCGGTGCTGAGAATAGCCCCCGACGGAGAGGAGTCACGTGACATTCCCTTTGACTACATATCACTTGAGGGCGGATTTGACCGCTATGAAACGGTGATAGAAGGTAAAAAGGGGCTGTATTTCTATGAAATATTGCTTTTGAGGGGCTATGAGACCCTGTTTGTATCAAGCGTAAACAACCTTGACCATGAGCTGACAGAGCATTCGGAAAACCCATTCCACATTCTTTTTTATAAAAAGGATTTTGACACTCCCCACTGGGTAAAGGGCGGTACAATGTATCATATTTTTGTTGACCGCTTCTGCAAAGGTGCGGGGGAGGTGACCCTTCACGGAGTGCTTGATGAAAATTGGGACAGCGGTATTCCCCAATACGCAAAAAAGGTGGGCGACCCCCTTTCAAATGACGTGTTTTTCGGCGGTAATCTGTGGGGAGTCATTGAAAAGCTTGACTACCTTCGGTCGCTGGGGGTAAACATTATTTATCTCTCCCCTGTTTTTGAGTCGGTATCAAATCATCGCTATGATACGGGAGATTATGAAAAAATCGATTCTTTGCTGGGCGGTGACAGGGCGTTTGATGCCTTGATTGAAGCCGCTCACAAAAAGGGAATGAAGGTCATACTGGACGGTGTTTTCAATCACACGGGAGATGACAGCAGATACTTCAACAGGCGGGGAAGCTACAGCACTGTAGGTGCTTATCAGTCCCCGAGCTCGCCCTATGCAAAATGGTTCAATTTCACGGAATTTCCCGATTCCTATGAGGCGTGGTGGGGCATTGAAATAATGCCGAGACTTCAACACGCCGATGAGGAATGCCGCCGCTATTTCACCGGAGAAAACGGCATTATTCAGCGTTGGCTGAAGCGAGGTGCCGACGGCTGGAGACTGGATGTGGCAGATGAGCTGAGTGACAGCTTTCTTGATGAGCTGAATGCTTCTGCTAAGTCGGTAAACGGAGCGTTTATAGTAGGTGAGGTATGGGAAAACGCCGTTACCAAGACAGCCTACGGCAAAAGGAGGAGCTACTTCCACGGCGCACAGCTTGACAGCGTAATGAATTATCCCTTGAAAAATGCAATTCTGGCGCTTTTGACTCAAGGTGACACAGAGTTTTTCTACAACATACTCACGGAGCTTTATTCCTCATATCCCAAGCCCGTGCTTGACTCTTTGATGAACATTATTTCTACCCACGATACAGAGCGTATGCTGACCCTGCTGGGCGACCCGACAGCAGGCGAGGGCAAAAGCAACAGGGAGCTGTCAACTCTCCGTTTGACTCCCCATGAGCGAGCCGAAGCCAAAAAGCTGTTCAAGCTTGCTTCGGTGATACAGTATACGGTTTTCGGTATTCCGTCACTCTACTACGGTGATGAGGCAGGGCTAGAGGGTTATCACGACCCGTTCTGCCGTCTACCCTACCCCTGGGGCAGAGAGGACAGCGAGCTTATCTCCCACTACAGAATGCTGGGTGAACTGAGACAAAAACACAGCTGTCTGAGGGACGGTGAGTTTGAGTTCATTTACTGTAAAAACGGAGTGGTTGCCTACCGCAGAAGG
>CAZYTA010000051.1:0-18553 GCA_964650465.1 uncultured Oscillospiraceae bacterium | reverse complement strand
GGATTTTTGCCTTGAAGCGTTTAGCGGAAAGTGCAAAAATTCAAGCCGTGCAGGGAGCGTAGCCGAACAGTGTGTGAGGATATGGCGAGTCGAAAGTTTGAGAGAGGGTATTTTTTGCTGAAAAATACCCTCTCTCATTATAATTATAACTATTTAATTTCCTTGCCTGTAAATCCAAATGTGAGCTGTGCTCTTGCAACACCTCGGTTGAGAGCACGTGCTGTAAGCTCTGCCTTGAACTTGCCGCGGGGAGCCTTGAGGTTGGATGTGAACCAGATGGGCTTCTCGTTGCCGTAGCGGTCAACAACCTTGGCAGTCTTGCCGTCGAATTCGATGAAGTCTGAGGATTGGAGCTCACACTCGAACATAACGCTCATATCACCAACCTTAACTGTGGGGTTCTTGAGAATCTCGTAGGTGTGCTCGTATGCGATGACGGAGGACATCTTCACTCCTGTCATATCGCCCTCTGTGTGAACCGACATACCTGTGGTTCTGTTGTTGTTAAGGCTTGAACGGTAGATAGCGTAAAGTCCCTCGCCCTTTTCAAAGCCGTGGTCTTTTCTTTCTCCGTTGTCTGATTCAAGAAGAATGAATTCTCTCCAGCCCTTGAAATCGGTATCAATGATATATTCGCCAAATCCGCTTTCCGAATTGGTGGCACATCTTACCTTTATACATATCTTGCCGCCCTTGATGCCGTTTCCGCAAACCTTGACAACCTTTGCAAGATTGTTTGAAAGGTCAATTTCTCCGCCGTACTTGACCTCAAGCTTCTGGGTGATAAGGTCCTTTGTTTCATCAAGAGGAAGCATTACGAAGGGATTATTATATGCAGTGGACATCATTGCTTCAATTCTGATAAAGGGTACCTGTGCACCGAAGGGATTCTTGAAGCTGCCTGTATTTCTTGCGGTGTCATTCAGGTCAAAGAGCTTTGCAATCTGATAGTCCTTTTCAACAAAGGTCCACTTTTTGCCTCTCTTTTCCTTAAGCTGTACCTCATAAGGACAGTCGATAAGCTTCTGACGGTATTCCTCTGAGAAGTACTGTGCCTTTCTCAGATCGTCATACTTCTTGTAAAGAGCAATATTTCTCTTTGCGCCTGCGTATCTGTCAAGAGAAGCCTTTGATGTACCGTTGAAAACATTGGAGTAGTCATACTTGACAGCAAGAGCGCCCATATGCTCAATGGAGTCGGTATGATGGTATTTTGAATGCTCGTTTCCGGGGTAGTTGTCTGTCATGGGATAGAAATTGTACCAGCCGAGAGTGGGAGCATTGTAGCGGTCAATAAATGTCTTATTGTTGATTGCGTGGTAATCGTTCCAGCCCTTGTATCCGCGGTAGGGTGTGTCATAGGCACCGATGCGTCCGCGGGCGGCATACATTGAAGGACCGAAGGAGGCGCCTTCAAGTACGGGGTCAACATTACAGTGCTTCAGCACCTCGCATACAAACTGAGCCATGTAGAACCAATCCTCTACTCCTCTCTCACAATGGCGGTGGATACCGTCAAGAGCATCAAGATAAATCATCTTGAAGCCGCCCTCGGAGTATGCCTTACCTGTGAGACGGGCTACCTCTAAGAAAAGAGGTGAGCCGAATATTGGAGTAAGTCCATGATAGTGACCTTCGATGTGCTTGACGGTTGCGCCCTTTTTGTGAGCCACAGCCTTAGTGCCTGCTGCACCTCTGGCGGTTATTTTCATACCGCCTGCCGCCTTGTCAAAGTGTACAAGCTCCTCGTCGATAAGAAGCATAGGAGAGTTTGTACGGCAGAAGCCTCTGTCCATGGAAATTCCGTCGGTTGACTCAACTGTTGGGAAGAAGTCTGCATCGGCAGTTATATCCTCGGCAAGTGTGAAGGACGCCATGATTTTCAGGTCCTTCTGCCACTTGGGGTCTGAAAGGAGTGTATCACAGTCATAGTTTACATAGAAGGAGTAGGAGTGCAAGCCTGCTGTCATTCCGTTTGCTTCAAGGACATCGGAAACATTCTTCTTGAACTCTGCGCCGTTTTCGTATCTCATGAACTTGAAGTCACCCTGACGGTAGGAGCATGCTCCCTTGTGAATGTCTATCTGGTCAACTCCTATCTCTTTAAAGAAGGGGAGATTGTTCTGAATAAATTCCTTTGAGGATTCATACTGAATTGTATAATTTGAGAAGTTAAGTCTTGAATCTCTGCTCCATGCGCCGCCTGTCATTGAAACGATACCCTTGTTTCTGTCAACGGTCAGGAATGCCTCCTTGAGAATTGCATTCTGCTCAATGATGGGTGCAATAATAAGACCCAGCTTAGCCTCCTTGACTCCGAGATGAGCAACTACCTCACCCCTTGTCTCGCGGCTTTTTGAGTCGGGATAGAACACGGGGTTCATCCAGATGGTCATGGAGATGTCACAAGCGCCTGTGTTGCTCTTGTCAGTGTAGTCATAATCGTATTTTGCATGTGCAATGCAAGCCTTGAATGTACCAACAGGCAGGTCTGTGAGCACCTCAAAGGTGAAGTAGTTGTCAAACACCTTTACTTCAACATCAAAGCTTCCGTTTTCTGCCTCAACTGTGATAACATTACCCTTGAGTGAAAGTCCTTTTAAGGATATTTCAGCCTCTCTTGTGTGCAGTGAGAAGAATTTAGTATCCTCACCCTTGATGTCCTTGCCTGTTTTCTTGTCGATTATCTTTTCGACAAGGGCAGTTTTCTTTGATACAGTGATTTCGGCATAGTTGTTTTCAAGAACTATGCTATTTTTCACTTCTGCTAATTTTGCCATAATTTCCTCCGATAAATATGGTCTGTTTGGTGGTTTTTTCCACAAAGTTACCTTACCATAAAATGAAGCGAAAGTCAATGCTTTTTGCATAACAAGAGGAGGCTTTTTAGCAAAAAGCCCCCTCTTGACTCCCGAAAAGCAATTATAAATATAAGTTTTACAGATTGCTTTTTGGGTGAGCGTGCGGGGGATTTTTGCCTTGAAGCGTTTTTGATTCCCAAAAATATCTTCCCAATATGCTTTTTGGGTGAGAGTTTGAGAGAGGGTATTTTTTGCTGAAAAATACCCTCTCTCATTATAAATATAACTATTTAATTTCCTTGCCTGTAAATCCAAATGTGAGCTGTGCTCTTGCAACACCTCGGTTGAGAGCACGTGCTGTAAGCTCTGCCTTGAATTTGCCGCGGGGGACTTTAAGTTCACCTGTAAACCAGATGGGCTTTTCGTTTGCAAAGCGGTCGATAACCTTAGCGCTCTTGCCGTCGAATTCGATGAAGTCGGAGGATTGAAGCTCACACTCGAACATAACCGAAGTGTCACCAATCTTAACGGTAGGATTCTTGAGAATCTCGTAGGTGTGCTCGTAAGCTGTAACAGAGGACATACAAACACCTGTCATGTCACCCTCGGTCATAATGTCAATACCTGTCATTCTGTCATTGTTAAAGCTTGAGCGGTATACAGAATAAAGCCAAACACCGTCCTCAAAGTTGTGGTCCTTTCTTTCGCCGTTATCGGTTTCAAGAAGGATAAATTCACGCCAGCCCTTGAAGTTTGTATCAATGATATATTCCGCATATCCCTGCTCGGAGTTTGTGGCGCAGCGGAGATTTATACAAATCTTTCCGTCCTTGCCGTTACCCAGTACTCTTACTACCTTTGCAAGGTTGTTTGAAAGATTAATTTCACCGCCGAACTTGGCTTCAAGCTTTTGAGTGATAAGCTCACGGTTTTCATCAAGAGGAAGGAGCACGAAGGGATTGTTCTTTGCTGTTGAAAGGAATGCTTCAATTCGAACAAATGGTACCTGTGCGCCAAAGGGATTTTTATACTCAGCCTTGTTTCTGTTTTCGTCATTCAGGTCATAAAGACGTTTCTTCTGAAAGTCTTTTTCCACAAATACGAATTTTCCGCCTCTCTTTTCCTTCAGGTGGCACTCAAAGGGAGAGTCAATAATCTTCCTGCGGTATTCCTCCGAGAAATACTGTGCCTTACGGAGGTCATCGTACTTCTTGTAAAGGGTGATATTGCGTCGAAGTCCTGCATATCTTGCAAAGGTGTCGGAGCTTCCGCTGAATACGTTTGCAAAGTCATATGCTACAGCAAGCATACCCATATGCTCAATAGAATCGGTATGGTGATACTTTGTATGCTCATTTCCGGGGTACATATCGGTCATGGGATAGAAGTTGTACCAGCCCATGATAGGCTCAAGGTATCTGTCAACAAACTTTTCGTTGTCTTCTACATGCTTTACATTCCAATCCCTGTAGCCTCTGTAGGGATAGTCCCAAGCGCCGCAACGGCCGCGTGCGGCATACATAGCAGCACCGTAGTCGGCTGCTTCGAGAATGGGGTCGGTCTTACAGTGCTTTAACACCTCGTGTGTAAAGGCTGTCTTATAGAACCAATATTCGTTTTTAGTGTCGCAGTGGAATCTTGCACCGTCAAGAGCATCAAGATAAATCATCTTAAAGCCGCCCTCATTATAGAGCTTGGCGGTATTCCTTGCTATTTCATAGAAAAGCTCAGAACCGAACTTGGGAGCAAGTCCGTTGTAGTGACCGTCAAGATGCTTGACTACAGCACCCTTTTTGTGAGAGGTTACCTTTGTACCCGAATGACCGCGCTTTGTTACAATCATTCCGTTAACACCCTTGTTGAAGGTCATAAGCTCATCGTCAATGAGGATAAAGGGAGAGTTTGTACGGCAAAATCCTCTGTCCATGGAAATGCCGTCTGTGGACTCAACGGTGGGAATGAAATCTGCATTCTCATCAATATCCTCAGCAAGAGTAAAGGATGCCATAACGCCTATCTGATGAAGGTTTTCGGGCTTTGAAAGGATGGTGTCACAGTTATATTCAATGTACCACGAATAGGTGTGAAGACCGATACCGATGCCGTTAGCCGCAAAAACATCTGCAACATTTTTCTTGAATTCGGCAACGCTGTCATATCTCATTATTTTAAAGTCACCCTGACGGTATGTGCCGCCACCCTTGTGAAAGTCAACGAGGTCAACGCCGAGAGCCTTGTAATAGGGCATGTTTTTAGCGATAAATTCGGGGGTAGTTTCGTGGTGAATTATGTAATTGCAGAAATTAAGACGTGAGTCTCTTCCCCATACACCGCCTGTCTTTGAAACGATACCCTTGTTGCGGTCCACTGTGAGGAACATTTGCTGAAGAAGGTCGTGGTGCTCAACAATGGGAGCTATAAGCAGACCGTATTTCGCTTCTACATCTCCCAGGTGAGGGTATACCAATGCCTTGGTTTCGCAGTCCTTACCGTCGGGATAGAACATGGGATTTACCCATATAGTCATAGCAATACCCGTAGCGGCTGTGTTACGCTTGTCGGTATAATCATAATCATACTTTGCGTGAGCAAGTGTTGCCTTGAAAATGCCCTCGGGCATTTTTGTCTTTACTTCAAAGGTGAAATAGGAATCGAAAACCCGAGCTTCAATGTCAAAGCTTCCTTTTTCGGTGGTAATTGTGAGAATTTCACCCTTCACCGCCAGTCCTGTAACGGCAATATTCTCTTCTTCTTTTGTCTCAAAGGAGAAAAAGCAGGTGTCCTCGCCCTTGATGTCCTTGCCTGTCTTTTTGTCAATTATTTTTTCGACAGCAGAATCTTTTTTTGAAATGCAAATCCGGGCATAGTCATTTTCAAATACTATACTGTTTTTCAGCTCTGTTAACTTTGCCATAAATTCCTCCGCTTAATATATAATTTATCCCAACTCACGTTGGTAAAGCTTCATAAAATCTTCTTCGGTCACGCCGCCGCACTCGGGGTCAAGCTCCGCTTCGGGCTTCTTTCCCAAAAGTCCGCTCATCCACGAGGAGTGGTCTGTACCTCCCGACTTGTAAAGCCTGTGCTCGTTGCAATAGGCGTCAAGGTAGTCCTTTGCAAATTCCGTCATATCGGGATGTCGGGTTTCAAATCCTTTTGCGCCGAGCCTTACATATTCGTCGGCATTCTTTGCCTGGGAATCGGTACAATGTGCTATTATTGCCACACCGCCCGCTTTATTTATCGCATGTATAGTTTCTTCCGCATCGGGATACTTGAAGTTCATGTCTGCTATTATCTTTTTTGAAATATCAAGATTGTAGGAAAAATTATTCTTAAGAAAATCCGAATACTCTTCGGGAACATATATGCCTTTTTTTACAAGCACATCAAATATCTGATTGTTGCACAGATAGTTGTTGTCGGGATAGGCGTCCACTACATCCTGCCAACAAATGCCTTTTCTTAATGTACCCGCCTCAAGCCCCGCTTCAAACAGTCTCTTTGAGCGGTTATATTGGTAGGAGGGCAGATAGTCGAGAAGCCTTCTCATATTGCTTTCCAGCGGATTGAAGTCAATTCCCACAATGTGTATCCCTGCAGTAAATTCACAGCCCACGAGAGTGAGCATCCCAGCACGTCTTGCCTCACGTCCGAGAAAATATGTTCCCCGTACAGTATCGTGGTCGGTGAGAACAAGCGCCTTGTGACCTATTTTTTTAGCTGTTGCCACAAGCTCTGCAGGAGTTATACCCGCATCGGAAAAGGTGGAATGAAAATGACAGTTTGCAAACATTGTCAGTTTCTCCTTTATGTTAATTTGCAAAGTTACCTTACCATAAAATGAAGCGAAAGTCAATGCTTTTTGCATAACAAGAGGAGGCTTTTTAGCAAAAAGCCCCCTCTTGACTCCCGAAAAGCAATTATAAATATAAGTTTTACAGATTGCTTTTTGTGTGAGAGTTTGAGAGAGGGTATTTTTTGCTGAAAAATACCCTCTCTCATTATAAGTATAACTATTTAATTTCCTTGCCTGTAAATCCAAATGTGAGCTGTGCTCTGGGGGTGCAGCGGTTAAGGGCACGTGCTGTAAGCTCTGCCTTGAATTTTCCTCTGGGAGCTTTAATTTCGCCGCTGAACCAGATGGGCTTTTCGTTGGCATAACGGTCAATAACCTTAGCAGTCTTTCCGTCAAATTCAATGAAGTCGGAGGACTGGAGCTCACACTCGAACATAACACTCATATCACCAATCTTAACTGTAGGATTCTTGAGAATCTCGTAGGTGTGGTCATATGCGATGATGGAGGACATTCTTACGCCTTCCATATCACCGATAGTGTCAATGTCAACACCTGTTGTTCTGTTGTTGTTAAGGCTTGAACGGTAAACCGCATAGAGTCCGTCCTGCTTGAAGGGAAGGTCGAGTCTTTCACCGTTGTCGGATTCAAGAAGAATGAACTCTCTCCAGCCCTTGAAGTTTGTTTCGATGATGTATTCACCGTGTCCCTGCTCTGAGTTGGTAGCGCATCTCATATTGATACGGATAGCACCGCCCTTGCCGTTGCCGAATACCTTTACAACCTTTGCAAGCTTGTCGGAAAGGTCAATTTCTCCGCCGTACTTGCAAGCGAGCTTCTGTGTAAGAAGGTCCTTATTCTCATCAAGAGGAAGGATAACGAAGGGGTTGTCATAATTTGTTGAAAGCATTGCTTCAATTCGGATAAAGGGTACCTGCGCACCGAAGGGGTTCTTGAATGAGCCCTTGTTTCTGTTCTCGTCATTTAAGTCGAAGAGCTTTGCAATCTGGTAGTCCTTTTCAACAAAGGTCCACTTCTTGCCCCTCTTTTCCTTGAGCTGTACCTCATAAGGACAGTCAATAAGCTTCTGACGGTATTCCTCTGAGAAGTACTGTGCCTTTCTCAGGTCGTCATACTTCTTGTAAAGGGCAATATTACGTCTCATACCCGCATATCTGTCAAGAGATGCCTTTGATGTGCCGTTGAATACGTTGGAGAAATCGTACTTGACAGCGAGAGCACCAAGATGCTCAATAGAGTCGGTGTGATGATACTTTGTGTGCTCGTTTCCGGGGTAGATGCCTGTCTGAGGATAGTAGTCATACCAGCCGAGAATGGGAGCGTTGTAACGGTCGATGAAGCCCTTGTTGTTGTCGGCATGCTTCTGGTTCCAGTTCTTGTAGCCTCTGTAAGGTGTATCCCATGCACCGATACGTCCTCTTGCTGCATACATTGAAGGCATGAAGGATGCACCTTCAAGAACGGGGTCGCAATTACAGTACTTGAGTACCTCGCATACGAACTGAGCCATGTAGAACCAGTCTTCCATACCTCTTTCGCAGTGATAGTGGATACCGTCAAGAGCATCAAGATAAATCATCTTGAAGCCGCCCTCGGAATAAGCTCTGCCTGTGCAGCGTGCTACCTCAAGGAAGAGCTCTGAGCCGAACACAGGGCAAAGTCCGTGATAGTGACCTTCAATGTGCTTGATTGCGGCACCCTTCTTGTGAGGAACAGCCTTTGTGCCTGCACAACCACGCTGTGTAATCTTCACACCGTTTTTATCTTTGTCAAAGGAAACAAGCTCTTCGTCAATAAGAATCATAGGAGAGTTTGTACGGCAAAAGCCTCTGTCTGCGGGAATTACATCTGTATCCTCAACTGCGGGGAAGAACATATCATCGGCTGAAACATCCTCTGCAAGAGTATATGTGCCCATGATTTTCAAATCCTTCTGATACTTGGGCTGTGAAAGAAGTGTCTCACATCCGTAGTTTACATAGAAAGAGTAGGAGTGCAAACCTGCTGTCATGCCGTTTGCTTCAAGAACATCGGAAACATTCTTCTTGAACTCGGCGCCGTTTTCGTACTTCATAAATTTGAAGTCGCCCTGACGGAATGTGCCGCCGCCCTGGTGAAGGTCTATCTGGTCAACACCGATTTCCTTGAAAAAGGGGATATTGTTTGCAATAAACTCTTTTCCCGAGTCGTACTGAATTGTATAGTTGGAGAAATTAAGACGTGAATCTCTGCCCCAAGCACCGCCTGTCATTGACACGATACCCTTGTTCTTGTCAATGGTGAGGAATGCTTCCTTGAGAATTGCATTTTGCTCAATGATGGGAGCAATGATAAGACCGAGCTTCGCTTCCTTTACACCAAGGTGAGCTACAACTCTACCCTTTGTCTCACAGCTCTTTGAGTCGGGATATGTTACAGGGTCCATCCATATTGTCATGGAAATGTTACAAGCGCCTGTGTTCTTCTTGTCCTTGTAATCGTAGTCATACTTTGCATGTGCAATGTATGCATAGTAGGTGCCAACGGGCAGGTCTGTCAGTACCTCGAAGGTGAAGTAGTTGTCAAACACCTTTACTTCAACATCAAAGCTTCCGTTTTCAGCTTCAACTGTGATAACATCACCCTTGAGTGTAATTCCCTTAACAGGTATTTCGGCATCCTTTGTCCAAAGTGAGAAGAATTTTGTGTCCTCACCCTTGATGTCCTTGCCTGTTTTCTTGTCGATTATCTTTTCAACAAGAGCATTTTTCTTAGATACAGTGATTTCAGCATAGTTGTTTTCAAGAACAATGCTGTTTTTCACCTCTGCTAACTTAGCCATAATTTCCTCCGATATGTATCGTAAAATTGGTAGTTTTTCACTACAAGGTTACCTTACCACAAAATGAAGCGAAAGTCAATGGAAAATTGATAATTGATAATTGATAATTGATAATTGATAATTTTTGTTGATTTTCGCATATTGCAATTACAGCAAGCCTTGCGATTGGAGAGCGAAAAGCTTCCTTAATTTTCAATTTTAAATTCTTAATTTTCAATTAAAAAGCAGAACGGTTTCCCATTCTGCTCTGTATTTATTACTTAATTTCCTTGCCTGTGAAGCCGAAGGTCAGCTGTGCTCTGGGGGTACAGCGGTTGAGTGCACGGGCGGTAAGCTCGGCAGTGAACTTTCCGCGAGGCGCCTTAAGCGCACCCGAGAACCAGACAGGTCTCTCGTTGCCGTAGCGGTCGATAACCTTGGCAGTCTTGCCGTCAAACTCAATGAAGTCGGTGGACTTAAGCTCACACTCGAACATAACGCTCTGCTCACCGATTTTCAAAGTAGGATTCTTCAGGAATTCGTATACATGCTCGCAAGCGGTAATGGAGGACATTCTCACGCCCGTCATATCGCCGAGTGTATCAATGTCGATGCCTGTTGTTCTGTCATGGTTGAGTCCCGAGCGGAAGATTGCATAGTTGCCCTGGTCGGGGAATGCACGGTCGGGTCTTTCTCCGTTGTCCGACTCTACAAGAATAAAGTCTCTCCAGCCTGTGAAGTTTATATCGATTATGTACTCGCCGTGTCCCATTTCGGAGTTTGTGGCACATCTGGAATTTATACGGATTGCGCCGTTCTTGCCGTTACCGTAAACACGAACCTTCTTTGCAAGCTTGTCGGAGAAGTCAATTTCACCGCCGTATCTGCAATACAGCTTCTGTGCGGTAAGCTCCTTGTTTTCGTCAAGAGGAAGAAGAACATAAGGGTCCTTGCCTGCAGTTGAAAGCATTGCTTCAATTCTGACAAAGGGTGCCTGTGCACCGAAGGGGTTCTTGTATTCAGCCTTGTTTCTGTCCTCGTCATTAAGGTCATAAAGTCTCTTGTACTGATAATCCTTTTCAACAAAGGAGTACTTTCCGCCCCTCTTTTCAATCAGAGATACTTCCCAAGGACAGTCGATAAGCTTTTGACGGTACTCCTCTGAGAAATACTGTGACTTACGGAGGTTATCGTACTTTCTGAATATATCCATATTGCGCTTCATAGCTGCAAAACGCTTCATATATCTGGGAAGTGAGCTTTCAAATGAGGTTGAGAAATCATGCATGAGAGCAATTGCCGAAACATGCTCGATTGAGTCAAAGTGATGATACTTTGTGTGCTCGTTTCCGGGATACTTTTCTGTAAGGGGATAGAAGTCATACCATCCGAACATGGGAGGACAGAAGCAGTCGATATAGGTAAGATTGCTTCTTCTGTGACGCTCGTTCCATCCTCTGTATCCACGGTAGGGGGTATCCCATGCGCCGGCTCTGCCCCTTGCGTTCCAGAAGGAGGGATAGAAGGTCGCACCCTCAACAACGGGGTCTGTCTCACAGTACTTGAGCACCTCGCAAAGGAACATAGCCGAATAGTACCAGCCGTCCTTTTTAGTTTCGTGATATGCAATGCCGTCAAGGGCATCGAAGTATATCATCTTGAAGCCTGCTTCGTTGTAGGTCTTAGCTGTAAGGCGGGCAACCTCAAGGAAAAGCTCAGAGCCTCTGATGGGCGCAATTCCGTGATAGTGACCGTCAAGATGTCTTATAACAGTACCCTTCTTGTGAGTTACAGCCTTTGTACCTGTACAGCCTCGGCGGGTTACCTTTATTCCCTTATAGTCTCTTACGAATTCTATAAGCTCATTATCTGCAAGAATAAAGGGTGAGTTTGAAACGCAAAAGCCTCTGTCCATGGAGATACAGTCATTGGGCTCAACTGTTTCGATATATTCTGTGTCCTCTGTGATATCCTCTGCAAGAGTGAAGTATTCAAGTGTACCAAGGTCCTTCTGCCACTTGGGGTCGGCAAGAAGAGTTTCGCAGTCATAGCGGATATAGAAGGAATAGGTGTGCATATTGGCATAAACGCCGTTTGCTTCGAGCACGTCTGAAACATTCTTCTTAAACTCTGCCGCACTCTCGTAGCGTTCAACCTTGAAGTCTCCCTGACGGAAGGTGCCTGCACCGTGGTGGAAGTTTACCTGGTCAACGCCCAGCTCAACATAGTGAGGTACGTTTTCTGCAATATACTCGGGAGTCGATTCGTGTGCGAAGAAGTTGTTGCCGAAATTAAGACGTGAGTCAACACTCCAAGCACCGCCTCTTGTGTTGCGGATACCTGTGTTTTTGTCAACGGTCATAACCGCTTTCTTTATAATCTCACGCATATCGGCACGGAGAGAGATAACAATAGCAAATCTTGCACCCTTGTCTCTGAGGTGACGGAATACCTCTCCCAGTGTTTCCTTTTCATTTCCTGTGGGGAAGAAAACGGGATTTGCCCAATAGGTAAGCGCAACACCGTTTGCACACACACCTGTCTTGTCGGTGTGGTCATAATCAAACTTAGCATTTGCAAGTCTTATGCCGTAGATACCCTCGGGTATTTCGGTAAGAAGCTCAAATTCAAAGTAATCGGGGTCGGCAATTACCTTTACATCATATGTACCGCAGGTTGTGCTGACGGTGATAACATCACCCTTGAGAGAAATTTCCTCGCAAGGGGAACAATTTCTGTTTTCATCCAAAACGGGGAAGAAGCACCAGTCCTCTCCCTTGATGTCTTTGCCGCTTGCCTTGTCGATGATTTTTTCAATCATTGCATTTTTCTTGGACAGAGTTATTTGTGCTCTGTCATTTTCAATGATTATACAGTTCTTTTTTTCAAGTATAGCCATAACAGCCTCCTTTAACTTTATACATTGATACATTAACATAATTCGGAACCAAAGTCAATAATTTTAAGAAATATTATTTTTTTAGTGCACAACAGTGCTAACCGAAGAAAAAATAATGCTAAGCGGCGAGCCTTAGTAAAGGGGGGGAGGGTTCTTTTTGCTAAAAAGCGGCGAGCCGCCGCCGGCAAATCTCGCCTATCTTTACTTTGACAATAACCCAATAAAGCAAAACGGCGAGGTTGTTTTAATACAAATTTATATATAAAAAAGTATTTCCTCCCCAAAATGCTTTTCTGGAGGGGCGTGCGGAGGACTTTTGCCTTGAAGCGTTTAGCGTAAAGTGCAAAAGTTCAAGCCGTACGGAGAGCGTAGCCGAACAATGTGTGAGGCTAAAGCGAGTCGGAGTACAGGGGGAGAGTTCTTTTTGCTAAAAAGCGGCGAGCCGCCGCCGGCAAATCTCGCCTATCTTTACTTTGACAATAACCCAATAAAGCAAAACGGCGAGGTTGTTTTAATACAAATTTATATATAAAAAAGTATTTCCTCCCCAAAATGCTTTTCTGGAGGGGCGTGCGGAGGACTTTTGCCTTGAAGCGTTTAGCGTAAAGTGCAAAAGTTCAAGCCGTACAGAGAGCGTAGCCGAACAATGTGTGAGGCTAAAGCGAGTCGGAGTAAATGGGGGAGGGTTCTTTTTGCTAAAAAGAACCCTCCCCCCTGTAAATAACATATATTATTATCTGAGAAGTGTTTCAAGTGATGCAAGCTTTGCGCATACGCAGAAAATTTCCACAGCATCGGTAAGCTCTTCAAGAGTGGGATATGTGGGGGCAATTCTGATATTGCGGTCGCGGGGGTCAATTCCGTAGGGGAAGGTAGCTCCTGCCTCGGTCAGCTTTACCCCTGCCTCTGAACAGAGCTGTACTGTACGCTTTGCACAACCGTCAAGAAGGTTTACGCTGATGAAATAACCGCCCTTGGGATGAGTCCACGATGCGATTTTATTCTCGCCGAACTCTCTTTCAAGAGCCTTGAGAACGACCTCAAATTTAGGTCTCATTATATCAGCCTGCTTCTTCATCTGCGCCATTACACCGTCGGCATCCTTAAAGAATTTTACGTGTCTGAGCTGATTTATCTTGTCGTGTCCGATTGTCTGGGTGGATATCTGGTCCTTGATGCGTGCAATATTGTTTTTGCTTGAGATTATCATAGCCACGCCTGAGCCGGGATAAGATACCTTTGAGGTCGAAGCAAATATATAGGGAAGGTCATCGTTGCCTGCCTTTTTGCACTCATCAAGAAGATTGAGAAGGCTGTCGCCATTGTCGTAAAGGTCATGAATGCAGTATGCGTTATCCCAGAAAATTCTGAAATCCTTTGCCTTGGGCTGAAGCCTTGCAAAGCGGCGCACCGTTTCGTCGGAGCAGGTGATACCGTCGGGATTGGAGTACTTGGGAACACACCATATACCCTTGATGCTGTCATCCTCGCTGACGAGTTTTTCTACGGCATCCATATCTGGACCGTCGGCTGTCATATCAACATTTATCATCTCAATGCCAAGCTTTTCGCATATTCTGAAATGGCGGTCATAGCCGGGTACGGGACAGATGAACTTAACCTTGTCAAGCTTAGCCCAAGGAGTTGAAATGCCGTCGATACCGAACACCATAGCACGGATAATTGTATCGTACATTATATTGAGAGAGCTGTTGCCGCAAATGATGATTTCATCCTTTTCGCATTCCATAAGGTCGCAAAACAGCTTCTTTGCTTCGGGTATACCATCTACAATACCGTAGTTTCTGTAGTCATTTGCACCTACAACGCAGTCTTTCCCGTCTATTATTGAAAGCATACCGTCGGACAGCGAAACCTGCTCAGCCGAGGGCTTTCCTCTGGACATATCAAGGCTCAAGCCCTTTGCCTTCATTGCTTCATATTCTTTTTTTATTGCCTGAAATTCACGTTCAAGCTCTGATTTGTTCAAATTTGTATATTGCATTTTTACCTCTGTAATATATAAGTTTAGGCATGAAGTGTTTCATCAGCCTTTAATATCATATGTGTTATTATCTCAATGCTCTTCAAAAGACCGTCAATATCCAGCACCTCGTCGGGCTGGTGTACCCCTCCGTGACCGTCGGGGAGAGTGAGCTTTGGCGTTACGGAAACATATGTTCCGATACTTACGGCATTTTTCAGATGTCTTGCATAGGTACCGCCGTAGCTGAGATTGGGCTTGCGCTCATCTCCCATGATGCCGTACCATGCTTCGGTCATAGCCTTTATTATGGGACTGCTTTCGGGAATAACATATCCGTCATCCCTTTCTGTCACCGTGCAATCCGCTCCCATTTTTTCAAGAAGCTTGGTGTAGCCGTCAACAAAGGCATCAATGTCCACCTCTGTTCCGTATCTTGTGTCAAAGGACAGACTGAGCAAGCCATCCTCGGTCATAACAATCCCGTTTGTACAGGTAGTCTTTTTAAACTCGGTATCGCTTGTGCCAAGCCCCACTGTTTCGGAAAAGGGGTCTGCCGTAAGACCTTCGGCATTTTTGAGTATCTCAATATCCTCGCCCAGACTTTCACAGCTCTTAAGAGCCTGTATCAGTACCCAAAGAGCGTTGACCGAGCCTTCGGAATATGCCGCATGGGTGCTTCGTCCCTTTGCTGTGAGGACTATGGTGTCTTTGTCTGTCAGAGTATACTCGCTTTTGCCGTCGCATACAGTGTGAAGCTCCTCAAGAAGCCTGTCACTTCTCTTCATCTCACATCTGACACTGCCAAGCACTATATTCAGCGACTGTCCGCCGCTTATTGAAATTATATTGGTAAAGGGCTTTCTGAACTTTGCCCAGAAGCGGAGGATACCCTTTTCGCCGCGGCATACGGGATATTCGTTGTCGGGTACTATTGAAAAATCGGGGGAGGGCTGTTCCTTTACAAAAAGCTCAAGGTCACTCATGCCGCATTCCTCATTAGACCCTGAATAGAGAAGCACCGTGCTTTTTGGCATCACGCCTGCACGCTTCATTGCTTTTACTGCCCATATTGCTGAAACAATTCCCGATTTGTTGTCCTCTGCGCCTCTTCCCACAAGGAAGCCGTTCTTTTCTACAGGCTCAAAGGGCTTTGTAACCGTCCAGTCCTCTTCTACTGCACTTACCACATCGGCGTGAGAAAAAATACCTATTACTTTTTCGTCACCTCGGGTTCTTCCTATTGTATAAGCACAGTCTTTTTGAGTAAAGGTGTCAAGTCCGATTTCTTTGTAAAGGGCTTCTGTGTGCACAATGGCATCACGGCAGTCATCGCCGAACATTGCCCCGTCCTTACCCTCGGCTGCAACTGAGGGGATTTTTACAAGGTCACAGAGCATAGACACTATTTCGGATTTGTTATTCTGTATATAATTGTGAATTGACTGGGAATATTCTTTCACGGGATTATCCTTTCAACCATTATTTGTATATGATACTACAAATGACAAAAAAAGTCAATATGTAGTTAAATTTTCTGTAAAAATATACTTTTCCGTAAATTTTACGGAATAAACAGCGGTTTTTATGTGCAAATCAGAAAAATTTTCTGTTAGTATTATGCTTCAAGAGCCTTATTTATATAACCTTTTCCGGCGACGGCGGCAAAATACAGCGCTCCGCCCGCCGCTGCAAATATCAATGCTCTTGAAATAATTGACTCGGCAAGCCCGTCGGTCTCCAGATTTTTCACCTGACTGAAGGGCGTTATCAGCGTGCATTTTGCATCAATGCTTCCTACCAGCTTTTCGATGTTCTTTTCAACATAGTCAGGCATGCACAGTTTTATTCTTTCCAGTATGAACTCCGCAAATTCCCTGTCTGTCGGGACGGAAACATCAACATTGATAAAGGCTATGTTCTTTATCTCTTCACCGTCACTTCCGTCTGCTTCCTCGGTGGCATATTCTATTGTCAGCGCCTCGTTTATAATGCGTATGTCCTTTTCTATGTCCTTGTTGTTTCTCCAGCCCGAAACTACCTTTTCCGTAAGCACCTCCGCATTTTCGCGCAGGTTTTTGAGCAGGTAGAGCTTCTTAAGGAATATTCGGTCGAGAGAGTTTTTTTGTTCAAGCGCGGGAGTATATATGTCGGATTCAAACTCTTCCTTTGCTTTGATTGCCTCTGTCAGATTATTTTCGTATTCCGCTGTTTTGGCAATGTGTCCCGGTTCCTGCGCCACTGCCTCGGCAAAGGCGTTTTTGTACATGGCAAGAAGCTCCTGCGCTTTGGTTATCTCCTCCTGCAGACGGGTGTATTCTTCGGTAATGCCGTCCCAGGTATTCATTTTCTTTCCGTTGTAATCGCCAAAGCCCGTGTTGTGCTTGAAAAAATCCCTTTCCTTGCGCGCCTCTACTGCGTTTTCACGGGCATTATTGTAAACCGTCACCGCCTCAAGAGCCGCATCGTAATCAGCATGGTCACAGAGCTCCTTTGGAGGAAGTCCGTTTTCGTCAAGCAAAAGTTTTTCGGCAAAGCTTTCGGATTGAAGCAGAGGCAAAAGATTTGCCGAGCCGTCCGTAACGGTGAGATAAAACTTTACTGTGTTTCCGTAGCTTCCGAAAACAAATGACCTTACAAGCTCAAATACGCCGCCGAGCAAGCCGCATATGATTATAACGCACAGCAGCTGCTTTGATTTGCCCTTGAACATTTTTATTATATCGGAAAGCACTATTTCCGAGCTGTTTTCTCTGTTATCCATGACTGTCTCCTTTTCGGGAAAATAACGATTTAATATTATATCATAAAAAAACAGTACCGTCAAGCATTTGCTTTTTGACCTGTCACTGAATAAAAAAGCTCAACTGTGAAGAAAATAAAAGTGAACTAAAGAAAGGAGAAAAAGCATGAATGTCAGAAGAGGAGATATATTTTACGCCGACTTGAGTCCCGTGGTAGGCTCGGAGCAGGGAGGGATAAGACCGGTTGTAATAGTTCAGAATGATGTAGGCAACAAGCATTCTCCCACGGTGATAGCCGCTGCCATAACCAGCCGTGTAGACAAAACCAAGCTTCCCACACATATTGAAGTGATGGCAGACCGCTTCGGGCTTGCAAAAAATTCGGTAATTTTGCTTGAACAGGTACGTACTATAGACAAAAAACGTTTAAAGGAAAAGATGGGACATTTGGAGGATGAGACAATGGAAAAGGTGAATAATGCCATTTCGGTCAGCTTTGGATTGGAATAAGGACGAAATAAAGGGAAGTCGGCTTCAAAACCGACTTCCCGAATTTATTTACAGTATTATCCTGAATTATCCTACTGTAATATCCTTGACAGCCTCAATGACTGCATCCTCGTCCTTGCCGTTCACCTCTAATGTCAGCGGATTTGAGATATCGAGACTGAAAACGCCGATAATGGATTTTGCATCCACTGTTCTGCTTCCGGATATCAAATCCACATCTGAGGCATAGCAGCCCATTTCATTTACAAAGTTCTGTATCTGAACGATGCTGTTGAATTTGACATTTACTTTTTTCATACAGCCTTAGGGAAGAACTCTGTATGAGCGGATACGGTGAGAAACAAGACAGGGACGGAAGGCTTCCGCATAATCTGCCTTGCAGTGAAGTCCGTAGTACTCGGCAAGCACACGGCACTCCTTGGTGTAGTCAACGCCGTCATGGTCTCTGAGCCATACCTCCTGAGACTCATGGCAGTGAAGCATTTCAAGCTTCTTCTCGTAGAAATCTGTGATATCAACATATTCTGTGGGAGTGAAGTTGATGCCTGCAGCGTTTGCCATATAATAAATGGGAGTGATGTTGTCGATAGCGGGGTACTTTGTGATATAGTGGGGAACAGTTGCCATGAATGCCGCATCAAAAGCAAGCTTTGAAGCCGCAACGTGGTCACACATATAATCATCGGGGTCGGGGATGATCATAAGGTCGGGATTTGCCTGACGGATGATGTCAACAAGCTTGTCCTTCTGCTCTTTGCTCTGATAGTATGAGCAAAGGTCTCCGATATCGCAGTAAAGGTATGTAAAGCCTGCAAGGTCGCACGCCTTCTTAGCCTCTGCTCTTCTGATTTCTGCAAGCTCATCGGGCATGATCTCAAGGTGACCCATATTACCGTTGTTGATTGTGCAAACAAAAACCTCGTCTCCTCTTGCCTTGCACTTGAGAAGTGTGCCTGCACACATAAATTCCATATCGTCGGGATGTGCTGTAATAG
>CAZYTA010000050.1:0-18559 GCA_964650465.1 uncultured Oscillospiraceae bacterium | reverse complement strand
TTTTTATTGACAAAAGTAAAATATTGTGATAGAATAGATAAGCATTTTGGGATGTAGCCAAGTGGTAAGGCACGAGACTTTGACTCTCGCATCACGCTGGTTCGATCCCAGCCATCCCAGCCAAGAAAAAAGCCAAGTCGAAATTAGACTTGGCTTTTTTCAACGAAATCCGTCCTTGCGAACGGGATAAATCCACCTGCGGTGGATGATATCGCTTCGCGAAGAAATCCCGCTTCGCAGGGAGAAAAAGGACGGATTTTATCTCATCTGAGGCTAAGCCGAAGATTTCATCAGCGGTAGCTGATTTCATCCTTGCGTCAGCAAGGATTTCATTTTGCTACGAGAGTTCAAATCCATTAGCAAAACTGCCGATAATATTTTTTATAGTCCTTACACAAAAAATCCAAGCCGAACTTGGATTTTTTCATTTGTGTCCGAAGGATACAACTTCATTTCGCAAACGAATTGCAATCATATTTAAACAGGCAAAATACTTTTTCCAACAATTTGGCGATTTTTTGGTTATGTAAGTCTTATCAAATCGACAAATGGTATCTTCATTTTAAGACTGACATGTGCTATAATATAATCACAAAAGCGAAGGAGGTTAACGATTATGAACATTGGAAAAAACATTGCAAAATACAGAAAAGCAAAAGGCTTAACGCAAGAGGATTAATGGGTGCAATCTTACAGAAGATGAAACCGCCGCAGCTTTGAGGCTTTTAAAGGACACACGCATCAATGAGGTTTATACCGATATGGTAGCAAAAACAATAAAATATGTATTTTTGATTTCAAATGCCTTATATGCTCATGCAATATATAAGCTTGCCGAATTGCTGTCAGAAGATGCTGTTTGGGCTGTTGTTAGAGATACTTCTATGATATCCGACTATGCATTTGAAAAATAATAGACATTTACATATGACTCGTTTACAAGCATGGCCCTACACCTAAATAGATGGCATCACTATGTTGACGTCATAACATCACATCGGCAATGCAACAACTTCACTTTTCATGCCTATTGTAAGTAAAACAACAGTTGACAAAGTATATCGACTATCGCTTTACAATTCATTGGATACATGCTACAATATAATCAGTTCCGAAGCAATAACTTTTTTGGGAGTGGTTAATATGTCGGATTTAAAGATAGGTGAAAAAATCAGAGCAAAACGAAGAGAACATAATCTAACTCAAGAAGAGCTTGCCAACATTCTCGGTGTAAGCAAAGCTGCTGTTAGTAAATGGGAAAACGAAGAAAGCTTCCCCAATATAACTATGCTTCCGCAAATAGCAAAGTTATTCCACATAACAATGGACGAGCTTTTCAATTTTTCTTTCGAGTATAAAAATTTAATTATTAATGAATATCATTTCGGATTTTCATTAGATATGGGATTAATAGAAGAAAATGATTTTTAATTAATACATAGCCTCAATAGATATACATCACACAAAAAAGCCTGACGCGCGAGCGTCAGGCTTTTTTTAACGGTGTTCACTGCATGAGTGATGTTTTTTTATCAATCAGAAGTATTTTTTTCATCATCCTCATTGCGTTTTGCCTTTCTATCATTAGTAAAATCTCCAATCAAAGTGAAAAGAACAGAAAACAGAGGAATAAAGAAAATCATTCCGAAAACGCCGAACAAATTACCGCCCAACAAAACAGCTACGATAGTAAAAAACGGCGAAAGTCCGACTGAATTTCCAACTACATGAGGGTATATAAACTGCTGTTCGACAAATTGTGCGACGAGATATACTATTACGCAAATCAACGCCTTTTGGGGTGAATCAATAAAGGTAAGTACAACACCGATTGCACAAGCGATGAAAGAGCCGACATATGGAATGAAGGAAAAAACAGCCGCCATCAACGCCACAAGACTTGCATAAGGAATTTTGAACACAGTAAACAAAACGAAAATCAAAAACGCCAAAATTACAGCTTCAAGGCACTGCCCCGAAAGAAATCTTGCGAAAGTGTCACGAACCAAATAAGCAGTGCTATATATCCAATCGACCTTTTTGTGGGGCAAAAAGCTTGTTAACAGTTTTTTTGTCTGACGTGATAAATTATTTTTATCAAGTAAAAGATATAGAGCGATTATAATTGCAAATACTATAGAAGAAAAATACTTTACAGCAGTAACAGTAGCGCCGACGGCAGTTTCAACTATTGCAAAAGCGCCTTGGGTAACATGCTTAATTATAGCCTCAAGATTAAAATTAGCAAGCTTTTCTGTGATAAATGTAGTATCTATTCCGTTTTCCTCGAGGAAAATAAGAAATTCGGGAATTCTTCGGTCAACAGCATCAATTACACTTATTACCGAATCGCTTATCCTCGGAATAGCGAGTGTGAAAACCAACACCAAAACAAGTAAAATAGAAACTATAGCAAGTAATAGACTGATAGCATTTTTCCGTCCGACCGGAATTTGTCTATTTAGCTTTTTGCCGATTTTGTCAATAATTTTTTCATATCCTCTCATCGGAACATTCAAAACAAACGCAAGCATGAATCCCAAAGCAACAGGCAAGCACAAAGCAAATAGCTTTCCTAAAAAAGCAAGAACTATGCTTATATTGTTCAATGCAGCAAAAAGACATACTCCAAAAGTAATTAACAGCAAATCTCTTTTTGTTCTTTTTGTCATATCAAATCCTCCTACTTTTTATATCACAGGAAATTACATTAAACCAACCTCGTCATTATACTGTGTTTTGACGCATACTAATTATAACAGACGAGAATTACTGCGGGGGCTGTCCGCTTTTTTATTATAACACAATATTTTTAATATGTAAACCTAAAAAGATAAATTGACAACAGTTTTAATATATGATAAAATAAATAAAAAAAGGAATAAACAAAATGAAAAAAGCTTTCTTAACCGCAATTCTGTTATTGCTCTGTCTGACCTCATGTGTTAACAAACAACCAATCGAAAACGGCAAATTGCCCCAAAGCAACATAACCGATTCAGAAGAAGAAAACAAGCAAACCGATACAAGCACACCCGACGAAACAGTAGTTGAAGTGCCGAAAGTCAAGAAGCCCGAAACTGTTGAAGATATCATAAGCTTTGCCAACGAATTAAATGTAGATACTTCTATGACAGCTTTCTCTTTGGAAAACATTTTAACCGAAGCGCAGATTCCGCTTAGCGAGGACGCAGGAGACGAGTATCAAAACTCTACTGCATATCTCGGTGATTCTGTCACAATGGGGCTTTCTTATTTTAAAAACCATCCGTCAGAAATGGTAATAGCAAAAGGCTCAATCAATCCGCTGGATGCAGTTGAGAAAAAGCTGATTGAACTCGATGACGGAACGATGGTTAACTTCCCTACTGCCCTTTCAAAAACAAATGCAAAGCGTGCCGTTCTTACTTTCGGTTCCAATGCAATAAGTATAATGTCCGAAGAAACGTTTTTAAAATATTATATCAAGCTTATTGATGCAATCGAGGAAGAATGTCCCGAATGCGATATAATCATCCAAAGCATAACTCCGCTGGCAACTACCTGCACGTTAAAAAAGCTGACCAACACGCTTGTTAACCGCTCAAATCTTTTGCTTCTTGTCTTGGCATACTCCCGTGATTTAAAATTTCTTGATTCAACCTCTCAAATGAAGGATGAACAGGGCTACCTTAATTTTGACTATTGCTCATCAGCAGACGGAATACACATCAATGAGCTTGGCTACAATGTTTGGATAAATATGCTCCGAACTCATAAATTGCCCGAGTAATGTATATTCCGTTTCAAACGGGATACAATACTCTTTGCGGACACCTGACCGCAATAAATCCAAAAGGAAGCTTAAATATGTTAGATAGATTAGCTCTTATAATTTTGATTATCGGCGGTATAAACTGGGGCTCGGTAGGACTTTTTAATTTTGATCTTGTTTCATTTATTTTTGGTGGTTCAGATCAAATCATCACCCGTATAATCTTTATGCTTGTCGGAATTTCAGCACTTTGGTGCGTCTCACTTCTTTTCAGATCAAGGGAAAGATTCATCACCGGCGAACAGCACTAAATACAAAATCACGCAAGAAGTCAAATGCTTCTTGCGTTTTTGTTGTCAGCAGAGAAATTTGCACAAAACTATTGATTTTTTTAGAAGTGTTTTGTATAATAAATACAGAAGGTATCCTTGATACCTAATCCAACTAAAAGGAGTAATATTATGAAACACAATTTTGTACTCAAAAAATTCACTCTCACTCCCAAAGATCAGTCACAGATTGAAAAAAGGTTGGAGCGCTTGAACAAATTCTTCAGCGACAGCACCGAAGCCGTAATTAAGCTTTCGTCAGAAGGAAGCAAAGAAAAAATCGAAATAACAATTTTTGAAAACGGCTTTTTCTACAGGGCTGAAGAAACAGACGAAAAGGTTCAATGTGCATTAGACAGAGCTGTAGATGTAATTGAAAGACAGCTCAGAAAGAATAAAACAAAATTACAAAAGAGATTAAGAAAGGATGCTTTTGTTCCACCCTTGGACGAGGGCTTCAATGAAGAAGAGGAAGATATATCGATCACCAGAGTAAAGACATTCCCCTACAAGCCTATGTCTCCAGAAGAAGCTATTCTTCAGATGAATATGCTAAACCACCAATTTTTTGTATTCATTGACATCGAAACACAAAAAGTTTGTGTTGCATACAAACGCCACGGCAATGAATACGGTTTAATCGTACCGGAAGAATAAATTTAATGCCTTGCAGCTGATAGCTGCAAGGCATTTTTAACAGCACCTTTCTTATTCGGCTTCAGTTTCCTCGGGTGTCTCTTCTGATTCTGTCTGGGTAGGTTCTACCTCTACGGCATTGTCAATTACAAAATTAATAGCCTTATCCATAATCAAGCCAATCCAAACAGTGTCTGAGCCGTAATTCTTCTCAAAGGATGCAACATCCATATCATTATCAGCTGCAAGAACAGCAATATACTCGTCATAATCTCCCTTAGTAAGACTTTGCCAGAGCCCTTCCTCTGTTGCAATTGCAAAGCATATCATTTCCTGTTCAACATTAACAGCGGCGTTCATATCAGCATAATAATAGAATTCGTCCTCTGTACTGTTGCAATAATCGGTGATGTATGTTTCAAGGTCCATACCAAGATTTTCCTTAGCAAAATCTTCATAGTAAGACACAAAATCGTTATAATAGTACTTGTATTCTGCATCGGGATAACTCTTTATTTCCACATTTTCATAAACAGCCTCAAAAGCCGCAGACTTACGCTCATTATCAACTTCTACAGCTTTTTCTTCAATAAGTCTTTCCTGAACCTGTGCAAGATAAGCTTCTATGGTGTCACAATCATAATTTTCCTTAACAAAGCTTTCGCTGAATTCGGGGAGAACTTCTTCCTTTACAGAATTAATTTTTATTGCAAACTGAGCATCTTTACCATTAAGTTCTTCATTGCCGTACTCTTCGGGGAATGTAACATCAATTACAAATTCCTCTCCCGCCGCATGTCCGACCAAAGCATCCTCGAAACCGGGAATAAAACCGGCAGAGCCAAGTACCATATCATAATTTTCTGCAGCGCCGCCGTCAAATTCAACACCGTCCACCGAGCCGGTAAAATTAATGTTGATAGAGTCACCTGTTTTAGCACCGCGTTCAACATCTGCATAGGTTGCGTGCTCCTGAAGGTCAGCAAAAATTGCATCGTTTACATCTTCATCGGTAACTGTTGTATCAATCTTTTCTATCTCGACACCAACATAATCTTCTCGAGAAATATCAATATAATCCGAAAGATCGTACTGATAAGGAACGTCGTAACAATCTGTAATACTCAGAGTGGGGTCCGAAAGATCAACATCCTTCTTGTTATCGGTACCGTTACAGGACACTAAAGAAACAAGTAAAAGAGCTGATAATAATACAATTAAAATCTTTTTCATAATTTACCTCTTTTTGTTATTATTTGTTGTTTATTATAACATACCACATTGAATAATTAAATAGCTTTTATAAAAAAAGTCATTATTTAATAATATTTTTACAATTATATCCTTTTTGATATCATATCGGAATATTCATTTCTGAAAGATGAAAAAGTGCCGTTATCCAGATGATATCTTATTTTTTCCATTAAATTATTGTAGAAATATATGTTATGGGTAACTGCCAATCTATATCCAAGCATTTCTTTAGCCTTTAGCAAATGTCTGATATACGACCTTGAATAGTTCTTGCAAACAGGACAGTCACACTCGGGGTCAATTGGCAGGTCATCTCTCTCGTATTTCTTATTCATGAGATTAATGACACCCTTCCAGGTGCATATGTTTCCGTGACGCGCATTTCTGCTGGGCATAACGCAATCAAAGAAATCCACACCACGTGCAACCCCTTCAATTATGTTGGAACAAGTGCCAACCCCCATCAAGTATCTGGGCTTGTTTTCAGGCATATAGGGCTCAACCGCATCGATTATCCTGTACATTTCTTCGGTTTCTTCACCTACCGCCAATCCGCCGATAGCATATCCGGGGAGATCAAGCTCTCTTATTCGCTTCATATGCTCTATACGAAGGTCCTCATATGTTCCGCCTTGATTGATACCAAACAGCATTTGCTGTTTATTAATTGTTCTTTCAAGAGAATTAAGGCGATTCATTTCGTCACGGCACCTGAGAAGCCAGCGGTATGTTCTGTCACACGAATCCTTTACATAAGAATACTCGGCGGGGTTTGCTACACATTCGTCAAAAGCCATAGCAATAGTTGAGGCAATATTCGATTGTATCTGCATACTTTCCTCAGGACCCATAAATATTCTGTGTCCGTCTATATGACTTGAA
This sequence comes from uncultured Oscillospiraceae bacterium, assembly GCA_964650465.1. Lineage (GTDB taxonomy): Bacteria > Bacillota > Clostridia > Oscillospirales > SIG627 > RGIG6353. The sequence goes on along the minus strand of CAZYTA010000050.1, from coordinate 11,704 downwards.
AACGTAACGCCCTCTTCAGTAATATTTCTCAGCTTTGCAAGCGAAAAAACCTGAAAACCTCCGCTATCTGTCAATACAGGCTTATCCCAGTTGAAAAACTTGTGTATTCCACCCATATCGTGTATAACATCGTCGCCCGGTCTGAGATGCAAGTGGTATGTGTTGGAAAGCTCCACCTGACACTTTAATTCTCTTAGGTCCATAGTGGAAACTCCGCCCTTAATAGCGCCGCAAGTACCTACATTCATAAACACAGGTGTCTCTACAGTACCATGTACGGTATGCAATCTTCCTCTGCGTGCTCTTCCCTCTTTTTTTATAAGTTCAAACATAATTCTCCTTAAGTTCTGAAAAACATTTTTTCAACCTGTGCTTTAGTATATTTTACAATTATCGGACGTCCGTGGGGACAGCAAAAAACATTATCCGATTCAAAAATCTTGTTGATAAGCCATATGTACGATGCTTCGCTGTCAGGATATCCTGCTTTGGTTGCCGCCTTACAAGCCGCAGTATACAGGGTCTTATCAAAAATTTCCGACTTGGTAAGTCTTGCACTCTTACCTGACAAAATATCATCCAGCATATCAACCAGTATGGTTTCACATTCAGAGATGTCAAGCTCAGAAAACTCGGTCGGAACACCTCTCAGTGCAATGGAGGTTTCACCAAACACTTCAATATCAAAGCCGCACCTGCGTATCTCTTCCATATTGTCAATGGCACACTGAAGCTGTATATGAGAAAGCTGTAAAACACGAGTGACAATTACTTCCTGAACATTTGAATCTCTTTTTTCTTTTTTTAAAGATTCGTATATAATCCTTTCGTGTGCGGCATGCTTGTCAATTATATACATACTGTCTTCATATTCGGCAATGACATAAGTATCAAAAACTACGCCGCAATACTTTGCATACTTTCTTACAGAAACCGTAGGTGCTTCGTCGGCTACCGACTCCTGCTGCTCTTCATCGGCTGTTGTCCTGCATACTTCCGCAGGACAATTTTCGTTTTCGCTTTTCTCTTCTGCTTTATCTTCATTTACATCTACAAAACCGGAAAACGATTGGGCTTGGATACGGACATCGCATGGACTGCCGCTGTCACTTATTTTCAGCTCAAACGGCTTGATTTCGTCAAACGCCTTAGCCGAATTAAAACTGAAAGTTGGGACAAGTTCTTCTGTAGCTTTATTTACATTATGCTCTTCTAACCTTGTTTCGTGTATCTCCTGCTGTACAGCCGTCGGATTTTTTTCTATTGGTACAAAAGCATTTTTTAATTGCTGCTTTTCAAAACTCCTCTGAACTTCCGTAAAGTCTTGCTTTATGGGATTAAGTCTGCTTTCAAGCTTGTTTTTAACAGCAAAATAAACGGCTTCCCGTATAGACATATCATCCGTAAACCTGACTTCAAGCTTTGTGGGGTGCACATTGATGTCAACAAGGTACGGATTAATGTTTATGAAAAGGATAAAAGCAGGGTATCGGTCTGTCATTATATAGCTCTTATAAGCATCTTCAACAGCATAAGAAATTATTCTTGATCTCACCAATCGGTTATTGACAAATATAATTTGATGATTTCTGTTAATTCTTGATTGCTCGGGAAGAGAAATAAGTCCCGAAATCGCAGTTTTTCCATCGTCACGTTCAATCTCTGTCATACTGTCAACAAATTCTCTGCCAAAAACAGAATAGACAGTATCATGCAAATCTCCGTTACCGTGAGTGGAAAATTTTATTTTAGAATCAACAATGAATTTCAATGCTATCTCGGGATGAGAAATAGCTATCCTTTCAACATACTGCGTTATATATGCAGTTTCAGTGGCGTCCTTTTTCAAAAACTTACGTCTTGCGGGAACATTAAAGAATATGTCACGCACAGTAATAGTAGTGCCGTCGGGGCAACCTGCCTCATCAAATGACAGAGTATTTTCTCCCTCCATACTCATGCTTGTACCAAAATCGGCATCAGGCTCCTTAGAGATAACCTGAAAACGCGAAACAGCGGAAATTGCAGCCAAAGCTTCTCCTCTGAAGCCAAGAGTAGCTATTCCTTCTAAGTCCTGCGGTGAACTGATCTTACTGGTGGCATGCCTTAAAACACAGTTTCTGACGTCCTCAGGAGACATTCCCTTTCCGTTATCGGTAACTCTTATGAGAGACGAGCCGCCGTTTTTTATTTCAACTGTAATCTTTGTACCGCCTGCATCAATTGCGTTTTCAAGCAGCTCCTTTGCAACTGCTGCAGGTCTGTCAACAACTTCACCCGCCGCTATAAGATTGGCGGTTTGCTGATCCAATATGTTGATTACTGACATTTTAACCTCTTATTTGTTATTAGCTATCTTAATAAGCTCGTAAAGCAATGACATTGACTCATATGGAGTAAGAGCGTTTATATCTGTGTTCTTAAGCTTATCAATGATCTCATTCTCAGCTATATCATCAAAAGAAATATTTTCCATAGCTTCAATGTCATCCTCTGCGGGCTTATCCGTTGTAATATTGACCTTATTCTTCTCCAGCAGCTTAAGATTCATCTTTGCTCTTTTTATTACATCGGGATGCACACCCGCAAGCTGAGCAACTTCTATTCCGTAGCTGTCATCTGCCGAGCCTTGAACTATCTTTCTTAAAAAGACAACGGTATCATTTTTCTTCTTTGCCGCAATATTATAGTTTTTAACACCGTCAAGCACACCTTCAAGCTCGGAAAGCTCGTGATAGTGTGTAGCAAACATAGTTTTTGCACCTATTTTTTTGACTGTATATTCAAGAACAGCCTTTGCAATGCTCATTCCGTCAAATGTACTTGTACCTCTTCCGATTTCATCGTATAGGATAAGGCTCTTTGATGTTGCATTATCAAGGATATACGCAACCTCTGTCATTTCAAGCATAAATGTCGACTGTCCCGAAGCAAGGTCATCGCTTGCACCTACTCTTGTAAATATCTTATCGACAATTCCAATACGCGCCGACTTTGCAGGAACGAAGCTTCCCGCCTGCGCCATGATTACGGCAATAGCCACCTGACGCATATATGTGGATTTACCTGCCATATTAGGACCTGTAATTATTGCCGTTCTGTTACTTTGGCAGTCAAAATGGGCATCGTTAGGCACAAAAAATCCGTCGATATATTTTTCTACTACAGGGTGACGGGAATTAACAAGCTCGAGAACGTCTGAATTGTCAACCTCGGGACAGACATAGTTGTTTTCAACAGCAACATCTGCAAGAGATGCAACAACATCAAGAGTCGCTATCATCCCCGAACATTCTCTTATCAGGTCATCGTGCCTTGCTACAGTGTTAACGATTTCCATAAACAAATTGTACTCAAGTCCCGATATCTTATCCCTTGCACCAAGAATTCTTGCCTCGATATCCTTCAGCTCGCTTGTAATATAACGTTCACCGTTTACAAGTGTCTGCTTCCTTATGTATCTGTCGGGGACCATATTGGCAAAGGATTTGGATATTTCGATATAATATCCAAACACCTTGTTGTAACTGACCTTCAGAGTCTTAATTCCTGTCTGCTGACGCTCTGCATTCTCAATAGCCGATATATATGCTCCGCTGTCACTGAGAATATCATTAAGCTCGTCAACATCCTCATTATATCCCCTCTTTATCATTCCGCCCTCGCGTACCGAAAAGGGAGGGTCTTCCACAATTGCTTTATTGATAAGCTTTATGAGGTCATGAAGCTCGTTGCTGTGCTCGGAAATACACTTATTTTTTATAGACGAAAGTATCTCCGAATTTGCTGTCCTGAGCAAAACTCCAAGTTCAAGGACACATGAAAGAGTATTTTCAATAGCCTTAAGGTCCTTTGCATTGGGATTTGAATAAAGAATTTTTGTCAAAAGTCTTTCAAGGTCCTGTGTTTGTGCCAGCTTTTCTCTTATGCTGTCACGCATAATCGGGTCAGCCACAAAATCCTTGATAGCATCCTGTCTCTGCTTAATATGTGCGCAGTTGATTAAAGGCTTTTCAAGCCAACGCTTAATAAGGCGTGCACCGACTGAACTTTTTGTTCTGTCCAGTACCCCCAGCAATGAGCCTTTTTTATCCCTGACACGCATTTTTTCAGTAATCTCAAGGCTCCTTCTGCTTGAAGCGTCTATAGACATAAAGCTGTTTTCGTCATACACTCTAAGCTCTTTTATCTGGTCAAACTGCTTTTTCTGAGTATCAGACAAGTAGGCAATAAGAAAAGCAACAGCAAGTGAAAGTGCTGTATTGTCATGATTTTTCAGTGTTTGCTGACATACGGGGACTCTTGAAAGAGTCATGGGCAAATCAAGTGAGTTAAACAACTCCAGCTCTGTAGTATTAATAAGACATTTTCCCGAAGCATTAACATACTCTGTTATACCTGCATTTTGCTTTGGTATTTCAGGTGTCAGGAGCTCAACGGGCGAAAAAGCCGCAATCTCATTTATGATTTTTGTATTTATTTCCTGAACACTTAAATTGGTAAAATATGTTGCGTGAATTTCTCCTGTTGAAATATCGCAAAACGCAATAGCAACAGAGTCACCGTGGAAAACGAGAGTTGAAAGATAATTGCTCTCGCCGCCGTCAATCATAGAACCGTCGGTGAGTGTTCCCGGAGTAATAACTCTTATAACTTCCCTCTTTACTATTCCCTTTGCCTGAGCAGGGTCCTCTGTCTGCTCACATATAGCAACCTTGAAGCCCTTCTCTACAAGCTTTTTTATATAAGGGTCACAGCTGTGAAAAGGAATGCCGCACATAGGTGCCCTTTCAGCCTCTCCGCAATCCCTTCCTGTAAGAGTTATTTCGAGAGCTTTGGATGCCTTGAGAGCATCATCAAAAAACATTTCGTAAAAATCGCCTAAACGGTACATCAAAATAAAGTCCTTGTACCGGTTCTTTATCTCGAAGTACTGAAGCATCATTGGAGTCATATATACACCAACCTATTCTAAATTTATAAAACTCAGTGATTACACATTTTACAGCTTGCACACTTATCGGGTGTACAGCCTTCTTCTCCGTTCATTGCAGCAAGGATCATGGAATTCACATCATCCATAAGCTTTCCAAGGTTTTCATGTGCTTCACCAAAGTTCAGCATTGCAGGACGAGCCATAATCTGCTGATACAGCTGATTGAGTCTGTCTGTGTTATTGTCTTTTTTATCCTCTTCCGAGCCTTGGTTTGTTACTATATCAATACGGAGCTTCTCCATATTATAGGCTTCAATAAGCTGTTCAAGCTCGGTATCCGCTTCATATTCTGCCTTAGCTTTAATATAAGCCTTGTACTGTTCTGTTTTGGTAAGCTCCTCACCAAGTGCTTTTGCAAGTTCTGATACGTTCATTTTATATACCTCTTTATTTTATTTTTCCGTAAATTGTATAAGCTTCCGCACGCTCTATTTCCACTTCAACGTGCTGTCCCGGAACAAGCATCCTTGAATCTTTGGGGAAATGTATTATTTTTCCCTGGTCAGTTCTGCCTGCCCATACAGAAGCATCTGATTTGCTGTCGCCTTCAACTATAACACGTACAGTTTTTCCTATCAGCTTTTTATTGTTTTCTGAGGAAATCCTCTGCTGCAACTCCAACAGACGTCCCATGCGGTCTTTCTTGGTCTCTTCATCTATCTGGCACGTCATAGCAGCCGCCTTCGTTCCCTTTCTCGGAGAATAATTAAATGAGAAAACAGAATCAAATCTTATCTCTTCAAGTACCGAAAGAGTGTCCGAAAAATCCTCTTCGGTTTCTCCGGGAAATCCAACAATTATATCTGTTGTGAGCGATATATCAGGATAAACCTTTTTAGCATAACGGCAAAGCTCAAGATACGTTTCTCTCGAATAGTGCCTGTTCATCTCCTTGAGTATTTTGTCAGAGCCTGACTGCATCGGCAGATGAAAATGGGGCGCCATATGCGTACTTGCAGAAATGAAATCAAAAAGCTCATGTGTCGCATCCTTTGGGTGAGATGTCATAAACCTGAGAACAAAGTCCCCATCTATACTGTCAAGCTCACGTAAAAGGTCTACAAAAGTTGGCTGGTCTTTTAAATCCTTGCCGTAAGAATTTACATTTTGTCCCAAGAGAGTAATATCCTTGTAGCCTTCCGCTACGAGTTCTCTTACTTCGGAAATAATAGCATTCATCTCACGGCTTCGTTCTCTGCCTCTGACATATGGAACAACACAATATGTACAGAAATTATTACATCCATACATAATTGACACCCAAGCCGTTTTGGTGCTTTTTCTGACAACGGGAACGCCTTCAACAAGCTCACCGTAATTTTCGTCATAAGACTCTATAAAGAAATGCCTTTTATTCTCTGTTAAAACCTTATATAGAAGTCGCGGAAAGTCAAATATAAGATTCGTTCCGAAAACAAAATCAACATACGGGTATTTGTGTTTAATATCATCTTTTCTGTGCTCCTGCTGTACCATGCAACCGCATAAGCCCACAACAAGATGCTCATTCGCCTCTTTTAAATGCTTAAGATGGCCTGTATGTGACAGGGCTTTCAATTCGGCATGCTCTCTAACCGCACAGGTATTCAGCAATATCAGGTCAGCATCTTCTTTTTGGTCGGTAACTGTGTAACCGAGCTCGACAGCCATGCCTGTAATTTTCTCGCTGTCTGCTTCATTTTGCTGACAGCCTGCCGTTTCTATATAGAATTTCGGTGAAACATATATCGATTTTATTATGTCCCTTGCAAGCGGGATAAATTTGTTGTTTTTCTCTGAATAATTCATTTTAACTCCGATAGTCCAATAAATCATGAATTACGGCAGATGCAAGCATAAGCCCTACCGTAGACGGAACAAAGGAAATGCTTCCGACCGTTCTTTTTCCGCTGTCAGATACAAAGCTTTGGTCTGCAACAATCGGTGTTTCCGTCGAATATACAACCTTCAGTCTGTCAATATTTTCTTCTCTCAAGCGTTTTCTCATTATCTTTGCTATTGGGCAAACAGAAGTACTGTATATATCAGAAACCGAAAATTTTGTTACATCAAGCTTGTTACCGGTGCTAAGTGCCGAAATTATTGGAATGTGCTTTGTATATGCTTCTTTCACAAGCAAAATTTTAGATTCCATAGAGTCAATTGCATCAACAATGTAATCATATTGAGCAAGCTCAACATAAGCCTTTGTATCTTCACTATAGAAAAAGTCGAAGGAATTAACCTCTGTGTCAGGTGATATATCAAGAATACGCTCTTTGGCTACATCAACTTTTTTCCTGCCGACTGTTGAATTCAACGCAATAAGCTGTCTGTTGATGTTTGTTATTGATACGGTATCGGCATCGACAACATCAAGGCGCTTTAATCCGCATCTTGCTAATGCTTCCACAGCAAAGGAGCCAACTCCTCCTACTCCGAAAACAATAACCTTTGAGCTTTTTAGTTTATTGATACCGCTTTCGCCTATCAGCATAGCAGTTCGTGAAAATTCCTCTTTCAACGCAACACAACTCCATAATACTTATTCATATAATTTTACACTTTTTACAGTCAAAAGTCAATATATAAAACATGAATTTTCTTTATACAGTGATAAAACGCAAAAAGAAGTAAACATGCTTTTCAGTATGTTTACTTCTTTTCAATTAATGTCAAAACCTATTTCTCCATAAGGAGTACCGCCGAAGCGTGATGTTTTGATGTTATATAATTACATCTTCTTTCTTGCTACGTAGGTAGTGTGAAGGTCATGGTGAGCCTTATGTCCGCCAAATCCGTCGTAGTACTCTTCGTAAAGAGTCTTAACAACAGGAGACTCGTGAGACTTTCTGATAGCCATTGCTGCATCCTGATCATAAAGAGCCTTAGCACGAACTGCCTTAAGGTCAACAGTATCACGAACAGACTGAGGCTGAATGGGCTGACCGCCGCCGTTTACACATCCGCCGGGACATCCCATGATTTCAACGAATGTCCAATCAGCGTTACCGCTTGCTATCTTATCCATAACAACCTTAGCAGCAGCTGCACCGCTGGCTACAGCAACCTTGATATCAAGACCTGCAATATTGAGAGCAGCTTCCTTGAGACCGTCTGTACCACGAACAGCGGTAAAGTCTATTTCTGTGTTATCCTTACCGGTGAGCCAGTCATTAGCTGTACGGAGAGCAGCCTCCATAACACCGCCTGTAGCACCAAAGATAACAGCAGCACCTGTGTCTTCACCAAGAGGAGAATCAAATTCTTCATCGGGAAGAGAAGTAAACTTGAGACCTGCACGCTCAATCATTCTGCCAAGCTCTCTTGTTGTGATAGCAATATCAACATCAGGAACACCTGCAGCACTCTGGTCCTCTCTGCCTATCTCAAACTTCTTAGCTGTACAAGGCATAACGGATACAGAAACGATATCCTTGGGGTCGATGCCCATCTTCTGAGCATAGTATGTCTTGATTACAGCACCTGCCATCTGCTGAGGAGACTTACAGGTAGAAAGATGTGAAAGGAACTCGGGATAGTAGTACTCAGCAAACTTAACCCATCCGGGTGAGCATGATGTGATCATGGGAAGAACGCCGCCGTTCTTAACTCTGTCAATAAGCTCGTTTGCCTCTTCTACGATAGTAAGGTCAGCAGCAAAGTCTGTATCAAATACCTTGTCAAAGCCAAGTCTTCTGAGAGCTGCAACCATTTTACCTTCAACATTTGTGCCGATAGGCATGCCGAAGCACTCTCCGAGAGTAGCACGAACAGAAGGAGCTGTCTGTACTACTACATGCTTTGTGGGATCTGCAATAGCAGCCCAAATCTTATCTGTATCATCCTTTTCGGTAAGAGCGCCTGTAGGACATACAGCAGTACACTGACCGCAAGAGATACAAGAAGTAGTGTTGAGCTTAACATCAAAGGGATTACCGATATTAGTATCAATACCTCTGTCATTAGCACCGATGATAGATACATACTGATTGTCACAAACCGCAACGCAACGACGGCAAAGGATACACTTATTGTTATCACGAACAAGGTGAGGAGCTGACTCATCAAGCTCATATTCGCGCTTGTAACCGCCGAATGCATTTTCATCAACGCCGTACTCACGGCAGAGCTTCTGAAGCTCACAGTTTGTAGAACGCTTACAAGAAAGACACTTCTTGTCGTGAGTTGAAAGAATCAGCTCAAGAGTTGTCTTGCGAGCCTTCTGAATTTTTTCTGTGTTTGTCTGTATCTCCATACCTTCTGCTACGGGGTATACACAAGCGGTAACAAGACCGCGTGCACCGGTAGCTTCAACTACGCATATACGGCAAGCACCTATTTCGTTTATATCCTTCATGAAGCAAAGGGTGGGGATCTCTACACCTGCAACACGTGCAGCTTCAAGAATTGTTGATCCCTTGGGCACGCTGACAGCAATGCCATTTACTTTACAATTAATCATTTCCATTTTCAGCGTACTCCTTTCTTACTTTTTAATAATAGCCTTAAATGCACAGTTGTCAATACAAGCGCCGCACTTGATACATTTAGCTGTATCAATAACGTGAGGAACCTTTACGCTGCCGCTGATTGCATTAACGGGACAATTGCGCATACACTTTGTACAGCCCTTACACTTTTCAGGCTCAATATAGAATGTAAGAAGATCCTTACATACGCCTGCGGGACATCTCTTTTCAACAACGTGAGCGATATACTCATCCTTGAAGAACTTGAGTGTTGAAAGTACAGGGTTGGGTGCAGTCTGACCGAGACCGCAAAGAGAGTTTGCCTTGATATAGTTACAAAGCTCTTCAAGCTTGTCAATATCCTCAAGAGTACCGTTACCGGAAGTAATCTTTTCGAGTAATTCAAGAAGTCTCTTTGTACCTACTCTGCAAGGTGTACACTTACCGCAAGATTCATCAACTGTAAACTCAAGGAAGAACTTAGCCATATCAACCATACAAGTGTCTTCGTCCATAACGATAAGACCGCCTGAACCCATCATACATCCCATTGCTACAAGGTTATCGTAGTCAACTTCTGTATCGATAAGGCTTGCAGGGATACATCCGCCTGAAGGTCCGCCTGTCTGAGCAGCCTTGAACTTCTTACCGTTGGGAACGCCGCCGCCGATTTCTTCAATGATTTCGCGAAGTGTAGTACCCATGGGAATTTCAACAAGACCTGTGTTTGTTATCTTACCGCCGAGAGCAAATACCTTTGTACCCTTGGACTTTTCGGTACCCATTGATGCGAACCATTCGGGACCTTTAAGAATAATCTGAGGAATGTTAGCAAAAGTTTCAACGTTGTTTTCAACGGTAGGACAACCAAAGAGACCCTTAACGGCAGGATACGGAGGACGGGGACGAGGCTCACCTCTGTTACCTTCGATTGATGTCATAAGAGCAGTTTCTTCACCGCAAACGAATGCGCCTGCACCAAGACGAATCTCCATATCAAAGTCAAAGCCTGTTCCGAAAATGTCCTTGCCGAGAAGTCCGTACTCTCTTGCCTGGTCAATAGCGATCTGGAGACGTCTTACTGCGATAGGATACTCTGCACGAACATAAACATAACCCATTGATGCGCCGACAGCATATCCGCAGATAGCCATAGCTTCTATGATAGAATGGGGGTCGCCTTCAAGAACCGAACGGTCCATGAACGCTCCGGGGTCACCCTCGTCTGCGTTACAAACAACATATTTCTGAGGTGCCTTATTGGGAGCTGTAAGAGCCCACTTTCTGCCTGTGGGGAATCCGCCGCCTCCCCTTCCGCGGAGACCTGAATCAAGAACTACCTGAATAACCTGCTCGGGAGTATACTCGGTAAGACACTTACCAAGAGCCTGATAACCGTCCATTGCGATGTATTCATCAATCTGCTCGGGGTCAATAACGCCGCAGTTACGGAGAGCTACTCTAATCTGCTTCTTATAGAAGTTAGTTTCCTCAAGGGATTTAGCCTTGATAACATCCTCATCTACATCCTTATGTACAAGTCTGTCAACAGGGCGACCCTTGAGAAGGTGCTCCTCAACAATTTCATCAACATCGTCAATAGTAACGTTGCAATAGAAAGTTCCTTCGGGGTAAACGATCATAACAGGACCGAGAGCGCAAAGACCGAAACAACCTGTGCGAACGACCTTTACTTCGTCCTGCAGGCCCTTAGCAATAAGCTCTTGTTCAAGCTTATCACCGATCTTCATACTTCCGGAAGAAGTACAACCGGTACCGCCGCATATAAGTACGTGTGTGCGTATCATATTACTTTATCCTCCAAATTTTATTTTGTAGCGGCGCCGATTGTATACTCTGTTACAATCTTACCGTTTTTAATATGTTCCTCAATAACCTTTGCCGCTTTTTCGGCTGTCATGTTTACATAGGTTGTCTTTTCTTCACCCTCGTATACCTCTACAACGGGCTCAAACTGACAAATGCCGATGCATCCTGTCTGAGAAACGGTAGCCTTGCTTGTAAGGCCAGCGTTGTTTACGCCTTCTACAAAAGCGTTAAGTACAGGTCTTGCTCCCGCAGAAATACCACAAGTTGCCATGCCGACAACAATTCTTACAGAACCGATATTTTCGCGGAGGTTAACCTTGCTCTGCATCTTTTCTCTGATTGCAGCAAGTTCAGCCAAAGTTTTCATATCATTTCTCCTTTATAAATTATATTTCATTATATTGCTCACTTAAGTATTCTCTTATCC
>CAZYTA010000049.1:0-18621 GCA_964650465.1 uncultured Oscillospiraceae bacterium | reverse complement strand
CATCCCGAGTATAAGGATACCGTAATCGTTTGTGCTTGTGGCGCTGAATATCCCACAAAGTCAACCAAGGAGAACATCCACGTTGAAATTTGTGCTAAGTGCCATCCTTTCTACACAGGCAAGCAGAAACTTGTAGATGCGGGCGGACGTGTTGATAAGTTCAACAAGAAGTTCGGCAGATAACTTATACAAACGAGGCGGTGCAATTTTTGCACCGCTTTTTGTTTAATTGACTGCGGCGGGAGCAAGCCCCCGCCCTACAGTTTTCAATCTTTCGGCACAGCTTTGTTGTGCCGGGGCAGAGCACTGATATAAATAACTTAAGGACAGATGCTATGAAAACTATTTACGAAACAAATGACAATTCACTTCCGTCAGCGGTGCTGGTTGCGGTATATCCCGATACCTCACACGACGAAAGTGAGCTTGATGAGCTTGCCTCGCTTCTTGAAACGGCAGGCGGTCAGACAGCGGCAAGACTTGTTCAATACCGCCCTACACCCGATAATGCAACCTATATAGGCAAAGGCAAGCTTGAAGAGCTCAAGGAGCTGTGCGAGAGCTTGGAAACAGAGCTTGTGGTTTTTGACTGCGAACTTTCGCCCTCACAGATAAGAGAAATAGAAAACTTCCTCGGTGATGTAAGAGTCATCGACCGTACAATGCTGATACTTGATATTTTTGCAGGCAATGCTACTACAAATGAGGGTATACTGCAGGTACAGATTGCAAGGCTGAAATATACAATTCCCAGACTTCGGGGACAGGGCAAGGAGCTTTCCCGTCTGGGAGGCGGTATAGGTACAAGAGGTCCGGGTGAGTCCAAGCTTGAAAGCGACAAACGGCACATCAAGACCCATATAGCCTATCTTGAAGAAGAGCTGCGTGACCTTGAAAAGCGCCGTATGACACAGCGTAAAAACCGTGAGAACTCGGGTGTTGTACAGATATCGGTTGCAGGCTATACGAATGTTGGAAAATCCACACTGCTCAACCGTCTTACAGGAGCAAATATTCTTGCCGCCAACAAGCTTTTCGCAACCCTTGACCCTACCACAAGGAAATGGACATTGCCGAATGCAGGAGAGGTAGTACTGACCGATACTGTAGGCTTTATCAAAAATCTGCCTCACCATCTGATAGATGCCTTTAAGTCCACCCTTTCTGAGGTAGTGTTTTCCGATATCATTTTGGTTGTACTTGATATTTCAAGTCCCGATGTGCGTTCGCAGTATGAGGTCAGTGTGGAATTGATTCATTCACTTCTCGAAAAGGAAGGAATGGAGGAAAAGCCCATAATCTATGTTTTCAATAAATGCGATAAAGCTGACAGCATTATTCCCGAGGAATCACTGGGCTTGGGGAACAAGGAAAATGCAGTGTTCATTTCTGCAGCCACGGGGGAGGGAATAGATACACTTATTGAAGCTGTTGAAAGAGTGATTCTTTCCGTCAAAAAAGAAACAAAATTCCTGCTGCCCCACAGTAAAGCAGGTTATATAGATATGCTCTACAAAACCTCAACGGTCAAAAGTGTGGAATATGTTGACAGCGGTATCCAGGTCACTGCAATAGTCGATGATAAGGTGCGGGGACAGCTGAAGGAATTGATAATTGAGAATTGAGAATTGAGAATTTTGGTTGAAAACCTTTGGTTTTCTTCTATTGATTTGTATGCGGCGGGAGCAAGCCCCCGCCCTACTGTCTATAATCAATGGTAGGGAATAATGCCCATACAATTAAAGGAGTATATACAATGAACGATTCATACACTACCGCTGCCCGCGAGGGACGTGGGGAATATGAGGAAAAGAAATCGGTCTTTTACGGCTTTATAAAGCCTATCGAGGAGGAGGACGAGGCACTTGCCTATATCGAGGAAATAAAGCGCCGTCTGCCCAATATGCGCCATACCTGCTATGCCTATGTAAATAAAGGTGGCAATGTAGTGCGTTTTTCCGACGACCATGAGCCACAGGGAACTGCGGGTATGCCCATTCTTGAGGTGATACGCCGTGAGGGGCTGACGGGGGTGGTTATCGTTGTTGCCCGTTATTTCGGAGGTATACTCCTCGGTGCAGGAGGTCTCACACGTGCCTACGGCAAGGCGGCAAAGCTTGCCCTTGACGATTCGGGCAAGGCTACCTTTGTTCTGTTTAACGATGTGGAGCTTTATGTGGACTATTCCACCTACCAAAAGCTTAAATACGAGCTTTCCGTAATGGGCATCGAGGAGACAGAGGTGCGCTACGAGGCAGATGTAGTATCCCGTGTGCTTGCTTCCGATAAAGAGCTTGATATTCTTCGTGATAAGGTATCGGGCATGACCTCGGGCAAGGGCAGGGTAGAGCTTGTAGGCCGTAAATACGGAGCGGAAAAGGAATGAAAAATTGATAATTGAGAATTGAGAATTAAGGAAGGAACCCCACCTTGAGAGGCGGAGTTCCTTTGATTTTATTTATATGTTTTCTTGTTTCAGCCATATATTTAAGCTTATACAGTCATATACAATTAATTGAAGATTTCGTTGCACGAAATCAACCAAAATTTTCAATTCTCAATTCTCAATTTTCAATTACCCTTGCTTTGTCTGTCAGCTTTGTCTTTTCGTCAAGACAAACTATATTACTTGCCTTTATCTCTATCTCGCTGTTGCCGCCGAATACATATGAGAGATTTTTACCGCTGACAACATTGGTGATGTTGAGATTTTTTGCTGTACAGTTGTTGAAGTGGAAGGCGTTCAGCTCATCTATCGCTACTCTGTGGAATACCTCTCTGTAGCCGATGTCACTGTCGGGTGCCGATGCCTTGGTGTTGTACATGAATTTGTCAATAAACACATTTTCAATGTAACAGCCGTTGAAGTACATACCGATACCGCCGTCGGAGGTCATCATAAAGTTTTCAAATACCGAATCCACAACCGAGTTGGCAACGTATGCGCCGAATTTCGCCCTTGTTATTACATCACGGACAACAATGTTGCGTGTCTCACCGGGCTCGTTGAGTCGGGAGGGATAGTCGCATATGTCACCGATACGGATAGCCGCCAGTGCTCTGTCCTTACTGTATTCGGGAGTGATATCCACTACATTTGCTATCTCAACATTGTAAATTTTAGCTCCGCCTCTGTTGAGAATACGGATTATGTCACAGTGGTCGCTCATGTAGGAGCGTACATTTTTTATGATTATTTCGTGAATGTCAAAATCAAGATGCGGGTCGGTTTTCATGGCAATCTTGTTGCCGAAGTTGGTCAGCGCAATGGTGTCATCTCCTGTCAGACCGTAGATGTTTTCAACAAGGAAATTGTTACAGCCCACACGGATGTCAATACCGTCCTGATTGGGCACCTCTCCGTGTGCCTCAAAGGTAATGTCGGCAATGTGACCGAAGGAGCAGAATTCAAAGCACATAGCCCAATATCTGAGATTGATAAATCTGAGTCCCTTGACTGTAATGCGCTCAACATTTCGGAATTCAAGTCCTCGGTTTACCGCAATGGAGGGCAGTCCTTTGTAATTGATGCTCTTTACAAAGTTTCCGTTTTCGTCATAGATGTTGAAATCCGACTCGAAAATTCCGTTGTGGTTGCCTCCGTCAAGCACAGCATTTCCCTGACCGATAAGCTGTATGTCATACTCTCTTTTGTCCTCCTTCCACCACTGGGTGAAATCGTCGGCTGAGGAGTTTTCAAAGAAATGTATATAGGTGTCATCAACAAGCCTTATGTGACAGTTGTCAAGTGTCACATAGCTTCCTGTGTAGAGCTTGATACTCTCGTCAAGCTCCCATATGCATTTTCCCGTTCTCTCGTTAAAGCGGGGGATAATTACCTGACAGCCGTATTTTGCTGCCTCGTCCACCGCCGCCTGTATCATCTTTGAATCGCTTTCAAGTGTCGCAAAATCGTTGGGAGTATATATGCTTTTCATATGGTTATCTCCTTGTTTTTTTAGTATATTTTACAATGCCGCTCTGTTTCTGTCAATGAAGTATAAATAAAAACGGTTGTAAAATCAATAAATCATTTTACTGCATCCACTCTTATCATGTTTGTGTTACCGGGCTGTCCGTTTATCTGTCCGCCCGTCATAACCACATTGTCACCCGTCTGAAGCGAGAAGGTCTTTTTAGCCGCCTTAAGCGCCTCGTAAAACACAATGTCAATAGCACCGTATTCCTCGCTGAGTATGGGTGTAACACCCCAGCTGAGATTGAGCTGTCTCCACGCCCTCGGGCTTGTGGTGAGTCCCAATATGTCTGCGGGGCATCTGAAACGGCTGACCATTCGAGCCGTTCTGCCCGACAGCGAGTTTACCACAATGCATTTTGCGTGTACATCTATTGCCATGGCGCAAACCGAATGTGAAATTGCATCAAGATTGTTTTTTATCGTATATTCGGTAGTTCTGAACCACTTGCTGTAGTCAATACGGCTTTCGGTGTACTGTGCGATTTCAGCCATTGTTTTGACCGCTTCTGCAGGGTACTTTCCTGCCGCCGTCTCTCCCGACAGCATTACCGCCGATGAGCCGTCGTATACCGCATTTGCAACATCGGAAATTTCTGCTCTTGTGGGACGGGGATTGTGTATCATGGACTCCAGCATCTCCGTAGCTGTAATGACACGCTTACCCAGAAGCCTGCACTTTTGTATAAGATGCTTCTGCACAGCAGGCACCTCAACAAAGGGTATCTCTACTCCCAAATCGCCTCGAGCCACCATAATGCCGTCTGCTACCTGACATATCTCGTCAATGTTGTCCACGCCCGCTCTGTTCTCTATCTTTGCGATAATGTCAATATCCTTGCCGCCGTTGGCGTTGAGAAATTCTCTTATGTCAAGGGCATCCTGCTTGGTGGAAACAAAGGAAGCCGCTACAAAGTCCACCTCGTTTTCTATGCCGAAAAGAAGGTCCGCCTTGTCCTGCTCGCTTAAATACTCGTTTTTCAACACCTTGTTGGGGAAGCTCATGCTCTTGCGGTCTGCCATTTCACCGCCTGCCGTTACAGTACATATAATGTCATGCCCCTCAATGCTGTCAACTCTGAATTGCACAAGACCGTTATTGACCGTGATTGTATCACCAACACAAAGGTCCTCGGTTAAATGCTCATAGCTTACCGCCACACGCTCACTTGTACCGATTATGTCTTGGGTGGTAAAGGTGAACTTGTCGCCGTCATTTACTGTGACCTTTTTATTTTCAAAGGTTTTTATTCTGTATTCGGGACCCTTGGTGTCAAGCATAATGGGGATGGGAAGTCCCAGCTTTTCTCGCACCGATTTGATAAGCTCTATTTTCTCCTTGTGGTCCTCGTGAGTGCCGTGAGAAAAGTTGAGTCTTGCTACATTCATTCCGTTCTGACACATTTTTGTAAGCACTGCTTCCGTTGAGCAGGCAGGACCTATTGTACATATGATTTTAGTTTTACGCATAATTATATCTCCGATATTAATTTATAAAACAACTTTACCCCAATTTTACCTTATTATATCACAAGTGTGTTTGTTTTTCCATAGTTTTTGAAAAATATTTCCTGTATCGGTCAATATTAAAATTGTATTAACAAACTTCAAGTTGACTTTGCAATAAATTTCCACTATTATAAAAGCGGAGAGGTTGATTTAATGCAATTCTTTATAAAACATATAAAATGAGGAGGGATGAAAATGTCACGACGCAATATACCGTCAAGGCTTGTAAAAAAAGGCAAAAAGGGACTGAAAGGCTTGATATTCAGCCGACTGGGAATTATTACTCTGATGTTTCTTTTACAGCTTTCATTTCTCTTTTTTGCATTCTACCGTCTTGATAATTTTCTGCCCCATGTATGGGGAGGAAGCATAATTCTCAGCTTTACCGCCGTGCTGTATATTGCCAATTGCCCCATGAGTCCCAACGCCAAAATTACCTGGCTCTTGCTTATAATGGCTACGCCTGTTTTCGGTTCTCTGCTTTTTATATACACAAAGAGCGATTTTGGACACCGTGCTCTGAAAAAAAGAATAAATGACCTGTCGGCGGAAAATAAAAACAAAATAAAACAAAGTCCTGCTGTTTTGCGCCGCCTTCATGAAGCCGACCTCGGTATTTCACGTCTTTGCCAATATCTTGCAAGAAGCGGATGCCACCCTGTTTTTGACGGCACGGAGGTCACATATTTTCCATCGGGCGAAAAAAAGATGAAGGCGTTGCTTGAAGAGCTGGAAAGGGCTGAACGTTTTATTTTTTTGGAGTATTTTATAATAGACGAGGGCGAAATGTGGAGCGCAGTGCTTCAGGTGCTTGAAAGAAAGGTAAAACAGGGGGTTGAGGTGCGTGTAATATATGACGGCACCTGTGAATTTACCACACTTCCTCACGATTACCCAAAAAGGCTGAAAAAGCTTGGAATACAGTGCAAGATGTTTGCGCCGATAACGCCCTTTGTTTCCACCCATTACAACTACCGAGACCACAGAAAGATAGTTGTAATAGACGGCAAAACAGCCTTCAGCGGCGGTATAAACCTTGCCGACGAATATATAAATCTAAAGCAGAAATACGGTCATTGGAAGGACTCGGCGGTGATGCTTAAGGGTGATGCGGTGAGTAGCTTTACTCTTATGTTTTTGCAGATGTGGACAATAGAGGAGAAAAACCACAGCAATGACAGCTACCTTGTTTCGGTACCCCAAGCTCCCGACAGCGCAGGCTTTGTAGTTCCCTTTGCCGACTGTCCCGTTGACAGGGATAAGACGGGCGAGCGTGTATATATGGACATTCTCAACCGTGCGGTTTCTTATGTGCATATTATGTCCCCGTATCTTGTAATTGATAACGAAATGGAAACCGCCATGAAATTTGCCGCCGAAAGGGGAGTGGAGGTATCTCTTATCCTGCCCGGCATTCCCGACAAAAAAGGGGCGTGGGCGCTTGCAAAAACCCATTACCGTTCACTTATTGATTCGGGCGTGAAGATATACGAATACACACCGGGCTTTGTACATTCAAAGGTATTTGTTGCAGACGGCAGAGAGGCTGTTGTGGGAACAATAAATCTGGATTACAGAAGCCTGTATCACCATTTTGAATGTGCCGTATATATGGCGTTTACTCCCTGCGTGGAGGAGATAGAAAAGGACTTTTCCTACACTCTTGACAAATGCAAAAGAGTGACATATGAAAGCATTAAAAAGGAAAAATTCACAATTAAGCTCAGAGGAATGCTGCTCAAGCTGATTGCTCCGCTGATGTGACGGCGAAATTTAAAATAGTATTCTTAATCAACAAACCTTAAAAATTGCTTTTTGAGGGAGCACGAGGGAATGCTTTTTGTTAAAAAGCATTCCTCGCAAAAAACAAATTTTTCAGAGATAAAAAAACTGTTGATTTTCGTCTTTTTGTATGATACAATTAGAAAAAATCGGCAGTTTTTTTGCCGTGAAAGGAAAGGGCTTATGTTATATAAAAAGAATACAGATAAAAAACTTTCACTTGACCTTTTTAAGAACCCTACATCGGAGTACAGAGGCGCTCCCTTCTGGGCGTGGAACTGTGAGCTTGACAGGGAGGAGCTTCTCCGTCAGATAGATGTTTTTAACGAAATGGGTCTGGGCGGCTTTCATATGCATGTCCGCACGGGTATGTCCACAGAGTATCTCTCAAAGGAATTCATGAATCTTATCCGTGCCTGCGTTGATAAGGCTAAGGAAAATAAAATGCTTGCTTACCTTTATGACGAGGACCGCTGGCCCTCGGGTGCGGCAGGCGGTATAGTAACAAAGGATGACAGCTGCCGTCAGCGTATGCTCCGTTTTACCACAGTACCCTATAAGGACACCTTTGAGGATAAGGTGCTCTTTGTGGAAAGCTCCACTGCAAGAACCGAAGAGGGAAGCCTCATAACCGTTTTTGATGTTGAGCTTGACGAAAAGGGCTTTTTGAAGAATTATACACGCATTTCTCCCGATGACGAGGTAAAGGGTACAAAGTGGTATGCCTATATTGATTACGCCGCTAAGACCTCGTGGTTCAACAATCAGTCGTACATCGATACCATGAACAAGAAGGCGATGGACAAGTTCATCGAGGTTACCTATGAGGCGTACAACGATAAGGTGGGAGACGAGTTCGGCGAGACTGTACATTCCATATTCACAGACGAGCCCCAGGTATCTCACAAGAGACGTCTTTCCTACGCATCAGACAAGCAGGATGTAACTCTTCCCTGGACACCCGATTTCCCCGATACATACAAGGAGAGATACGGCGAGGATATTATTGAGCATCTTCCCGAGCTTTTCTGGAATCTTCCCGACAACGCTCCCTCTGCTACCCGTTACCGCTACCATGACCATGTGGCAGACCGATTCAGTGAAGCCTTCGGTCAGAATTGCGGTAAGTGGTGTGATGACCACGGAATTGCCCTTACAGGACATCTTATGTGCGAGCAGTCGCTCTTCTCGCAGACCCTTGCCATCTCCGAGGCAATGCGCAACTACCGAGGATTCGGTATCCCCGGCATTGATATGCTCTGCGGCTGGCGTGAATATACCACGGCAAAGCAGGCGCAGTCTGCAGTACATCAGCTTGGCAAGGAGGCTATGCTTTCCGAGCTTTACGGCGTAACGGGCTGGGATTTCGATTTCAGAGGACACAAGCTTCACGGCGACTGGCAGGCGGCTATGGGCGTAACAGTCCGTGTACAGCACCTGTCATGGGTATCCATGAAGGGTGAGGCAAAGCGTGACTATCCCGCTTCAATCAGCTATCAGTCACCCTGGTACACCCAGTACAGCAGGGTAGAGGACCACTTTGCAAGAGTGAATACAGCCCTCACAAGAGGTAAGCCCGTTATCAATGTGGGCGTTATCCACCCCATCGAGAGCTATTGGCTCTATTGGGGACCCGAAGAGCAGAACAGCGCAATCACAGCCGAAAAAGATGCTAACTTTGCAAATCTTACAGATTGGCTTGTAAAGAGCACAGTTGACTTCAACTTTATCTCCGAGGCAATGCTTCCCGAGCTTTGCGAAAAGGGTTCAGCACCTCTCAAGGTGGGCAAGATGGCATACGATGTTATCGTAGTTCCTCAGTGTGAAACCCTCCGCTCAACTACTCTTGAACGCCTTGAAGCCTTCAAGAGAGCAGGCGGTAAGCTGATATTCATGGGAAGCGCTCCCAAGTACGAAAATGCTTTTCCCTCCGAAAGAGGCAAAAAGCTCTTCGACGAAAGCATTCAGACAAGCTATACAAAGGATTCTCTTATCAACGAGCTTGATGCAGACCGCAATGTTAAAATATTCTACACCAACGGCATTATCTCAAACCGCTACTGTCACCAGCTCCGTCAGGACGGCGATGTTAAGTGGCTGTTCGTTGCTCAGGCTGTTGAGCCCTACAACAAGAACCTCTCCAATTATGACGGCGTTGACATCAATGTAAAGGGCGAATATACAGTAAAGCTTTACAATACCCAAAACGGCACGGTTGAAAGCCTTCCCTGCAGATATAAGAACGGCTATACCGTTATTACCCGCTGTATGTACGATTATGACAGCGTGCTCCTTGAGCTTACCGAGGGCAGAGCCGACACAGAGGCAAAGCGCGTTGAGGTAGCAGGAAGCACCGATAACGGAGTTTTTCTCTATCAGGAAAAGTCTGCAGAGCCCAGAGCACTTTCGGTTACAAACGAGGTTAAATATACACTTTCCGAGCCCAACGTGCTCCTTCTTGATATGGCTGAATACAGCGTTGACGGCGGTGAATGGCGTGAGAAGGAGGAGATACTCCGACTTGACGAGGCAGTTTGTGCAGAGCTCGGACTTCCCCAGAGAGGCGGCCACGTGGCTCAGCCTTGGGTAACGGGTAATGTACCCGACGAGCATAAGCTTACCCTCCGCTTCACAGTCAAGAGTGATATTGAGGTAAAGAATGCAAAATTTGCAACAGAGCGACTTGGTGAAAGTGAAATCAAGGTGAATGGTGCGGCTGTTAAGCTCGTTGCCGACGGCTGGTATGTTGATAGGTCGATTGAGACAGTAACCATCCCCACTCTTGTCGTGGGTACTAATGTTATCGAGCTGACTCTTCCTTTCGGGGTTGCCTTCAATACCGAATGGTGCTATCTTATTGGTGAGTTTGGCGTAGAGGTGAGAGGTCAGTCTACCTGTCTCAAGGCACTTCCCGAAACGGTTTGCTTCGGAGACCTGACACATCAGGGCTTCCCCTTCTACGGAGGAAATATTACATATCACCTTCCCGTTACAACCGCTACAGGCAAGCTCCGTGTGAATACTCCTCACTATGTAGGTGCACTTGTTACACTCAATTCCGATAAGGGTATCATTTATCCGCCCTACACCGCAGAGATTGACGTTGGTGCAGGGGACAAGGTTCTTGATATAACACTCTTTGGTAACCGACAGAACTCCTTCGGTCACGTGCACTGTGCCGACCGCAAGCTCGAATGGAAGGGACCTCACTCATGGCGTCTTAAGGGTCACGAATGGAGCTATGAATATGTTCTCCGTGAGCTTGGTATAATGTCAACACCGATAATAATTGAAAATTGAGAAACTATCAAACAAGAATATATAACCATAAACCAAGCAGTCACGCATGACAAAATTGTCATGCGTGACTGCTGTTTAAATGAATCAGTGCTTCGCACTATGAAGCGTTGATGTTGCCAACATTGTGGTTGATTTGTTTATATGATTTCCTCCTCAATTTATTTTTGGGGAGGGGTGTGGGGAGGGTGCTTTTGACTTCAAAAGTACTCTCCCCACAACTTATACTTGATTTTCTTCCATGAATGCCAATATTCCCGTTGCCCAGGCGTGGCAGAGGGAGTGGCGGTAGCCCTTGTAGCAGTAATCGCCGTAGTCGCCGTGGATGTCCTTTTTGCCCTCGGGTGTGGGCTCGTCTATTCTGCCTGCGCCCTCCAACCATTCAAGGTGGAAATCCTCCCAGAAGGTAGTTGCTCCCACCGACAGCATACCGCCGTAGTATTTCTTCATTATGTCAACAGCCCTGTCAACACCGAAATACTTTGCATATGCCGTCAGGATATAATAGCTCATAAAGGTTGACATTCCGTTCTCGCCAAGGCTCTCCATCAGGTCGATATCGCTCTTTTCAAGCTCTCCCAATGCCATGTACTTGAGTCCTGCCACCTGCATGGCGTGTGTGACATTTACAGGCTTTTTCAAAAGCCTTTCGAGAAGCATTTCAGCCTTATGTACAGGTCTGTCAAAGGCTTTAAAGAAGCCTATAGCCTTCTTTGCCATCATTATGAGTATGGCTCTCACTCCTGCATCCTCGTCGGGCTTTGAGCGTGTGGGCCAATCCACAAGCGAGCCGCTCACCTCGCCAAGCGCGCCGTCCTCTCCGATGCATTCCAGAAAACGTTCTACTGTCATTTGGGCATATTCCATATTCTGCAAAGCAAGGTCGTCACAGCCTGTCCTGTCATAATAGTCGGCAAGTACAATGAGCCACCAGGCGGAATATGTTGCAATGGTGCACATCCAATTTCCCATAGGTGTGGTCTCACGCATAAAGTTGATAGAGTTATCCATCATGGGCACTCTGCCGTAAAGAGTAGTAAGAGCCAGCATTTCGGGGTGCATATCGCCTATCCATACAAGACGGTCACGCTTCACTCCGTCCCACACATATTCTCCTGCGGAGCAAAGGTCAATAGTACGCTTCGCCACTGTATATATTTCCTTGAGCAACGGGTCACCGCCCTTGTACTCATATTTTACAGGCAGGTCAAGAATTTCGCCCTCTGCGATTACAGAATCAAGCTCGACTATACTGCCCTCATCAAAATCGAGTCTTGCAAAACGGAATGCCGAGCCGCCCCACACAGTGTCCGAGAGAGCCGCAAGAGGAATATAAAAATCCCTTGGCGAATGGTCGTTGCATGCCCCTTTTTCTCCAAGTTCTGCCATGCACTCGCCAACCGATTCTCCCAGTCTCAGTCTGACAGAGGTATTGGCGGAATAACACAGTATTCTGATACCGCCTCTTATTTCAATCCCGAAATCAAGGACAATGTATCCCTTGCCCGATATTCTTACCTTTTCCTTTGTAGGTGTGCCTATATGTATTTGTCTCGGAGAGGGGACAAGGAGTGAGGAGACTGACGAAATGTCCCCTTTAGTAAACATAACTTTTATCGGTAATATGTGTTCGTGCTTTATCATACAAAGCTCCTTCAAGCAAAATTTAATCTAATGTATTCTAACAAAATATGAATTTTAAGTCAATACCCTTGACACAAAACTTTCCTGCGGATATAATTGATGTATCAAAATTTGGAGAAGAATATGAAAAAAATAATATCGGTTTTGCTGCTTTTTGTTTTTCTTACCTCCTGCGGTGGCAGTGAGCATACCTTTGAGATGAATGATGACGGTACGGTTACAATGGATTCAACCGTGTATTATCCCCTGGAAAACTCCCACCGTTTTACAGATTACGGTATTGGAAAAAAACAGGGCGCCGTATTGGGGGCTCAGGTGTATATTCCCGAAGGAGAGGATACGGTGCTTCTTCTCAGGTCATCGGACTCTGACACCTACTATGTTCCCGAGCATTTAAAGGGATTTGACAAGCTTCTGGAGGAATGCGAGGAGTTTTTCTTCGTGCCCAAAGCTGACCTTGACAAAAACGGCAGAATAGACAGAAAATATGCAAAAAAAGCAAACCGCCTCACAGGGGAGGATGCTGTGGATTTTGCATTCTACGTGTTTTACGGCAGACCGCCGGCAGACTACGGCTACAAAAACGGAAGCTACGCAGGGGAGATATATGCAGTGTTTGGCGAAACAGATACACTTGTTTCCTCGTATCCGGTCTACAAATACACACAAACCGCCTACAGCATCGTAATAGACGGAGAGGAGTACCTCATGGAGCTTGATGTTGCAAGAATGATAGGTATCATAGAATGAAAGAAGAAAAGACAAATGTAATGCGAGTCCTTGACTCCAAGAAAATCGAATATAACAGCTTTTGCTACGTGGATAGCGGAGTTGTAAGCGGAATTGATGTGGCAGAGGTGCTGGGACAAAACCCCGACAGAGTATTCAAGACACTTGTCACCGAAGCTTCTTCAAAGAAAAATTACGTGTTCGTTATCCCCTGCAACAAAGAGCTTGACCTGAAAAAAGCCGCAAAGGCGGTAGGTGAGAAAAGCATATCAATGTTGAAATCAAAGGATTTGCTTCCTTTGACAGGCTATATTCACGGAGGATGCTCACCCATAGGTATGAAAAAGCAGTTTGTCACAGTGATACATAAAACTGCCTCGGATTTTGAAAAAATTTTGTTCAGCGCAGGAAAAATAGGCTATCAGGTAGAGCTTGCCCCCGAGGACTTGAAAAAGGTAATAAGAGTGGAAGAAGCCGATTTGACGGCAGAGGATAATCAGAATTGAAAATTGAAAATTGAAAATTGAGAATTAAGGTAGAACTCCGCCTCGTGTGAGGCGGAGTTCTTTGATTTATCAGTTTTAAATTTTTGTATATTGATGTTTTTTATAAAATTTTCGCAAAAAAGCTTTGAAAAGGAGCAAACTTTGAAAATAAATGTACTTTTTTATTTGACATAACTAAAACTTTGTGATACAATATATGTTACGAAATTATGTTCAAATACTTTTGGAGGATTTGGAAATGTACAATAAAGTTCCGACGAATATGAACTTCGTTGAGAGAGAAAAGAATATCGAAAAGTTTTGGAAAGAAAACAAAATTTTCGAAAAGAGCATGACATCGGCTGATAAGTCACGCCCCTATGTCTTTTATGACGGACCTCCCACAGCAAACGGAAAGCCTCATATCGGACACGTGCTTACACGAGTTATTAAGGATATGATTCCCCGACACCGTACCATGAAGGGAAGCTTTGTTCCCCGTAAGGCAGGCTGGGATACCCACGGTCTCCCTGTAGAGCTTGAGGTAGAAAAGCTTCTCGGACTTGACGGCAAGGAGCAGATAGAAGAATACGGACTTGAGCCCTTCATTGCAAAATGCAAGGAAAGCGTATGGAAGTACAAGGGAATGTGGGAGGACTTCTCCTCTACAGTCGGCTTCTGGGCTGATATGGACAATCCCTATGTAACCTACGAAAACTCCTTCATCGAATCCGAGTGGTGGGCGCTCAAGCAGATTTGGGAAAAAGGTCTCCTTTATCAGGGCTTCAAGATTGTACCTTACTGCCCCAGATGCGGTACTCCTCTTTCATCACATGAGGTTGCTCAGGGCTATAAGGATGTAAAGGAGCGCTCGGCTGTTGCCAAGTTCCGTGTTAAG
Source organism: uncultured Oscillospiraceae bacterium (assembly GCA_964650465.1). Lineage (GTDB taxonomy): Bacteria > Bacillota > Clostridia > Oscillospirales > SIG627 > RGIG6353. The sequence goes on along the minus strand of CAZYTA010000049.1, from coordinate 4,301 downwards.
GGCGAGGAGAATGTATACATCCTTGCATGGACAACAACCCCCTGGACACTTCCCTCAAATGTAGCGCTTTGTGTAAACCCCGATGAAACATATGTAAAGCTGGAAACAGAGGGCGAAATTTACTACATGGCAGAGGCGCTTGTTCCCTCGGTTATAAAGACAGAGTACACAATTCTTGAAAAGTTTGTGGGTACAGACCTTGAAAGAATGGAATATGAACCCCTCTACGATACAAAGCCCGACAAGAAGGCGTACTATGTGGTTTGCGACCGCTATGTAACTCTTACCGACGGTACGGGCGTTGTACACATCGCTCCCGCCTTCGGTGAGGATGACTATAACGTAGGTAAGAAATATGACCTTCCCTTTGTTCAGGCAGTTGATACCAAGGGCGAGCTGACAGACAATACCCCCTTTGCGGGAATGTTCTGCAAGGACGCCGACAAGGAGATTATCAAGGACCTCAACACAAGAGGACTCCTTTTCTCCGCTCCCAACTACGAGCACAGCTATCCCTTCTGCTGGCGTTGTGACACACCCCTCATCTACTATGCAAGAGCCAGCTGGTACATCAAGATGACCGATGTGAAGGATGACCTTATCAGAAACAATAACACTATCAACTGGATTCCCGAAAGCATAGGAAAGGGAAGATTCGGCGACTGGCTGGAGAATGTTCAGGATTGGGCAATCAGCCGTAACAGATATTGGGGTACTCCTCTCAACATATGGACCTGTGAATGCGGACATATGCACTCCATAGGCTCAATTGAAGAGCTTAAGTCCATGTCCGATAACTGTCCCGAGGATATCGAGCTTCACCGCCCCTTCATCGACGCCGTAACAATCAAGTGCGAAAAGTGCGGAAAGCAGATGAAGAGAGTTCCAGAGGTTATCGACTGCTGGTTCGACTCCGGTGCAATGCCCTTCGCTCAGCATCACTATCCCTTCGAGAACAAGGAGCTTTTCGAGTCACAGTTCCCCGCAGACTTTATCTCCGAGGCTGTTGACCAGACAAGAGGCTGGTTCTACTCACTCCTTGCAATTTCTACCCTTATTTTCAACAAAGCACCCTATAAAAACGTAATTGTACTCGGTCACGTTCAGGACGAAAACGGACAGAAGATGTCCAAGTCCAAGGGCAACGCAGTTGACCCCTTCGAGGCTCTTGCAACCTACGGCGCAGATGCTATCCGTTGGTACTTCTACACCAACTCCGCACCCTGGCTCCCCAACCGTTTTCACGGTAAGGCGGTTATCGAGGGTCAGCGCAAGTTCATGGGTACTCTCTGGAACACCTATGCATTCTTCGTGCTCTATGCAAACATCGACGAGTTTGATGCAACAAAGTATCACCTTGAATACGATAAGCTCACTCTTATGGACAAGTGGCTTCTCTCCCGTCTCAATACCATGGTAGGCGAGGTAGACTCATGCCTTGAAAACTACAAGATTCCCGAGGCGGCAAAGGCGCTTGACAACTTCGTTGACGAAATGAGTAACTGGTATGTCCGCCGTTCAAGAGAGCGATACTGGGTACAGGGTATGGGACAGGATAAGATCAATGCCTACATGACCCTCTACACAGCACTTGTGACTGTTGCCAAGGCGGCGGCTCCCATGATACCCTTCATGGCAGAGGATATCTACCGCAACCTCGTTTGCTCAATAGATAACACAGCACCCGAAAGTATTCACCTTTGCACATTCCCCGAGGTGAACGAAAAGATGATTGACAAGGCGCTTGAGGATAATATGAACGCAGTGCTTGACATAGTTGTAAACGGACGTGCCGCAAGAAACGGTGCCGCTATCAAGAACCGTCAGCCCATTGCGAAAATGTATGTTAAGTCCGACTTTGTCCCCGATGCGCTTTATCACGAGATTATCACCGAGGAGCTTAACATAAAGGCTGTTGAGTTCATCGAGGATGCCTCGGAATATATTTCATACTCCTTCAAGCCTCAGCTCAAGACCGTAGGACCCAAGTACGGCAAGCACCTTAACAAGATAAGAGAATACCTTGCAAACGTTGACGGCAGCGAGGCAAAGGCAGAGCTTGACAAGAACGGCGTTCTTGCCATGAGCTTTGACGGCGATGCTGTTGCACTTGCCGAGGAGGATCTTCTTATTGAGCTTAAGCAGAAGGAAGGCTTCTACGCTGTAACCTATAAGGGCGTTACCGTTGTACTTGACACAGCACTCACTCCCGAGCTTATCGAGGAGGGCTATGTGCGTGAGATAATCAGCAAGATACAGACCATGCGCAAGGAAGCAGACTTCGACGTTATGGACCATATCAATATTTATGTTTCGGGAAATGACAGAATAACAGATATTATTCTTAGAAACAAGGACGAAATATCCACAGATGTACTTGCCGACGGCATTGCTGTTGACAGTGCAGGAGCTACCCTTTCAAAGGAATGGGACATCAACGGAGAGGCAGTAACACTCGGCGTACAGAAGATATAATATACATGGGATGCCTTTTGGCATCCCATATTATGATTTTTGCGAGAGAATGCTTTTGAAGTCAAAAGCACCCTCTCGCGCTCTCCCGAAAAACAAATATACTAATAAACTTTATTAATAATCATTATTAAAATTTTTGAAGTTCTCAGAAATTTTTTATAAAAAGTTTCTGAGTGGGTGCAGGGCAAAGCCCTGCTGCAAAAGGACATATTATGACAGGAATCGGAACAATAGTAAATGTGCTTGCCGTACTGGCGGGCGGTACAGTGGGATTGTTTATCAAAAAAGGACTGAAGGACAGCCTTCAGGATATGATAATGAAGGTGCTTGGCATCTCAACAATGTTTATAGGCGCATCGGGCGCACTCTGCGGTCTTTTGACCTTCAAGGACGGTGCACTGTCCACAAAGGGCACTATGCTCATGATATTTTCACTGGTTATCGGCGCCCTTATCGGAGAGCTTATTCGCATCGAGGACAGACTTGACCGGGTGGGTGAAAAGCTCAAGGGCTTGGTGAAATCGGGTAGTAACACCCATTTCGTTGAAGGCTTTGTTACAAATACCCTTGTCACCTGCGTGGGCGCTATGACTATTATGGGCGCATTTCAGGACGGTCTCAACGGCGACCCCTCCACACTCTTCGCAAAGTCAATGCTTGACGGCGTGGTGTGTATCGTCTTTACCTCTACCATGGGAGTCGGGGCAATGTTTGCCGTCATCCCAATCGCTCTCTATCAGGGCGGTCTTACTCTCCTTGCACGCTTTATCGAGCCATATCTCACCGATGCAATGGTGTCCGACATGAGCTATATCGGCTCTGTGCTCATTTTTGCCATAGGTATAAACCTCGCCTTCGGCAAAAAATTCAAGGTGGGCAATATGCTCCCTGCCATACTTGTGCCAATTGTTTACAATCTGATTGCTTGAAAATACTTGACAAAAACAAAATACTGTGTTATTATGTATTATCCACAAAACCGATGAACAAGAGTAAGTAGGTTAAAACTCCGTACTCCAAGAGAGTTGCCGACGGTGTGAATGCAGCAGTACGCTTTAACTGAATGGACTTGTGAGGGCGATCCGAAATAACAGTAGGTGAGACGGAGGTCATCCGTTACAGTGACAGCATATGTCAGTATGCGTGAGTGCGTCTTTTGACGAATTTGGGTGGTACCGCAGGATATATTTCCTGTCCCATATTTTTTGGGACAGGATTTTCTTTTGGAGGCAATATGTATATTTTATCAAGGCGATGGCGCTTCACAATTTAAAAACGCAAACAAATAACTTTATATAAGGAGAATATAGAAATGATACTTAACAATGTAGATTTTGATACTTATTTTAACAATTACCCCGACAAAAACGGCTATTTCGGTAAGTACGGCGGCGTATATGTAGACGACAAGCTCAAAGCCGCTATGGCAGAAATAACTCAGGCGTATTACTCCATTTGTCAGTCAAGAAAGTTCATTGCCGAGCTTCGCCGTATCCGTAAGGAGTTCCAGGGCAGACCTACTCCCATTTCACATCTTGAAAGACTCTCCGATGCCCTTGGCGGACGTGTTCAGCTTTATGCAAAGCGTGAGGACCTTAACCACTCGGGCGCACATAAGCTCAATCACTGCATGGGTGAGGCGCTCCTTGCAAAATACATGGGCAAAAAGAAGGTTATTGCCGAGACAGGTGCAGGTCAGCACGGTGTTGCCCTTGCTACTGCCGCCGCATATTTCGGACTTCAGTGTGACATATATATGGGCTCTGTGGATATCAAAAAGCAGGCTCCCAACGTTGCGAGAATGAAAATTCTCGGTGCAAATGTAG
>CAZYTA010000048.1:0-18624 GCA_964650465.1 uncultured Oscillospiraceae bacterium | reverse complement strand
TTGAGAAGTGTGCCTGCACACATAAATTCCATATCGTCGGGATGTGCTGTAATAGCTAAAACTCTCATAATTTTCCTCCGTATAATTCTAATTTGCTTTTTAGCTTAAATATGTATACAACTCTATAGTATACCAAATTTGTCTCAAAGTCAATATCTAAAATGAGTTTTTTTAAACATATGGAAATTGCATTAAATCAATCTCGCCGTTTTACCTTGCTTCGGCTTATACATTGGTTGCGATAGGCGAGCATTGCCGGCGGCTGCCAGCCGCTTTTTATGGATAAATCGACGAAAAACGATGCGGCGACAGATGTTACCGCATCGTAAAAAACAAATTCAATATATACTGTTATTCAGCAAGCTCTTTGGCTATAAACCCCTGCACCTCAAGCCGTGTTATACCGAATACGTGAGCGCACTCATTTTCCAGAAGCATCTCGGCGTTCTTCATAAGTATTTCGTCCGATGCACGCATTTTCTTGCCTTTTTCAAAAAGCAATTTCCTGCGCTCGTGGAGCGCCTTGAGCATTCCCACTACCTTGTCACGCTGTCCGCTTTCCAGTATCTCCTTGTAGCGCTCCTGTCTGAGCTTGTCGTTATCTACCCATTCCGGAGCTACGTCAGGCATACTGTGAACCAGCGACAGTGCCTCTTCTTTTGTGAGGACAGGGCGCATTTTAGCTACGAGTGTCTCGTTGAAGGAGGGAACAAAAAATGTGTTTTTGTCATCGAAAAGAGGCTTGAGAATAAAGTACTTCTTTATTTCGTCACCGAACCTTTCGTCTCTGATATCATCAACTCTGCAAATTCCTGCCGAACCGTAAACAACAATATCTCCCAGCTTCCACATAAAGACGCCTCCCGCACATTGAATTATTATACAATAATTATACCATAAAACAGATTTTTATGTAATGGGTAAATTGCACAAAAATACCCATGTGTACAGCAGACACTAAATGATAATTGCTTATTGTTTCAATGCTTGCAGGGGAGGGGTCACCCTTCCCGTAATTTGAATGACAGAACAAAAGGCAAAAATTGCCGACGGCGGCTCGTCGTTTACAAAAGCCAGAAGTCAATTTTGCCGCTGTCACGGCGCTTTTTGTAAAAATCGGCTGTGTCGGAAAGTCTTTGCTCAAATTGCGCCTTCAGCTCCGATGGCTCAACGAGCTTCACCGCTGTTCCGAGAGTGAAAAGGTTTCCGAAAAGGCTTGATGAGGGTACACCGAGCTCAGCTGTTATGTAGTCACCGTCCTCTGTTTCGTCACCATGCCCCAAAATTGCATAAACTGCCTCGGCGTCCTCTTTTTTATACTCCACCGTTATGTGAATAAGGTCGAGTGATACGGGAACGGGGGGAAGTGTGGGAATGTCTGAGGCATCCATATAGTAGCCAAGCTTGTTGTCATGGCAAAGCACTATTTTGTAGCCGTATTCTATAAGAGTATTTATGTCACGGCAAACCGATTTGCGTTCTGCCTTGATTCCCATATCCCCAAGGCGTGCACAGATAGCAGGTGCTGTTATGGGGTGGGTTTGGTCCGTCTCCTTGAGAATGTCCAATATTCTTAAAAGCTTGAGTTTTGGCTGCATATTATCACACTCCTGTAAATATTATTGACCTATTATAACACACAAATACCAAAAATGGTAGTGGTTTTAAAAAATATTTTAAAAATTTTACAAAAGTGTTGATTTTTTCCCTTTTTTATATATAATGTAGGTGGATAGGAGGCTGTTATGAAAAAGCTGAGAGTTGGAATAATCGGATGCGGAGCTATTTTCCCCATGCACGCAATAAGCGTAAAAATGTGTGAGGATACAGAGCTTGCCGCAGTTTGCGATATTATAAAAGAGCGTGCCGAAAAGAAAGCGGCGGAATTTGACTGCAATTGGTATACGGATTATAATGAGATGATAGAAAAGGAACAGCTTGACAGTGTTCATGTCTGTTTGCCTCATTACCTTCACGCACCTGTTGCCATAGAGTGTATGAAAAAGGGACTCCATGTGCTTACCGAAAAGCCCATGGCAACAAAGCGTGCCGATGCCCTTGCCATGATGCTGACGGCAAAGGAAATGGGAGTGGGCTTTGCCTGTATATTCCAGAACCGATTCAATCACGGAAACAGATTTATCAAGGAGATGCTGGACTCCGGAAAGCTGGGAAAGATATACGGAGCAAAGTGCTCTGTTACATGGCACAGGGATGAAGCCTACTATAAGAGCGGCGAATGGAGAGCAAAGCTTTATGAAGGCGGCGGCGGTGTAATCATCAATCAGGCGATACATACCATTGATGCTATGCGCTATCTTATGAATTCTCCCGTTGTGAGAGTTGATTCAACGGTTGCCACACGAAGCGGACTTGATATTGAGGTTGAGGACACAGCCGAGGGCGTTATTGAATTTGAAAACGGCGTGCTTGCAAATTTCCATGCGATAAATTATTATTCAAAGGATTCTCAGATAGCTTTGGAATTTGACTGTCAGAACGGCACTGCCACACTTCTCGGCGATACGGCAACGGTCAAATTCAATGACGGTACCGTGCTTACCTCAAAGCCTGCCGAGGATGAATTTGTAAATTACGGTAATGTAAAGAATTATTGGGGCGTTTGCCACCTGAAGCAGATATCCGACTTTTATCATCACATAAAGACAGGCGAGGCGATGTACATACCTGTAGAGAGCGCTTTTGAAACACAGGATGTGGTGTTTGCCATATACGAAAGCGGCAGGGAAAACAGAACGGTGCGATTTAATTAGCATTTTGAATTTACAAAGGGGCTGTAGCAAAATACATTGCTACAGCTTAAATTTTGTCTGAAATGACAAATAAATTGTAGGGACCGGCGTCCTCGACGGTCCGTAATTTGTATATATTGCGAATTTTGTTACAGCCACTTTTTGCATTGCATTAAATCAACTTTGCCGCTTGTGTGTTTTACATAGACCAAAGCCAATCAACCTCGCCGTTTTTGTATTGCAGCAAAATATATAATGTTACGATAGGCGAGAACTGTCCGTGGCGACTCGCCGCTTGTGTGTTTTACATAGACCAAAGCCAATCAACCTCGCCGTTTTTGTATTGCAGCAAAATATACAATGTTACGATAGGCGAGAACTGTCCGTGGCGACTCGCCACTTGGGTGAAATGCATAAAAAAGTATTGCCAAACAGTTAACAATATGGTATAATGTATTAACTTAAACAGAAGGATGGTGACTCTTTTGCGTAACAAGGTCTTTGCGGTACTGTTTTCCGCTATATTTCTCTTTATGTTCATCGGTGCGCCCGCTACGCTTATTCTGACAAAACACGGAATAATCGAATACAACAATGTGGGCAACGAAATTACCGCCGATAAAACCTATGACGAGAATACCGCCTTTGGCAGAGTATTTACCAAGGTTGAGGACGGAAAGATAAAAATAAAGGATACATACATTAATAACCTTCCGTTTTTCCTCAAGATAACAAATGCATATAAGCCCTTCAAAAGCTCTGTTGACCAGCCTGTAATAGATTGGCTTCAGAATAAGGGAAATGAGTCTGCTGAATATCAGTGCTATCATGTATACATCGACGAGACAAAGCCTGCTACCTGTACCGAGGACGGATATGTTGCAAAGACTTGTAAGCTTTGCGGCGACTCTCAAAAGGCAGAGACCCTGTGGGCACTCGGACATAGCTTTGAAGAAACCTCAAAGGTTCAGGCTACTTGTGACAGTGACGGCTATACTCTTATGACCTGTAATGTCTGCGATGCCATTGAGCAGAGAGATGTGGAAGAGGCGCTGGGCCATGACTATAAGCAGATAAACGAAACCCCTGCAACCTGCAGTGAAAACGGCGCTGTGGATTTCGCCTGCTCAAGATGCGATTCCATATATACAAGAACCGTTGAAAAGCTTACACACACCTTCAAAAACGGAAGCTGTACCGAATGCGGCGAAAAGGAGTCGGCAGATACTCCCGCTGAGCCTGTAGAACCCGACACCCCCGTCATTCCCGATACACCCGATACACCCGATGAGCCTCTCGAGCCTGTAGAGCCGGAACATGTTCACAGCTATCAAAAGACATCTGTGGCACCTACCTGTGAAGCTGAGGGCTATGATAAGCACACCTGCTCCTGCGGAGACTCCTATGAGGATAACAGAATTCCTCCTGCGGGACATAAGTATACCTCTACGGTTGTGGCACCCACCTGTACAGACGATGGATACACAAGCAAGACCTGCTCTGTGTGCGGTGACTCGCAAAAAACAGATGTGACCTCTGCAAAGGGACACAGCTATACATCCCAAACGGTTGCGCCCACCTATACCGAGGAGGGATATGACAAGCACACCTGCTCACTTTGCGGTGACAGCTATAAGGATAATACAGTCCCCGTGCTTGAAAATATAATTCCCGAGCCCGCAACCGAGGCTGACCCTGCGGGAACAACCTATTCTGCATCGCTTAAAACAACCGACAACATATTCAGACACTATGCGATTACCGCATCTGTGCCGGGCGGTCCCAATAAAACTACCTACGCAAGAATAGTAAAGCTTGACCGCGATACACTCCGCCAGAATATGCTTGATACCGTCAAAATGATAAATGCAATGGTAGAGAAGGACAGAAATGTAAACTGGTATTTCTCCTTTGCCACCAATATCGAGGCAACCGAAATCGGCACAAAGATAATGCCTCAGGAGTCCACCAGACACATTTACGAGGAATTCCTGACGAAGCTTGACCCTTCGGTCAAGGTAAATGCAGTCATGATTAACTCCTTCAATGACTACTACAACAAGTATTATATTACCGACCACCACTGGAACCACCACGGCTCGGAGGAAGCATATCTGGGCATTGTTAAGATGCTGCGTGAAAATTACCCCGACATTGTTCCTCTGGATGCAGAGGTATATGAGTTCAGTGACGTCAAGTTCTTCGGCTCTCTTTCACGCGCCCATGCAAATTATGATGTATGGGATACCTTCGGAGTGTACTACAGAGCACTCGGGTCACACGATGTTGAGCGTGATGAAGCTATTTCCTACGGTTCAAAGAGCTCTCAGTCAATAAATCTGCGCACCTACAGAAACGGCGAGTTCAATACTGCTTCGGGCTACAATCACTATACCGAATTTTACAGAGTTGCCAAGGAGATAAAGTACCGTAACAACAATACGGGCAGAAATCTGTTGCTTATAGGAGATTCCTATTCGCTTCCTCTTCTTGAAACAGTTGCCTCCCATTTCGATAAGACCTATGTGCGATATGAGGACAGAAACTGGAACAACTTCCCCGAGGAGCTGATTTACGAGGACTTTATCAAGGAAAACAACATCACGGATGTTATGGTAATAGAAGAAATGTCCAAATGTATTATGCAGGGCTACGGCACGGCATATCCGTCGGGATTTCTCAATATTTTCCCCGACGAGAATTGGTAAGGAGGTAACTGTATGGAATTTTCACAGCTTTATTTCACCTTTTGGTTTTTGCCTCTGTTCTTTATATGTTACTACCTTTTTGGAAAGATAGCGGGACTCAGAGGAAAGAATATTACGCTTCTCATTTTTTCACTGTTCTTTTACGCCTGGGGCGAGCCTGTGTATGTGCTTCTCATGGTGTACTCCACAGTCCTTGACTACACCTGCGGACGAATGATAGAAAAGGGCGAGCTTGCAGGAAACACAAAACAGAAAAAGCTTTGGCTGTGGGTTTCCCTTGTGGGAAATCTGGGGCTCTTGGGAATATTCAAGTACCTTGACTTTGCAATAGAGACAATTAACCTTATTCCCAAGGTTGACCTTCCTCTTGCGAACATTATGCTTCCCATAGGTATATCCTTCTATACCTTCCAGACCATGTCATACTCAATTGATGTTTACTACGGAAGGGTAAAGGCACAGCACGATATACTTGATTTCGGTACATATGTAACCATGTTCCCTCAGCTTATAGCAGGTCCTGTTGTAAGATATCAGACTGTAGAAGCCGAGCTGATGGACAGACATGAGAATATCGACAACTTCTCCGACGGATTCAGACGCTTTATTGTGGGACTGTCAAAGAAGGTGCTTATTGCCAATACAATGGCAAAGGTTGCCGACGGTCTGTTCAACCCCCTTGCCCCCGATACATCGGCGGCAACCGAGATTTCACAGCTTGGTGTTATCGGTTCTTGGGTAGTAATGCTTGCATACACTCTACACATTTACTTTGACTTTTCGGGTTATTCCGATATGGCAATAGGTATGGGTAAGATGATGGGCTTCAAATTCCTTGAAAACTTCAATTATCCTTACATATCAAAGAGCATTACCGAATTCTGGAGACGCTGGCATATCTCAATGTCTACCTTCTTCAGAGACTATGTATATTTTCCGTTGGGCGGAAGCCGTTGCTCTACACTCAAATGGATAAGGAATATAGCGGTAGTATGGTTTCTCACAGGTCTGTGGCACGGTGCGGAATGGAACTTCGTTGTATGGGGTCTCTACTTTGCCGTAATACTCCTTGCGGAAAAATTCCTGTTGGGCAGGCTTCTTGAAAAGCTCCCTGTTATAAACCGCATTTATTCCCTTTTCCTCATTGTATACGGATGGGTAATTTTCCGTGCGGCAAGCCTTGGACAGATAGGCGAGTTTTCAAAGGCTATGTTCGGTGCATACGGAATGCTTGGCAACGGTAAAAACAACATCTGGACACTTATGTCTCAGGCAGAGGTGGGAACGGTTGCAATAGCTGCCTTCATCATAGGTATTATTGCCTCCACCCCCATACTTGTGAAAATAAAGGAAAAAACAGTAAATTCAAAGGCAGCTCACCTACTGGGCGATATAGCGCTTCTCGTGCTTCTGGCAATATGCGTTGCAGAGCTTGCACTGGGCTCATATAATCCCTTTATTTACTTCAAATTCTGAGGAGAAATTATGAAAAAGATACTTTTATCGGCAGTTTTGCTGGTGTTGCTTTCGGTTGCATGCCTTGCTTCCGATGACATAATGATAGGCACTCCGGTAGTTGACGGCGTGCTTGACCATCTTTATCTTAACAGCTATACACTGACCGTCACAGGAGACAATGACACCTTCCATACCAGTAAGGGAGGAACGGCAGACGGCTCAAAGGGAGACAGCGCTACAGCCTATTATCTCTACGATGATGAATATATCTATATTTGCATTGATGTCAAGGATGATGCTGTGTTTTCCAGAGGAAAGGCGTGGATAATCAAGAATATTGCCGCCCTGTCATGGGAAAACGATGCGGTGGAGGCTCGTGTTTACTATCCCGAATTGGGAGAGGCTGTACAGAGAAATCAATACATTTTTCAGTGCGATGCAAAGGGCATTGCCACTACCGATTATGAGGACCAATGCGAGAGAGACCACGTTGCCGCAACTACTCTCAACAAAAACGGATATACCGTTGAGTTTGCCGTCCCCCTCGATTTTGAAAAGAAGGCGGGGGACGAGATAGGTCTCACAATAGAGATTGATGACCTTCACGAGATGGTGCAGGGTATTAATACAGGCATGGGGGTTCATAACTTCAATGCCTACGGAAGCCAGCACCCATATAACAATATGGTGAAGCTTGGCACAGCAAGGGCGTCTAATGCCACCACAGTATTTGACGATACAAAGAACCATGCCGCAAAGGAGGATATTTCCTATGTAATACAGGCGGATATCTTCAACGGAACAGGTACGGGCTTTGAGCCTGATGCAACTATGACAAGAGCAATGTTCGCCACTGTGCTCGGCAGAATTTACGAGCGCAAAACAGGGGCTCTCACCAAATATTCGGGTGCCGCTAAATTTGTGGATGTGGATTACAATTCATGGTACGGTGATTATGTCAACTGGGCGAGCGGTGCAGGTATTATCAACGGTGTGGGAGATTCAAAATTTGCCCCCGAAAGGGCTGTTACAAAGCAGGAAATGGCTGTAATGCTCTACAGATTTACCAAGTCATTTTCCACAGAGACGGATATATCCTTTGCGGATGCCTCAGATGTTGCCGATTGGGCAAAAATATCTGTTTCCTACTGTGAAAAACAGGGCTTTATTACAGCGGATAAGAATAACAAATTCTATCCCAAAAAGCAGGCTACCAGAGCTCAGGTTGCGTCCCTTGTGACAGCTTATATGCAGACAGTAAAGGTAAGACTTTATGATTAAAAGCAATCAGCCTTTCCCCAAAAAGGGAAAGGCTGATTATTTATTGCATTAAGTTTGCATTAAGATAGATTTATTCTATTATACGAAGCGCCTTTTCGGTTTACACCCAAAATTCATCTCTGTTGTACCAACGTCTCGAAAGGAGGGAAGTTTGGAGGGGAAATCGCAGTTCTCGCAGCCGTCGCTGTACAATTGTACAGCAGTGCAAGAGAAATGCGAAGAAAAGGCACAAAATAAAATCCGAAGGATTTTTTACCTAAAAAAATTATTGAAGGACTCGATGTATAACACATCAAGTCCTTTTTGCATTAAGATAGATTCATTCTATTATACAAAGTGCCTTTTCGGTTTACACCCAAAATTCATCTCCGTAAATTAAAGTTTGGTATAAAGCCCCTTCACAGCCTCCATTGTTTCATCCATAAGAGTTGGGGTGAAGTTGGAGCTTGATGCCTCATAGCCGCCCTGCTCAAAGGCTGCAGCGGAGGGGAGATAACCCTGAGTTCCGTTTACGAGAGCGAGAGTCAGTGTAAACCTGCCGCCTGCAAGCTCTCTTGCTGTGTTACCGTATGCGGTGAAGGGCTCACCTGCAAAGCCTACAATAACAATATCACCGATGGATATTGCGGCAATGGGAAGCTCACGGAAAAGAGGCTGCTTGCGGAGATTGCGTATTCTGCCAAGGTTGCCGAAGTCTGACATAGAGACGGTTCCGTGGTCAAGCTCGCCCGCTTCATACTTGCGGAAAAACTCGATAGCCTCATCATAGCGCTCCATACCTTCGGATTTTGTCTTGTTAAAAATAGAGGTTACGGCAACAGAAAGCTTACCGTCGGCGTGAGGTGTTGTGCCGTTCCAGATATCCTTTACTGTATCGGCAACGGTGCGACCCATAAATTTGGAATGCTCATAGCCGGTCTTTATTGCATCATAGCTTTTCGCTTCTCTTGCGGCAAAGTAGTCAAAATGGTTGGTATCGCCCTGTACACCTGTGAAGAAGATGCAGTCAACTCCGTCGATATCGGACTCAACATATCGGCGCACAAATCCGGGCCAGTCTGCCGAGCATTGGTCCTGACTGCCCACAACATCGGGATGTGTGGAGAAGCACACCAAGGCAATGTCGTTGGCATTTTCTCTTGTGAAGCGAATGAGACGGACTGTGTTGTCGGGCTCCTCACAGCTTTTTACAATTTGTGTTACCTGATTGGGACGGGGGTTTGTCTGAACAGAGCCGTCATCAAGGAAATAACGGCGCACAAAGGAAATTTGCTTTGCTGTTTCCTTCTCGGCTGTGGATACGGTGCAGTCCTTCATATCCGCAACAGCAAGCTGTGCTGCATCGCAGAATTTACAGTAAAGCACCTCGGCATAAGCATCACCGATATGCTCTCTGTCTTCCTGATGAATAAGTCTGAAGGAGGTGTGCTGATGTATTGCGTGAAGTATAATGCTGTCCGCTTCAATACCCAGTCTTTCGCTTATCTTATTCTGAATGTATCGGCAATCGCTGACGCCGATACCGATAAGGTCGGCAGAAATCATTACTACCGTCTTTTCTCCGTCATTTAAAGCAATGGCGTTAAGATAAAGAGGGTCAAGTATTTTTTGTGCATAACGCTTGTTGTAATATCCGTCAAGGGGGGTGCCAAAAGGCGGTGTGATGTCCAGTCTTGCAAATCCTGCTTTCATAACTGTTCTCCTTGCTTTTTTGATTTGTATTAATTGTATATCAACAGGCAAATTACCACAATATAAAATAAAAAACAATATTTGTAAAATAAATAAAATCAGATGAATTTTACCGAGTTTTCCATATCAAATCTTTCAAAATGACGGGGATTGGGCTCACATTCCTTTGAAGGATATCCAATGGGGAGAAGGGAATAGGGGTAGATATTTTCGGGCAGGTCAAAGGCATCCTTGACCTTCTGCGCATTGAAGGCGCATACCCAGCATGAGCCGATACCCAAGGACTGTGCTTCAAGCATCATATGACAGGTTACAATAGAAGTGTCGATGGGGGCGGCACACCATCCGTCATTTGTTCTGTGCCATGCCACATCCATATCGGCGCAAATCATAAGAACTGTCGGGGCATTATATGCACTGGGAGTAACAGCTCGTATCTTTTCTATAGCTTCCTTGCTCTGCAAAACGTAAACTCTCTGAGGCTGTTGATTTTTTGCGGTAGGCGCAATTCTGCCTGCCTCCAGTATCTTGTTTAAAAGCTCGTCGGGCACCTGCTCGGGAGCAAAATCTCTTACCGAAAATCTGTTTTTTAAAAGTTCAAGTATATCCATTTGAGTACCTCCTAAGTTTTTTCTTTATTGTATCATACAATAAGAAAAAAGTAAACGGGAGAAAGTCAAAATTATTGGATACAGTATCAAGAAAATTCACACAATGTACTTGTATAAATGTGAGAAATGATATATAATATACTAAATATATGTAAACATGTAAACATTTTCAGAAACGGAAGTGACATAAATGATAGAACAGATAAAATTACAGGCAAAGACGGCACTTGAGGAGCTTTTTAAGGTTGCAAGCCTTGAAAAGGGAGATATCGTTGTTGTGGGCTGCTCTACAAGTGAGGTAATGGGTGAAAAGGTAGGTACCTTTTCAAGCCTTGATGTGGGCAAGGCTCTTGTTGAGATTCTTTATCCCATGGTAAGCGAAAAGGGATGTTATCTTGCCGCACAGTGCTGTGAGCATCTCAACCGCTCGGTAATAATCGAAAAAGAGGCTGTCAGAGAGTGGGGGCTTGAAAGAGTAAACGTAAAGCCTCAGCTCCACGCAGGCGGTGCCTTTGCCATGTCACTGTGGGATACACTCAGGGAGCCTTGTGCTGTTGAAAAAGTGCAGGCGGCGGCAGGTATGGACATCGGAAGCGTTCTTATCGGAATGCAGCTTCGTCCTGTGGCAGTGCCTGTAAGAACAAGTGTTGATATGATAGGAAAGGCAAGACTTACAGTTGCCCGCACCCGCCCCAAATTTGTCGGCGGTGAGCGTGCGCTGTATGTTGATGAACTCAGATAAATGAAAATATCTGTTCTCGGTTGCGGCAGATGGGGCAGCTTTATTGCCTGGTATCTGTCCTTGAAGGACGAAACAGTGCTTTGGGGAAGGGAAGGCTCGAAAAATATTGCCGAGCTTCTTGACACCCGCACAAATGGCAGTGTCACATTTTCACAAAGGACACATATTACCACAGACCTTGACAGGGCTCTTGAAAATGACACAATAGTGATTTCCATTGCATCACAGCAGCTCTCAAGCTTTGCAAAAACGCTGTCCGACAGGGTATCGGAAAATTCGTACAAGCGTTTCATACTTTGTATGAAGGGTATTGAGGAAACAACAGGCAGACGACTTACTCAGGTTTTTGACGAAGCCTATACCAAGCCCCATTCCACAGCTGTATGGGTAGGTCCCGGTCATGTAGAGGACTTTGTGCAGGCGATTCCCAATTGTATGGTCATAGATTCAGATGATACAGAACTGAAAACCGAGCTTGCGGAGGAGCTTTCCTCACCGCTTATCCGATTTTATATCGGAACCGACCTTATCGGCAGTGAGGTGGGAGCGGCGAGTAAAAACGTTGTTGGCATTGCCGCAGGTATGCTTGACGGTTTGTCTCTTTCCAGTCTAAAGGGTGCTCTTATGGCAAGAGGCGCAGGAGAAATATCCAGACTTATCGGAGCCATGGGCGGAGACAGGCTTTCTGCCTTCGGGCTCTGTCACCTTGGAGATTACGAGGCTACGGTGTTCTCAAGACACTCACATAACAGGGCATACGGCGAAGCTTATGTAAAGGGTGAAGCCTTTGAAAAGCTTGCCGAGGGCGTTGGTACCTGCCGTGCTCTTATGCTGCTTAGTAAAAAATACAACACCGAGCTTCCCATATGCTCGGCTGTCTATAGTATACTTTTTGAAAAAACAGACCCTCAGACAACACTGAATTCACTGTTTTCACGTGATATAAAGGCGGAGTTCTGACAGAAAGGAAATATAATGAGCTTATTTACAAAAATGTTTGGCACACACAGCCAGAGAGAAGTAAAAAAGATAATGCCCTTAGTGGAAAAAATAGAGTCGCTGGGGGAGAAGTATGCCGCAATGAGCGATGCTGAGCTTCGTTCACAGACAGATGTGCTTAAGGGCAGACTTGCCAAGGGTGCTACCCTTGACGATATCCTTCCCGATGCATTTGCAACGGTGAGAGAGGCATCTACAAGAGTACTTGGCAAACGCCACTACAGAGTACAGCTTATAGGCGGTATCGTTATACATCAGGGCAGAATTGCCGAAATGAGAACGGGTGAAGGTAAGACGCTTGTGGCTACTCTTCCCGCATATCTCAACGCCCTTACAGGTGAAGGCGTGCATATTGTTACCGTAAACGATTATCTTGCAAAGCGTGACAGCGAGTGGATGGGTAAGATATATAATTTCCTCGGTCTTAAGGTTGGACTTATAATCCATGACCTTGAAAAGGATGAAAGACGTGAAGCTTACAGTGCCGACATCACCTACGGAACAAACAACGAATTCGGCTTTGACTACCTGAGAGACCACCTTGTAAGCTACAAGGAAGAAATGGTTCAGAGACCTCACAACTTTGCCATTGTGGACGAGGTTGACTCCATACTTATCGATGAGGCACGTACACCTCTTATCATTTCGGGACACGGCGAAAAGTCAACAGAGCTTTACGATGTGGTAAACAGCTTTGTCAGAGGTCTTAAATCCTTTAAAATCAAGGAGTCAAACGACAAGGAGATAGACGAGGAGCTTGACACCAAATACGATTATATTATTGATGAAAAGGCGAGAAATGCCACTCTCACCTCAAGCGGTGTAAAGAAGGTAGAGGAGAGGTTCAATATAGACAACCTTGCGGATTTTGAAAATGCCGCTCTTTCTCACCATGTAAATCAGGCAATCAAGGCATGGGGCACAATGAAACGTGATGTTGACTATGTTGTGAAGGATGACCAGGTTATAATTGTGGATTCCTTTACAGGCAGACTTATGCCCGGCAGACGCTATTCCGACGGTCTCCATCAGGCAATAGAGGCAAAGGAAGGAGTAAAGGTAGAGCGTGAGTCCAAGACACTTGCCACCATTACCTTCCAGAATTATTTCAGACTTTACAAAAAGCTTTCGGGTATGACGGGTACAGCGCTGACCGAGGAATCGGAATTCCGTGAAATATATTCTCTTGATGTTATCGAGATACCCACAAACAAGCCCATGATACGCCGTGATGCCGAGGATAAGGTATTCAAAAACGGCTCAGCTAAGCTCAATGCCATAATTACGCAGATAGAGGAGTGTCACAAGAAGGGACAGCCCGTGCTTGTTGGTACTGTTTCCATTGACAAATCCGAGGAGCTGTCAAAGCTTCTGACAAGACGCGGTATCAAGCACAATGTCCTCAATGCAAAGCTCCACGAAAAGGAAGCCGAGATAGTTGCTCAGGCAGGTAAGCTGGGTGCGGTTACCATTTCTACAAATATGGCAGGACGAGGCACAGATATTATGCTGGGCGGTAACCCCGAATTCCTTGCAAAGAGTCAGCTCAGAAAGGAAGGCTTTGCTGAGGAGCTTATCGTACTTGCCGACGGTGTAACCGATACGGATGATGAGGAAATTATTGCTGTAAGAAGCAGATATACAGAGCTTCTTGCTCAGTATGAAGCAGAAATTGCACCCGAGGCTGAGCAGGTAAGACAGGCAGGCGGTCTGTTTATTCTGGGTACGGAGAGACACGAATCACGCCGTATAGACAACCAGCTCCGAGGACGCGCGGGCAGACAGGGTGATGCAGGTGCATCCGCATTCTATCTGTCCCTTGACGATGACCTTATGAGACTTTTCGGAGGAGAAAGAATAGGAACTCTTGTTGACCGTATGGGACTTGAGGACGACCAGCCCCTTGATGCAAAGCTTTTGTCCAACACCATAGAAAATGCACAGAAGCGTCTTGAAGCGCAGAACTTCTCACGCCGCCGTAACGTTCTTATGTACGATAATGTTATGAGTGAGCAGAGAAATGTTATTTACAATGAGCGTCAGGCTGTTCTTGACGGCGTTGACCTTAAGGATAAGATACACTCAATGATAGAGGCTGTCATCAGCACAAAGGTCGCCGAGTGTATGCAGGGCGATATGCCCGAGGAATGGAATCTTGATGAGCTGAGAAGCACCTTCTTCGGACTTCTCACAACAGACGAGGATTTCAGACAGACAGGAAACGAGCTTGATGCCCTCAGCATCAAAAATGTTACGGCAATGCTCCTTGAACGAGCACGAAAGACCTATGAGGAGATTACCGAGCTTGTGGGCGAGGAAAGAATGCGTGACCGTGAGCGAGCCGTACTTTTGAGAAATGTTGACCTTAAGTGGATGGACCACATTGATGCAATGGACAGCCTCCAAAGCTCTGTGGGGCTTCAGGCTTACGGACACAAGGACCCCTTTACAGAGTATAAGATAGTGGGCTCACAGATGTTTGACCAGATGGTATACGATATACGCTGTGATACTGTACGCCAGCTTCTCACACGTCCTCAGAAGCCCGAGGATTCGCTTCGCAAGGCTGTTCTTAAAATTGTATCCGCAAGCCACGGCGGAGATACCTCACTCAAGAAGGCTCCCGTAAAAAAGACTGCTGCAGAAAAGGTGGGACGAAATGACCCCTGTCCCTGCGGCAGCGGACTCAAGTACAAAAAATGTTGCGGTAAAAACACAGCCGAGGGCGAATGAAAGGAAGTAAAAAATGCATTTTTCATTGATATTGGCAGGAATGATATTTCTGTTCTCACCCGATATCAGCTTGTTCGACCTTTTACCCGATGTTATCGGCTGGTCTCTTATAGTTTTGGGGCTCAGCAGACTGTCGGATATTGAAATGAGAGCCGAGGATGCAAAGCTGCTTGCAAAAAGAATGATTCTCTTTTCTGCAGTGAAGCTGGTGCTTTCTCTTTTCACCTTCCGCTTCAATTCCTCCGACCTTCTCCTTGCAGCCTTCTGCTACGGAATAGTGGAAATAATTACGGTTGTTCCTCTTGTGAACAATATGTTCACGGGACTTGATTATACCGCAATGAGAGTGGATGCTCCGCTGGACTCCGATAAACTCAGCACTGCAAAATGGTATCTGTATATCTTTTTTGCCTTGAAGAATATTCTTGCCGTGCTTCCTGCCACAGTATCGCTTTTTGACAGCAGACTGACAGGTGATTATTCGGCAGATACCTGGTTTGTGGATTTTGATGCCGCAATGCGTATGATTATGGTCTTTGCATTTTTCCTGTCGGCTGTAATGAGCATTGTAATGCTTTGCTTCTTCATTCCTTTTTGGGTGAGGATAGCCAAAAACCGTGACCTTAATGCAAAAATGTGTGAGCACCGCCGCATTACTGTGCTGGAGATACCCACCAGAATGATAAAAAAGAATACTTCATTTGTATTTTCTCTTTTCACTCCTGCTGTGGTTTTCTTCTTTGATTTTTACATTGACTCAATAGATGTGCTTCCCACCTTTGTGGGGTTTGCCGCTGTTTTTGCAGGAGCTGTTTTTGTTCAGAAGAAAATGGGACACTCCTGTGTTGCACTTATTTTGGTATCGGCTTTGGGAACAGCGGTGTCGCTGACAGCCTTTTTGTACAGGCTTGTACCCCTTATAAAAAACAGCTTCGTTATCGATTATAATTTTTCGTCAAAGCCATACACTGTACCCCTGTCACTTTTGACTTCGGTTCTTATGACAGTGACTTTGGTATTACTTTACAAACTTGGTGATAAATTCAATAAGAGCTATACCAAGTACAAGTTAGAGGACAGCATTGTCCTTTATATGATAGGCGGAGCAGTGCTTTCGGTATTCAGCTTTGCTCTCTATTCCTATCCCAATCTCAATACTACCTTTGTTTTCCCCTCGCTTATTTTCGGCGTTTCCTTCTGCGCACTGGGAGCGTATTATTTTGTGAAGCTGGGAAGACAGATAAAAAAAGACAATAAAGACTAAAGGAGACAAAAATTTTGTGCGGCTTTGTAGGAATGTTTAAAAATTCTTCTCTGCTTGATGAGGAGAGGACTCTTGTAACAAATATGTCACGGGCAATAGCCCACCGAGGACCCGACGAGGATAAGGCACTTGCATTTGACAATCTTGCCGTTGCCTTCCGCCGTTTGAGTATTATTGACCTTGAAAAGGGAAGCCAGCCCTTTGAGTACGGTGACAGGTATGTGGGTATCTTCAACGGAGAAATATACAATTACCGTGAGCTTCGTGACGACCTTATAAAGAAGGGCTATACCTTTGAGACCAATTCCGAGATAGAGGTAATGCTTACTCTCTTTTCAATAGAAGGAGAGCACTTTATCAACAAGCTTCGGGGAATGTTTGCTTTCTGCTTCTTTGACAAGGAAAAGAATACTCTGATGCTTGGGCGTGACCCCTTTGGCATAAAGCCGCTTTACTATATGCACAGAGAGGGAAGTGTATATTTTTCTTCGGAATCAAAGGCATTCTATCTTGACCCTGCCCTTGATAAGAGCATGATAGACAAGACACAGCTTCAGCACTATTTTACCTATCAGTATGTCCCCGAGCCTTCAACTCTTCACCCCGAAATAAAGATACTTCCTGCCGGTCATTACATGGTTTGTGATTTTTCATCCGCTCGGGAGGTCAGATTTGAAAAGTATTATACGCCTGCCTTCCGTCCTGTAAAGTCCGATGACTTTGAAAAGAAGGCGGCTTTACTTAGGGAAACCGTTGAACGCTCTGTAAAATATCACATGATAAGTGATGTTGATGTAGGTACCTTCCTTTCGGGCGGTATAGATTCTGCTGTCATTACGGCTACAGCCAGCAAGCTCAATCCGGGTATCAAGGCGTTTACGGTTGCCTTCGGCGTAAAGGAATACTCCGAAATGGATGAGGCTTCGGGAATAGCCAAGCACCTTGATGTGGAGCACATAAAGCTGGTTGGCGGTCTTGAAGATTTCAAGCGAGCCTTTGACAAGGTTGTCTATCATCTTGATTTTCCCATGGCTGACCCATCAACTATGGCGATTTACCTTATTTGTGAGGAAGCCGCACGCCACCTTAAGGTTGTGCTTTCGGGCGAAGGCTCGGATGAGCTTTTCGGCGGCTACAGAATATACAACGAAACACTTACATCCTCCAAGATATATTCACTTCCGGGCATTGTCAAATCACCGCTGAGGTGGCTGTCAAAGGTATTGCCCGACAATGTAAAGGGCAAACAGCTTCTTTACAGAGGTACTACTCCTCTTTGTGACAGATATGTGGGTAACGCTTTTATCTTTGATGAAAATAGTAAAAGGTCCATTCTCAAAACCTGTGATTCTTCGGTTCATTTCACTGATATTACACGTGATATCTATGCCGATGTCAAGGGTATGCCCGGTATTACTCAGATGCAGTATGTAGATATGAATACCTGGCTCAGAGGCGACATACTTGTTAAGGGCGACCGCCTCAGTATGGCTCATTCTCTTGAGGTCAGAGTGCCATTCCTTGATAAAGAGGTGTTCGAGCTTGCTTCGACCCTTGCAACCGAGGAAAAGCTTTCTCACGGCACTACAAAATACATTTTCCGTCACGCCTTCCGTGACCTTGTAAATGAAGAGACCGTTATGCGTCCAAAGCTGGGTTACCCTGTGCCTGTCCGCAAATGGCTTCGAAACGAGCTTTACGATTGGGCAAAGGACATCATTGTCAATTCGGGTGCCGATGAATATATCGACAAGAAAGAAGCTCTCCGCCTTCTTGATGCTCACAGAGACGGAAGCGAGGACAACTACCGTAAGCTGTGGGTTATATTGGTATTTCTTCGCTGGCATTCAATGTATTTGGGCGTCGAAAATTTGTGAAATACTTAAGCCGAAGGAAATCGACAAGGGTTCGACTCCCTTCGGCTTTAGCTAACTGCTCAAAAAACATCGTCGGCTTACGGGAAGTAAGCCTTCCTTGTTTTTATCGCGAGCGCTTCGTCTTTCGCAAATTTTCATAGCCCGGAGGCTTCATATTTGGGCTAAAACCGAAAATGAAAAATTTTCTTTATTTTGGTTGTGTTCATTTCGGAGGTAGATGGTGCAATCACATCACTCCCAAAAGCAATTCTTTTTAGGTAGAAAATCTCCGATTTTCTTTTAATAATGAAAATTTCATTTTCTTCGCTCCTTGCTCGCACTGCTGTACGTGTGTACAGCGACGGCTTCGCAATTAGCGATTTTATCTCCAAATCTGTACGCCTTTGGGGCAATGTTTAAGGCTTCATATTTGGGCTAAAACCGAAAATATTTTCTCGGGGGTGCTTTTTAGCCTTGAATTTATAATATAAGTGCAACAAAGCGAAAAAAATAGTGACACAAGAGGA
>CAZYTA010000047.1:0-18887 GCA_964650465.1 uncultured Oscillospiraceae bacterium | reverse complement strand
CCAAAGATGCTACCGAACTAAATCAGGTTGTGGTTAATTTAATTGAAAATATATCTAAAGCGGATGAACAATAAAAGCGTGAGAATTGCCTGACGGTGTGAAATGGAGAAATGATATGAAAGAGGATTTTTCACAAAGACTTGTAAAGCTTCGTAAGGAAGCGAAAATAAATCAAAAGCAGCTTGGCGCACTTGTGGGTGTCAGCGACAGAGCGGTGTCAAAATGGGAATGCGGACTGTCTCGTCCAAGCCTTGATGCCTGCTATGCACTGTCAAGAATATTCAAGGTGCCGCTCGACGAGCTTATTGCTACAAAATCGGCGGGGATAACTGCCTCCGAAAAGAAAAAAGGCTCAATGGCAAGTCTCAGGGAGCTATACCGCATAGGACCGGGTCCGTCAAGCTCACATACAATTGCACCGTCCCGTGCATCAAAGCTTTTTCTTGACTCGCACCCCGATGCAGACAGCTTTAAGGTGATACTTTACGGCTCGCTTGCGAAAACAGGCTACGGTCACGGTACTGAGCATGTTATAAAGGAGGCGTTTGCTTCAAAATCGATGACACTGGAGCTTGACTACCTGACAGTTGATATCGCACATCCGAATACAATGGACCTTTTTGCCCTGAAAAACGGCGAGGTAACCGATAAATGGCGTGTATTCAGCACGGGTGGCGGAGCAATAGAGGTGGAGGGCAGAAGAGACGGCTCGGATACGCCTATCTATCCTCATTCCTCCTTTGATGAGATTGCCGTGTATCTGCGTGAGAAGAATATGCGTATACCCGACTACATTGAAGAGGTAGAGGGAGAAGCGATATGGGAATGGCTTGGTGAAGTGTGGCAGACAATGAAGGACAGCATCGAGCGGGGACTTGCCACCGACGGAGTATTGCCCGGAGGACTTGAGGTGCACAGAAAAGCAAAGACACTCCACAAGAGAGGTCACATTGACGAAAGCGCCGAAACAAAGGAAAACAGAATAGTTTGCTCATTTGCATACGCTGTCAGCGAGGAAAATGCATCGGGAGGTGTGGTGGTTACGGCTCCTACCTGCGGTGCCTCGGGGCTTCTTCCTGCGGTACTCAGATATCAGCAGATAAAGAGAGGCTTCAGCGACAGGGATATATGCCGTGCACTTGCAGTAGCAGGACTTTTCGGCAATCTTATTAAGACAAATGCCTCCATTTCGGGTGCGGAATGCGGATGTCAGGCGGAGATAGGCTCTGCCTGCTCAATGGCAGCCGCCGCACTTGCAGAGCTTTTTGAAATGGACCTTGAGCAGATAGAGTATGCCGCAGAGGTTGCAATGGAGCATCATTTAGGCTTGACCTGTGACCCTATCAGGGGACTTGTACAGATACCTTGCATCGAGCGTAATGCCGTTGGTGCGATGCGTGCCATTCAGGCGGTAAACCTTGCCAATTTCCTGTCTGACACAAGAAAGATATCCTTTGACCTGGTAATCCAGACAATGTACGAAACAGGCAAGGATATGTCTAAGATATACCGTGAGACCGCAGAGGGCGGACTGGCTAAGCTTTATCAGTAAAAGTAAGTTCTTGGCTTATTATAAAATTTAATGAAATTTCTTGGGGAGGGGACTTTTAGCAAAAAGTCCCCTCCCACTGTAAATCATATTCTCGTTTTAAAAAAATAAAGTCGGGCTTTCCTTGACAAAATCTGTTTTGAGTGATATTATATTATAGGTAACATGGCGGAGTTGTGCAAACAAAACAACAAGACGTCAAAAACACATTAGATTTGGAGTTTATTATGATACGTTACAGCAGGAATTTTTATCTGCGCAAGGCGGTATTGATGCTTATTGATATTTTTTTGGCAAATATAGCATTACTGTCAGCGCTGTTGCTTTCTCATAATTTTAATATAACCGAAATACCGGTTCATACAGCGTTTTTCTTACCTGTCAGCTTGGTTTGTATTCCTGCGGCTGTGATTTTGCTGGGCGCTTACAGAATCGTATGGAGAGTTGCAGGCTTCCGTGAGGTTGTAAGAATATCCGTTACGATATTTTGCGGTGTGCTTGCTTCCTTGCTCGTTGTTACACTTATCTTCAGGGGTGAGATGCTGTTCAGCTTTATTGAGGCTGCCTGTGCTGTGCTTGCCGCTGTGGGTATGTCTGTAGTGTTCAGAATGGTGATAAGACATTTGAATAAAAGAAGCCATAAGGCAGAGCAGAAAGAGGCTCTCCGTGAGTCGGGAGAAATAACCGATTACGGCAACACCATGGTTGTTGGTGCAGGCTCGGCTGCGGAAATGCTTCTCCGTGAGATTTTTGCCGATGCAAAGTTTTCCCTTTGCACTCCCGTGGCTGTTATAGATGACAATCCCGATATTCACGGAAATCTTATCAGAGGCGTTCCCATTGTGGGAGGAAGAGAGAACATTGTTGAGGTTGCAAAGGCAAAGGGAGTAAAGACTATCTTCTTTGCGATTCCCTCGGCATCCAAGGAGCAAAGACGTGAGATTCTCAAGCTCTGCTCTCAGACTGGCTGTGATGTGCGTACAATGCCGGGTCTTGATGAATCTCTTGACAACGGAGATTTGGTATCTAAAATCAGAAAAGTAAACATCTCTGACCTTCTCGGCAGAGAAATGATAAAGATTGATGTAAACAAGATACTGGGATATGTTGAAAACAAAACCGTTATGGTTACGGGCGGCGGCGGCTCTATAGGCAGTGAGCTTTGCCGTCAGATAGCAGGACACAATCCAAAACAGCTTATAATTTTTGATATTTACGAAAACAGCACCTACGATATACTCAATGAGCTTAAGCGTAGCTTCCCCGAACTGAATGTTCTTGCTCTTATCGGCTCTGTGAGAGACGAGGAAAGACTTAATTCTGTTTTTGAAACCTACCGCCCCGAGATTGTATATCATGCGGCGGCGCACAAGCATGTGCCTCTTATGGAGGATTCACCCCACGAGGCTGTAAAAAACAATGTTTTCGGTACACTTAATACTGTTCGTGCGGCAGATAAGTACGGAACAAAACGCTTTGTAATGATATCCACCGACAAGGCTGTAAATCCCACAAATATCATGGGCACTACAAAAAGACTGTGCGAAATGATAATTCAAACATATAATAAAAAGAGTAACACCGAATATGTTGCCGTAAGATTCGGAAACGTTCTCGGTTCAAACGGAAGTGTTATTCCTTTGTTTGAGAGGCAGATAGAGGCAGGAGGCCCCGTTACTGTTACTCACCCTGATATAATCCGCTACTTTATGACAATTCCCGAAGCGGTATCCCTTGTGCTCACAGCAGGCGCATCCGCAAAGGGCGGCGAAATATTTGTATTGGATATGGGAGACCCAGTAAAGATACTTGACCTTGCAGAGAATATGATACGTCTTTCGGGCTTTGAGCCTTATACCGATATCGACATCAAGTTTACAGGTTTGCGTCCCGGAGAAAAGCTTTTTGAGGAGCTTCTCATGGACGAAGAAGGACTGCAGAGGACCGACAATTCTCTTATCTATATCGGTCAGCCCATCAGTCTTGATGAGGATAAGTTCTTTGCCTCTCTTGAAAAGCTGTGGGAGATTGCCTCCGATGACAGCGCAGACATAAGAGGCGCATTGCACGAAATGGTACCTACCTTTAAGGAGCCGGAAGTTCATTAATGCGAAGCAGAGCTTCGCTAAGCGGTGCCGTGAAATGCGGCTTCGTCGCATGAAATTTTCACTTCGTGAAAGTGAAATTCATTCCTGCGGAATGAGTGAGATGTTGCCTTCGGCAACGTTATGGTTGATTTCGCAAGCGAAATCTTCAATAATTATCAATTCTCAATTTTCAATTCTCAATTATTCTTGCCTTTTCGGTTTACACCCAAAAGACACACCGAGCCGGAAATCACAAAAGGTGGGAGTTTTGGAGGGTAAATCGTCAATCCCGAAGCCTTATGACTCGCTTTAGCCTCGCACATTGCTCGGCTACGCTCCCTGTATGGCTTGGATTTTTGTAAGTTCCGCTAAACGCTACACTACAAAAATCCTCTGCACAGCCGTACTTATGTACGCCAGTGCGAGGGAGAGGCGAAGAAAAGACACAAAATAAAATCCGAAGGATTTTTACCTTAAAAAACTCGTGGCAAAGGGAAGATAGGACTTGATAAAAGCCTTGTTTCTTGAAGTTCGATATATAAAATAATAATTCAAGTGCCTTTTCGGTTTACACCCAAAAGACACACCGTGAGATAACATAACTTTAAGGAGATATAATGAAAAAGATAATGCTGGTCTTCGGCACCCGTCCCGAAGCAATTAAAATGTGTCCCCTTGTGCTTGAGCTTAAGTCACGCAAAGAGGCCGAGACTGTTGTTTGCGTTACAGGACAGCACCGTCAGATGCTTGACAGAGTGCTGGAAACCTTTGGTGTTGTGCCCGATTACGACCTTTCGATAATGAAGGAAAAGCAGACGCTTTTCGACATTACAACAGGCATTCTTGGCAAGATAAAGTCTGTGCTTGAGGAAGTAGGACCCGACATTGTTCTTGTTCACGGTGATACCTCTACCACCTTTGTAACAGCACTTGCTGCTTTTTATCTGCAGATACCCGTGGGTCATGTAGAGGCGGGACTGCGCACCTACAACATTTATTCTCCCTATCCCGAGGAGTTTAACCGTCAGGCTGTGGGAATAATTTCAAAGTATAATTTCTCACCTACACAGATGTCAGCTGACAATCTTATAAGAGAAGGCAAGGACAAATCAACCATATATATCACAGGTAACACAGCAATAGATGCACTCAAAACTACCGTAAAGGAAGATTATACACACCCTGAGCTTGAATGGGCAAAGGGCTCTCGCCTTATTACTATTACAGCCCACCGCAGAGAAAATCTCGGTGAGCCCATGGCGAATATGTTCCGTGCCATCAGACGTATTATCGATGAGCATGACGATGTAAAAGCTATATATCCCATTCACATGAATCCCGTAGTCCGTGAATGCGCCGACAAATATCTTGGCGATTCGGACAGAATACACATAATTGAACCGTTGGATGTCCTTGACTTCCACAATTTCCTTGCGCGCTCATATATGATTCTTACAGACAGCGGGGGAATACAGGAGGAGGCTCCTTCTCTCGGCAAGCCTGTGCTTGTAATGCGCGATACCACCGAACGTCCCGAGGGTGTGAAGGCAGGCACACTGAAGCTTGTTGGCACCGATGAGGAGGTTATTTACAGTAATTTCAAAGCTCTCTTGGAGGATAAGAGCGTATACGATGCTATGAGCCATGCCGCAAATCCTTATGGTGACGGTACAGCTTGTAAGCAGATTGCCGATATTCTTTTAAGAGATTAGAATACAGAAAAGAGGTAATTCTTATGACAGATGCCAATGTACTGAACGAGCTTGAAAAAGTCGGTCAAGCATTCCGTCTTGAAGGAAAGCTCGACAGCTGCAGTCTTATTACTCACGGCAACATAAACACTACATATAGGGTATTTTACAAGAATCCCGATAAGTCTTACATTTTTCAGAAGGTCAATACATATGTGTTCCGCGAGCCTGTTCAGATAATGCAGAACATAGATTTGGTTACCGAGCACATCAGAAAGAAAAATACAGGTGCTCCCGCACTTCATTATCACCATACCGAAAACGGCAAGAATTATCTGGAAACAGAGGAAGGAAAATTCTGGCGTGTGACCAATGACTTTGATTCTCTGACCTATCAGGGCTCCTCGGACCCCGAGGTACTTCGTCAGGCAGGCAAAGCCTTCGGTAATTTCCAGCTCCAGCTTTCTGATTTTGATGCCTCTCTCCTTTATGAGACCATACCCAATTTCCATAATACCAAAAAGCGTCTTGAAGGCTTTTTTGAAAACGTGGAAAAGGATGAGTACGGCAGAGTTGCAGAGGTTAAGAACGAAATAGAGTTTATCCGCTCTCACAGAGAGATAGCCTCACGCTTGACAGAGCTCCTTGAAAGCGGTAAAATTCCCGCCCGTGTTACTCATAACGATACCAAGATTAACAATGTTCTCTTCAATAAGGAGACAGGCGCGCCTCTTGCTGTTATCGACCTTGACACAGTAATGCCCGGACTTGCATCTCACGATTTCGGTGATGCTGTCCGATTTGCCGCAAACACAGCCGCCGAGGACGAAAAGGACCTTTCAAAGGTATCTCTTGACCTCGACCTTTACAGAGGCTTTGCAGAGGGATTTATTTCTGCCGCCGCTCCCATTCTTACCGATGAAGAGCTTGAGACTATGGCGCTGGGCGCTCTTACCATTGCAATAGAGCTGGGAATGCGTTTCCTTGATGACTATATTACGGGTGATAAGTATTTTACCACACATTACGAGGGACACAATCTTGTGCGCACAAGATGTCAGCTTGCATTGGCTGCGGATATGGAGAAAAAGATGGACGATATGAACCGTATTGTCTTTGAAACCGCACAAAAGGTAAGATAATAAGAATAAATTGAAAATTTTTTCACAAAGTTTGAAAAAGGTATTGCAAAACAGAGAGTTTTGGAATATAATGTATTCTTGGAAAAACAAAAAACTTTATATAAAAGGAGAAAAAATTATGTCAGTTAAAGTTGCTATTAACGGTTTCGGCCGTATCGGACGCCTTGCGTTCAGACAGATGTTCGGTGCTGAGGGCTACGAAGTTGTAGCTATCAACGACCTCACAGATCCCAAGATGCTCGCTCACCTTCTCAAGTATGATACAGCTCAGGGCAAGTACGCTCTTGCTGATACTGTTGAGTCAGATGAAAGCAGCATCACAGTAAACGGAAAGAATATCAAGATCTATGCTGAAAAGGATGCTAACAACTGTCCTTGGGGCGAGCTTGGTGTAGACGTTGTTCTTGAGTGTACAGGTTTCTACACTTCAACAGAGAAGTCAATGGCTCACATCAACGCAGGTGCTAAGAAGGTTGTTATTTCTGCTCCCGCAGGTAAGGACCTCAAGACCATCGTATTCAGCGTTAATGAAGATACTCTTACAGCTGATGACAAGATCATCTCTGCTGCTTCTTGTACAACAAACTGCCTTGCTCCCATGGCTAAGGCTCTCAATGATTATGCTCCCATCCAGAGCGGTATCATGACAACTGTTCACGCTTACACAGGCGACCAGATGATTCTTGACGGTCCTCACAGAAAGGGTGACCTTCGCCGTGCAAGAGCAGGTGCTCAGAACATCGTTCCCAACTCAACAGGTGCTGCTAAGGCTATCGGACTTGTAATCCCCGAGCTCAACGGCAAGCTTATCGGTTCTGCTCAGAGAGTTCCCACTTGCACAGGTTCAACTACAATTCTCGTTGCAGTTGTTAAGGGCAAGGATATAACTGTTGAAGGTATCAACGCAGCTATGAAGGCTCAGGCTTCTGCTTCCTTCGGCTACAACACAGATGAAATCGTTTCATCCGACGTTATCGGTATGACATACGGTTCACTCTTCGATGCAACTCAGACAATGGTTGCTAAGATTGATGATGACACATACCAGGTTCAGGTTGTTTCATGGTATGACAACGAAAACTCATACACCAGCCAGATGGTTCGTACAATCAAGTACTTCGCAGAACTTAACTAATTATAAAGCGGCAGATGCCGCATGTAATGCTCGCCTACCGTTGCAACGGCATTCCTTCGGGAATAGCTGTACGGCTTGGGTCTGAGCAATTTCCTATGGGATTAAAAGGTGATAGGTGCAGGCGAAAGCTTGCACCTATCTAACAAAAACTATTGTTAAAAATTTAACAAACTGTTAAAACAAAGGAAGTTACATTAATGGATAACATTGCACATGAAAGACACGATTTGGCGCTCAGAGACTTGCCTTTCATACTTAACAGGTGCTCACCGGGATGTTACGACAGCAGTGCATTTTTGTCGGTAAACTGGCACGAAAACATTGAGATACTTTATATAACCGAGGGAAGCGGAAAGGTTTCCTGTGATTTTGTTGATTTTCCCGTAAAAAAAGGTGAGCTTTTCGCTATAAATTCCGATGTATTCCACGGATTCAGCGCCGACAGCGAAAACGAAAAATTTGAATATTATTATCTTATTATAGACAGAGATTTTTGCAGAGAAAACGGGCTTGATACAGATACCGTAAAATTCTGTGAGAACATTATTGACGAAGAAGCGGCTCAGGCATTTATGAAGGTGGTTGAGTCATACGCCATAGAAGGCGAGTACAGAGGGCTTGCAATACGCTCTGCCGTGCTGGGCTTGCTTCACGATCTTTGCAAAAAGCACATAAACAAGGAGCCCAACGCAAAGAAGAAAAAGAAGAGAGGCTCCAATACAGACAATATCCGTGCGGCTATTGTTTATATCAGAGAAAACCTTTCACAGAAGTTGACTACAAATGACCTTGCACGTGCATCGGGTATCAGCGAGTACTATTTTATACGGGAATTCAAGCGTATAACACATTATACCCCTGTTACATATATTAACATTGTCAGATGTGATACTGCACGCAAGATGCTTTATGAAGGTAATAAAAACGTAGGTGAGGTTGCAAATCTCTGCGGTTTTGAGAATATGCCTTATTTTACAAAGACATTTAAAAAGTATACGGGTATTCTTCCTTCCGATGTAAAAAGAAAAAAGG
This sequence comes from uncultured Oscillospiraceae bacterium, assembly GCA_964650465.1. Classification (GTDB taxonomy): domain Bacteria; phylum Bacillota; class Clostridia; order Oscillospirales; family SIG627; genus RGIG6353. The sequence goes on along the minus strand of CAZYTA010000047.1, from coordinate 10,251 downwards.
CGGCGAGTCGCCGCTGACAATTCTCGCCTACCGCTATCTATGTATATGCCAAACAAGGTAAAACGGCGAGGTTGGTTTAATGCAATTTCTTAGTACATAAAAAGGCGGCAAGCCGCCGCTGACAATTCTCGCCATTTGATTTTATAGCTTATTTTTTGGGAGGGGGCTTTTAGCAAAAAGCCCCCTCCCAAAACCCTCCCCAAAAGCATTTTTAGGTTTTTATAAAAATTATCTCAAATTGCTTTTCAAGCCGTACAGAGAGCGTAGCCGAACAGTGTGTGAGGCTATAGCGAGTCGGAGGAGCGCGAGGGAGTGATTTTTGCTAAAAAGCATTATATCGCAAAAAACGGCAATTTGAAAAGCGGCAAGGCGTTAAAACCGTCTTGCCGCTTTTGCGTCACAAAAATTAAGTAATTATTCCTGGGTGTTGTCCTTCTTCTTTGAAAGGAGACAGTTTGTAAGGATACCGAGGATAAGCGAACATGCAATTGCTGTGATTGTAACCTTACCTATAGCCATTGCCATACCGCCGATACCGGGGATAAGGATAGCTGCTACGGTAAAGAGATTAGCATTGTTTTCAAGGTCTACCTTCTGTATCATCTTAAGACCTGATACTGCGATGAAGCCGTAAAGGGTGATACAAACGCCGCCCATTACGCATCCGGGGATAGAATCAAGGAATGCAACGAAGGGAGAGATGAAGGCGATGAGTATTGACATGATTGCTGTTGCTGTTATTGTAACAACAGAAGCATTTCTTGTAATAGCTACACAGCCTACAGACTCACCGTATGTTGTGTTGGGGCATCCGCCGAAGAATGCACCTACCATAGAGCCTACACCGTCACCGAGAAGTGTTCTGTGCAAGCCGGGCTCTTCAAGAAGGTCCTGCTCGATGATTGAAGAAAGGTTCTTGTGGTCAGCGATGTGCTCAGCGAATACAACGAAAGCAACGGGTATGTATGCAACAGCAATTGTAGCCGCATATGACCAGCTGAATTCCTTAACACCCTTAAAGCCTTCAATGAAAGAAAACTCGGGAACTGCAATGAAGGTGCTGAGGTTTACGCCGTCTGCAACCAGCGCCTTGAAGGGCTCAAAGCTGAGTATTTTGAGAGCGTCGATGCCTGCGGCATTACCGATAAGAGTGAATACAAGCGCTACAGCGTAGCCTGCAAGTATACCGATGATGAAGGGGATGAGACGAGCCATCTTTTTGCCGTATACGGAGCAACAAACTACAACAGCAAAAGTAACAAGAGCACAAATAAATGATACCCAGATATTACCTGTCATAATGAATGAACCGTTTCCGTCCTGAGGTCCGTAGGAGAACACATCCTTGATAGCCGCGCCTGCAAGCGAAAGACCGATAAGAGCAACGGTAGGACCGATAACAACGGGAGGCATAAGCTTGTTGATCCAGTTAACGCCCACAAGCTTGATGACAATTGCAATAACAACATAAACAAGGCCTGCAAGGAAGGCACCGAGGATTATACCGAGATATCCCAGCGAAGCGGAGATTGCGCCTGCAAATGCAGTTACCATTGAGCCGATGAAGGCGAAGGAGGAGCCGAGGAAAACAGGGCTTCTGAACTTAGTGAACAGCTGATAAACGAGTGTACCTGCGCCTGCGCCGAAAAGGGCTGCAGAAGCTGTCATTCCGTTACCTACAATTGCAGGAACAGCAATTGTAGCCGCCATGATGGCAAGGAGCTGCTGAATCGCAAATACGATTACCTGTGAAAACTTGGGTTTGTCTTTGACATTGTAGATGAGTTTCATAAACAGAACTCTCCTTTTTTAAAATTTACACAAAAAAAGAGTCTTGCATTGCAAGACCCAATCTTGCAACATTTTGTGCTTCAAGACTTTCTTTGTATATTTTCAGAATATTATACAATACAATGTCGCAGTTTGTCAAGTACATATGAAATTTTTGTCTTTATGAATAATTATATGGTACTTGAAGTTGTAAGACTTTTGTGCTACAATATAACATGAGGTGATATTGTTTGAAACGAATTGCAGCTTTTGTAATGATAATAGTTATGCTCCTTACCCTTACCGCTTGTACAAGCACGAAGGAAACGGAGCTTAAATATGTATTTCTGTTTATAGGAGACGGAATGAGCTTCAACACAGTACAGCTTGCACGTGATGCAATTGCGGCAAGAAGCGGACAGTCCGAGCCTGTACATCTTTCCTTCAGCGATTTTGAGTCTGTGGGGATTGTGACCAATTATGACAGAACATCATTTATTCCCGACTCCGCCTCAAGCGGCACCTCGATTGCCACGGGTGCAAAAACCGATACGGGTAAAATTGCCGAAAGCACCGCAGGCACTGAGCTTGAAAGCATTGCAACTCTGTTAAAAAGAGAGCGCGGTATGAAGGTTGGAATAATTACAACAGCCAATCTTAACCATGCAACCCCCGGAGTTTTCTATGCTCACAGTGCATCCAGATATAACTACTATGAAATCGGTTCGTATCTGCCCTCTTCCGGTTTTGATTTGTTTATAGGCGGAAGCTTCCTTGACCCGGAGGGAGGCGGAGAAAACCTTACAACACTTGCCGAAAAGGGCGGTTATACCGTACTTGACACCGAGGAGGAAATACTTGGTATGGAATCAGGTGACAGGAAATATCTCGTTATTGACCCGCACTGCGATTCCTCGGGCATGATGAGCTTTGCACTTGACAGGAACAGCGATGCAATGAGTCTTGGGGATTACCTCGAAAAGGGCATTGATGTGCTTGACGGTGACAATGGATTTTTCATAATGTGTGAGGGCGGAAGAATAGATTCCGCACTTCATGCAAACGATGCCTTAACGGCGGTATGTGAGATGGAGGCATTTTCGGATGCGGTTGAGGTTGCTCTTGATTTTTATACTGAGCATCCCGACGAAACGCTTATCCTTGTAACGGGTGACCACGAAACGGGCGGTTTGTCACTGGGCTATTCGGGAACGGATTACTCTACATATTTTGATAAGTTGTTTTTGCAATCGGTTTCATATCTGAAATTTGAAAAGGAATATGTTGACCGATACAAGGCGGAGAATACACCCTTTGAGACTGTTCTTTCCGACATAGAGGTGCTTTTCGGATTGAGTGAGCTGAATTCCTACGAATACAGCCGACTTGAGCGTGCTTGGGAAAAGACTCTTTCGGGAACGGCTGATTATACCGAGGAGGACCGCATTGCATATTCTACACGCACTCCGATAACAGCCGAGGTTACAAGGCTGGTTTCAAACAGGGCAGGAATAGGTTTTTCTACTTATGTTCACACTGCCGCACCTGTGGGAATGTGGGCTAAGGGAAAGGGAGAAAAACTTTTTGCGGGAGCGTATGACAATACCGATATATACAATAAACTGTATTCGCTCTTGATTAAATAGGTTGACAAAAAACGACAGTTGTATTATTATATAATGTATGCTTTTAATTGAAAGAAGGTCTGTAAATGTTCAGCAACAAAAAGGTCAGAAATGCGCTTCTTTTGGGAGTGCTTTGCTCTGTATCGTATCTTGCCGTATATATTGCAAGAAACGTATTGGGTGCAGTTACACCTCAGATGATAGAGTCGGGTGGTTATACCGAGGAATTTATCGGCTCGGTATCCTCTGTATATTTTGTGTTTTATGCAGTGGGTCAGCTTATCAACGGTGCTATAGGCGATAAGATAAAAGCGAGAAATATGATAAGCTTCGGATTGGTGCTTGCAGGAGTATGTAATTTTATGTTTCCTGTTCTCAATCCCGAAAATCCGCTTTCAATACGTATAGTATACGGTATGACAGGATTTTTCCTTTCGATGATATACGGTCCCATGACCAAGGTTGTATCGGAAAATACAGAACCTATCCACGCAACACGCTGCAGTCTCGGTTATACCTTTGCTTCCTTTTTCGGTTCACCTATGGCAGGACTGCTTGCCTCCGTTATGGTGTGGACAAGCGTTTTCAGAGTAAGCAGTATAGTGCTTTGGGTTATGGGTATTGTTTGCTTTGTTACCTTCCTTATATTTGAAAAGAACGGTATTGTAAAATACGGACAGTATGACCGCAAAAAAGGAGATAAGCGTCAGGGAGCCATAATGGAGCTGTTAAAGCGTGATATAGTGGCGTTTACGGTGGTTTCGCTTATTACGGGAGTTATCAGAACATCGGTAATATTCTGGCTTCCCACATATCTTGCACAGTATCTCAATTTTCCCACCGAGCAGGCTACCTCTATATTCAGTGTCTGCACATTGCTTATCTGCGGAAGTACCTTTGTTTCAATATTTACATATGAGAGACTTAAAAGAAGAATGGAGCTGACACTGCTGGTAATGTTTTCCGTTTCGGCATTGTCCTTCCTTGGTGCATATTTTATTGACATAAGAGCTGTAAATATAGTTTTTATGGTAATGGCTATATTCTTTAACAACTGTTCGGCAACAATGCTTTGGAGTGTTTACTGTCCCAGTCTCAAGGATACGGGAATTGTGTCGGGTGCGACAGGATACCTTGATTTTATGAGCTATATGGCGGCGGCTGCCTCCAGTACGATTTTTGCCAACTCGGTTTCAACTATAGGCTGGGGCAAGCTCATTCTTGTGTGGGCAGGACTTATGCTTGTGGGCGTGCTTACAGCTCTCAGCTTCGGTCCCAAGCGAATTTTCAGAAAGGTACAGTAAGATGATTTATAACAGTATTTTGGATGCAATGGGAAACACTCCCATTATCAAGCTCGCCAGACTCACACCTGAGGATGGCGCCGATATCATTGTTAAATTTGAAGGTCTCAATGTAGGAGGCTCGATAAAAACCCGAACAGCCTACAATATGATAAAGGATGCCGAAAGACGCGGAATTATCAATTCGGACACCATTATAGTAGAGCCTACCAGCGGAAATCAGGGAATAGGACTTGCACTTGTCGGTGCTGTAAGAGGTTATAAAACCAAGATAATAATGCCCGATTCGGTAAGCGAGGAAAGACGCAAGCTGGTAAAGCACTACGGTGCAGAGGTTATTCTTGTACACGATGCAGGCAATATCGGAGAATGCATTGACGAATGCGTAAAAACAGCTTTGAAGATGAAGGCGGAGGACCCCAGAGTTTTTGTCCCTCAGCAATTTGAAAATCCCGCAAATCCCGGCGTACAAAGAGATGTTACGGGAATGGAGATAATAAATGCCGTTGACGGTCCTATCCACGGCTTTTGCTCGGGTATAGGTACAGGCGGCACTATTACGGGAATAGGCGAAACCTTGAAAAAATACAATCCTGACATAGAAATATGGGCGGTAGAGCCCGAGCACGCCGCAATTCTTTCGGGCGGTTCGATAGGTACACACCTGCAGATGGGTATAGGCGACGGACTTATTCCCGATATACTCAATCAGGAAATATACAGTGACATATGTATTGTCAAGGATGAAGAAGCAATAAACACAGCCAAGGAGTTGGCTTCAAAGGAAGGTATTATGTGCGGTATTTCCAGCGGTACAAATGTTGCCGCTGCAATCCGTCTGGCAAAGAAGCTGGGCAAGGGTAAGACAGTCGTAACAGTACTTCCCGACACGGCAGAGAGATATTTTTCCACTCCGCTGTTTGAAGATTAGGGTTATAATTTACACAGGGGGAGGGTGCTTTTTAGCAAAAAGCACCCTCCCCCTTACAAACTATATTCTGCATTCAGATTATTCTTCGTAAATGTTTCCGCCCGCACCTTTTTCTTCGGTTAGCTTTACGGCTTCCAGATACAGTCCGCACACACTGTCGGCAGACATACATTTTTCTGCCGTCATGGTGATGTTTTTGAAATGTATATTTTCCATAACGCCGTTTGGTAGATTTTCAAGTGTGATACCTGTAGTTACGCTGTCGCAGACGATATCCTCAAAGAAGATATTGCGTATCTCGGGCATATGCTTACCCGGTTCCTTGGCAGGGTCATTTGCCTCGCAGATGTAGCGATAACTGATATTTATGCCACGCAGTCCCTTACGCATTTTGAGACGTTTGAAGTCAACGTTTTCTACATATCCTCCTCTGCCGTCCTTGGATTTTATTCTAACACAGTTTACGTTGTAGTCAAACTCACAATCCTCGGCAAGGATGTTTCTCACTCCGGCTGACATTTCACTGCCGATAGCTATTCCGCCGCTTCTTGAGGGACCCAGTGACCTGCAACGGCGTATAATTACGTTTTCGCAGGGGATACCCACCTCCCATGCATCCTCGTTTCTGCCTGCCTTGAGACAGAACATATCGTCTCCTGTGGTAATCACAGTACAGTCCTCCACTATTACACGGTTTGAGGACTCTATATTTATACCGTCTGTATTTGGTGAGTCGGTGGGATTGTCAACGGTGACATTTCTTACAATGGAATCCTCACACCATACAAGATTAAGTGTCCAGCAAGGCGAATTTCTCAGCGTTATTCCGTCTATGAGTACGTTTTTACTTGCAAGTATTTGCAAAAACAGGGGACGGAGTCCGTAATCCTCGGTAGCGAAAATTCTCTTTTCCAGAGGGAGCTCGCCGCTGTAAAGTATATCACGAGCCTTGAGGTTTCCTGACCATTTCCACCAGACCGCGCCGTTTCCGTCAAGCTCTCCTTTGCCCGTTATTGCCACATTTTCAAGCTTGTTTCCGTAAATCAAGGGTGAATAATTGTAGCAACGGATACCCTCGTACATGGTGAGCACCGCAGGAAGATAGTCCTCGGGATTATCGGAAAAGCTGACCCTGGCACCTGTTTCAAAATGAAGCTCTATATTGCTTTTCAGATGTATTTGTCCTGTCAGCCATTGACCTGCAGGGACAACCACTTTGCCGCCGCCACGCTCGGAAGTGTGCGCAATAGCCTGATTTATTGCGGTTGAAAGCTCGTTTTCAACTGCGCCGAAAGCTCTTATATCAACGCTGTAATCCGGAATTACAGGCTCTTTGGGCAATGGAAATTCTTTAAAAAACATCGTTTTTCTCCTTACTGTTTGTTCGTAATGAGTGATAAATCTGTGTATAATCAGTTAAAATCAGCCGAATCAAAGGTGATAACGGCATAAAATTTCTTGCCTTGAGAAAGGCTGAGAGCCTTTTCCACTTCTGCGGCAACTTCGCTCTGTGTCATTTTTATATCGGAGGGCAACACCGCATCAAAAATAACATTTGTGTGACTTTCACCCGGTACGGCACGAAAATCGTGAATTGATATGCGTTCATCGATGCCATGCATTACAGCGGAAACTCCGTCCTTCAGCCTGTCAAACTCGGGGTCACCTGTAATAACAGGGTCATAATGAATGACAAGCTCAACTCCGTGACTCATTTTGCACTCACGCTCCATGTCATCTATAAGCTCGTGGCATATGAATGGGTCGACACTCCTGTCCATTTCTACATGCAAACTTGCAAATCGCCTGCCCATGCCGTAATCGTGGACCATCAGGTCATGATAGCCAAGCACCTTGGGACGGCTCTTTATATAGTCAACTATCTGCTCCTTGAGCTCGGGCGTTGCATTTTCACCAAGCAGGGGGGATACGGTGTCACGGGCAAGCATAATTCCGCTGTGAAGGATAAACAAAGCCACAGCAAGTCCCATCCAGCCGTCGATTTTAAGCTGTGTAAAATGCTCGATAACAGCCGCTATAAGTACTGCAGAGGTTGCAATTACGTCATTTCTGCTGTCCTGGGAGGTTGCAATGAGCGTGGATGAGGATATTGCCATACCAAGACTTTTATTGAAAAATGAAAGCCAAAGCTTTATAAGTATTGACAGTATCAGAATAATGGCGGAAACTGCGGTCATTGAGGTAGCTGTTGGCTCAATTATTTTGATAACAGAGCTTTTTGCCAATTCAAAGCCGATAAAGATTATCAGCACCGACACAGCCAAGGCTGACAGATATTCAAATCTTGCATGACCGTAGGGATGCTCCTTGTCTGCAGGCTGTTCGGAAAGCTTGAAGCCTATCAGTGTGATAAGCGAGCTTGCCGCATCGGTCATATTGTTAAGCGCATCGGCTGTTATTGCCATTGACCCTGTTATTATACCTGCCAAAAGCTTTGCCGAAGCCAGAAGTATATTCGCAAATATTCCCACAGTGCCCGACAGCTTGCCGATAGCCGCCTTTGACTCGGCGGTTATCCCGCTCTCGCCTGAATATCGCTTTAAAATTAATTTCGTCATATTATTATCCTTATTTATGTTATTATGCGAGAAAAGGTATTTTTTAGCAAAAAATACCCTCTCTCGCGCTCTCACCTAAAAAGCTAATTAAAATTTTATAAGAGTATTTTGAAAAATACAATAAATCGAAGATTTCGCAAGGCGAAATCACTCCCTAATTCTACGACTCACTGCGCCCTCACACACTGTTCGGGCTTCGTTCCCTGTATGGCTTGCATTTTTACCGGATTCGCTAATTCGCTTCGCCGTAAAAGCACCCCGCTCATGCATTCTTCATTCAACAAACTCTATCTCTTTTCGTTTGTAAGTCCTGCGATATAGTCGATTGATACATCGTAAAAGCTTGCAAATTTTTTTGCCCACTCAAGAGGTAAATCGCTTTCGCCGTTTTCGTATCTTCTGTATTGCGTTACTTGCAAAAAGAATATCTTTGCCGCTTCTGCCTGTGTCAGGTCTTTGTCCTCTCTAAGGTCTCTAAGTCTGTTTTTGTATTTTCTCATAAAAAACCTTTTTATATCTGTTTTGCGAGGGAATGCTTTTTAGCAAAAAGCACTCCCTCGCGCTCCTACGAAAAGCAAATAAAATAATATTGAAAATTTGCGTGTGCCCTGAGCGAAGCGAGGAAATACTCTTGGGGTACAAATCAACCACAATTCTGCATTCTGCATTCAAAAAAAGCCCTTTCGGGCTTTTTTTAATACAAATATCCCTCTTTGTAGAGAAGCTCTGCAAGAAGGAGTGAGCCGCCTGCCGCACCTCTGAGAGTATTGTGTGAAAGACCTACAAATTTGTAGTCAAACATGGAATCCTCACGAAGTCTGCCTGCAGTGATGCCCATACCGTTTTCAATGTTACGGTCGATGCCTGTCTGGGGACGGTTGTCCTCTTCAAAATATGTGATAAACTGCTTTGGTGCAGAATGGAGACCGAGCTCCTGAGGTCTGCCCTTGTAGTTTTTCCAAGCCTCGAGTATCTGTTCCTTTGTGGGCTTCTTCTCGAAGGTTACAAAGGTAGTTGCAAGGTGTCCGTCTGTTACGGGTACACGAATGCATTGTGAAGTTATCTGAATATCGGTGTTGTCCTTGATAACACCGTCTTCAATATGTCCCCATACCTTGAGAGGCTCTTTTTCGCTCTTCTCTTCTTCACCGCCGATGTAGGGGATAACGTTGTCTATCATTTCGGGCCATGTTTCGAAGGTCTTTCCTGCACCTGAAATTGCCTGATATGTAGATACAACTACCTGCTTGGGACCGAACTCCATAAGGGGAGTAAGCAGGGGAACATAGCTCTGGATTGAGCAGTTGGGCTTAACTGCAATAAAGCCCTTTGTTGTTCCGAGTCTCTTTTTCTGGTCCTTGATTATTTCAATATGAGAATTGTTGATTTCGGGAATTACCATAGGAACATCGGGAGTCTTGCGGTGAGCAGAGTTGTTTGAAACAACGGGAATCTCAGCCTTTGCGTAAGCTTCCTCCAGCGCCATAATTTCTTCCTTTTTCATATCAACGGCACAAAGGATAAAATCAACACATTCCTTCATAGCGGGAATGTCGGATGCATCCTTGATAACCATATTTTTTACCATTTCGGGAATGGGAGTTTTCATTGCCCATCTGCCAGCCACTGCTTCCTCATAGGTCTTGCCTGCGGAACGGCTGCTTGCGGCGATTGCTGTAACGTCAAAATAAGGGTGTCCGTCAAGCAGGGTTATAAAGCGCTGACCAACCATACCTGTACAGCCAACGACACCGACTCTAAGCTTACTCATAATAGTAGCCTCCAAATACCATAAAATTTAGTAAAGCCAAGCCTGTGGAAACAGGCTTGGCAAAACCTTGTGTGTTCTTATTTGAACTTGCGCTTACGTGCAGCTTCTGCTTTCTTCTTACGCTTTACGCTGGGCTTTTCATAGCACTCACGCTTGCGAAGCTCTGACAAAACTCCACTTCTTGCGCACTGTCTCTTAAATCTGCGGATAGCACTGTCAAGAGATTCGTTTTCTTTGATTTTTACTTCTGCCACTTTATATCCCTCCCTTT
>CAZYTA010000046.1:0-19374 GCA_964650465.1 uncultured Oscillospiraceae bacterium | reverse complement strand
TCAACAACGGGCTCGTACTGGCAAATACCGATGCAACCTGTCTGAGAAACAGTTGCCTTACCTGAAAGTCCTGCCTTTGAAACGCCTTCAACAAAAGCGTTAAGTACAGGTCTTGCGCCTGCGGAAATACCGCAAGTAGCCATACCTACAACGATTCGCATAGAAGCATTGTTCTCACGAATGTTAACCTTCTCCTGCATTCTTTCTCTGATTGCAGCAAGTTCAGCTAATGATTTCATAACTTTTTCCCTTCTTATATTTTATTATTTTATAACATTGCATATTGCTCGTTTAAATACTCTCTCACCCAAACGAGCACATCGGGCGAGTTAAGAGGCACGCCTGACAGTACCTGTCTCATCTCAGCCGTTGAGAGATGTACCTCTTTTTCATTATATTTATGTGAAAACTCAAAATCAATATCGGGTGAGCCCTGTATCAGCGTACACACGGTCGATACTATGTCACCAAGCGGCAGACAATCAATATGGTCTTTTCTGAAAAGAGCCGTAACAACCGTACCGCTTTCATTACAAGCGGAGTCTTTAACTCTGGAAACAATATTGAGACTGCCTCCTGTTTGCTCTGCCGCAAGCTTGTAAAACGGTATCCCCAAGCCAACCTTCCGCGTTTTTCTTGTTGTGCAGAAAGGGTCTGTTACACGTGCGAGCATTTCGGGACTCATACCACATCCGTCATCTGTTATGACAATCACAAGCTCGCTGTCGGTCTCCTTGATTTCAATACCGATATTGCTTGCGCCTGCCTTAACGGAATTTTTGGATATATCAAGCACATTAAGAGATAACTCTTTCATTTTCTATCACCTCTTAAAACAGAAAATATTTCCGCTCTTACAGCATCGGCATCCGACAGGTCGGAATAAATCTCAAGGGAGTTAATACTCTCGTTTATGTCCCACAAATAATGAGCATCACTGCTTGTTACACAAACGCTGCCGTTAAGAATCGGGTGCTGCAAAGTGAATAATTCTCTTTTTGATATGTCGGCAAACTCATATGCGGTAAAATCAGATTCCGGTACCATACCAAAAACACTGATAAGACTGTTTGACTGCTTATCTATATGGGCCGGATATGCAATACCTCCGTAAGAGCTGACCGTACGATAAATATCGTCAACAGAAATGTCAACAGCATTAACCAAAAGATACGGTTCTTCTCCGACAGCACGGTCATTATCGTCCATATATATCTGTCTGCCGAATACATCAGCATCGTTCTTATAAAGAACTCTTTTTGATGTAAGAAATTGATTGAAGTCCATTGCCCCTTCAAGCGTCTCGAACAGAGTTACAACATGAATATCTTCAGCGGTTGTAATTTCGGCTCCCGGTATCGCTACCAGTGAAAAGCCCGAGCACGCAGAAAAGAAAGCCGGACAGTTTCCACACGTATTATGATCAGTCAACGCTACAACATTCAATCCCTTAAGCGAAGCCATACCGGCTATGTTGCAAGGGGTCATCTCGTCGTCTCCGCACGGAGAGAGACATGAATGAATGTGCAGGTCGTAAAATGCTTTATTAGGCATACAGCATTTTTCCAATCAAATAAGATATTTCAAATGATGACTTTTCAGTTCTGAAAAGATTTATATTCTGTGATTTTGCTTTTTCGGTCACATCTTGGGAGATTTCTGCGTTTTCGGTAAAAATGACACATGACGCATCGGCAAGGGAAGCAACCGCAACAACGTTAACGTTGTTCATTATTGTCACCCATGCACAGTCTGCATCAAGCCTTGTCATAACCCAACTGAGCAGGTCCCCTGTATATGCTCCTTTCACTTCCCTGTCAATATCAGCTACGTGAATTTCTTCAAGGGAAAGCACATCTTTAAACTCGGATAACTTCATTTTGTACCTCCGTCATTAAACCTTGGAAGCTTGTACATAGGGCACTCATCAATCGATACGCCCTTACATACAACGTCCTCCGCAAAAGCATGACAGGTAGGAGCACCGCAAGCACCGCAATCAATCTGCGGAAGCTTATCGTTAACCTCTTCTATCTCAGCCATAACTTTGATTGACAGATTTGAATCATTATTAAATGTTCCGATACTGCGTTTGTTAAGAGGTGTATGTATCACAAGATTTTCGGGAACGCCTGATTTTGCAATCTCTTTTGACCCCGATGTTCTTGTTACGGGAAGATATCTTCTCAGCCCCTGTATTCTTGCTCTGGCAATAAAAGGATTTGCAACAGTCATAACACCGCCTACGCAACCTCCGGGACAGCTGTTAAGCTCAACAAATTCCAGTGTGGGAAGGGCGTTATTTTCGATCTGGTCAAGAACCTTTATTACATTGTCTATGCCGTCAGCCGCAAGGTATTTGTCATTGAATATCGCCGTAGATTCTCCGCCCGAGGTTGCCCAGCTCAGCCCGACAACTCCCGAAGAAGAAGCTTTCTGAGGCTGTGCTTCCCTCTTCATCTTTGAAATCATCAAAAAATATATTTCTTTCATTGAGAGAACACAGTCAATAATCGGACGGCGGTTTTCGGGGTGATTCTTTACATAACTGACTTTTGCGGGACAGGGGGATATAAACGCCACGCCTATATCGTCGTCACCAAGCTCAGGATGCTCCTCTTTAACCAATTGCTTCGCATTAACTGCGGCTACCTCCATAGGAGACATCAGCGGCATTACATGCTCGCAAAGAGAAGGAAATCTTAGGCTTATAAGTCTTAGTATAACAGGACAGGCAGAACTGATAACCGGCTTGGGTATATCGCATTGCTTCAAATAACGCCTTGTATACTCGGTTACTATTTCGGCTGCTCTCGAAACCTCATATACATAGTCAAATCCGATATCATAAAGACCTTGAACAACATAATCAATGTCATCAAGATTATCAAACTGACCGTATAAAGTCGGTGCAGGAAGTGCAATTTTGAACTTAAAGCTGTCAAGAGCACTCAACGGATCATAAATCGACCGTTTTGCCTTGTTGCGGCAAACTCGTATACATTGACCGCAGTCAATACATCTGTCCGCATTAATAACAGCTTTGCCGTCTTTAACACGTATCGCTTCGGTAGGACAGTAATTCAAGCAATGTGTACAACCGTGGCATTTGTCTGCCATAAGAGTTACTGAATGTAAATACTTGTCCAAAAGATCACCTGCCAGTTTATGTATTGATTATCATAGTAACCTTGGTACCGACATCTACCGTTGACTCGATATTAAAATAGTCAGCGTACCTCATCATATTCGGTATTCCCATTCCTGCGCCGAAGCCGAGCGAGCGGACTGTATCTGCCGCTGTGGAATATCCTTCACTCATTGCAAGCTCTATATCCGCTATACCGGGTCCGTGGTCGGTCAGAACAATTTCAATACGGTCCTCGTAAATTGCCACGTCGGCAACACCGCCTGCGGCGTGAATTACCATATTGATTTCTCCCTCATACATTGCAATGGAAACACGTCTGATGATTTCCGCCGAATAGCCAAGAAGTCTGAGCTTCTTTTTAACCTCAGCCGATGCCTCACCGGCAGAAGTAAAATCATCTCCGTCAACATCAAAATGCAGCTTTAAAACATCGCTCATACTATTCACCTTTGCGCAAGCCTGCAGAGTAAAGCATACCGCAAGCATCAAACATGCGTTCTTCGGTTTTCATAACAACAATTTCTTTTGACTCTGCCAAAGCAAGAATGTCATCTGAGGGAAGCTTGTTACGTACGAATACTACACAAACCATATCCATCATTTCTGCCGTTCTGATAACCTGCATATTTACAAGACCGGTGAGCAGAACCGCCTGGTCCTTAACATACGCAAGAACATCACTCATCATATCGCTTCCGCAAGCGGATCTGACATCTTTGTCAAGAAGCTCTTTGCAGGTCAGCACCTCTGCATTAAGAAGTTTCTGAATTTCGCAAATTTTCACAGATTTATACCTCTTGTGATATTAATTTATGCACCGTATTTCGCAAGAATCGCGGGAACATCTTCCGGACCGATTCTTCCGTAAACATCCTCATTAATTGTAAAAACAGGAGCAAGACCGCAAGCGCCTATGCAGCGGCAAGCAGTAAGTGAAAACTTTCCGTCGGGGGTACACTCTTCAGCGGCAATACCAAGCTTTTCGGAAAGCTTGTTAAAGATATCACCTGAGCCCTTAACATAGCAAGCTGTACCAAGGCAAACAGAAATGTTATACTCTCCCTTGGGAGAAAGTGAAAACTGAGCGTAGAAGGTAGCTACACCGTACACCTTTTCAAGGGGTACATCCATTCCCTCTGCTATCATTGACTGTACTTCAAGAGGCAGATAACCGTATATTTCCTGAGCCTCCTGCATTACTGCCATAAGTCGGCTTTTGTCGTGCTTGTTTGCATCGATTGAAGCCTTGAGTTGTTTCTCCTGTTCGGGGGTTCCCTTAAACGGGAGATTGCTGATTTTCTTTTGCATTACCCATTTTCCTCCTTAAAATATGTCATAAGAATAATATGTCATCAGGCTTTTATTCAAAGCCCATTATACATCATTTTGTATTATACACCAATACTTTGAATTTTTCAAGATGTTTGTGAAATTTTCATCAATATATTTGACGACTTTTTGTGATTTCGGTTGACATTTCGGGAAAACAAAGGTATAATTGGTTTGAATTTCACGGGAGGTAACAAAATGCTTATAATTAAACCCATTCAGGATAAAACATATCAAGAAGAAATCTGCCGCTTGTGCGGCTTTAAATATGATCCTCTTGCATTTGCTTACTCTGAAAAAGAAGACGAAAAGCTTATTGCCGCATGTCAATTTGATATTCTCGGCACATCGGCAACCATATTGGAATTCGGTATGGTAAAGGATACCGACGAAGACATAGAAGCACTAATCATTATGGGGCGTGCCGTGATGAATTTTATGGAGCTTTCAGGCGCAACAGATTGTAGCTTCGACTCCCCTTCCGACCTTGCTCCAAAGTATGCAAAAATGCTTGGCTTCAAAGAAGAAAACGGAAAATACACCATTTCATTAAAAGGGCTGTTTGACAGCAAGTGCAGTCACAAATGCAATTGAGGTGAAATAATCAAGTTCGATTAAACAAATTCATATGATATAAAAAGCGGTCAGTGACCGCTGACATTGCTCGCCTATCGCAACCAATATAGTAAAAAATCTGCGGATACACTCCGCAGATTTTTTAATTTATTTCACAAGGTCATATGTGTCTCTTGCTATCATAAGCTCTTCGTTTGTAGGAATTACAAGAATGTGAGCTGTTGTGTCAGCGGCTGAAATATCTACTTCAAGACCGTTACGCTTTGCAAATTCATTCTTTTCGTCATCAATCTTAACGCCCATAAAGCCAAGCTTATCTGCAACTCTCTTTCTGTATGCAGGGTTGTTTTCTCCGATACCGCCTGTAAATACAACAGCATCGCATCCGCCCATAGCGGCAATATAACCGCCAACATACTTGGTGAGCTGATGGCAAAGCATATTTTCAACAAGCTTGCATCTCTCGTCACCCTCTCTTGCGCCCTGTTCGATATCTCTATTGTCACTTGTCTTTTCGGAAATACCGAGAATACCTGACTCCTTGTTGAGCATCTTATCGATGTCCTTGGCAGTCATATTCTCCTTTTCCATGAGGAAAGGAATGATTGCAGGGTCAATGGTACCCGAACGGGTTCCCATCATGATACCTTCAAGGGGGGTCATACCCATTGTTGTATCAAGGCACTTGCCTCCGTCAACAGCGGCAATTGATGAACCGTTACCAAGGTGACAGGTAACAATCTTTATATCCTCGGGCTTTTTACCGAGCATTTCAGCTGCACGGAGAGTTACATAGCGATGTGATGTACCGTGGAAGCCGTAGCGGCGGATTCTGTACTTTTCATAGTATTTGTAAGGAATGGGATAGAGGTAAGAATAATCGGGCATTGTCTGGTGGAAGCCTGTGTCGAATACGCCGACCTGAGGGATACTACCCATAATTTCCTGACAAGCCTTTACACCTGTAAGGTTGGCAGGGTTGTGAAGAGGGCTGAGCACACTGCATTCCTTAACTGTCTCGATAACCTCATCGTCAATAATAACCGACTTAGAAAACTTATCGGCACCGTGAACAAGTCTGTGTCCCACGGCACCAATCTCTTCCATAGAAGAAATAACTCCGTGCTCCTTATCTGTAAGGGCATCAACAACTATCTTTACAGCATCCTCGTGATTCTTCATCTGAACTTCAAGCACATAATCCTCTTTACCGGGAACTTTATGCTTGAAGTTACCGCCTTCGATACCGATTCTGTCGCAAAGACCTTTTGCAAGAACTGCATCGTTTGTCATATCAATAAGCTGATACTTAAGAGATGAGCTTCCTGCATTAATAACAAGAATCTTCATAGTAATACACTCCTATTAATTAAATTGTTTATAATTTACAATTATGAGTATATCACACTTTTTTCCATTTTGCAAGGCTTATTCGAGAAGGGATTTAAGTTTTATGCAAATTCTTTTTTCCAAACGTGACACTTTTACCTGACTTAGTCCTAAAATTTTGGCTGTTTGCTGTTGAGTTAAATTTTTGAAGTACCGTAATGCAATTAGCTGTCTTTCGTCAGAAGACAGCTTTTCAATCGCTTCAAGCAGTGCAAATCTTTCAAGGCGTTCCTCTACATCATCTATCCCTATTGGAATATCATAATCGTTTCCGTCCTCACCTTCAAGCGTCAGCGGTGATACGGGCTGTACTGCCGATATGGCAAAAATCGCATCCTCTTGGCTTATTCCCGTGCCTTCCGAAATTTCAGACAGTGTAGGTGACGTACCGTTTTTTTGCTCGTATTCTTCTTCAAAACGCCGTATATGCTGTGCATTGGTTTTAGCCTCTCTGCTGACCTTAATAAGACCGTCATCACGCAAAAAGCGCTTTATTTCTCCGTAAATCATCGGAACAGCATATGTACTTAAAACCGTATCAAAGGTAAAATCGAAGCCCCTGATAGCTTTAATAAGACCTATCATGCCTATTTGCATCAAATCATCGAAGTCAGCGCCTCTGTCTGTAAATCTTTTTGCAATACTTTTGACGAGAGGGGTATTCTCCTCAAGGAGCTCAGAGAGTACCCTCTCGTCACCGTCACGGGCAAGCTTTATTCTTTCTTTAGTGTTTGAATAGCTATTCATTTTTTACCGTTTTTTAATCTTTTTACGATTGTTACCTTCGTTCCTTTTCCAACAACGGATTTTACCGACAGCTTATCCGAAAAGGATTCCATTATCGAAAATCCCATTCCGCTGCGCTCATTTTCTCGGTCTGTTGTATATAGCGGCTGCCTTGCAAGTTCAATGTCCTCTATACCGCAACCGCTGTCTTTTACGGAAACTGTCAGTTTTGCGTTATCTGTATATGTAGCACGAAGCTCAATTACCCCATCTTCCCTGTTTTTGTATGCGTGAACTATGCAGTTTGTCACAGCCTCAGAAACAGCTGTCTTTATATCCGCTATCTCTTCCACGGTAGGGTCATAAGGCATCAAAAAACCTGTTATTATTATCCTTGATAAGGCTTCGTTTGATGAACATGACAAAAGCTTTACACTTATTTTGTTAAGTATTTTTTCTTTCATTTTTCCACTCCCTTAATTTTAATAATTTTGTCTACGCCTGCCATTGTGATAATCCTCATTATTTTCTCACCGGGGTTTACCAATTCAAAGTCAATTCCGAGCGCAAGCGCCTTGTTGTACCTTCCGAGAATTAAGCCAAGCCCCGAAGAGTCCATGAATGAAGTTCTTGACAAATCAAACACCAGCTTTTGCGGTAAAGAATCAACCAATTTGTCATCGATTTCTTCACGAAGGCTTTTAGTTTCGTGATGGTCGATTTCACCTATTACGGCAACAACCAGCATGTCCCCTATTTTATTAAATTCCGCTGCCATACTTTTTCCTTCCTAACAAAAAAATATATCCTATGGAGTTAACATCCATAGGATATACTTATTCATATGCGATATTTGTCAATAACGGTCGGCTTATTTTATTTTTTCAAGTGCTTCAACAGTATCTGTCAACTGCGCCCTGTATTTTTCAAGCTTTTCGCGTTCAATGGCAACCACCTTTTCGGGAGCCTTAGAGACAAATTCAGGATTTGAAAGCTTCTTTTCAAGTCTTGAAACTTCACCTTCAAGCTTATCCTTTTCCTTGGTAAGTCTCTCTTTTTCCTCGGCAAAATCAACCATATCCGCTACAGGAATATAAAGCTTTGCACCGTCGGTTATAAGAGTTACAGCACCGTCATCGGAATAGTCGGAAACTATCTCTACATTGGTTACAGACGCAAGCTTATCAAAAAATCCTGCAGATGACTCGAACAGCTCAGGGTAAGGAGTATCAACAAAAAGCTTTGTTCTTCGTGATACAGGTACCTTCATTTCTGTTCTTCTTGTTCTGATAGCTCGTATAGCACCGATTATCTTTTCAAAATCGGCACTCTCCTTCTCGAACTTCATGCAATCACAAGATTCAGGCCACTTGGATATCATAATGCTTTCACCGTCATGAGGCAATGTGAGCCATATCTCCTCTGTAATGAAAGGCATAAAAGGATGAAGAAGCTTGAGAGTATTTGAGAGAACAAACGAAATAACCTGCTGTGCGCTCTTATTTGTTGCATTATCCTTATCAAAGAGTCTGGGTTTTACAAGCTCGATATACCAGTCACAGAAAATATCCCAGATAAAATCATAAAGCTTTGCAAGAGCGACACCCAGTTCATAATTATCAATATTAGCGGTAACCTCTCCGACAAGAGTGTTATATTTGTCAAGAAGCCACTTGTCCTCTGTCATAAGCTGTGAAGCTTCGGGAAGGCTGATCGTTTCAATATCAAGATTCATCATTACAAATCTTGCCGCATTCCAAAGCTTGTTGGCAAAATTACGGGCAGCCTCAACTCTTTCAGGATAATAACGCATATCATTTCCGGGAGAGTTACCGTTAGCAAGGGTAAATCTGAGAGCATCTGCTCCGTATTCTTTAATTACCTCGAGAGGGTCAACACCGTTACCCAGAGACTTGGACATTTTTCTTCCCTGAGAATCACGTACAAGACCGTGAATAAGAACATATTTGAAGGGTATTTCTCCTACCTGCTCTATACCCGAGAATATCATTTTGCTTACCCAGAAAGTGATGATGTCATAGCCTGTAACAAGAACACTTGTAGGATAGAAATATTTCAAATCCTCTGTCTCTTCAGGCCAGCCCAGTGTCGAGAAGGGCCAAAGAGCAGACGAGAACCATGTATCAAGAACATCCTCATCCTGTCTGACATTGTTGCTGTGACACTTGGGACATTCGGTAACATCATTTTCGCTTACTGTTATTTCTCCGCAATCATCACAGTAGTATGCGGGAATTCTGTGTCCCCACCAAAGCTGACGCGAAATACACCAATCCTGAATATTCTCCATCCAGTTGAGATAATTCTTAGAGAATCTTTCGGGAATGTACTGAATGCTTCCGTCCTTAACTGCATCAATAGCAGGAGCGGCAAGAGGAGGCATATGAACAAACCACTGTTTTGAAGCAAGAGGCTCGACCGTAGTTCCGCAACGGTAGCAATGAGCAACGTTGTGCGAATGTTCCTCTGTTTTAACAAGGAAGCCCTCTGCTTCCAAATCAGCAACAAGACGGCGGCGTGCCTCATAGCGTTCAAGTCCCTCATATTTACCGCAGTTCTCATTAAGATGTGCATTCTTATCAAAAACTATTATGTTTTCAAGATTATGGCGCTTACCAACCTCAAAGTCGTTAGGGTCGTGACAGGGTGTAATCTTAACACAGCCCGTTCCAAACTCTCTTTCTACATACTCATCGGCAACAATAGGTATCTTTCTGCCGATAAGAGGAAGTATAACATTCTTACCAACAAGGTGAGAATATCTTTCGTCCTCGGGATGAACAGCTACAGCGGTATCTCCAAAATAAGTTTCCGGACGTGTTGTAGCCACAACAAGATACTCGTCACTGTCCTCGATAGGATATTTTATATGCCAGAAATTACCGGGAAGATCCTTATATTCAACCTCTGCATCGGAAAGAGCAGTAGCACAATTTGGACACCAATTGATTATTCTGTAGCCGTGGTAAATAAGTCCCTTTTCATAAAGTGAAACGAAGGTCTTTTTAACAGCTTTTGAAAGCTCAGGGCTCATGGTAAACGCTTCTCTTGTCCAGTCGCAGGAAGCGCCAAGCTTCTTAAGCTGCTTGATAATGGTACCGCCGTATTTTTCTTTCCAATCCCATACACGTTTAAGGAATTCTTCACGTCCAAGGTCATATCTTGTTTTGTTTTCGTTTACACGGAGATATTCCTCCACCTTAATCTGAGTTGCAATTCCCGCATGGTCAGTACCGGGTACCCAAAGAGTGTTATACCCCTGCATACGCTTTGTTCGGATAATAATATCCTGAAGAGTATCGTCAAGAGCATGACCCATATGAAGCTGACCTGTTACATTAGGCGGAGGAATAACGATAGAAAAAGGTGTTTTTGAATGGTCGTCCGATGGCTTGAAATATCCCTTTGCTTCCCAATTCTCATACAATCTGTCTTCAAATTCTTTAGGATTGTATGTGGTAGCAAGGTTCTTTTTCTCGCATTGGTTGTTGTTACACATAGTTTAGTCCTCTTTTTATATGAATTTATTCATTACTGATATTTTATAAGCAACGACTTATTTATCATCGTATAACTTATCTTGTCTATTGTACTACTTTTTTCTCAATCAATCAATAGTATTTTCAAAAAAACTTGATTTTTTATTTACTTTTGTTCGTGAGTTCATATCAAAACTTCGTTTTTTAACATAAATGTTAAAAAGCGAAGTTTGAAAACCGTAATTTTAACCAATTGGTAGAAAATGGTATTTGTTTGTCGAAGGTATTGAATTTAACACAAAAAAGATGTATAATTTATCAGAAGGGAGAGCTTAAAAATGTATTGTGTTGTAAGCAGAGAATATATATCGGAAACAAATAAAAAAATTACAATGTATGGTATAAAAAGTGATAATTTAGAATTTGATTGTATTTCCGAGAACAAAACAAGCATAGAAGAGCTCTGCAGAAAATGTAACGAGTGTATGCTTTCGGAAATACATATCAGAGAAGTTATAGAGGATTTTATTGATGAGACTGCTTTCGGTATTCACGGGGAGAAACACCTGTAATACGCTTAAAATAAGAGCTGAAATACTGAGGGTCAGAAAACGAAAGATTGGCGGAAATATCAGAAATCGAGCATGAGGTCTGACGCAGATATCTCTTTGCAATCTCTATTTTGGCTTCTATGTAATACTGATACGGAGTTCTGTTATATTTATCCTTAAATATGTTTATTATGTGATTTTTTGAATAACAAAGCGAATCGGCAATTGCATCCAGGGAGAATTCTCCCTCAACGCAGTAGTCGATTTTCTTTTTTATTTTATCGGCTAAATCTTCGTTCTCTCCTGCTTTTCTTGAATGAAGATACATAATTATCTTCATCACCTCTAATGTAACACATTGATTTATAGACTCATAGCTTTGTGAATCATCAAATGCAATATTGAAAATTTTTTCAAAGCTGTCAAGAACATCGCAATTTTTAAACAAATATGTATTATAAGGCAGGTACAGCTCCTTCAGCTTATGAGCAAGCGGCCCTGTAAAAGATACAAAGTATTTACGCCAAGGCGAGGACCTGTCGGTATAATATTTGTGACTGCTGCCTTCTGTCAGAAGAAACACATCTCCTCCGCACGGATTAAGTGTCTGTCCGTTTATCTCCAGCGTACCTTTACCGTCAACAATATACTCAAGGGACATTATATCACTTGTTTCACGCTCTGTATAAAATTTTTCGTCACATATACTTTTGCCTACAAAATTTATACCAAAGGGGTCTCCGTCCTTAATGAACTGAGAAAAAGAACGCATTATGTCGTTTCTGTTCATTAACATTTTGATAATTCCAACTTTCTCTGTGATTTATTCCATGGATATCGCACGTTTTATGTGATATATTTAGATTACCATAAAATTATAAATAATGCAAGGAGAAATTTATGAAGATTACATTTATGGGTGCGGGAAGCACAATTTTTGCCCGCAATGTTATTGGTGACTGTATGTGCTCGGAAGCACTCAGAGACAGCGAATTTGCACTCTATGACATTGACGGAAAAAGACTTGAAGAATCGAAAATTATACTTGAAGCAATCAACAAAAACACAAATGAATCCCGAGCAAAAATCACTACTTTCCTCGGCAAAGAAAACAGAAAAGCTGCACTCAGGGATGCTCAATTCGTAGTAAACGCCATTCAGGTAGGCGGTTATGACCCTTGCACAATCACAGATTTTGAAATCCCAAAAAAATACGGTCTCAATCAGACAATAGCAGATACACTTGGTATCGGCGGAATTATGCGTGCTCTCAGAACAATACCTGTTATGAAAGAGTTTGCGGATGATATCGAAGAGGTTTGTCCCGATGCCTGGTTCCTCAATTACACAAATCCTATGGCAATACTCACGGGTTATATGCAAAGATACACCAAGGTTAAGACAATCGGTCTCTGCCATTCCGTTCAGGTGTGTGCACAGGCAATTCTTAACGGCGTTGATATGGGAGACAAGCTTGAAGGTCACAGTGAGTTGATCGCAGGTATCAACCATATGGCATGGCTTCTTGAAATCAAGGATAAGGACGGCAACGACCTCTATCCCGAAATCAAAAAGAGAGCCAAGAAAAAGAACGCAAAAGAAAAGCACAGTGATATGGTACGTTTCGATTATATTGATAAGCTCGGCTATTACTGTACAGAAAGCAGTGAGCACAACGCCGAATATAACCCATATTACATTAAGTCGAAATACCCCGAAATGATTGATGAGTTCAACATTCCTCTTGATGAATATCCCAGACGTTGCGTAAACCAGATTGAAGGATGGGAAAAAGAACGTGACAATATTCTTGCAAACGGTAAAATAACACACACAAGAAGTCACGAATATGCTTCGTATATAATGGAGGCGATTGTTACAAACAAGCCTTATACAATCGGAGGAAACGTTATTAATAACGGTCTTATTGACAACCTGCCCGCAGATGCATGTGTGGAAGTTCCCTGTCTTATAACAAGCGCAGGCATCCAGCCTTGTAAGGTAGGTCCCCTTCCCCTTCAGCTTGCGGCTATGAATTCCTCAAACATTTATCCTCAACTCCTGACAATTCAGGCTGCCGCTACTCTTGAAAAGAAGTACATATATCAGGCAGCTATGATGGACCCTCATACAGCTTCAGAGCTGAATATCAAGGACATCTACGCCATGGTAGACGAACTGCTTGAAGCTCACAAGGATTGGCTCCCTGAATACAGATAAATAACGGTGAGCCAACGGCAATTTCTTAGCAGAAAACAAAAATTGCGCCACACAAACGCGTGATGTCCTTAACGGAGAAATCACAAACAACCGAATAGGACAACAGAAACCGTACAGAATTCAGAAATGAGTCCTGTACGGTTTTCTGTGTTTTTGTTAACAGTTTGTTTTCTGGACTTTTGATGGCTTCTGTGGTATGGTGTTGTGCTAACAGGAGGTGCAACAAATGGGAAACGTAATAAAAGAACTATGGCACGGAAACATTGCTCCGCAGAGCGACAGCCGAAACAACTCCCCCGAAATGAAGCAGCTTATGGAATACATGGCAAGGCATCACGATGATCTGCTCAAATCAATGACCGACGAACAGAAAGAAATCTTTGAAAAGTTTGATGATTGTTGGAGCGAATACGCAAGTTATGCCGAAGAAGCCATATTTGAATATGCCTTCAAATTGGGAATGAGAATAGCAATAGAAGTATTAACCGATTAACTACATGATTAGGCATACAGATTGCAATTTGCGTCTGTATGCCTCTTTATAGTCGCGCACACAAAATCCTACAAAAACCTACAAATACACTTGAAAAACAACCCAAAATATGTTATAATATAAATTGTAAGATTATATTTTCGGGAGATAAAGAAATGTCTAACAATATTGATTTGTCTGATCGTTGGTATTCCACCAAAGAAATTTGCGCTTATCTTGGAATTAGCCGAGATACTTTGCTTGTATGGATAGCAAGTAAAAATATGCCGGCACACAAAGTAGGGCGAAATTGGAAGTTTAAGGTTAGCGAAGTGGATGAATGGATCAAAAGCGGCAAGGCTGCGGAGTAAACTCTCTAAAAAGGTATATGAGGCTATGACAGAAAAGAAATATTTAACTGATAATGCCGAACTGATGGCGGAATGGGATTGGGAAAAGAATAACGAATTAGAGTTTGACCCCAAAACATTAACTCTTGGCAGCGAAAAAAAAGCATGGTGGATATGTAGCAAGGGTCACGAATGGCAAGCAATGATAGCCAATAGAAACAAGGGAAATGGATGCCCATATTGTGCAGGCAGAAAAGTTTTAAAAGGTTATAATGATTTACAAACAGTTAATCCAACCGTAGCCAGTGAGTGGAACTATGAAAAAAACAACGGGTTAACACCTGCGGAAGTAATGCCAAACAGCAATAAAAAAGTATGGTGGAAATGCACAAAAGGGCACGAATGGCAGGCGACGATAAACAGCAGAAACAATGGAATTGGATGCCCCTTATGCTCAGGTAAAAGCGCTATTAAAGGTTATAATGATTTGCAAACGATTAATCCAACTCTATCAAAAGAATGGCACTATGAAAAAAATAGTGGATTAACACCTTCAGATGTAATGCCTAAAAGTGGCAAAAAAGTGTGGTGGAAATGCAAAAAAGGACACGAATGGCAAGCTGTAATTGCGAATCGAACTAATGGTAGAGGATGCCCTGTTTGCAATTCCGAACAAAACACTTCTTTCCCTGAATATGCGATTGTTTTTTATCTCAAAAAGTATGGCATAGAAGCAATACATTTGTACAAAGAAAAAGGGTTTGAATTAGATATTTATATTCCTATCAAAAAAATTGCTATTGAGTATGACGGTTATTATTGGCATAAAAATAAATCAGAAAAAGATCTAGAGAAAAATTTAGCGTGTCAAAAAGAAGGAATTAAATTATATCGAATTAGGGAAGGATTATCGTCATTAAATGACAGTTCTATAGATTATATCGTTCAAAGAAATGGGGAAGACTTGTCAAAAGTACTTGAAACTGTTTTATGCGAAATAATTGGAATTTTAGTAGATATTGATATTGAAAGAGATACTATTGCTATAGAACATCTACGAGAACACATGGAAAAAGAAAACTCGTTTTTGTTCTCTAACCAAGTTCTAGTAAGCGAATGGAATCATGAAAAGAACGGCAAGCTAAAACCTGAATATTTTACAGCTAACAGCAAGAAGAAAGTATGGTGGAAATGTAACAAAGGTCACGAATGGCAAGCAACTATAGGAAGTAGAAACATCGGACGCGGATGTCCATATTGTGCAGGCAAAAAAGTATTAAAAGGATATAATGATTTGCAAACAATTAATCCGGTACTAGCTAAAGAATGGCATTACGAAAAAAATAGCGATTTAACACCTATAGATGTGACAGTTAGCAGTGGACAAAAAGTGTGGTGGAGATGTAATAAAGGACACGAGTGGCAAGCGATGATAAATAGCAGAAATAGAGGTACAGGATGCCCGTATTGTTCGAGCAAATATGTAATTAGCGGCCAAAACGATTTGCAAACGGTTAGTCCCGATTTAGCAAAGGAATGGAACTATGAAAAAAATGATGGATTAACACCTAATGATGTATTGCCTAATAGCAATAAGAAAGTGTGGTGGAAATGTAGCTACGGTCATGAGTGGCAAGCTGTAATATGCAATAGATATAAAGGAAGCGGATGTCCGTATTGTTCAGGTCAAAAAGTATTAAAAGGATATAATGACTTGCAAACGATTAATCCGATACTAGCTAAAGAATGGCATTATGTAAAGAATAACGATTTAAGACCTAT
Organism: uncultured Oscillospiraceae bacterium; assembly: GCA_964650465.1. Lineage (GTDB taxonomy): Bacteria > Bacillota > Clostridia > Oscillospirales > SIG627 > RGIG6353. The sequence goes on along the minus strand of CAZYTA010000046.1, from coordinate 3,328 downwards.
GGATGTAACAGCTAATAGCGGCCAAAAAGTGTGGTGGAGATGCAACAAAGGTCACGAGTGGCAAGCTGTAATTCAGAACCGAACCAATGGTAGAGGATGCCCATATTGTTCGGGGCTATATGTAATTAGTAATAAAAGTGATTTACAAACAGTTAATCCATCTTTAGCAAGTGAATGGAATTATGAAAAAAACAACGGATTAACACCTATGGACGTAACATCTAATAGTCATAAAAAGGTCTGGTGGAAGTGTGTCAAAGGGCACGAATGGCAAGCAAGAATAGACGGCAGAAATAATGGCAATGGATGTCCTATTTGTAGCAAACTCAAAAAGAACTGATGTTGAAATTTATAAGCAAAAGGACAATGTTAAATGTGAGGTGAATTCGAGAAAGTTATGAAAGAAAACATAAAGAACAAAAAGCGCAAAGAAAGCAAAAATAATTTAGCCAAATACTTATTAGCAAGAATAGTTCTTGCAACTATTATAGCCATTATAGTATACGTAATTATTTATCTCTTCTTTTGTGTTAAGGGAGTGATTCCACCCGGGGATGGATTGGATAAAACAGATTGGCTCTCATTTTTTGGAGCTTACTTATCTTTTTTTGGAACCGTTATTGTAAGCTTAACGATATTTTGGCACACGAACTATGTAACTGCGCAAACTGAGAAAAATTTGGCTATGGAACGAAAAAAGCGGATTCAGCCTATATTTTCTATAAAAATTGTGGCAACAAATATAGTTTTGGAAAAACATTCGTCATTTATAAATATTGGTAATACCAGTATAGAAAGACCTCCAAATTTAAAAATATCAATTGAAAACGCAAATGAATTTCCAATTTCAAATTTAATCGTATATGATAAATATATAACTTCACTTCTAAAACCGGGCGAAGAAATTAGTGTTTATTGTACATATGCAGACCCTACTAACACATATAAATTCCGCGATTCTGTCGCCATCATAAACGAATCTGATTATGAAAAAAATGAAAACGGACTTCCTATATGGGTTAATGTGAATTATGATGATGTTGATGGCAATCCAATGTATCAAACATTTGATCTAAAATGCTTTGACGGAACGTACTATTTTTCCCTTGAAGGAACACATGAGGTATGACTGTCAAACAAAATTTACCACAATCGAATTATAGTTCAGAACATCAAATAATGTAAAAATCTTGCTTTCGTTCACAAAAAGTTATTTGGACTCACGCCCTGCCCTTTGTATAGTAGAATAATATTGTCTTGAATAGCTACGGCCGCTTCGCAAAGTAATACACAAGATTTACCCGAATATGCAAATCTCAAACAGGATTATTTCGGTATCTTATGTTATGTTCTTTTGAAAAAGGAAATTACAACTTCAATTGAGCAGTTTATTGAAAAAGTAGATTGAATAGTTTTGAAAAAGGTGAAAAATCAATTGTGAGAGCATAGGAGAAATATATAGATACTGGTGTTTTATGGGACAGGCTTGCAGGCGGTCTTCAAGAATACGTCGAGAATTATTGCCTCTATAAAAGTCAATCGAAGATCAAGCCGTCATACGATGTCGACTATGAAATTGAATGCTTGGATGAGTTGCAGAAGCATACCACAGTTGATGATTATTGGGTACATCAAATATCCGGTTGCAAAAACATCAATGACTTGCCCGCATATTTGCAAGAACTTGTATTACAATATTTACCTCGCTTTTTCAAAAAATATCCAGAGTATAAAATTGCAGATTGTTTGCAAATAAACAAAAAACTTAAATAAATTGAGGCAAGGAGATTATTAATATGGGACTATTTGATTTGTTCAAGAAGCCTGTATCACCTCCAGAACCAAACTCTATGTTGGACAAAATTGATAAGGATAGCAAAGCATTATATAATAAAGTGATTTCTAAATATGAGGATCATTTACAAAATCGCAATTATGTCACATTATCAATTAACGAATATGAAAGAGTTTATGTAGTAGAGGATTCATTTGCAATATATATTGGACTTATGAATCTTCACCCAAGTCCCAATTATGAGAATTATACCGTAGTTTTTGAAGAATTATTAGATAATCCAATTTTTAAGTTTAACTATACACAATTCTGCAAAGACTTCTCGGAAAACGAAAAAGCTAAAATGTACTACAAAAGATTTCACGGAATCTGGGCTGAAACTTTGCGAAAAGAAAGTGATATCATTGATATGGTACACGCAAGTTACGGCAAGGATTGGAGTTATTATGTAGAAAGCAAAGCCGAGTATATTGATAAAATGTTGCCAGAACTTCACTTGAAAAAGAGATTTGAACAGTGGGAGGGATACCTACATCACTTTATCATATATGAATTAACCGATGGAATCAAAACAGGACATTCAATATATGTAACTCAAAATCCCAATATCCACAAAACAGCTTTGGCTCATGCAGACGAGCTGGAATCTGGAGCAATGATGGCTTTTTATCATAAATATGTTGCTAAAATCCAATATTGTGAAGTTACTGAAGATTATCAAAAAGCAATATCAATAATGACGGATCTTCTGTGTGACAAGATTCTCTTGCACAAAGGAAACGGTTGGGAACACAAGAAAGAAAAAGGCAACACTTCAAAACGGTGTATCGCAGAAAAGGACTTAAAATACTTTTGGATTTCAAGATACATAAAAAACACCGATCGATACGAAATGGAAGCATTGAAAAACCAAATTTTATCGGATGTTCATAATGGTAAGTACAGCGAATTGCCTCGATATGAATATCTTATTCCAAAGAACAAATGGAAATCAGAGCAATTGGTTTATGAATACGCTTGCAAGCTATACAAAAAGAACAATGTTATATATCAACACAGACCGTTTTTCTTAAGAAGCAGTCACGGTCAAATGTCCTACGATGTTTTTATTTGCAACCTTAATGTAGCAATAGAGTATCAAGGAAAACAGCATTTTGAACCAGTAGAAATATTTGGTGGCGAGGAAAGTTATAAAAATCAAGTTGCACGTGACGAATTAAAAAAGCAATTAAGTATAGCGAATGGAATTAAATTGGTCTATATCAATTATGACGAGGATATTTCCCCAGAGCTAATTAAAGAAAAGGTATCAAGAGTATTAGAAAATGTAGTCTAATCAGGCGTAGTTTTATTTATTTTCGTTGTCGTTTTCGTTGTCGACAAAATTTTCTTGACAACCTTGTGCCTATATGGTATAATAATTCAAAGTTCAATATTGGTGCACTCACTCATCATGAGTAATATCTACCAAGTTTAACCTCATACAGTGAACGATGAAAACCACACTGTATTAAAATTAAGTACGATAAATTT
>CAZYTA010000045.1:927-20610 GCA_964650465.1 uncultured Oscillospiraceae bacterium | reverse complement strand
ACCAGAGTGGGCTGAGAGGGGACCTGTGCGGTCCTGACCCATGAACCTGATGCGGGTAATGCCGTCGTAGGAAACATACAGTTTTTTATGCTTGCACAATCGCAGAGGGTTTTCCCTTTGCGATTTTTATTTAATCGGAGGTAGAAAACTCTATGAAACGCACAACACTTCAAAAGATGGTCACAACCGCTGTTCTGTCAGCCCTTGCTGTCATTCTCACCTACGTTGAGATACAGGTAGGACCTGCAGGCGGTTCCATCAACATCGTAATGCTGCCCATTATACTTGTGGCATATTGCTACGGACTTGGCTGGGGCATCGGCTCGGGACTTGTGGTAGGCTTTGTCAAATGCCTTATCGGCGGAGGCATTGGCTGGGGACTGCCCTCTATTCTCCTCGACTATGTGCTCGCCTATGCCGCAGTAGGACTTGCAGGTATATTTTCGGGCAAAAACTGGGGACTTGGTCTTGGTGCAATAGTCGGCTCTGTTGCCAGATTTGTTATTCACTTTATCAGCGGAATTACTATTTATGCCATCGTTGCACCCGAAGAAATTGCAGGGATTACCACCTCGAATGCATGGCTCTATTCTCTGGTGTACAACGGACTTTATATGCTTCCCAGCGCCGCCATTGTCATTGCACTGTCATTTGTACTGAAAAAGCCTCTTGACAGCTACTTAAAGAGAAAATAATTTCTTGACAAATGCCGTTTTCGGTGATACAATAATGTAAACGGTTAATATGCTGAGATTTTGAGTGCATTGATACCGCGGAAAATCCGCGGTATTTTTGCGCTCTTTTTTATGTGAGGTAAAAAATGAAAAAATACGACATTGCCATTATCGGTGCAGGTGTTGTGGGCGGTATGATAGCAAGAGAGCTTTCCCGCTACAGTATAAGCACTGTAATAATTGAAAAGGAAGCCGATGTTGCTATGGGTGCAACCCGTGCCAACAGTGCGATTGTACATGCAGGCTTTGATGCCAAGGAAGGCTCGCTGAAGGCAAAGCTGAATGTTGAAGGCTCAAAGATGATGGCTGAGGTTGCCCGTGAGCTTGGCGTTAAATACAAAAACAACGGCGCATTTGTTGTTGCCTTTACAGATGAGGAAGCCGAAGCGGTAAAGGAGCTTCTTGTAAGAGGACAGACAAACGGAGTTGAGGGACTTGAGGTTATAGACGGTGATGAGCTTCGCCGCCGTGAGCCTGCAATAAGTGAGGGCGCTATCTCTGCTCTTTGGGCACCCACTTCATCCATAATTTGTCCCTATGAGCTCGCTATTGCGGCAATAGGCAACGCAATGGACAACGGTGTGGAGCTTATGACGGAAACAGCCGTTGAGTCTCTTGAAAAGATTGACGGCGAGTGGATAATCAACGGTGAAATAAAGGCTGATATAGTAATAAATGCGGCAGGAGTCTATTCGGGCGATATTGCAAAGCTTGCAGGAGACAGCTCTGTGGAAATAACACCCCGTCGAGGAGAGTATCTTCTTTGCGACAGAGAGTGCGGAGAGTTTGTAAACGCTACTATATTCAGGACTCCCTCTTCTATGGGCAAGGGAATACTTATCTCTCCCACAGTAGACCATAACCTCATTCTGGGTCCCACTGCAGAAAATATTGAGGACAAGGATGACCGCCGTACAACACGTGAGGGTCTTGCCAAGGTAGCAAAGGAAGCTACCTTTGAAACGGTTAATCTTCCCATAAGAAAGGTTATTACCTCCTTTACAGGTCTTCGTGCCGTAGGAAACACAGGTGATTTTATCATAAACGAGCCTGTTGAAGGCTTTATCAATGCGGCAGGAATTGAGTCACCCGGTCTTTCCTCTGCCCCTGCTATCGGCAAGTATATTGCCGAAATGGTAAAGAAGATAAGACCTCTTGAAGAAAAAAACGATTTCAACCCTATCCGTCCTGCTACACACGCCTTTCGTGAAATGTCACTTGAAGAAAAGAATGAGGTCATAAAGAATGACCCCCGTTACGGACAGATAGTATGCCGCTGTGAAAAAATAACCGAGGGCGAGATAGTTGCGGCTATCAATCAGAATCCCAAGGCAAAGACAGTGGATGCGGTAAAGCGACGCACAAGAGCCACAATGGGTCGCTGTCAGGGCGGCTTCTGTATGCCGATTATTGCAGGCATAATTTCAAGAGAATTAGGTATAGACATAGAAGAAGTAACAAAGTCGGGCAAGGGCTCGGAGCTTGTTGTTTCCAAAACCAAGTAAGGAGGTGCAGAGAATGAAAACAGTTGATCTTATTATTGTGGGCGGCGGTCCTGCAGGTCTTGCGGCGGCGTTGAGCGCTTACAAGTGCGGAGTGCGTGATATTATTATTTTTGAGCGTGATGTCAGACTTGGCGGTATTCTCAATCAGTGTATTCACAACGGCTTCGGTCTGCACCGCTTCGGAGAGGAGCTTACAGGTCCCGAATATGCCCAAAGATTTATCGACGAGGTAGTCAGACTGAAAATAGACTACAGGCTCAACACCATAGTTGACTCAATTACTTCCGAAAAAGTAGTAAGAGTCATGAGCAGTGAGCACGGAATCGAGGAGTACAAGGCTAAGGCTGTTATACTTGCAATGGGCTGCCGTGAGAGACCCAGAGGAGCACTCAACATTGCAGGAACAAGACCTGCAGGTATTTATACGGCGGGTACTGCACAGAAATTTGTTAACCTTATGGGATATATGCCGGGTAAAAAGGTTGTTATACTCGGCTCGGGCGATATCGGACTCATTATGGCTCGCCGCATGACATTGGAGGGCGCTGAGGTTAAGGCAGTATGCGAGCTTATGTCATATTCGGGCGGTCTGACACGTAACATTGTACAATGTTTGGATGACTTCGGAATTCCGCTTAAGCTTTCAACAACGGTTGTTGAGGTACACGGCAAGGACAGACTTACAGGAGTTACAATAGCACCTGTTGACAAAAAGACTCTTCAGCCCGACATGGACAAGGCGGAATACATAGAGTGTGACACGCTCCTTCTTTCTTGCGGACTCATCCCTGAAAATGAATTGACAAGGGAAGCAGGAATAGAAATTGACCCCATTACAAGCGGCGCTGTTGTAAATGAAAAGAGAGAAACCTCGGCACAGGGTATATTCTCCTGCGGAAACGTTCTTCACGTTCATGACCTTGTTGACTTTGTTTCCGAGGAAGCAGAGCTTGCAGGTGCATCTGCGGCAGAGCTGATATTGGGAAGCGAAAAAGAGTCAAAGAGACTTGACATCAAGCGTGGCTTCGGTGTAAGATATACTGTACCTCAGAGCGTTGCAACCGACGCCGATTCGGATGTTTATTTCAGAGTGTCGGATATTATGACGGGAAAGAAAATTGTTGTACGTGACGGAGACAAGGTTATTTTTGAGAAGAAGGCTCAGCGCCTTGTACCCGGCGAAATGGTGAAAATCAAGCTGAAAAAAGAAATACTCTCATCGGCTGAGAGCATCACTGTAGGGCTTGAGGAGGTAAAGTAATGGTAAAGAATGTAACCTGTACGGTATGCCCTATGGGCTGTGCTATAGAAGTAACTGTTGACGGAGATAACATGACAGTAAAGGGCAACACCTGTAAGCGCGGAGAGGTCTATGCACGGGCAGAGGTTACCTGTCCCACAAGAGTACTTACCTCAACAATGAAATGCGAATCGGGTGCTGTTATCAGCGTTAAATCCCGTTCTGCACTGCCTAAGGAAAAGATGTTTGATTGTATGAAGGTAATAAATTCAACTGTGGTAAGGGACAGAGTTAAGATAGGGGATACACTCATTGAGAATATTCTCTCAACAGGTGTGGATATCATTGCTACATCAAATAATTGAAGAGGTAAATTATGAAAAAAACGGTAATTGCGGCAGTAAGGGACAGTGATGTTCTGAATACAGCCTGTCTGGAAGGTGTTGATACTGTATTCCTTCTCGGCACAAACATAATAGAGCTTGCCTCGAAGGTAGACGAGATACACTTTGCAGGTAAGGAAATATTCGTTCATGCAGATTTTGCTGACGGTATAGGCAAGGACCGTTTCGGTATGGCGTTTATAAAGGAAACGGGAGCAGACGGAGTGATAAGCACACGTGCCAGTGTAATAAAAGCGGCTCGTGAGGTTGGGCTGAAAACAGTGCAGAGAATATTCATCGTGGATTCTCAGTCGATTGAAACCGCAATTGACAGTACACGTTCATCGAAGCCCGATATGATAGAGATAATGCCGGGTGTTGTACCCAAGGTAATTTCGGAGATGAAGGCAAGAACAGATATCCCGATTATTGCAGGGGGTCTTGTATCAACTGCCGACGAGGTAGCGTCAGCCATAGGTGCAGGCGCAATAGCAGTTTCCACATCAAATACAGAGCTTTGGAAGTAGAATTTATTTATATTTTTAACAAGGGGAACTTTTTGCAAAAAGTTCCCCTTGACCCTTCAAAAACTCTAAATGTTTATTTAAGAAAAATAAAGTTTGTTCATAAACAAAAACACAGAGCTAAGATACTTTTTTCTAAAAGATATCTTAGCATAAAAATCAACTCCTTTGAATAAATTATATCAATAATCGTATTTTGGGGCAATAATAAATTGATAAGATAATTTGTAAAATCAATAAGCGGCGAGCCGCCGCAGGCAATTCTCGCCTATCACATCCTATACACTCATTCAAAGAAGGTGAAACGGCGAGGTTGGTTTAATAAAAAGTTCTTTAAATATAAAAGGTTCTTTAAATTGCTTTTCAAAGGAGCGCGAGGGAGTGCTTTTTGCTAAAAAGCATTCCCTCGCAAAACGGTCAGCGACTGCAAGCAAATCCTTACATAAAATAAACACAAAGGAGAATTTTTATGAAAATTAACAAAAAGCTTCTTGCCATATGTATTGCGATACCCCTTGCTGTAGGCGGTATTTCGGCATTAATATCCCGAAACGCCATGGAAACCTTCAAGGGACTCAATCAGCCCCCGCTTTCGCCGCCTGCATGGCTTTTTCCCGTAGTATGGACAATTTTGTACCTGCTTATGGGTATATCGCTTTATCTTGTATTGACCTCAAGAAGCGGAAACACTGTCATTGGTCAGTCTGTTACGCTTTTCGGACTTCAGCTTTTCTTCAATTTCTTCTGGAGTATTTTTTTCTTTAATCTTGAGCTTTACTTCTTCTCCTTCGGTTGGTTGATAGTGCTGTGGGCGCTTATTTTCGCTATGATAGTCAGCTTTTACAGGGCATCAAAGGCTGCCGCTTTTATCAATATTCCATATCTTGTATGGGTGGCATTTGCAGGGTATTTAAACATTGGTATCGCAATATTAAATTAGCGGCGAGCCGCTGCAGACGATTCTCGCCTATCCTAATCTGCGTAAATACCCAAACAAAGTAAAAAAGTTCGGTCATTTCTTCGAAAAAACTCCTGTAATGCAAAAAAGCGGCAAATCGCCGCTTTTTTCATTGCTTTTTTGGAAAATATATGATACAATATTATGATTAAAATAAAATTCAGGTGATAATATGATTATGCTTGTAGGCGATACCCTTGAAATGAAGAAAAAACACCCTTGCGGAGCATCGCATTTTACGGTGCTGAGAGTGGGTAGCGACATAAAGATACGCTGTAACACTTGCTCTCATGAGGTAACTGTTGCAAGAGTAAAGCTTGAAAAGGGAATAAAAAAGATTTTGACACCTTCGGGCGAGGAAAGGAAATAATATGTTCACAAGACTTAAGGAAGCAGAAAAACGCTTTGAGGAGATATCCGACAGACTGGGGCAAAGCGATGTAATGAATAATCAGGAAGAGTATAAGAAGCTGATGCAGGAGTACAAGACTCTTTCCCCCGTTTGCGAAAAATGGCGTGAATACAAAAAATGGGAGCAAGCAAAATCAGAAGCCGAGGAGCTTCTTGAAGGCGATGACAAGGAGATGCGTGAGCTTGCTGAGGAAGAGCTTCTGGAGAGTAAAAAGAGGCTTGAAGAAATCACAGATGAATTAAAGATACTCCTTCTCCCCAAGGATGAAAACGATGACAGAAACGTTATTATCGAAATAAGAGGCGGTGCAGGCGGAGAAGAAGCGGCACTTTTCTCCTATGTGCTTTACCGTATGTACAATATGTATGCAGACACAGTGGGCTTTAAAACCGAGCTTGTCAACGCAAACGAAACGGAGCTTGGCGGTTTTAAGGAAGTGTCGTTTATGATAAGCGGAGAGGGTGCTTATTCCCGCTTCAAGTATGAAAGCGGAGTACACCGTGTGCAGAGAGTGCCCGAAACAGAGGCACAGGGAAGAATACACACCTCCACGGTAACTGTTGCTGTGCTTCCCGAGGTAGAGGACGTTGATGTAGAGCTTAACCCTGCCGACCTTGAAATAGAAGCTCACAGAGCATCGGGTGCAGGAGGACAGCACGTAAACAAAACCGACTCGGCAATCCGAATGATACACAAGCCTACCGGTATTGTGGTTGAATGTCAGGACGAAAGAAGCCAGTATAAAAACCGAGACAAGGCTATGAAGATAATGCGCTCAAAGCTTTATGAAAAGAAGATGGAGGAGCAGAATGCCGCCCTTGCCTCCGCCCGTAAGAGTCAGGTCGGAACAGGTGACAGAAGCGAAAGAATAAGAACGTATAACTATCCTCAGGGAAGAGTTACCGACCACAGAATAGGTCTCACCCTGTATAATCTTGAAAACATTCTCAACGGTGCAATAGAGCCGATAATAGATGCGCTTGCGGCGGCAGACCGTGCTGAAAAGCTTGCAAACGGAGAGTTTTAATGGAAACCAAAATAGTTAAAATAGACCCAAAACGGGTTGCGGATTTTGACAGGGAGCTAAAAGAGGCATCCGAGATTATCAAAAACGGCGGACTGGTAGCTTTTCCGACAGAAACCGTCTACGGACTCGGTGCCAACGCTCTTGATGCTTCCGCTGCCGAAAAGATTTACAGTGCAAAGGGACGCCCCTCTGACAATCCTTTGATAATACACATTTCAAAGCCCTCTGATTTTGAAATGTGGTGTGAAACGGAAAATCCTGCGGCGCTTGAAGCCATAAGAGAAAGCTTTGTGCCGGGACCTATTACAGTAATACAAAAAAAGAAGAGCATTATTCCCGACACAGTTACAGCCAATATGGACACGGTTGCTGTACGCTGTCCCTCAAACCCTATAGCCTCAAGGTTGATTGAGTTATCCGGTGTCCCCATTGCGGCACCATCGGCGAACACCTCGGGCAGACCCAGTCCTACGAGGGCAGAGCATGTCATCGAAGATTTGACCGGAAGAGTGGACATGATAATTGACGGCGGAGAATGCGATGTGGGCTTGGAATCAACTATAGTGTTGCTGAAAAAGGACTGTGTTACTCTTCTCCGACCCGGCGGTATAACTCACGAAATGCTGGAGGAGAAGCTTGGCGAGGTTGTAATTGACAAGGCAGTTCTGAAAAAGCTTGACCGTGACGAAAAGCCTCTTGCTCCGGGAATGAAATATCGACATTACGCACCGATTGCAAACGTGATAGCTCTCAAGGGAGAGGACAGTGCTGTTACCGAATTTATGAAAACTCAGGCAGAAAACGGCTCTGTGGGGATAATCTGCTACAGAGAGGACGGACTTTTGTCCTGCCCGCGAGTGCAGGTCCTCGGCTCGAAAAACAGCAAATCGGAAATGGCACACCGCCTTTTTGATTGTCTGAGAGCATTTGACGCTATGCCTGAAATCAAGACGGTATACACAAGGCTTCCCGACACCGACGATATGGGGCTTGCTCTTGTAAACAGACTTATCAAGGCGTGCGGTTATGCCGTTAAGGAGTTATGATTATGATGATTTTGGGACTTTGCGGACAGAGCGGAGCAGGTAAGACCACCGTATTGGAGTCCTTTGTAGCCTTCGGTGCGAAGGTTTGCGATTGCGACAAAATATCAAGAGAAGTAATGGGTAAAGACACACCCTGCAGTGCCGAGGTAATACAGGTGTTCGGACAGGACATCTGCCGTGACGGAGAAATAGACCGAAGGGCGTTGGGTAGAATAGTGTTTTTTGACTCCGAAAAGCTGGAAACACTCACAGAAATTACACACCGATACATAAAGGCTGAGGTATACAACAGAATGGAAGAAGCCAAAAGCACGGGAGTAAAGCTTTTTGTGATTGATGCTCCCTTGCTTTTTGAAAGCGGACTTGATGCCGTATGTGACATAACCGTTGCGGTAACGGCAAACAGAGAGACCCGAATTAATCGAATTATGATGCGTGACAGAATTGACAGAGAGCTGGCACAAAAAAGGCTGGACTCCCAGCTCGGTGAGGAGGAGCTTAACAGACTTGCCGATGAAGTCATAGTCAATGACGGTACGCTTGAAGAACTAAAAATTGCAGTAAAAAAACTTGCTGAAAGAAGAGGATTGTTGAAGTGAAGCATAGAAGAAAGCCTCAACCGCTCCCCGTGGCGGTATTAACACTTTTTACATTGTTGCTTGTTGCGGTAGCTATAATTATTATTGTTAACAACAGAGAAATACCTTTGCCTATGGAATACAGCGAAATAATTGAAGCTACAGCCTATGAAGAGGGAATAGCGGAGCATATACTGTATGCCGTTATATATACTGAAAGCTCTTTTGACAGCGATGCGGTTTCATCTGCAGGAGCAGTAGGTCTTATGCAGCTGCTTCCCGACACGGCAATGTGGCTGTGCGAAAGAGAAGGTGTGGAATACGGTGAGGATATGCTTACCGACCCTGCATTTAATATAAAATACGGAACAAAATACCTCATGATACTGTATGACCGTTATAAAAACTGGGATGCGGCACATGCGGCGTATCATGCGGGCTTTTCCAGAGTGGATTCATGGTTGGAGGACGGAACTGCCAATTACAACGAGGACGGACAGCTTGTGGGAATCCCCATCGAATCCACAAGCCAATATGTGAATAAGATACGCTCTGTACGTGAAAAATATTTCAAACAACTGCAGGAGGAACAAAAATGAAAAAAGATTACGAAAAGCTTGAAAAAGAGCTTATTTATAAGAGGAAAAACGGTTTTCGCTCAATGTCTGCAAAGGAAGTAAAGACAGCTTTTTCGTTCTGCGAGGACTATAAAAAATATCTCGATGAGGCAAAAACAGAACGTGAGGCGGTAAAGACCTCTCTTGCAATGGCACTTAAGGAGGGCTTTTGCGAATGGGACAGTGCAAAGACCTACAATGCAGGAGATAAGATATATTTTGTTAACCGCAACAAATCAATAATACTTGCTAAAATAGGCAAGGAAAAGCTTGAGTGCGGTATAAATCTCTCTATTGCTCACATTGACTCTCCCAGACTTGACCTCAAGCCCAATCCTCTTTACGAGGTTGAAAATATGGCGTATCTTGATACCCATTATTATGGCGGAATAAAAAAATACCAGTGGGTTACTCTTCCCCTTGCGCTTCACGGCACAGTTGTCAAGGCAAACGGAGAGAGCGTGGACATTGTGATAGGAGAGGATGCAAAGGACCCTGTTTTCTATATAACAGACCTTCTTCCGCATCTTGGCGGAGAGCAAATGAAAAAGACTCTGGGAGAAGGTATATCGGGTGAAAGCCTCAATGTCCTTATCGGCTCAATGCCCGTTGACGACGAGAAAATAGCAAACGGCGTGAAGCTTTATGCAATGGGGCTTCTCAATGAAAAATACGGAATTACCGAGGCTGATTTTATGTCGGCAGAGCTTACCTTTGTTCCTGCGGGAAATGCAAGGGATATAGGCTTTGACAGAAGTCTTATTGCCGCATACGGACACGATGACAGAGTGTGCGCTTATCCGTCACTCAAAGCTTTGTTTGAATGCGGAGATATTGAAAAGACTGCCCTTGTATGTCTCACGGATAAGGAGGAAATAGGAAGTCTTGGAAATACAGGTCTTGACAGCAATTACCTTTTCGATTTCATTGAGGACCTTGCAATTTCCATGGGTGCCAATCCCAGAACCGTATTCAGAAATTCTAAATGTCTTTCTGCCGATGTCAATGCAGCCTTTGACCCTGCTTTCCCCGAGGTATATGAAAAGAATAACACCTCTTACATTAATTGCGGATTGGTTGTAACAAAATACACAGGCGCAAGAGGAAAGAGCGGTTCATCGGATGCTTCTGCCGAGTTTATGGGTGAAATAAGAAGAATATTTGATTCAAAGGAAGTTCTCTGGCAGATGGGCGAGCTTGGTAAGGTGGATATAGGCGGAGGCGGAACAGTTGCAAAATACGTTGCAAAATTCAACATTGATGTTGTAGATGTCGGTGTTCCCGTACTTTCCATGCATGCTCCCGTTGAGGCTGTATCCAAGCTTGATGTATATGCAACCTATAAGGGAATTCTTACGTTCTTTGAGGAAATGAAATGACACAGTTTATAAAAAAGCCCGAAATACTGTCGCCTGCAGGCAATTTTGAAAAGCTCACTTTTGCCGCAAGATACGGTGCAGATGCAGTATATTTTGCAGGCGAGATGTTCGGTATGCGCGCTTCGGCGGATAATTTTACGTTTGAAGAGATGAAAAAGGGAGTGGATTTACTCCACTCCCAAGGAAAAAAAGCATATCTTACCCTTAACACCATGCCCCGAAACAATGAGCTGGACATTCTTGATTCATATCTTGATTCTGTATCCCAAACGGGCATTGACGCTGTAATAGTTGCCGATATGGGAGTGTTCAAAAAGGTACTTGAAAGACTGCCCGATGTGGATATACATATTTCCACACAGGGAGCAAATATGAACTATATGTCCTGCCGTATGTGGCACGAGATGGGAGCCTCGAGAATAGTTTTAGCCCGTGAACTTTCCCTTGACGATATAGCGGATATCCGTGCCAAGACTCCCGCTTCACTTGAGCTTGAGGCGTTTGTGCACGGAGCGATGTGTGTTTCTGTTTCGGGAAGATGCCTTCTTTCGGAATACTATTTAAACAGAGATGCGAACCGCGGAAAATGCGCACAGCCCTGCAGATGGGTGTATAACTTCTCGGAAGAAAAGCGTCCCGACGATGTGCTGACAGCAGAGCTTCATCCCGAGGGCACATATCTTTTCGGCTCAAAGGATATGAATCTTATTGCCCATGTAGAGGAGCTGACAAAGGCAGGAATTGACAGCTTTAAAATAGAGGGCAGAATGAAAAGTGCTTACTATACAGCTGTAGTAACAAATTGTTACAGAATAGCACTGGATTCCCTCTTCGGAAAGGAAACAGGTATTACTCTTGATGACCTGCACAACGAGCTTGATTCTGTATCCCACAGAGAGTACTGTACAGGCTATTATTTCGACCATCCCCAGTCACAGCCTCACCTTGCAACGGCACCCGGGTATATTAAAGAAAAAGCTTTTCTTGCAACGGTGGAGGAATATGACGGAGAAACGGGCTTTGCCCTTTGCCGTCAAAGAAATAAAATGGTGGCGGGCGAGGAAGCGGAAATAATATCCCCCGGCAGAACAGGAGTTGCTTTTACTCCTCTTGCCATGACCGATACCGAAGGAAATACAATTGAATCAGCTCCCCATGCACAGATGCTCTTTAAAGTAAAAATGCCGTTCCCCGTAAAATGCGGCGACATAATCAGAGGTAAATAAAATGGAAAAGATAAACATAAGAGGTCTTGACTTTGACAATGTGACACTTGACGAGGCACTCAAAGCGGTTGAGGATTACATAAGCAAAGGAGAACAGTGTGTTGTGTTCACTCCCAATGCCGAAATAGCTCAGATGGCTGTAGAGGACGAAAGCTTCAAACAGCTTGTAAGCTCAGCAGACATCCTTATTCCCGACGGAGCAGGAGTTGTCTTGGCATCAAAAATTCTGAAAAAGCCACTCAAATGTAAGGTGCCGGGCTGTGAATTGGCAGAACGGCTTGTGGAGAATTCCGCCCAAGGAAAGTACAGCATATTCTTTTACGGCTCAAAGCCCACCACTGAGGAAGGTCCTTCGGTTGCGGACCTTGCAAACCAAAAAATGGCAGAAAAATATCACGGCTTTTCGGCGGCAGGTACCTCTCACGGCTACGTTAAGCCCGACGGATACGATGCGCTTATCGACAGCATAAACAGCTCAGGTGCGGATATTCTTTTTGTGTGTCTGGGAGTACCCATGCAGGAAAAATGGATAGCCGCAAACCGTGACAGACTCAATCCCCGTGTGATTATCGGTCTTGGCGGTACTCTTGATGTTTTTGCAGGTACGGTAAAGAGAGCACCCGAATTTTTTGTAAAGGCTAATCTCGAATGGTTTTACCGTCTCATTAAGGAACCTCGGCGTTTAGGAAGAATGATGAAGCTTCCAAAGTTTATTCTTGGAACTGTATTCAGCAAGGAGAAATAAAATGGGTGTACTTATTACTATAGACGGTCTTGACGGTTCGGGTAAGCAGACGCAGTCGGAAATACTTTATGACAGGCTGACGAAGGCGG
This sequence comes from uncultured Oscillospiraceae bacterium, assembly GCA_964650465.1. Lineage (GTDB taxonomy): Bacteria > Bacillota > Clostridia > Oscillospirales > SIG627 > RGIG6353. Next base: position 8,147 of record CAZYTA010000045.1, on the reverse strand, counting down.
GAATAAAGTCAAAAATCGTCTCATTTCCGGATTATGACAGCAATTCTTCGGCTCTTGTAAAAATGTATTTGGGCGGAGAGTTTTCCCACGACCCCAATGCGGTAAATGCATATGCCGCTTCTGCCTTTTTTGCGGTAGACCGTGTGGCAAGCTATATTTCCGACTGGAAGAAGGACTATGACAACCAAGCAGTAATTATTGCCAACCGTTACACTACGGCAAATGCCATACACCAGCTCTCCAAAATCGATGACAGTACAGAGCGTGAAAAATTTCTCGATTGGTTGTATGATTTTGAGTTTTGCAAGCTTGGTATTCCTGCTCCCGACCTGACTCTTTTCCTTGAAGTGCCCGTGGATATAAGTCTTGGGCTGATAAAGTCAAGAAGTGAGGAAACAGGCAGAGAAATAGACATTCACGAGAACGAAGAGCATCTGAACCGTGCATATTCGGCGGCACTCTTTTCGGCAGAAAAGCTGAATTGGAATACCGTTCACTGCGCCGAAAACGGACATATGCGCACACGAGAGGATATAGCAGACGAGATATATACTCTTGTTACCCACAATATAAAGAAGGTGCAATTTTGAAAAAAAGCGTAAGCATTACCGAGGGACCGCTTCTCCCTGCTATAATTTCATATACTGTACCCGTTATTCTTACCAGCATTCTTCAGCTTCTCTTTAATGCGGCTGACCTTATCGTAGTCGGAAGATATTGCGGAAGCACCTCTGTTGCCGCTGTGGGTGCAACAACCTCGCTGACAACACTGCTGGTAAACTTCTTTATCGGTCTTTCCGTAGGCTCCAGCGTATCTGTAGCCCAGGCTTACGGCGCTCACGATACACAGGCACAGCACAGAACAGTGCATACAGCAATTTCCATTTCGGTTATTGCAGGTGCTGTTCTCACCGTGATAGGTATTATCTTTTCAAGAGATTTCCTTATACTTATGGATACTCCCGAAGAGGTTCTTCCGAAATCGGCGCTTTATATGAAAATATATTTTGGCGGTATTATTTTCAATATGATATATAACTATTCCGCCGCTATTCTCAGAGCTGTCGGAGATACCCGGCGTCCCCTTGTATTCCTGTCGATCGCAGGTGTTGTAAATGTAATACTCAACATCTTTTTTGTCACAGTTTTTGATATGGATGTAGCAGGTGTTGCACTTGCAACTACAATTTCTCAGGGCATATCAGCCATTCTTGTGGTTATTTCCCTTATGCAGCGTGTGGATGCGTGCCGTCTTTATCTCAGAGAATTGAGAATATACAAGGAACAGCTTAAAAAGATACTTTTTATCGGTTTGCCTGCAGGGCTTCAAAGCTCTCTTTTCGCTATATCGAATGTCATTATACAATCGTCTATCAACTCTTTTGGAGATGTGTTTATGTCGGGCTCCGCTGCGGCATCAAACATAGAGGGCTTTGTATATGTCATTCTCAACGCCTTTATGCAAGCATCCGTCAATTTTACAGGACAGAATTACGGCGCAAAGAATTATAAGCGAATGCTGAACGGATATCTTACATGCCTTGCATGTATTACGGTAATAGGAATACCCATATGCATTATAGTAAGACTTCTCGGTCCTCAGCTTTTGTCAATTTATATTACCGATTCCGCCGAGGCTATACAGCACGGATTGCTGAGAATGAATTTCATTTGTCTGCCTTATTTCTTGTGCGGTTTGATGGATACAACAACAGGGGCTATACGCGGCATGGGTAAATCCTTTGTTACCATGCTTATGTCGGTCATTGGCATTGTTGGTATCCGTATAGTTTGGATATATACTGTGTTTGCATCACATCATACTCCCGAAATGCTGTTTGTATCATATCCCATATCATGGATAGGCACATTTATCTGTCAGCTTATTGCCTTCCTGATAATTTACAGAAGAAAAACAAAAAACATTGAAGCTGTTGACTGAAAATGAAAACATACGCTCCGAATTATTACAAAGATTTTCACTGCATTGCCGATAAATGCACGCATAGCTGCTGCATAGGCTGGGAAATATGCATTGACAGCGAAACCCTCAAAAAATATGAAAATACCGACGGCGAGCTTGGGAAAAGACTCAAGTCAAGCATCAATAACTCGGAATTTGTACTTCGCAAGGACGAAAGCTGTCCCTTCCTTAACAAAAATGGACTTTGCGATATCATATCGGAAAAGGGTGAGGACTACCTTTGCGAAATATGTAAAGAGCATCCGCGGTTTTACAATTTTTTCTCTGACCGTACAGAGGCAGGCTTGGGGCTTTCCTGTGAAGAAGCGGCACGGATAATTCTTTCACAAAGGGAGTTCACCGAGGTTATGCCGATTTGTGATGACGGCACCGAGGAGTATGAACTGTGTTGGGAAGAGCTGTATATACTTCAAAAAAGAGACAGCATCTTTAAAGTTCTTCAAAACAGGAATAAGCCGTTACAAGAACGTGTTGATGAGATGCTGGACATTTGCAAGGCAAAGACACCTCCGAGTGTCACTGCTCTTTCCCATATACTTTCAAAAATGGAAATGCTTGACAGCTCGTGGGGTGAGATGCTGTCTCAGATAACCGAGCCATGCACGGATGCGGCGTTGGATGAATTTGATACAGCATTTGAAAAGCTGTTGTTGTATTTCGTATACCGCCATACTCCAATGTCTGTGAATGAAAAGGATTTTGCTTCCCGTGTTGCCTTCGCTTATATAAGCTATGAGGTAATACGCACTATGTGTGCCGTCCAAAAAAGCAATATGGGAGAATGTGCTTTTGAATATCTGTGCAACACTGCAAGGATGTATTCCGCCGAGATAGAGTATTCGGAGGAGAATACACAAAAGCTGATTGAAATGTTATAATTTTTAAAGAAAATTCGATTTTGGTATTGACATTTCAAAGGTTTTGGTATATACTTATTAAGCGTTGAAAATGCGGCGTTAGCTCAGCTGGATAGAGTGTTTGGCTACGAACCAAAAGGTCAGGGGTTCGAATCCCTTACGCTGCGCCAACAAATAAAAAGAACACCGACAGGTGTTCTTTTTATTTGTTTTGATGAGAGGGATTCGAACCCGAGAGGGCTTTTTGCGTAAAAAACAGTCCGGTGGACTGTTTTTAGCAAAAAGATGCGAAACCTTTAGGTAGAGCAAGAAGCTCGCAAAGCGAGCGGTCGAATCCCTTACGCTGCGCCAAAAAAATCGACAAGTTTTGACTTGTCGAATTTTTTTATCCATTGCGAAAGCAATGGTATATCATCATCGAAGGTGCATATCATCACCCGCAGGCTGTATTCTCTTTCGCAATGATGATATACACGACTCCGTCGTGAGAGCGTGTCGATATACTTTATCGACACGCTCGAATCCGTCGCTCTTGCGATGGATTTTTATTTTGCCCCGAAGGATTGGGGGATTTCCCCAAAATTGTGAACTTTGTGAAACTTTCGTGTACATTCGTTTGCCCCACTTGACTTTTTGACGAAAAAATGGTATACTGACTGTGTACTTCTTTGAGTGAACGACAGATTATGAAAACGTACAGCTTGTACATATTCGGAGGAAATCCATGAAACAAAACCAATGGAAAAACATCTTGCCTTGCATTTGGTCTACCGCCGGCATCTTCGTTTTTTCCGGCATCCTGTTTCTGCTCTATCAATTGAGCCAGTATCTGCTATTTCGGTTAGGAGGTATTTTCCTGCTTCTCCTGGCTACCGTCAATCTGTTGCTGTTGCTGTTCGGCTGGGAGCCGAAGAGCACGGGCAAGGACGCGGAATCGGCAGAGCCCTCTCAATCGGAGCGCGTCACGGCTGCCGCGGCGAACGAAGGTGAGAAGGTCGAGCCCCAAGGCGCGGAAAAGAAAGCAAAAAGACGGTCGGCATGGCGGAAGGTCGACTGGGGCGGGCGCGTCAAGTCGTGCTTGCGCGCGGTCGGTCAGTTCTTCGCGAAGATCTGGCGTCATTTACAGGGATGCTTACTGGCAAAGGTGCTGATCGGAGGCTTTATCTGGTTCGGCGCGGGCGCGTGGTCAACCCCCGCAACGGAGACGTTGGCGTACTGGCATCTGGTGCTTTTGGTCGCGGCGTTCGTGCTTGCTATCGTTCTGGATAAGCTTTGCAAGCACACCGAGGCGAAAAACAGCTTTTGCGCCATGCTCTTGCGCAACGCGCGGGCGTTCTTCGCGCTTGCCAAGCTGATCCTCGCCGTAACCGCCATCGCGGTAATGCTACGCTTACTGAACATTTTCGACATTCAAAAATACGTGATCTACGGCTTGACGGTGCTCTTTTACTACGTGGGCGCGCTGATCGTCGCTTCCCTCGTGGTGCGCTTCATCCGCAAGGAAATGGCAACCGCCCCCGGAATAGTGATCTTCCTCCCCTTCCTGAACGCCGACATCAAGGAGCTTGCGGTTCTTTCCTTCCTGGAAGAAAACACGGGAATCACGCTCCGCAGTCTTTGGAGCATCAAATACGTCAAAAGCATTCTTCCCTACACCGTGTTGATTGCCGCTCTGCTCTTCTGGGTCTCCACGGGAATCGTGTACGTGCAATCCCATCAGGAGGCGGCGGTCTACCGCTTGGGCGTCTTACAGGAGCAGGTCCTGGAGCCGGGTCTCCACTTCCGCCTGCCCTATCCCTTGGAGCAAGCCGAGGTCTACGACACCAAGACGGTCAACAAGGTCACCATCGGCTACAAGTCATCCGAAAACATTGACAACGTCTGGACCGAAGCCCACGGCGACAGCGAATACAAGCTGCTGCTGGGAAGCGGAAACGAGCTGGTATCGATCAATCTCCGTGTGGAATACCGCATCAAGGATCTGAAGCAATATCTGTCGGTATCCACCACACCCGAGCGGCTTTTGGAGGCAAAAGCCTATGAGCTGATCACCGACCGAACCATCAACACCGATCTGGAGACCATCCTTTCCACCAACCGCGAGACCTTCGCCACCACGCTGCACGAGCAGCTGACCGAGGAGATCGATGAGCTGGGGCTGGGCATTGAGGTGGTCGACGTGATCATGGAAAGCATTCACCCGCCCGTGGACGTCGCCCAGGTCTACCAAGACTTTATCGGCGCGGAGATCGACGCCGAGCGTCTGATTCTGGACGCGGAGGCAAAGGCGGCGGTGAAGGTCGCGGAAGCGGAATCCGAAGCGCGGGATCTGATCAACATCGCCAACGTGGAGTACTACCAAAAGCTTGCCGCCGCGAAAACCGAAATCGCGGAATTTATGGCGGCGGTGGACGCCTCCAACGCCTTCCCGGACGAATATTCCTATTATAGGTATTTAGAGGCAATCGGCACCGCATATCAAAAGTCCAAGCTGATCATCTTGGGAGACGGTGTGGACGGCGCTCGCCTTTACTTCGGAGACATACCCGGGAATTAAGTGAGAGAATATAAAGAGGATTACCGATTATGAAAAAAGAAAACGCTCAAATCAAAGATGCCAAGCAAGCGGCAACGCCAAAAAAATCGTCGGGCATCGCATTGAAAATTATATTGGCGCTGATCCTGCTGGTGGTCGTGGTGTACTTCGGCTTTACCTGCGTGGTTCGCGAGGGAGAATGCGCCGTGATTCTTCGCTTTGGCGCGCCCAGAGCGGAAATTACCGAGGCGGGCTTGTACTTCAAGCTCCCCTGGCCCTTCGAGACGGTGACCACCTACGACGGTCGCTTGCAATATCTGGAGTCCAACTCCCTGGAGACCACCACCAAGGACAACCGCAATATTATTTTGCAGTCCTACGCCCTGTGGTCCATTGAGGATCCCCTGCTCTTCCACAACAGCATCGGCTCCCAGGAAAAGGTAGAGTCCTACATCAAAGACCAGATCTTCAACGCCACCAACAGCGTACTGGGCTCCTACAATCTGTCCTCCATGGTTTCCCTGGTTTCGGAGGAGATCCGTTACGACGAGATCCAGGAAAAGATCTACACCATGGTCAAGGAAAACTGTGAGAAAAACTACGGAATTACCGTAACGGAGGTCAGCATCCTTCGCATTTCTCTGCCCGACAACAACCTGGAAAGCGTGTTCGCGCAGATGCGCGCCGACCGTCAGAAGGACATTGACAGCATCATCGCCCAGGCGCAGAGAGACGCGGATATCATTACCTCGGATGCCAACGCTTCCTATACCGAGATCATTGCCGACGCGGAGATCGAGGCGGCAGAGATCACCAAAAAGACCCAATCGGAGGTGGCAAAGATCTACGCCGACGCGCAATCCGCCAATATGGAGCTGTATCAGTTCCTCAAGGAGCTGGATACCATCGTGGCGTCGGTTTCCAACGACACCGTGCTGGTGGTCACCAAGGACACCTATCCCTTTAACGTGCTTCTCGGTTACGGAGAGTCCTTGGACGGCGAAAGCACCCAGGAGATCATACACGATCTGGAATACATTTTGTCAAAGCTGTCCGAGCAGGAGCGCAAAGATCTGCTTGACGCCCTGGGAACGCTGTTGGAGGAGGCAAATAAACAACAGCAGGGAGGATCCACCACATGAAGCGAGCTTTTTTAGAGGACGTACTGAAAACCGTTTCCCGATGCTTCGTCATCGTGGTCATCCTGGTTTTGATCGGTATCGCGTTCTCGGGCGTTCGTGTGGTAAAGAGTGGCGAGGTCGCCATGATCCTTCGCTTTGGAAAGCTGGTCGGGGATACCCCCGAGGAGCAGATCCACGAGCCGGGACTTCTGTTCTGCTTCCCCTATTTTATCGACGAGGTAGTAACGGTCCCCATTGACAGTGTGATCCAACAGACGGTTACCACACATTACACCGAAGGAAATATTGAAAAATGGAGCAGCAGCGGTTATCTGATCACGGGTGACCAAAACATCGCTCTGGTCAGCGCTTCGGTCAAGTACGTGATCTCGGACCCCGTGGCGTACGCGCTGTACGTCAACGAGGCGGCATCGATCATCGACGCCAGCATCAGCAACGCCATGCTGGAGGCGGCGGCTTGCACCGCCGTGGACGACATCCTGACCTCGGGCAAGGAGGCTTACGCCGCCACGGTCTCCGAGGAATCGCAAAGAAAGCTGGATGCAGCCAAGATCGGCGTGACCCTGCAATCCATTGAGCTGACCAACGTCTCCATGCCCGAGGAGGTTCGGGAGGTGTACGAGAAGGTCAATGCCGCCACGGTAGAGGCGAGCACGCTGCTGGAGGAAGCCCAGCGGTATAAGAATACCATGCTTCCCTAT
>CAZYTA010000045.1:0-917 GCA_964650465.1 uncultured Oscillospiraceae bacterium | reverse complement strand
CCCTATGCCGAATACGTAGCAAGCTCGGTGCTGTCCAGCGCCAAAAGCCAATACGCCTCCGCCATTGCCTCCGCCAATTCCGATCTGGCGGAATTCTGGGGCGTGTTGGACGAATATACCGCTACGCCAGACGTCGTGAAATCCCGCTTGCACAACGAAAAGATGGCGAAGGCGCTGATCAAGATCGGTCAGGTCCGCCTGGTAGACGACGGCGACAGCAAAATCTTCATCAAATGGGAGTGAATAGCGTATGAAAAATATGAGTCATGCAGGCGCTGACAATCTGGAGGCGCTGTCCCGTACCAGCCTGAGCCGCTCCAAGCGCAGACGGCTGAAGGTGGAGATTCTCGGCGCGGCAATCGCGCTGGTCTGCATCGCTATCGGCTTGGTCTATCAATTTTTCTTCCCTGAGGACACCATCATCGCGCCGCTGTTTTACACCATCGGCTTTTTGGTGGAAGGCGTTCCCGTCCTGATCACCGCCATCAAGGGCGTCTTTTCCAAGGACTTTACCAACGCCATGGAAATGCTGGTCTCCATTGCCATCATTGCCTGCTATCTGTCGGGCGATCTCATCCTCTCGGTGCTGATCCCCCTGATTTTGAACGTGGCGCATTTCCTGGAGGAGCGCAGTATCGTGGGAGGACGGGACATCATCGACGGTCTGCGGCAAATGCAACAAAGCTCCGCGATCCTGCTGGAAAACGGAGAAGAGGTCCGTGTGGACGCCAAAACGCTGAAGATCGGACAGACGATCCTGGTCAAGCCAGGCGCGGGCGTTCCCATTGACGGCGTAGTCGTCAGCGGTGAATCCCACATCGACCAAAAGTCGCTGACGGGTGAGCCCGAGCCCGTGCGAGTCACGGCGGGCAGTCCCGTTTACGCGGGAACGGTGAATCTGGATTCCCAGATCACCG
>CAZYTA010000044.1:0-22451 GCA_964650465.1 uncultured Oscillospiraceae bacterium | reverse complement strand
TCCTCTTGTGTCACTATTTTTTTCGCTTTGTTGCACTTATATTATAAATTCAAGGACAAAAAGTACCCCTTCCCAAATCTAATCTCCAAAAGCATTTTTGAGTTTTAAAATATGTGGAAAATTACGCAAATCAACCTTTCCGATTTTCGCTTTCGCAGTTGAAAACTCCAAGTAAAATCCAGAAGAATACAGCTGATGAGCATGCGGAAAAGCTGAAAAACACCTGTGAGCAATAAGCAAAAAGCCCTGCTCCCAAAGCAGTTACAAAAATGTTGCTTCTTCCGTTTTCGAACCATTTTATCAGCACAGATAATATGCCGATATAAGCAATTAAAGCAAATATTCCCTGATGAAACAGTATATTCAGATAATCATTGTGAGCAATATCAATGTACCTTGTAACGGTTTTTCCGCCAATGGTTTTAGTAAAGGGCTCAATTCCTTCAATGAGCATGGTGTCGGGACCTGTTCCAAGGAGAGGCTTAGTGTTTTTTATTACTTCTTTCCAGATGTGAATCCGCCCCGAACCGAAATCACCGTCAAAATTGCCCTTCATTATAGCCTGTAGTTCAAAAAGAGCACCGTCGGTCAGGGGAAGAAAATATATTGTACACACAGCAAATATTGCAACGGCAACAAGAATTGCCGTCACTGTTTTGCGCCTGTTTTTAAATATGACAAGGGGGAGAATGAAAGCGGTTGCCGCCATTGCCGCAATTCCTGCAGATACAGACATAAAAAGGGTACAGAAAAGCGACATAAGAGAGGCAGGGAGAGTCAGATATCTGTACTTTTTATATCCGAACAGCAAAACAAGCAAAATGGGTGACATAAGCGAGAAAAAGGCAGAAGCAATGTCCGCATTTCCTACAGTGGAGATAAACGCTCCGTTGTATTTTTCAAGGGCTATGTAATAATTTTCGCCCTTAGGAAACAGCCACAGTGCATTGTATCCCATTAGCTGAAGTATTACAATAACGGACTCCAATATCATAACGATTGATAAAAAGGGGATAAATGACGGGCTGCTTTTCCAGTTTTGCGATACACAAATAAAGACCAGAACATATATTCCGACTGTCAGAAGCCCCTCATACCGTGATATTCCCGTTAGGGTTTTCGGGAAATAATTCGAAGCCAAAGCGGAAAATACGGTTATTGCAAGGTATACAGCCGCAAATTTTTCCCAAATACGAAATTCTTTTATTCTGATTTTGAAAATAACAGATAGAAGTATATAAACAACGCTCAAAGCTGTAAAAACCGCACATTTCGCGCCGAAAATAGATGAGTACCCATTGAAGCCGGTGAAAAACAGAAACAGCGAAAGCATTGCGTATACATATATCTGAGTTATTCTTTGTTGTTTTGTCATGATATTTTCTTATTCTTTTTAACCACAAAATGAACGTAAAGAATACACAGCAGAGTAAAGAAAGCAGCAATTACCGAGGTGACCTGCTGAGCATAAATCTGTATGCCTAAAAAAGTGTTTCCGTTTTTTTGTATTTCAGCGACCAGTACACTGACAACAAGGGTAGAAAGAAACCCCGAAACACCTGCCAATGCTTGACAGAACGCCAATGAGTCCGCACGTTTATCGGGAGCAACGTAGTCGAATATCATATTAGTCAGTGCGCTGTTTATACCGCCCAGTGCTATACCGTGCAGAAGATTGTAAAGGACAAAGCAAATCAGACCTGTTTTAGGAGTGGCAAAGGCTACCGATATCCAGCATGCGAGGGCAAAAAGCAAACAGTATTCTATCATAACCGCAAAGGATTTACGGTCGGCAAGTCTTCCCCAAAAGCGGGATACCGCCATACGAGAGATGCTTCCGATGGTAGTCAGTATCATTGCAAGAGTTTGCGAGAAGCCCAGCTCCCTTATCTGAAATGTACCGTAAAATGAAATGGTGGAGTAAGATGATATATTCCAAAGTACAAAAAGAACAGCAAGAGACACAACGCTTTTGTTTTTGAACATGGAAAGGATGCTTGCCATTACTTTTCTGTTGGCGGACGGCTGGGTGTACTCAATGCAGGACCCAATAATGGCGGTATGTAATACGGTGAGAACAAGGATAACGCCTGCGGTAAGTATAAATGCGCCGCTGAGGTTTCCCTTTGCTTCCATTGAGTCTATGACACGCCCCATTACCAAAGAGAACACAATGCCCGATGCAAGAGAAATTATTTCTTTGTTTGCTGTAAAGCTTCCTCTTATTTCGTCATCTACCAATGACATCAGCCAGCTTGTTTTCTTGGGATGGGCAATGTTATAAAACAGATAAGCCGTTATAATGGATATTGTAAATATTACTGTTTTTGCATTGCTTTTCAGCGGAATTACGGGGATGACATAAAGCAGGAGAAACAACAGCTGATTTATGATACTAAGCGTGAGAACAAAGCCTTTTACTCTCTTTCTTCTGAACAGCAGAGAAAGAAGCTGAAAAAGGCATCCAAGTGATATTATTGATGATATAATACCGGTAAGACTGTCCGAAAAGCCAAGACCCGATGTGAGTCTGGCAAGAAAGGTTGAGCCTACCAATATTGCTATAAGGTATTCAACATCTGCCTGAACAATGTACAGACGTCGGCTTATGACATACGGTTTTGATGTTTTATCCATAAAGTCTCCTTTGTGTAATAGGAGTTTGTCCTCCTTCGACTATACATTATACTATAAAAAAACTGCCTGTCAATGTGTGCTCTTGAATTTTGTGGGAGATGCACCAAAGGTTTTCTTGAATACCCTGCAAAAGTAGTTATAATTATTGTAACCCAGATATTCAGCTACATCGCAAAGGGGCATTTCTTCATTTTTTATGAGGGTTTGAGCAAGATTCATTTTTTGCTCGTTGATATATTCGGTGACTGTTTTACCGCATTCTTTTTTGAATACACAGGCAAGATATTCTTTTGTTATTCCAAGCTTACGGCTTATATCAGACAGGCTGACAGGCGAGGTAATGCTTTGGCTGACAATTTGTTCTACCATTGGAAAAAAACGCCCTTTTTCACGACAGTTGTCCTCAAGCTCAAGCAATATATAGTTGAGCAGGCACAGACATTTTTCTGCAGTTGCTTCCCTGCGCTCATACATATGGGCGGCAGGATAAAGGTTGACAAGGCTTTTTATTGTCGGTGTAATAATGTTTTTGGAAAACACAGGAAAATTCAAAGGAACGGCGCTGAAATTGAAGCTCACATACTCCGCAGGTTCGTCAAGACCTTCTCTTGATTGGGCAGAACCCGGCGGCGCAATAATCGCATCTCCTGCTTCTAACGTGTAAGTGACTCTGTTCACGGTATAGCGAAGCCTGCCCCGCATAACGAAAGTTAAATCTGTGTAGGGCAAAATGCGGTTGTCGATTTTTAGCGAGCTTTTTACTTTGATGTGACAAAAATGATAGATGTTGTTTGCTTTCATATTAAAATAGTGTAAGTAAAATTAATATAGTTCATTGAATTTGCAGGCTGTACTTGCTATAATCATTATAGTACCAAATTAAAAAAAGTCAAGGAGAACATTATGAAAACATTATTCGTCGGGGACGTTTGCCCCAAAGTCGAGGAAGTACAGGCACTCTTTAGAGCAAAAGACATCAAAACACTGTTCTCGGATACAGTATCTCTTTTTGAAGGAAACGATATTAATTTTGTGAACCTTGAGTGTGCTCTTACAGAAAGCACCAATGCCATTGAAAAATTCGGACCTAACCTTAAAGCCCCTGCCGAAACCGCCGAGGTGCTGAAAAGCATTGGCGTTACTGTTTGCGGTATAAGCAATAACCACATTTTCGATTTTGGCATCGAAGGCTACAAGGACACCGAGAAAGCACTGAAAGGTGCGGGTGTGGATTTTACGGGCTTTGGCGAAAACTACGAGGATTCCCGTAAAAACTATGTGGTTGAAAAGGACGGGGAAAAGGTGTGTATCATTACTGTTTGCGAGCATGAATATACATATGCACTTGATGACAGAATGGGTGCACGTCCCTTTGATTGCTATGACACAATAGCGGATGTAAGAGAAGCTAAATCAAAATATGACAGGGTTATTGTGATTTATCACGGAGGAAAGGAGCACTGTCCATATCCGTCGCCCAGACTTGTAAAGCTGTACAGAGCACTTGCAGACAACGGTGCCGACATGGTGCTGGGTCAGCACAGCCATTGTATTTGCTCGTATGAAAAATACGGCAACTCACATATCTTTTTCGGTCAGGGCAATTTCCATTTTGTATGGCCCAATACGGGCGCAGGCTGGAATTCCTGCCTTGCGGTTAAGTATGATACAAAAACCAACGAAATAGAATTTGTTCCTGTTGTTACAGGGGAAAAGGGTATCTCGCTTGCCAAAGGTGAGGAAAAGGATAGTATCCTTAAGCGTTTTGATGAGCTTTGTGCGGCAATGAAGGACGGAAGCTGGATACAGGGCTGGAGAAGCTTTGTTTCAACAGCGGGAGACTATTATACAGATGTCATTCGTAAAGCATACACAGACTGCGAAGATTCTGAGCGTTATACAAAATGCTTCGGTCATTATCTTGACTGTGAGGCTCATACGGATATATGGCGCGAGTTGAATAAGACAGCAAACGAAACAAACGAAAGATAACGGAGAGCCTCCGTTGTCATTGCTCGCCTATCGTAACCAAATTCTACGCTCGGACAAGGTAAAACGGCGAGGCTGATGTTATGCAATTTTCCGATAAACAAAAAAGCGGAGAGCCTCAGCTGGTAATTCTCGCATTTTGTAACATCAGCGATATTCAAGCATAGAAAAAGGTGCTTCGCTTATGCGAAGCACCTTTGAATTGAGCTTACTTTACCTTATCTTTAACCTTAGCAGCTTTACCTACACGGTCACGAAGATAATAAAGCTTTGCACGGCGAACCTTACCTTCACGGATAACGTCAACCGCAACAACATTAGGCGAATGAAGAGGGAATGTCTTCTCAACACCAACACCGTTAGAAATTCTTCTTACGGTAAAGGTCTCAGAGATACCGCCGTTCTTCTTGGCGATAACAGTACCGTCAAAGTACTGAATTCTTTCTCTTGCACCTTCCTTGATTCTGTTGTGAACACGAACTGTGTCACCGATGTTGAACTTAGGTGCTTCTGCCTTGATCTGCTCGTTTGTGAAAGCCTTAATAAGATCCATTTGAGGCTCCTCCTTCCATTATTTGGAAAGTAAAGGAATGTTCATGCCGAGTCCAGCAGAGGACTATTCCTATAAATCCATAGTTAGCGAGGTGTATTATAGCATACCTTTTTCAAAAAAGCAACCCTTTTTTTGAATTTTTTGCGGAATTTTGTTTTTAATATTGCTTTTTAATTAAATGTGTGATAGAATTCTTTTGCCGATAAATGCACCTGTGGCGGAATTGGCAGACGCGCCAGACTTAGGATCTGGTGTCTTCGATGTGCAGGTTCAAGTCCTGTCAGGTGCACCAAAAAGAAAAAACACCCAACGGGTGTTTTTCTTTTTGGTATAGATAAAAAGGGAAGGACTTGAACCTCGTGGAGGGACAAAGCGTTAAGAAAAGTGTCCAGTGGACACTTTTTAGCTTTGTGTCCGAGGGCTGTGCCCGAGGAAAGAGCAGACAGAATGTCTGCGTCAAGTCCTGTCAGGTGCACCAAAAAGAAAAAACACCCAACGGGTGTTTTTCTTTTTGGTATAGCTCGAGGATATGCAAATTCTATTCCGCATGCACATATTTATCCCTGTCGGCGGCTGTGAGCTTACGGATGACACGGCAGGGGTTTCCTGCGGCGAGCACGCCTTCGGGGATATCGCGGATTACTACACTGCCTGCGCCGATGACGCTGTTTTTGCCGATAGTAACGCCTCCGATAATTGTTGTGCTTCCGCCTATCCACACATTGTCTCCTATTGTTACGGGGAAGGCATATTCAAGACCGGCTATACGCTCTTCGGTGTCAAGGGGGTGTCCTGCCGCATAAATTCCTACATTGGGGGCTATCCACACATTATCTCCGATTCTGACATAGTTTCCGTCGAGTACAATGAAATTATAGTTTGCAAAGAAATTGTCGCCCACCTCAATATGATAGCCGTAATCGCATTTGAAGGGAGGGAGAATATTTACGTTTTTACCTACCTTACCAAGTATCTGCTTGAGAAACTCTGCTCTTTCCTCGACCTGAGAGGGCTTGAATTTATTGTAATCATCTACCATATCCTGAATTTTGAAGCGGTGTTCTACCAGCTCACCCGAAGGAAGATAAAGGTAGCCTGCTTCCATCTTTTCTCTTTCTGTCATATTATCAACTCCTTTTTTTCATTTTATATTATAAAATAAAGTTTGTCAACTTGAAAAACACCCAATAATATGTTATACTCAATAAAAAAGCGGCGAGCCGCCGCCGACAAATCTCGCCTATCCTTACCTTTTCAAAACGAAAAATAAAGCGTAACGGCGAGGTTGATTTAGAAATTTCCTATATAATAGAAACAATAAGGAGAAAAAGAAATGCTTAACTGGCTCAACGACGCTGTGGTATATGAGATATATCCCCAGTCATTTTACGATACAAATTCAGACGGAATCGGAGACCTCAGAGGAATTATAGAGAAGCTTGACTATATACAGTCCTGCGGATTTAATGTAATATGGATGAACCCCATAAACGAAAGTACATATTATGATGCAGGATACGATGTTGTGGATTTTTATTCCGTTGCAAAACGGTATGGCACAAACGATGATTACCGTGAGCTTTGTGAAAAGGCGCACGAGAGAGGCATGAAGGTAATATTTGACCTTGTGGCAGGACATACTTCTGTTGGTCATCCCTGGTTCAAGGAATCCTGCAAGGCAGAAAAAAACGAATATACTAACCGCTACATCTGGGCAGACCATACCTTTGAAAACACAGAAGGCATTGCAGGCTATGCCGAGCGTGATGCAAACTATGTGACAAATTTCTTCTGGTGCCAACCTGCTCTCAACTACGGCTATGCTCATCCCGACCCTTCAAAGCCGTGGCAGCTTCCCGTAGACCATCCCGACTGTATTGCTACCAAGAAGGAGCTTATTAAAATAATTGACTTCTGGACAGACCTTGGGACAGATGCGTTCAGAGTTGATATGGCGGCATCTCTTATCAAGGGAGACACAGACGGAAGCTATATGAAGGCTTTCTGGCATGAGATACGGGAGCATATGGAAAAGCGCGCACCGGGTACACTCCTTATAGCCGAATGGGGATTTCCCGATAAGGCTATAGATTCGGGCTTCCACCTTGACTTTTATCTCCACAGCGGACAGCCTGCCTACACCTCTCTTTTCAGAGCCGAAGAGGGCAGGAACACAACTATGCTTTTCCCCGGTCACAGCTATTTTAACCTTGACGGAAAAGGCAATGTAAATACATATCTTGATGTTATTGAAAAGGACCTGTCTTCTACAAGAGGTAAGGGATATATCGGACACATTACAGGTAACCATGACATCCCCAGACTTGCATACAGAAGAACAAAAGAGGAGTTGAAATGTGCACTCACATTCCTCTTTACGATGCCGGGAGTGCCCTTTGTGTATTACGGCGATGAGATAGGTATGGATTATATTGAAGGTCTTAAATCCAAGGAGGGTTCATACACACGTACGGGCTCGAGAACGCCGATGCAGTGGGACGATACAAAAAATCACGGTTTTTCACACAGCGACAGTCCGTATCTTCCCGTAGACACAAGAGACGGAGCGCCTACAGTGGAAAACGAAAAAAATGACCCCGATTCTATTTTGAATTATGTAAAGGCGCTGACTGCATATCACAGAGCCAATTCCGCTCTTTATGCAGAAGCCGATTTTGAAGTAAAGCTTGCAGGTTATCCCTTTGCATATGTAAGACGTGACGGAGAAAAGGCAGTTTTTGTAGCAATCAATCCTTCTTCCCGAACATTTGAAATAGAGGTGCCCGAAATAAAGAAAATCGTATTTTCCCAAAACGCTGAATTGAAGGTCAATACTTTAAAAATGCAGGGCGCATCGTTAATAGTTGCCGAAATATAATTGTTTTGATTATCAACCACTACATCTTGTGCTGATATCATACATCAGCTACAATATCCGCTGTTCCGGGACTCACAGGGAAAGTTTTAGCAATATGCCCAAAAGACCAAAGCACAACACTTTTGCAATTGGGCAACTTGCACAATTGGCGTACGAAATAACGTAAAATAAATACGCTTTTTAGTAATTTAGTCAAAGAAATCGGTCGTTTTTTCAAGAAATTTGCGAAAGCTCGGATTTGATTTATCTCGGATTTTGTGGTAAAATGCGTATGCTCGCCTAAGAGCGGAAATTTTCTGAAAGGGGTGTTACCGATGGGACAGGAAAAAATTGAAGAGTCATCAGTCGAGGTTTTGACGGAAGTCGGTCGGGACACCGTTGTCTATCCTGTAAAGAGAAGACAAACATTTGCAAAGCTGTACAGGGAGTTCAGACTGTCAGGTCTTTCAAAACTTGATTCTGCTTTTAATGCGATTTATATCTGTCAGACAAATAAGTTCTGCTCCAGAACGGTTGATGTAAATAATGTAGGCGAAGGCTTCTTTTCGCATCCTGTAGGATGGTTTAAGGAAAAGGAAGAAAGAATAAGACGTGCAACACGCACAAGAACGCTCAGATTTCTTGAGCTTGCCGCAAAGGTTATGTCAAGATTTTCCGGAAGCGTTGAGCCTGTAAAGCTTCGCTCGGGTTTCTTCTTTGACAACAGTGCGGTGACACTGAAAAATATAAGAAAAGCTCTTAAAAAGGCTGTTCCTGCTTGTGTTGCAATAGCTTGCTCGGTGCTTCTTTTTGCCGCAGTTTATGCGGATTCCGAAAAGAATACGGTTATTGAATTTTCCATAAACGGAGTTGTGGCAGGCGAGGTTGCTTCGGTTGAAACGGTTGACGAAGCGCTTGAACGTGTAACCTCCGGTATATCATTGGTTACAGGAAAGGCGTTTTCTTTCCCTTATGAGATTTCTTATTCAATTAAGAATACCGGAAAAACCAAGTGCCTTGATATAAACGGAGTTTGTGACGTTCTTTATTCATATACAGATGAATATACAGCCGAGGGCTACGGTCTTTATATTGATTCGGAGCTAATTGCGGTGCTGGACAATCGTGACGATATCCTTGAAGTTCTGGAAACAGTTAAGAATGAGCACATGAAGCTCACCGGAGAAGATGAGGATATTGCCAATAAAATAGAAATAAAATATCAGGAATATTCTCCCGATATTATAACTACAAAGGAAGCTCTTCTCTCTATGTTCTCAATCGAGGATGCACAAGCAGAGGAAGAGACAACGCCGTACAGAGCGCTTCTTTCAGAGCCTGCCGCATTGACAACGCTTTCTCTTGAAGCGGCTACTCCCGAATTCAGAGAAATGATGGAATCGGCAATGGCAGAAAGCTCAAGCGATGCCATAGTATTGGATTTTGCAGTATATTACGAAGAAACAGTGAGAGAAACTGTTCCTTATGAAACTACATACATTTCTGACGATTCATATTATGAGGGTCAGGAGTTGATACGTATTGCAGGCAGAAACGGTACAGCAGACAACACTTATAAAATTAAGTATGTAAACGGCGAAGAGGCAGGACGGGTTCTTGTTGAACAGAATATAATAAGAGAGCCTCGTACCTGTGTTATCAGAGTAGGAACCAGAGCTGTTCCAGAAAGAATGTCGCCCAAGGAGCATGGCGGAAAATATATGATAAATCCTGTTCCTGCGGCATCGGTTTCCAGCCGTTACGGTTGGCGTGTTTTGAGAGGAAAGAGCGATTTCCACGAGGGACTTGACCTTGCGGCATGGAAGGGTACTTCCATATATGCTGCCGCTTCCGGCGAAGTAATCTATGCAGGCTACAGCCAGTCATATGGAAATCACATTAAAATCAGACATGAGGATGGCTTGATTACTCTTTATGCTCATTGTTCAGAGCTTCTTGTTGATACCGGAGATATCGTATCACAGGCAGATGAAATAGGTCTTGTGGGCTCGACGGGCAATTCAACAGGATATCACTGTCATTTCGAGGTTTACGAAGACGGTGAAAGAATCAATCCCGAAAAATATATGTATTCAATCGACTGATTATAAAAAAACTATGGCAAGGAGTTAAAATCCTTGCCATAGTTTTTATCTTATAGGAATTTTTTGAAGAAACGACCGAGCTCTTTTACCTTGTTTTAGATGTGCTTTGCGGCTTGAAAACATAAAACAGCAGACAAACCAGAGCATCGGTTGCCCAGAAGGAGACCCATCCGATATACATACCTGTCATACCCATTTTGGGAATGAGCAGCATTGATACAAAAATTCTTGTAAGCGAGCCACACAGAGTTGATATGATAAGGGGCGCCTTTTCTCCCAAGCCTCTGAAATAGGCATGGAAAAGGTTTGCAAATACATTTATTACAATAAAGGGCAGATACTTTGACATGAACAGCACAGCATATTCAACCGACTGAGGCTCGGCTTTGCTGTCAAAAAACATTCTCGCAATAGTCTCGGGGAAAAGCGCACAGGAAAGGATGAATGGCGAAACGAACACCAGAGCCTGGATTGCTCCGACCAATAAGCCTTTTTTCAAAAGATGGGTCTTTTTGGCTCCGCATGCCTGGGAGGTGTAATTGGAAAGGGTTTTTGAGGAATTCTGGTAAACCGAGGCATTGATGTCATATGTCTTTTGAGCAACAGTATATGCCGCCATAGCGTTTGCGCCCATACCGTTTATCATAGGTGATATTACTACGCCCGAGGTATACATTATCATCTGCTGTATCATATTGGGAAGGGCGTATGGTACTGAGGGGGCAAAGGTCTTGAAATCAAAGTGCGCCTTGTCCTTCAGTACTCCCATTTCGGCATAACAGCTGCGTATCTTGAATACATAGCTGATACAAACGGCTACAGCCGTCATACCCGAGGAGAGAGCAAGTCCCATCACTCCCCAATCCAGCACGATTACGGTGAAAAGGTTGCCCGATATATTAAGCACCGCCGACAGCACCGACATAATAAAGGGAAATGTGCTTATGCCCAGAGCGTTCATAATGAAAAGACCGTATGTATTTATAATTATAAAGGTAAAAAACGCCATATAACATACGAAATATTTGGTGGCTTCAGGGGCATTCTCTATATTGAACAGATGGAACACGGGCTCACGAAAGAAAATGAGCAGGACAGAGACAAGCGCCAAGACACTGCATACGGTTACAACGCAGGTGTATATAACACTTTTTATTTTCAGGTACTCCTTCGCTCCGAAAAGCCTTGCCACGTAAACTGCAAATCCGACGCCGAAGCCCCAGAAGGCAGAAGAAAGAAATGATATAAGGGGCGCAGTGGCACCTACTGCCGCAAGGGCGGTGTCACCGATGAATTTTCCTGCTATGATAGTATTGATGGTGGAATATGCCTGGGACAGCATTCCCGACAGCACCATTGGTATGGCAAACAGTATGAAATTTTTATATATGTTACCCGATGTCAGGTCCTTCATATGTACTTCCTCTCTTGACAAATTATCTATTTTCAAGTATATTATATTCGAAATAAGAATTTTTGCAATATTTGGGCATATTTTTCATAAATTATCAACATTTATCACGGAGGGGCTATGTATCAGAACGAAAGGCTGGAGCTTATTCTCGGAATTTTAAAGAAAAACGGATATACTACGGTAAAATATCTGACAGAGCAGCTACACTACAGTAATGCAACGGTAAACCGTGACTTGGCACTGCTGGAGGCGAGAAAGCTTGTAAAGAGAAGCTATGGAGGTGTAGAACTGGAGGAAAAGCACGGTGTCCCACTTGTTTTCAGATACCACAAGATGAAACCTTCAAAAATGAAGGTGGCAAAAAGGGCGGCAGAGCTTATCGATGACGGCGACACTGTTTTTATCGATGCATCTACTACGACGCAGTACATAGGCCATTACCTTGAGGGTAAGAGAGATATAACCGTCATTACCAACAATATGGCACTTGCAATGGACTTGGGCGCTGCAGGGGTTGAAGTGGTATGTCTCGGAGGCAGGATAATAGAGACTCCGTCAATGCTGTCGGGCGTTCAGACGGTGGAAAATGCCAAAAGGCTTCACGCCGATAAGATGTTTTTTTCCACGGGCGGTATAGACAGTATGGGCAATATTATGTCCTCGGAGGTCTATTATTTGTTGCATACTACTATGGCTGAAAACTCCCGCAAGGTATATTATCTGCTTGACCGAGACAAGCTGAATGCTTCGGGCAAATTGACCCTTTTTGACCTTTCTGAAGTAGACGGAGTTATTTCGGACTTTGATTTGAAGGCTGTTCTGAAAAAAGAGTTTGATAAAACAGAATTTATATTGGCTAAATAGTTGATTTTTTTTTGAATTTATTGTATAATATGTTGTAATTAAAAATTAAGGAGATAAAAATATGTTAGTATCGGCAAAGGAAATGCTCAACAAAGCAAAAGCAGGTCACTATGCGGTAGGTCAGTTCAACATCAATAACCTTGAGTGGACAAAAGCTATCCTTCTCACAGCAGAGGAGATGAAGTCACCGGTTATTCTTGGTGTATCAGAGGGCGCAGGTAAGTATATGTGCGGCTTCAACACCGTTGTTGCTATGGTAAAGGGAATGATAGAGACACTCAACATCACTGTTCCTGTTGCTGTTCATCTTGACCACGGAACTTATGAAGCTGCTTACAAGTGCATTGAAGCAGGATTTTCTTCGGTAATGTTCGACGGCTCACACTATCCCATTGAGGAGAATATAGCTAAGACAAAGGAGCTTGTTGAGGTTTGTAACAAGCTTGGTCTTTCTCTCGAGGCTGAGGTTGGTGCTATTGGCGGCGAGGAAGACGGTGTTGTAGGCGGCGGTGAGGTTGCTGATCCCGAGGAATGTAAGATGATTGCTGACCTTGGTGTTACAATGCTTGCAGCAGGTATCGGTAACATACATGGTAAGTATCCCGCAAATTGGGCAGGTCTCAGCTTTGACACTCTTGAGGCTATAAACAACAAGGTTGGCGAAATGCCTCTTGTTCTTCACGGCGGTACAGGTATTCCCGCAGAAATGATAAAGAAGGCAATTGACCTTGGTGTTTCCAAGATAAACGTTAATACAGAGTGTCAGCTTGCATTTGCCGAGGCAACAAGAAAATATATTGAAGCAGGTAAGGACCTTGAAGGCAAGGGCTTTGACCCCAGAAAGCTTCTCGCTCCCGGCGTAGAGGCAATAAAGGAAACAGTTCGCGAAAAGATAACTCTTTTCGGTTCTGCAAATAAGGCGTAAAAGCGGAGAGCCCCGCAGGCAATTCTCGCCTATCGTTGCTTTCCAAGTAGCCCAACGAGGTAAAACGGCGAGGTTGATTTTGAGAAATTTCTTATGATGTAAAAACAAAGGCTGTCTTCGGACAGCCTTTAGATTATCAAGGGATGTTATGGACAAAAATTCACTTATTTCACACTATGCCGAGACGGATGAAGAAAAAAGCACACTGTCTCATTTCCTTGATCTTGCAGAGCGCAGTTGGCTTCGTTCTACGGTTGAATCGGGAAATTTTGTTTCCGATTCCCTCAGGATGCGTGCTTTTGAAATGTTGAAGCAGGCAGGATATAAAGACTGTTTCTTTTTCGGTGGATATGAAAACGCCGAAAGAACCTGTCCTGTGTTTTTTACGGAATATTGCGGAGAGGATATAATAAAGGATGCTCCGTCGATAGCAGAAATAACATTTATAAAAGCCGAGCTTGACCGCTTTAACAGAAACGCTGAATTTTCACACCGTGATGTGCTTGGGTCGCTGATGGGATTGGGAATTGAACGTGATTCTGTAGGAGATATAATTGTTGACAACGGTTGTGCTGTGTTTGCGGTTAAAGAGTCTATAGCGGCGTTTATAAAAGAAAGTTTGTACAGAATAGGACGTTATCCTGTAAGCTTGACAGTTCATGAGAAGCTTGAAATAGAGAAAAAGGATGATTTTGAAGAAAGCTTTGATACAGTGGCTTCATTAAGGCTTGATGCAGTTGTCGCCTCTCTGTTTTCAACATCCCGTTCTGTTGCGGTACAGGCAATAGAATCGGGAATCGTTGCATTGAACGGAGTTACGGTGAAAAAGACCGATGCAACTGTTACTGAAGGTGACAAGATATCCTTTCGCTCACGGGGAAGAGCACAGCTTGAAAAAATAGATGGAGTATCAAAAAAAGGCAGAACAAGAATTTTGTTTAAAAAGTGGAAATAAACAATTTTGGAGGATGAGGATATGGAAGCAACTACATTGAACACTATTCCAATGCCCAAAGAAGTTATAGGAGCAGATGACAACGGAAAATTCGAATATGTTTCATTTAAAGCAACAATAAGTGCCTCCGAGAATGTGCAGATTTATGCAGACAGCTTTTGTAATATTGTAAAAAAGGTGCACGGAATAACAGTTGAATACGGCGAAGGCGGTATCGTAATTGCCCTTGACAGATTACTTGGAAAAGGAATGTATCGACTGACAGTAAATGACACAATAAACATTACTGCAGGAGATACAGACGGTATAAATTATGCACTTGCAACTCTTGTGCAGTTAATGACTCCTGAATGCACTGTGCCAAAAGTAGAAATATCCGACAGCCCCGACTGTGAATACCGTTCCTTTATGCTGGATATTGCCCGTCAGTGGCATGACTTTGAAGTTTTACTCAAATATGTTGACCTTTGCTATCTCTATAAGGTTAAATTTCTTCATTTGCATTTTATTGACGACCAAAGCTATACATTGCCCAGCAAGATATTGCCAAGATTGTCAACCGAGGGCAGACATTATACTTTTGAACAGATAAAGCAGCTTAACGAATATGCTTTTGCAAGGGGAATAGAAATAATCCCCGAAATTGAGACTCCCGGGCACTCAAAAGCCATTATTGCGGCATATCCGGATATTTTCGGCTGCGAACTCACAGAAGGGGCAGAGCCGCCGAAATATGAGAATATTATGTGCGTTGGCAAACCCGGTATAATGGAAGCTCTCAATGATTTGGTAGATGAAATTATTGAAATGTTCCCCAATTCACGCTACCTTCATATAGGCGGTGACGAGGCTAAGATTGAACGTTGGAACAAATGTCCGTACTGTATTGAATATATGAGAGAAAACGGAATTGACGGAGAGAAAGCGCTTTATACCCATTTTATTAAGCTTATGACTAACCTTGTACTGTCAAAGGGGATAACCCCTATTGTATGGGAGGGCTTCCCCAAGGAGGGTGCCGAGCAACTGTCTCGTGACATTCTTGTAGTTGCGTGGGAGTCATATTATCACTTTGCCAATGAGCTTGTCGAAGAGGGCTTTAATATTGTGAATGGGTCATGGAAGCCTATGTATATAACTCCTACGGCAGGTTGGACTCCTCAGGAGATAATGGCGTGGAGTATATATGATTGGTATCATTTTTGGGTAAAGTCAGAAGCACGTCTCAACCCTATCCATCTTCCTAAAACGCCTCAGGTCAAGGGCGGTATATTTCTGTCCTGGGAATGTAATTACGAACAGGAACAGCCAAGAGTCAAGAAAAATCTTGCAGCCTTGTCTGCACGCACCTGGAATATACGCCGATATGAGGACGATGAGCTCTTTATGAATAAGTTGGAATATGTCCTTACTCTTGCGGACAAATTGATATAAAGCATTAAAGTGACTGTAAATCTTTACAGTCACTTTAATGCTTTATAGATTGCCTGTATTTAAACGGAGAGGTTCCAAGCTTTTTTTTAAAGGTTTTACAGAAATAAGATGACCCCGAAAAGCCTACTCTTTGAGAAATATCCTCCACTGACAGGTCGGTGTTTTTCAGCAATTCCGCTGCCCGTGTAACACGTTGAGCGTTTATGTATTCGATGACGGTACAGTTAAATGCGGCGTGAAAACGGTCATACAGTACAGTTTTTGAGCTATTGGTGTTTTTTGCTATGTCGCTGACCGAAACAGGACGGTCAAGGTTCTTCATAATATAGCTCACAGCGCTGTCCAAAACCTTATCATAATCGGGTTTTAGCATATTTTCCAGCATTATATGTTTTGCCAGAACTGTTGCAATGTTCAGAATGCTTTCTATCTTACCGTTGTCAAAGATGGGAATATCGGCAAATCGCTGCCCCATCACTTCTTTGTCAAGCCCAAGCTCTTCGATATATTTTTCAACTGCCGAAAAATCGCTGGATGTTCTTATCTGACCGAAAATAACATATCCCATAATGTTTTCCTGATGCATTATCGGAACAGCCACATCCGTCAACCCTGCGTGGCACACATGCATCTGATACTTTTTAGTTTCTTTACATTTTTTCAGCAGTTCACTGTCTGAGGCAATACATCGGCGGTTACCCTTTTCGGTTTTGTGTATACATTTGCAGTATTCTATGTTCTCGCGGTTTGTGCTTCCGCTGACCGACATAAATTCCTCGGTATAAAAGTCCATGTTGATTCCCGTTGCATTGTAGAAATCCTTGAGCAGACGGTCAAGCTTATCGGTATCATAATTTATCATTTTATCACCCGTAATATTCTATCATATAAAGATATTTATGTCAATAAATTCCGCAAATTCGGAATATAGTTATAAAAAGGCGGAAGTATAGGGCTTTTATTTTATTGAAAGGTTTGATACAATAAAATCAGAAAACATTCTTTTGAAAAGGAGAAAAAACATGGGAAAACCTACTAATTTCAGATATAACACAGGAGTGGCAAAGGTGCCGTGGGCGGCAGTAGGAGAAAACTACAATGTAAATGACCTTATGGAGATTATAAAATTTCTTATGCAGGGCGAGGGCAAGGAATACGATGACGCAATAGCGGCAGTACGGGCTCAGGTTGAAAAGCTTGATGCGATATCAACACCTCCGGGAAAGCTCTCTCTTGACAAAAATGTTGAAGCGGCTGAAAAAGCCTGTGATAAATTCCTTGGAATTGACAGCTCGACCTTTGTGGCAAATGCTACTGCAGGCTTTGAAATAGCATACAAGTACGCAAACCTTCAGCCCGATGACGAGGTAATAGTGCCTGCCATTACTTTTGTGGCAACAATGGCATACCCCCTTGCAGTTGGTGCAAAGCTTGTATTTGCAGATGTTGACCCCAAGACAATAAATATGGACCCTGCAGATGTTGCGAGAAAGATAACTCCAAAAACTAAAATGATAGTTCCTGTGCATATAGGCGGTTATCCCGTCGATATGGACCCCATTATGGAGCTGGCAAAGAAGCATGATATCATAGTTCTTGAGGATGCGGCTCACGCTTTTGGTGCTATGTACAAGGGTAAAATGATAGGTACGATAGGTGATTTCGGCGGATATAGCTTCCATGAGGTAAAGAATATTACATCTCTGGGCGAGGGAGGAATACTTACAACAAGTATACCCGGTTTTGGTCCCGAGCTTAAGCGTGCAAGATTTTTGGGTATGGATTTTTCATGCCCCATTAAGGATTGGCTTTACAATATCACGCCTATTCAGGGCAAATATGCTCCCTTTGTGGCAGGAAATTCGTCTACTACCGAGCTTCAGGGCTTGGGACTTTCGCTTCAGCTTGAAAGAATTGACAAGATAATTGCTGAGCGCGCGGCAGCGGCAAAATATCTTACCGAAAGATTTGCAGAAAACGATGCTATTATTCCTCAGGACCTTGGCAATGACGATATTAAGCCCACATTCCACCTTTATCTGTTGCAGATTGACCCTGCAAAGGCAGGAGGCGACATACAGGTTCTGAAAAAGAAGCTGGCTGAGAAAAGCGTAACACAGATAGCCCATTTCGGTCCTCTTTACCGCTTCAAGATAGTACAGGACATGGGTTACGATTCTGATGAGATAGCCAAGACCTGTCCCAACTGTGAAGAGGTATTTTATAAGAGATTTACACATCTTCCTCTCTACGGCTTGACAGATGAACAGCTCAAGTATATGGCTGATTCTGTGCTTGAAGCTGTTGCAGAAATGCAGGCGGGAAAATAAGGAGTAAATTATGGCATATTATATGGAACAAATGACAGTTCGAGATATGGAGCTGGCATTGACAAAAACAAAAACCGTTATTATCCCGACGGGTGTGGTTGAACAGCACGGTTATCACCTTGCTCTTTCCACAGACATCTGTAATGCTGTAAAGCCCTTGCAGATAGCGGGTGACAGGCTGAATGCAGTTGTTGCGCCTCCTGTAAACTACTGTTTTTCGGGCGGCGAGCTTCTCGGAACGGTAAATGTCAGCCCCAATACCTTTGGATTGTACATATCTGAAATTTGTGCAGAATTTGTTCGTATGGGTTTTGAAAATATTATTGTATTTTTAGGCCATGCAGGAACCGATAATCTCAGCTCGTTGAAAAACAGTCTGCAGATGCTTCTTCGACGTGACCCCAAAATGCATGAAAAGGTAACTGTCTCTCTGGTAGAATCATGGAATCTTTCACCCACATGGCTCAGCGGCTTCAAGATGGAGCCGGAGCACGATTTCCACGCAGGTCTTATGGAGACCAGTATGATGATGTATTGGGCACCGGAGCTTGTTCGTGACGAGATAGTGATGGATGACGAGTATACCTCAAGGATGATGAGAAGTGACCAAGACTGGTTTGAAAAGAGAGAAAAACGCCTTGACTCTCCCTTTATGATAGAAAAAGTAAGTCAGAAGGAAGAAATAAAGGTTGGCGTTATGGGCTTCCCCGAAAAGGCAACACGGGAGCTCGGAGAAAAAATTTGTTGTGAGATAGTTGACGGCATTATCGAATATGTTGACCGGCTTGAAGAATTAAGAAAGAGGTGACAGTATGGAAAAACAAGCATTCTTTTTCATAGATGATGTTATCTGGGTGATGCGCGACCTGACCCGTCAACGCCCTGCTTCAATGTTTGACAACCCCTTCATGAAGATGCTTAAAAAGGGACACGATGACTATGGAATGACTGTGCAGCTCAATCTGTTTTACCGCACAGACTTTTTCTACGGGAATGACGAATTTACCCTTGCTGACATGACAGATGCCTATAAATCGGAATTTGAGGCAAACACGAATTGGTTGAGACTTGCTTTCCATGCAAAGCAGGAATTTCCCGACTACCCTTATGTCAATGCTGCCTATGACGATGTTAAGGCAAACTACGAGGCTATAGTTGGCGAAATAAAGCGTTTTGCAGGTGAAGACTCCGTTTCTCCTGCCATCTGTCCCCACTGGCTCCCAATCAGTAAAGCGGGCTGTAAAGCGCTTGCCGACTGCGGTGTTAAATTCATAACTCCCAGTGCAGGCGAAACCGCCGAGTACACAGGAGATGAGAGTGTACTTCCTTACGGACACGCCGCAAGACTTCTCAATAACCGTCAGCCCGAAACAAAAATGTTCACCAGAAAAACACGTGACCTGAGAATTACCTCCTCCATTTGTGCTTACAACCATATAACAGATGAGAAGAGAGATTCCATTTTCGGTAAGAACATCTCCATTCCCGACGAGGAGACAGGTGTCAGCTTCAAGATATTCGGAGGCGGACCGTGCCTCAACCTGAATACCGTTGAAACTATGAAAGAAACTCTTGCCGAGCTTAACGGCAATCAATTTATAGGTACGGCGACCCACGAGCAGTATTTCTATCCCGATTATTTCAACTATCAGCCCGATTACGCTGAAAAGTATTATACACTCGGAAGAGTACTAAAGGAATACGGCTACAGATTTATAACAGCAGACGATATGAAATAAAAGACAGGAGCAACAAATGTTGCTCCTGTTTAATTTTTAATATTTATCGTTATATTTGGTGCTTTCGTACCCCTTTTCTTTGAGCTTTGCTACTATTTTGTCAAGTCTGCTCTTCCAAAACTTGTTAAACCACTCTGTTTTACCAAACCATTTAACGATTGTAGGACTAATAGCATAGTATATTTTAATGAATGTTCTGCTACACCAAGTTGTATCAAGAGAATAATCACGATATCTACGAAGTGTCCAAACTTCTGGACAATCATAAGAACCATATACAGCAGTAGCAACATAACAAGCACCACTTTCCTGTGGAGCAGTATAAGTACTATCGTACTTTTTGATTTTTGAACTATATTCGTTAACTGTATTTCTATTACCTTCCTTATCGGCCAGACTACCAATTAATCCCTGATGCCAAGTAACACCTTGTTTCCAAGCAGAAACAGAAAGGTTATTTGCATCTGCGTTTGAACCAAATAACAAATCAAGGTTATCTCCCAAAGTATATACACAAGTTATTGCAGAAAACGCATTGTTCAACCATTCCTGAAGATAATTATGACGAATTTGTCCGTCAATGCCATCGTAGTGGTTCTTTGCGCCATTATAAAGCATAATTGCAATTATCATAACCCTATTTGCAACTTCTGTATATGCTTTTTTCTGTTCTTCTTTATCTGATATACTGTCTTTTATCAACTTCAAAACAGTATCAATACAGTTAGCAACAGATATACCTGCAGATTGGATTTGTGCAATTTTACATTCCATTGCCTTAAAATAAACCACATAGAATGTAGCCTCCCAACTTGAAGGATCCTTTACTAATATCATATCATAATACTTTGCCGCATTTTCTCCATTATTATCATCTTTTGCTCTTCTGGCAATTTGATATAGGTTTTTCAGTTCATCTGAACTATCTATCTTTACAGTACCTTGAATTTCAACGGTGCCCTCTATCATCATTTTTTTTGCTTCTTCAACAGAATATTTTGTCCCACACGACTGACAGATATACATTCCTTCTTGTTTTACAACATCGGTGCTGTTACACATTTCACATGTTAATCGATTCATTTCAACTTGCCTTCCTTTAAATGCAATAAATATAAATAATTATTTTTGTTCATAAAACAATATCTTTTTTACATTTTAGCACCTTTTTTGCAAAAAGTCAACTATTAGCACAAAATATATAAACTTGTAGATGAAATTTCAACCAACAGAAAACATTATATGGGTACACTATTATAAAGTGAGGTGTTTTCCAATGGTTGATATGTCTAAAAAATTAAAAGATTTAAGACTTGAAATGGAATTGACGCAAGGTCAAGTTGCAAAACGAATAGGAGTTACCTCTTCGATTGTTTCCGCATACGAAAACGGTATACGGCAACCATCCTTCGACAGCTTAATAAAGCTTGCCTATTTATATGGAGTATCAAGTGATTATCTACTCGGGATAAGTGACAGAAAAGCAGTTGAGCCTAAAAATCTTGTAAGTCTCGAAGGTTTGTCACCCTCAAAAATATCTATTATAAAACAACTTGTCTCGGAGCTTCGCGATTGACAATGCCAAAAGTTATTCTAAATTTTGACAACAAAACGAGCAGTAAAAAGCTTTTACCATGAAATGGGAGGTGAGCTAATGTATCGCATAAGAGATTTGAGAGAAGACAGAGATTTATCCCAAGCAGATATCGCAAAAGTAATAAAAACAACCCAACAGCAATATAGCAAAATTGAAACAGGTAAGGCGGACATAAGCGGACAAAAGCTCATTCTTTTATCGAAGTTTTATAATGTGTCCGTGGATTATGTTTTAGGAATATCAAAAGATAAATAACCCTCAAATTATCCTGAAAAACAATGCGAATAAATAAGTTAAAAGGACATTGCCTCAATCAAGTAAAAAATCACTTATTGAGACATGTCCTTTATTTTTTGAAAATTATTTCATTCCGTTTTTAGCAAAAATATCTTGACTGTAATTCCGACGAAATTTTGCGTAAGACAAGGCAACAAAATTTCCCTCACCGACGATGTACTTCCGTACATCGAGGTGAGGGAACATTGCATTTAACGAAGTATTACACTAATTTTCTAAGTGTTTTGGGTCAAGTCTCAACACCATTTTTCGGGGCATTGAAATTTGAGTTTTGCATCTCTGAAAATGTAAATAAAATAATAGTTTTATTGTCAAAAATGCAGGATTTGCAAGGCTTTCGGCGTAAAAAAAGACCTTGCAGATTTTACTCTACAAGGTCAATTTTTCTATTGTGGTTTTGCTATCGGGTTTTGCCCCAAATCACTAAGGAATTAATTACTTCATTTCAGCGATAGCTGCCTGTGCTGCTGCAAGACGAGCAATCGGAACTCTGAAGGGTGAGCAAGATACATAGTCAAGACCGATCTTGTGGCAGAACTCAACAGATGAGGGGTCACCGCCGTGCTCGCCGCAGATACCGCAGTGAAGAGCGGGATTAACGGGCTTACCGAGAGTGATTGTCATATCCATGAGCTTACCAACGCCGTTCTGGTCGAGCTTAGCGAAGGGATCGTTCTCGTAAATCTTTGTATCGTAGTATGCGTTGAGGAACTTACCTGCGTCATCACGGCTGAAGCCGAATGTCATCTGAGTAA
>CAZYTA010000043.1:20986-22557 GCA_964650465.1 uncultured Oscillospiraceae bacterium | reverse complement strand
GTTTTTCGAGCCATAGACAAGGTGAGCAGTCAATAGAAGGTCAGGTTGCCGAAGCCGAACGCTTTGCTGCAGAACACGGACTTACAATTATACATGTATATGCTGACAGAGCACAGACTGGTCGAAATGACAACAGAGAACAGTTTCAGCTGATGCTTTCAGATGCGGCAAAGCATAAATTTGATGCACTTATCGTCTGGAAAACAGACCGCATCGGTCGAAACAAAGAAGAAATTGCACTTAACAAATACCACCTCAAGAAAAACGGTATTAAGATTTACTACGTAGCCGAAATGATACCCGATACACCTGAAGGCATCATCCTCGAATCTGTTATTGAGGGTATGGCGGCATATTATTCCGAGCAGTTGTCACAGAATGTTCGCAGAGGTATGAAAGCGAGTGCTATAAAGGCACAGTGTACAGGCGGAAACATTCCTCTCGGATATGCAGTTGATAAGCACAAAAAGTTCGTAATTGACGAAAAGACTGCACCGACTGTACGACTGATTTATGATATGTATGCTAAAGGGCAGACTGTTTCACAGATCATAAAGGTTTTGAATGAAAAAGGTCACAGAACATCAAGAGGTGCACAGTTTACCTACAACAGTTTGAGAACCATACTCAAAAACGAAAAGTATATTGGTGTTTATACATACAATAACGAAGTGCGTATTGAAAATGCTGTTCCTGCAATAGTTAGTGAAGAAATCTTTTACAAGGTTCAGGAAATGCTGAAATACAATCAAAAAGCGGCAGCACATAAAAACTCAAAAGTTGAATATTTACTGACCGAAAAGCTTTTCTGTGGCAACTGTGGTGCTATGATGGTAGGCGTTTGCGGAACAAGCAGAACAGGAAACCGACATCACTACTATTACTGTCACAATCAACGAAAGAAACGGTGCAGGAAAAAGCCTGTCCGACAAATGTGGATAGAAAATCTTGTGCTTGAATACGTTATCAAACTTGTGCAGGACGAAGAACTACTAGAGTTTATTGCGGAAAATACCTATCAGTACTACATAGCACAAAACACTGATACTTCATATACGTATTCTCTGCAAAAGAGTTTAGCTGAGGTTGAAAAATCAATTTCAAACTTGGTTAGAGCCGTTGAACAAGGCATTTTCAACGAAGCAACAAAGCAAAGAATGGACGAGCTTGATGAACAGAAAGCTGAAATCAAGGCGGCACTTGCTTCGGCAAAGTTAAAGGAAAACATAGGGTTAAAGAAAGAGCATATAATTTATTTCCTGCATCAGTTTGCTAATATGGATTACACTGATTTGGAATGTCAAAAACGGCTAATAAAGACTTTCATCAATTCCGTGTTTGTGTATGACGATAAGGTCGTATTAACATTTAACTATTCGGGTGACAACCGAACAATTACTCTTATGGAGATTGACGCTGGATTACAACATGGCGTTCGACTGCAAAGTGATGTGGCTCACCAAAAAATATAACATCCGAACAAAGTTCGGATGTTATATTTTTATCCAAGCCGCAAGCTTGGCATGGAATCATGCGTTAGCATGTATGGCATCGCCGCAGGCGCATGGCAT
>CAZYTA010000043.1:0-20886 GCA_964650465.1 uncultured Oscillospiraceae bacterium | reverse complement strand
TCCATTCCGCAACAAGTTGCGGATTCCATACACGCCTTCGGCGTGATTCGGTTGCTAATAGAGAACGATATATTAAAGTATCAATAGACTATGGTTTATATTTTTATCCAAGCCGCAGGCTTGGCATGGAATCATGCGTTAGCATGTATGGCATCGCCGCAGGCGCATGGCATCACCGAAGGTGTATTCCCCGCGGCTTGATTCCATACGCGACTTTGTCGCAATTCCATTCCGCAACAAGTTGCGGATTCCATACACGCCTTCGGCGTGATTCGGTTGCGAAAGGAGAAAGATATGGCAAAGAATTTATTGCTTGAATATTCGGAACAATTGGCTTGTGAGATAGCAATACTTTGTAATGAGAATAAAATAGATTCCAATACTGTATATCAGATCAAAAAATCCTCCTCAAGTGTTTTTGCCAACATTTCCGAAGCACAATACCCTCAAAGTCTTTCCGACATGCTTTCAAAATTTGAGATTGCACGCAAAGAATGTATGGAAACTGAAAGCTGGCTCAAATTGGCTTTTTCATCAGGGAGTATTGATGAAGAAATCTTCAAGAAATACCGCAATCTCTGTGGCAGAATTCGTAGGATGCTGACATCCTCTTGTATTACAATTGAAAACAAATTAAAGCAAGGCTGAAAGGCCTTGTTTTTTTAGTGATGCTTGCCCCCAGGTGCGAGCATCGGGAAAGTGGAAAAACATAATTTTTCAACCGTGGGTTGCATTGCGTTTCGAAAAACAAGTTATTGTCTTTGTGTTTGTATAGATATAATCGACAATCGAACCTATGAGCATGTGTGAGCTTTTGCCTTTGATAAAAGAGCAAAAGTTCAAGCTGTACAGGGTGCGAAACCAAACGAAGGGCAACGCAAAGCGTTGCATCGATTCCCGTGTGACAGCCTCATGCTGTGTGGCAGTCAGAATACATGTAATGATATCTTTTTGTGAAATCACTTGCAATTTTCAAAATCAGTGGTACAATATAATCAGAACAAAAAGCGAGGTAATATTATGCAACACATACTCATAGACAAGAACAGAAATTTTTACAAGGCAAATCTGCACTGTCACACCACACTTTCCGACGGCAAGCTGACCCGTGAGGAAGTGAAGGAAGCATACAAGGCACAGGGATATTCCATTGTTGCCTACACCGACCATGAGCACATTATTGACAATTCGGATTTGAATGACGAAAGCTTCCTTGCAATAACCTCAACCGAGCTGGCTATAAAGGAGGACGAAAAGCAGTCCACGCTTGTAAATCTAAAGATGAAGGTTTGTCATCTGAATTTTCTCTCACCCGACCCGCATTATGTCATCACGCCCTGCTACAGCACGCCCTACGACCACTTTGTCAACGACGAAAACAGACATCTGGTAAAGTTTGAAGGCGAATTTAAGAGAATACATACTCCGAAGGGAATCAACAAGATGATACGTGAGGCAAACCAAAAGGGCTTCCTTGTTGCCTATAATCATCCAAGCTGGTCACTGGAGAATGCTACAGACTACCTGGGACTTGAAGGCTTGTGGGCTGTGGAAATATACAACCATTCTGTAGTCACTGCAGGCGGTATGGATGATGAGCACGTATACGACGAGCTTTTACGCCAGGGTAAAAAGCTGTACTGTGTAGCCGCCGATGACAACCATAACGGTGCACCGCTCAACACCTCTAAATCAGACTCCTTTGGCGGATTTACAGTTGTAAACTGTGACAGCCTTGACTATGACACTGTATTTGCATCACTCAAAAACGGATATTTCTACGCATCAACGGGACCTGAGATAAGCAGTCTCGTATATGAGGACGGCAAGGTATTATTTGAATGCTCAAAGGCAAGAAAGGTATCCCTTATAACCGAGGGCAGAAGAAGGGCATCAATTATAGATAATGACATCACCTCGGGACAATTTGAAATAAAGGAAAAAGACGGTTATTTCAGACTGCGGTTTGAGGATTCCGAGGGCAGATGTGCATACACTCAGGCATATGACCTGCATGATTTTGAATAATAATTTTATGGGCAAAACGAAAATGTTTTGCCCTTTTTTACTATATGGGAAATTTCTCGAAAACACCCTCGCCGTTATACTTTGTTTGGATGCAGATATATGTTATGATAGGCGAGCATTGTCAGCGGTCACGGACCGCTATCCCGCCGCTTTTTAACCTTTTGTTACAATCCGCATAATCTGTAATGAGTAAGGAGTGGTTTATATGTCAATGTCTTTTTTAAAAAGGCGTCCTCAGGCAACAGCTGTAATATGCGGAAGTGCGGAATACCCGAATTTAAAAGGAAAAATGAGCCTATATCAAAAACAAAACGGCGTATATATAATGACAGAGGTATGGGGACTTCCCACATGCGGCAG
This sequence comes from uncultured Oscillospiraceae bacterium, assembly GCA_964650465.1. Classification (GTDB taxonomy): domain Bacteria; phylum Bacillota; class Clostridia; order Oscillospirales; family SIG627; genus RGIG6353. The sequence goes on along the minus strand of CAZYTA010000043.1, from coordinate 18,498 downwards.
TACGGTTTTCGGATATCATATCCACGAAGGAATGTGTTGCCAAGGAAACGCAAATGACCCCTTTTCCCGTGCTTTGACGCACTACAATCCAACCGATATGCCCCACCCGTATCATGCAGGAGATATGCCTCCCCTTTTCGGGAACAACGGATATGCCTTTTCGCTCTTTTTTACCAACCGCTTTTGTGTAAGAGATGTAATCGGCAAGGCAGTAATCATACATTCCGAGCCCGATGATTTTACTACACAGCCGTCGGGGAATTCGGGGTCCAAAATTGCATGCGGCATAATCATGGTATAACCGAAAAGAGCTTTTCTCGGTGATAATAGTTCGGCTCTCTTCGGCTATGACAATATTTTACTATTAAAGCGCAAATATTTGATTGACTTAAAGGGAAAAGTGATATATAATCTAAATGAAATGAAAAGCGGCGAGGTTGTTTTCGAGCAATTTCATATAAAATAAAAACTGAAAGGAATACTAATATGAAAATATCGGTTCTTGCAAATCTTTACGGACACAAATCTCTTGACGAAGCGCTGTCCATAATCAGCTCTCTCGGCGTACACACAGTTGAAATAGGCGCAGGCGGTTATCCCGGCAAGTCACACTGTGACCCTGCAAAGCTTCTTGCGGACGAAAAGGCATATGATGCATTTATTTCCACCTTCAAAAAGTACAATACCGACGTTTGTGCACTTGCCTGCCACGGTAACCCCGTACATCCCGATAAGGCTATAGCAAATAAATTCGACAGCGATTTCAGAAACGCTGTACTCCTTGCCGAAAAGATGGGTGTCGATACCATTGTAGGCTTCTCGGGCTGTCCCGGCGATTCCGAAGGCTCAAAGTACCCCAACTGGGTAACCTGCCCCTGGCCCGACGATTTCCTCACAATCCTTGACTGGCAGTGGAACGAGAAGGTTATTCCCTACTGGTGTGAAATGGCAAAGTTTGCATACGACCACAAGGTGACACACATTGCCTTTGAGATGCATCCCGGCTTCTGTGTATACAACCCCGAGACACTTCTCCGTCTCCGCAATGCAGTTACAGAAAAGTGCGGTAAAGAAATTGGTTCTGTAATCGGTGCAAACCTTGACCCGTCACATCTCATCTGGCAGGGAATTGACCCTGTACAGGCGGCTCGTGTACTTGCAGGCTGTATCTATCACGTACACGCCAAGGATACAAAGATAGACAAATACAACACTGCCGCAAACGGTGTGCTTGACACCAAGCATTACGGCGACGAGTTCCACAGAGCATGGATATTCCGTACAGTAGGCTACGGCAACGATTATGCATACTGGAAGGACCTTGTTTCAAATCTCCGTCTCTGCGGATATGACAGAGTGCTTTCAATCGAGCACGAGGACAGTATCATGACAATAGACGAGGGTCTCGGAAAGGCAGTTAATTTCCTCAAAGAAGTGTGCATATTTGAAGAAAAGCCCACTACAATGAGCTGGGCATAAACAAAAGGAATATATTATGCGTATAGAAGATATTGATAAAAATTTTAAAATTGAAACCTCTATTTCGAGAGAAGGTCTTGTGTTTCAAAATGTTATGAACGCCCCCTTCAAGGTACACGGACTTATGCACATCGACGGTAAGTACCGCCGTCTGCCCGAGGAAACAGCCAAGGGCACAAACCCCGGAGTACACAGTCTACACGCAAATACTGCGGGAGGCAGACTCCGTTTTAAAACAAACAGCCCATACATAGCAATAAAAGCTCTTATGCCGACACACTATAACTGGGTACATTTCCCCATGACAGGTTCATCGGCATTTGACCTCTATGTTGATAACAGCTATTTCCGTTCATTCGTACCCCCGTTTGAATTGAAGGGCGGCTACGAAAGTGTGCATGACCTTGACGGAGAAATGCACGAAATACTCATCCACTTCCCTCTTTACAGTGAGGTATCCGACCTTTACATAGGCTTGAAGGATGGCTGTGAGGTGCTTGAGGCAACTCCATATAGGACTCAGCTTCCTGTTGTATATTACGGTTCATCGGTAACACAGGGCGGTTGCGCTTCGACTCCGGGCATGTCATACCAGAACATACTTTCACGCCGTTTTGACTGTGAGCAAATAAATCTGGGATTTTCGGGCTCGGCAAAGGGCGAGCAGATTATGGCTGACTATATCGCAGGACTTGAAATGTCGATTTATGTGCATGACTACGATTATAACGCCCCGACAAATGAGCATCTGGAAGCAACTCACGAGAAATTCTTCCTGACGATAAGAGAAAAACATCCCGACCTGCCCGTTATATTCGCTCCCCGTCCTCACGTTGTGGATTCAACCTTCGGCAACTATACAGGTCAGCGTGCCGCAATAGTCAAAAAGACATATGACCGGGCAATTGCGCGCGGTGATAAAAACGTATATTATGTGGATAACGCTGCTCTTACCGAGCTTTGCGGAAATCAAGGAACTGTAGACAACACTCACCCCACTGATTTCGGCTTCATGTCCATGGCAAATGCTTTTGGCAAGGTATTTGAGAAAATTTTAAATTAACAGCTGATGCAGCAAGGAAATTAAGGTGTCCTTGCTGCATTTTTGTCTGTTTTCTATTGATTTTTGACTGATTTGGTGTATAATTTAAATGTAATCGTTTTCATAAAGGAGAAAAAAGATGTCAGGCAAGAAAACAGACCTACTCAATGTAGTTATAAAATCAGGTGAGATTTCGGATAAAACCGACATTTTCTTTAAAGATCAGCCCGAGTGTGAATTTGTGGAGGATTTGAAAAAGCCCGTCCACGAAACCGCTCCTCAGGGCTTCGGCACACGCAAGGAAAAGCGTGAGGGCGAAGTTGAGGTAAAGGGTATATACATAAAAGAAAAGTTCCCCGACGGCGAGGGGCTTCTTGATACAGCTTATGAGGATTTTGAAAAGTTCCGTAAAGTATGCGGAATAAACGGTGAGGGATATCCTGTTGTAATGGAAAAGGGCATCACCGAATGCTTTGAGGCATATCGTATCATTGTTACAGAGGAATGCTGCCGTATAGTTTCAGCCGATACCGAGGGTGCAAGACGTGCAATTTTCTATCTTGAGGGTGAGCTGACAAAGCGTGAGGGAACCTTCCTGCCCCTCGGCACAGTTGAGCGCCGTCCTTACATAAAGGCAAGAATAACAAGGGGCTTTTTCAGTCCCACCAACCGTCCTCCCAAAAACGGTGATGAACTGTCAGACGACATAGACTATTACCCCGACGAGTACCTTAACCGACTTCAGCACAACGGAACAAACGGACTCTGGATATATACTTCCTTCAAGGCATTGCTCACCTCCTCCTACATCAAGGAGTACGGCGAGGGCGGCGATGAAAGAATAGCAAAGCTTCAGCGTGTTATTGACAAATGCCGCCGCTACGGTGTCAAGGTCTATGTATTTGCCATAGAGCCAATGGGATTTATGGCAAACGGTGATATGCACATAAAATACCCCGAAATGCTGGGTGCAGACCCTGCTATGGGTCAGCAATACCCCATATGCCTGAGAAGTGAAGCCGGCAAGGGCTATATGATAGAAGCAGTGGAAAAGCTCTTCCGCAGACTTCCGATGCTTGGGGGTTATATAGACATTACCGACGGTGAGCGCTTTACTACCTGCTCCTCCAGCCGCACCACCTGGCATACATGTCCCAGATGCGGCAAATATCACAAGGGTGAAAATCTTGCCTACAACATTGATGTTATCAAGGAAGGTATCCGCCGTGCAGGTACGGGTGCGGAATTTGTCAGCTGGACATACGGACACAGAAGCTGGGAATTTGATGACATTGTTGACTATGTAAAAAATGCCCCCGACGATGTGGCGTTGATGCAGAATTTTGATGACAAGGGCTACGAAGAACAGCTTGGTAAGACCAGAGAAGCAATTGACTATTGGCTGTCATATGTGGGTCCCTCCATACTGTTTGAAACCACAGCAAAGGCGGCAAAGGAATACGGCAAAACTCTTTGGGCAAAGATGCAGATATGCTGCTCCCACGAGCTTGCCACAGTACCCTACATTCCTGCGCCCGGACTTGTTTTTGATAAATACAAGGGTGCCAGAGAATACGGTGTGACAGGTATTATGGAGTGCTGGTATTTCGGAAATTACCCTTCGGTTATGAGCCGTGCTTCGGGTGAATTCGCTTTCCTCGGTGACTATTCCGATAAGGAAGGCGTACTTCTGGACCTTACGGCAAGAATATGGGGCGAAACCGCCGCCAAGGGTATTTACAACGCATTCAAGTACTTTGAAGAGGGCTACAAAAACTACCCGATAAACATAATGTTCTCATACTATGGTCCTATGCATGACGGTGTAGTATGGCAGTTGGCTCTCAAGCCTGTAAACAATCCCCTGCCCCGCACCTGGTTGCTTCTTGATGCACCTATAGGCGACAGAATAGGCGAATGTCTCTGGAGAGGACACACCCTTGATGAAGCAATTGAGCTTTCCGAGCGAATTGCAGATAATTGGGACAAGGGACTTGAATGTCTTGACCTTGATGAAAACAATGAGCTTGTTACACTGTCAAAGGCTCTTGGACTTTTGTTTGACAGCGGATGTAATATACTCAATTTCTACAAGCTTCGTTCAATGCTTGGCAGAGGCGAGGGCGACCCTCTCGAGATACTTGATATGCTGGAGACCCTTGTGGAGGCTGAAATAGAGAACTCCAAGGAAATGATACCCTTGTGCAAGGCAGACAAGAGGCTGGGCTACCACTCCGAGGCAGAGGGCTTCAAGTTCTTCCCCAAAAAGCTTGAATACAGAATAGAATGCCTTGAAAAGGTTCTTGAAAATGACTTCCCCCAGGTGCGTGAGCGTGTCCAAAAGGGACTTGCACCCCTTGAATACTATCTTGGCGAAGGCGGATATGTAATGAAGAAGGGGCAAATTGAAAACGCCGAGCGTATCACTCTTGAAAACGGCGCCGACGTTGCTCTCAGCTATGACAGTGACAGCATATATCTGTCCATGAGGGGCAAAAAGGATGAAATGTTCAAGTTCGGCTTTGAATACGAGCTTTTCATTCCCGATACAAACATGAATCTTAAAAACGGTGTTCTTTCCCTTGAATATGATGCGGGAAGCCATCAGGAGGTATTCGGGGACAAGATAAACGAGGTACTGTCAATGTACGAGGTAACCACAGTATTTGACGGCGACAATGTTGACTACCTTGTAAAAATAGACAGAGAAAAAACAGGCTGGACAAGAGACCTTGTAATGAAGCTGAGGCTGGAAATAGGCGGGGTTTTGTGGAAATATGAGGAAAATCCCACTTACACCTTGGGTAAATTCCCCTCATCACCGGGTCAGTTCGGATTTATTGTTCCAGAAGAAACAGCAAAGGAGACAGCGAAATGAAAACACCCCTTCAACACAATCTTGATATAATGGATTCCCGTACACCGTCGATGCGTTATGACGGAAAACAGGATTTCAATCAATGGAAAAAGGAGCTCCGTGCTAAGCTTGTAGAGCTTACAGGCATTGACACCTTTAAAAGGTGCGACCCTCAATTTACAATAGAGCACGACAAAACCACCGACACCTACAGAGAGATACGCTTTACAATTCAAAGTGAAGAGGGCTATGTTTTCCCCTCTGTACTGCGTGTACCCTTGAAATCAGAGGGCAAGATACCTGTTGTTATCTGCCTTCAGGGACATTCGACCGGCTTTCACATCTCACTGGGCGAGCCGAAATATCCCAGAGACGATATAACCATCAGCGGCGGCGACCGTGACTTTGCTGTTCGTATAATCAAAGAAGGCTATGCCGCACTTGCCATAGAACAAAGAAACTTCGGAGAATGCGGAGGTGCAGGTGAAAAGGGACCAGACTGCTATGTTTCCACAATGACGGCTCTCCTTCTTGGCCGAACCACCATTGCGGAGCGTGTATGGGATATAAGCCGTGCTATTGATGCTGTTGAGGAGCATTTTGATTTCCTTGATTCCGACAAGGTATACTGTATGGGCAATTCGGGAGGCGGTACCACCACCTTCTATGCCGCTTGCCTTGACGAGCGCATAAAGATGGCTATGCCCTCCTGTGCGGTATGTACCTACAGACATTCCATTATGCCTCAGAATCACTGCTCCTGCAATTTCATTCCACACGCCGCCGAGTACTTTGACATGGGTGACCTTACAGCGCTTATTGCACCCAGAAAGCTCATAATCGTCAACGGTAAGGAGGATGTAATCTTCCCCGATAACGGTGTAAAGGAAACCTTTGAGATAACAAAGAGAATGTACAAGGACGCAGGTGCCCCCGATAACTGCGCTCTTGTAACGGGAGAAGAAGGACACCGCTTTTATGCCGATGCCGCATGGCCTGTTTTCAAGATGCTTGAACAATAATTCTTTCTTCTATTTTTTGGGGAGGGGTGACCCCTCCCCTACGGCTTTCATAGGAAAACCTTGCTTGTAGGGGAGGCGTTTCGCCTCCCGTTCTATTAATGTGAATTTGCGTCAGCAAATTGTCATTTCCTCCTCGCTCTTCGCTCATATAAGCATCGAGGTTGATTTAATTCAATTTCCTATATAGATAAAGTAATCCCCTTAGCTCAGACATTTTCATATGTCTGCACCAAGGGGATTGTTGTTTAATTCTGTTCTTCAGCCCTGTACATACTCACGTATCTTACGTGCAGCTTCTTTGCCGGCGCCCATGGCAAGAATTACGGTAGCGGCGCCTGTTACGGCATCACCGCCTGCAAATACGCCCTCTCGGGTAGTGGTTATTCCGTCAGAGGTCACAAGACAGCCTCTGTTATTGGTATCAAGACCGGGAGTTGTGTCATGTATGAGCGGATTGGGAGTTGTTCCCAGCGCCATAATAACAGTGTCAACCTCAAGCTCAAACTCTGAATTTTCCACTCTTACAGGTCTGCGTCTTCCCGATGCGTCGGGCTCGCCCAGCTCGGTTCTGTAGCAAAGCATGGACTTCACCTTACCTGTTTCGTCACCGATTATCTTTTCGGGTGATGTGAGAAGGCGGAATATTACCCCCTCCTCCTTTGCGTGCTCGACCTCCTCGGCACGTGCGGGTATCTCGTCCTCACCTCTGCGGTAGACGATACTTACCTCCTCGGCACCAAGTCTCACAGCGCATCTTGCGGCATCCATTGCCACGTTTCCCGCACCGACAACCGCAACCTTGCGGCTCCTTACAGCGGGAGTATCGTGGTTATCCAGATATGCCTTCATAAGATTTGTTCGGGTCAGATATTCATTTGCCGACAGTACGCCCACAAGAGCTTCGCCCTCTATGTTCATAAACATGGGAAGTCCTGCGCCCGAACCGATAAATACAGCACTGTAGCCCATTTCAAAAAGCTCATCCACAGTGAGAGTTCTGCCCACAACGGTATTTGTCTCAAGCTTTGCGCCTCTTGCGACAAGAGCATCAACCGTTTCGGCAACTATTGCCTTGGGGAGACGGAATTCCGGTATTCCGTATACAAGAACGCCGCCCGCCTTGTGAAAGGCTTCAAAGAGAGTTACCTCAAAGCCGTAATTCAAAAGCTCGCCTGCACAGGAAAGTCCTGCAGGACCTGTTCCTATAACAGCTATTTTCTTTCCGTTGGAGGGCTTTTTTTCAAGAGAGCCCTTTGCTCTCATATAATCGGACACAAAGCGTTCAAGTCTGCCTATTCCCACGCTTTCGCCCTTTATGCCTCTGACACATTTGCCCTCGCACTGCCTTTCCTGAGGGCACACACGTCCGCTGACAGCCGACAGGCAGTTGTCACGCTGAATTATATTATAAGCTTCCTCAAAGTCGCCCTCAGCCACCTTTGCCACAAAGGCAGGGATGTCAATTCCCACAGGACAGCCCGAGCGGCAGGGAGCGTTCTTACAGTTGAGACATCTTTTTGCCTCGTTTATTGCATCCTCAAAGGAATAGCCGAGCGCTACCTCCTCAAAGGTTGTACGCCTCTTTTCTACAGAGAGAAGGGGCATGGGTGTTTTTTCTTTTTGCATATTCGGCATTTTCATTTCCCCCTTATCTGTCTGTTCTTCCTATGCGGCATTTATGGTCCTCAACAGCCTTCTTTTCCGCTTCGGCATATGCTCTGTTACGGCTCATCAGGTTGTCAAAATCCACCTTGTGTCCGTCAAAATCGGGACCGTCAACACAGGCAAAGCGCACCTTACCGTCAACAATTACACGGCAACAGCCGCACATTCCCGTACCGTCTATCATTATGGGGTTGAGGCTGACAATTATGGGCATATCCAGCTCGGCGGCAACCTTTTCAACAAATTTCATCATAATAACGGGACCTATGGCAATAACGAGGTCATATTTCTGCTGTGAGGCAAGTGAGCGGAGCTTGTCGGTAACAAGTCCCTTATCGCCGTACGAGCCGTCGTCGGTAGTTATATAAAGGTTGTTTGAAGCCGCCTTCATTTCCTTTTCAAGAATAATAAGGTCTCGGTTTTTGAAGCCTGCAATAATATCTACCTCAACGCCTGCTTTGAACAGGTGCTTTGCCTGCGGATATGCAATGGCACAGCCCAGTCCGCCTCCCACAACAGCCACACGCTTGACCTCACCGAATTCTGTGGGCTTGCCGAGAGGACCTGCGAATTGTGCAATATAATCCCCCGCATTTTTTTGGGCAAGCTTCATGGTGGTTGCGCCCACTATCTGAAATATTATTGTAACAGTACCCTTTTCACTGTCAAAATCGGCAACGGTAAAGGGGACTCTCTCCCCTGTTTCATCCACCATCAGAATAATAAACTGACCCGGCTCTATCCTCCTTGCAACAAGAGGTGCCTCCACGGTTATCCTTACAACAGTGGGATTTAATTCTTCTTTTTCAACAATCTTATACATATTTATAAAGTTTCCATTTTAGTGATTTTGATTTTCTTTGGCTCAAGCGACAGCTTGAGTGGATCAAAAACAAAGCGACGGCAATGATAGTCCATCGACACAGCTCCCTTGTACTTACAAAGGGCGCTTTCACTGTCAATGAGTCTCTGCCCGTTCTCGCAATAGGCACATACCTTTTCGGGAATATCGCGCTTTTTCATAGGAACAGCTCCTTTCTGTACAATTATAAAGCCAAAGTGGTGTTTTGACAAGGTGTTTGGGGAAAATTTATATATTTTTTTGCACAATTTCAAGCAGCACCAAGGCGATACAGGAGACAGCTCTGGCGGCAAAATACGGAGCAATACCCAAATCGGGAGCCTCAGAGCGTATCTGCGACATTGCCGAAAGACCGCACCAGCCGAGGGATGCCGAAATAAGAAAACTGTTTCCTTTTGCAAAAATAACACCGCTTCCCATTTCAAAAAATGCGGCAGCCAGCCCTCTCACAGGCGGAAAAAGCGAGGATATGAGGCAGGTGACAGCAGAAAAGAACACTATACTTGCCGAAACCGATATAGCCGACGAGGCGGATGAGGCTACGGCAGAGGAAAAAGACAATTGCGAACAGCAACAACCGCCAATGCTTTTTTCGGATTTGAAAAAGGAAGAGGTAATATATGCTGAGACGAGAAGAATTATGTACCGTAATGCTCCCTGTATCAATGTATCTGATGCCGCAAGTATCACAAAAGCAGGGCTGGGCAGACAGGAAAGAGACAATGCCTTTTGTGCTTCCTCGGCGGTTATTTCTCCCTGTGCTCTCAGCCTTTGTATTTCTTTTGCAGAGGCAGGCATGCCGGATAAAAGTCCCGTAAGCACGGCAGGCAATAAGGCATCCGACAGGCACAGCCGTTTCCATATTCGCAGTCCTGCAAGCCTTCTTGTAAGGTGCGCCGTAATACGTGAATATGCAATAAGTCTTGACAGTACCATCATTGGAAAAAGAGATTTTATAACTACATTTTTCAACGCATTGCAAGCAAGCTCTGCCGCCTCTGCCGAGGATGCAGGATGTGTCATAAACAAAAATGCGGTAACAATATAAAGTATCTCCAATATATCATCTCCTTTCTTGTTGGGTATATATTGATTAAGGCTAGAATTGTCGGCGGTCACTGACCGCTTTTGTATTATATTTTACTGTTTTTTAACATATGATTTCAAGAGGTGAAATAAATGGAAGTATTCGCAGATTTTTTACATCCCTACATCCTTATCGGTGCCGACGGAATATTGATAGACGGCATAAAGCGGGTATGCAAATGGGGCGACGAAACCGTAGAGGCGGCAACCCGTGACAAGATAATAACAGTAAAGGGGAAAAGACTGAAAATGGAATATAAAACACAGGACTCTCTGCTGGTCAGCGGAATGGTGGAGGCTGTTGAGTTCGGAAGGGTGAAAAAATGAAGCTTTTGTCTGTACGCTATATGGTGAAAACTCCCTGCCCCGAAAAAATGCTGTCCTCTCTTATCGGGTCGGGCATTCCGTTTTCGCACCCTGTAAGGGAGGAAGAGGGATTTTCCTTTACATCTGCTCTCGGCTCAAAAAAATCGGTACTTCGATGGAGCAAAGAAGCGCAGTGCACGGTTTTTGCACAATATGAAGGGATTATTGCCAATGTATTGAAGCTGAAACAGCGACCCGGTATTGTTTTCGGCACAATTTTATCACTTTTTTTAATTTACCTATCGACTTTTTATGTGTGGAGTGTTAGAATAAAGGGGAACACTACTCTTGATGACAAAGAAATAGTACAGCTTTTGGAGGAATGCGGCTTCGGCGAGGGTACAAGAAAAAGCTCTGTTGATGTTAACGAAATACAAAACACAGCTCTTGCACGCTGTCACGAGCTTTCCTTTCTCTCGATTAATATTCACGGTATGGTTGCCGAGGTTGAGGTACACGAAAGAATTACCTCTCCCAGAGCCGTTGACGAAAAGGCGCCCTACAATCTTGTTGCAGACTTTGACGGCGTAATAGTTTCGTCTGTAGTCCTTGACGGAATGAGTCTTTTTAATACAGGTGACACTGTATTCAAGGGACAGCTTCTTGTAAGCGGTCTTGTCGACAGCACCTCGGGCGTCACAAATATCCGCCACGCAAGAGGCAAGGTCTATGCACGCACCTGCCGTAATCTGACCTTTACTGTTCCCTATGAAATTACTCAAAAGCTTTATATCGGCAAAGAGGTACATCAAGGGATACGCATACTGGGACACAGCTTTTACAGAAAGCCAAAAAGTGACGGCAGAGACTTTGAAACATCACTTACCGAACAAGAGGTAAGGCTGTGCGGACTGCTTTTGCCCGTCACAAAGGAAATACGGCTTACAGAATACTATGAAAACAAAACCGTGCATCTTTCTGTCGAGGAGGCTGAGCAAAAAGCGTATGAGGAATACAGAAGCTATATCTCAACCGAGCTGGATTCGGCAACCCTGATAGACGAAGTATTCGAGGTGAAGCAGACCGACTCAGCTCTGATTCTTACAGCCGAGGTAAGTGCAATAGAAAATATAGCAACAGAAAAGAAAATAGAAATAACGGAGTAATATCAATGGCAAATGAGATTTCAATTTTTTGTGACAACACCGACGTTGTAGCCAGAATTTTCGGAGTTGGCGATATGCATGCCAACACCATGGAAAAAGAACTGGGAGTTGTTCTGGTAAACAGAGACCTTGAAATAAAAATATCGGGAAGCGAGGCGCGCAATGTACAGATGTGTGCCGAGCTGATACGCTATCTTGCCAAGACCGCAGAAATGTGCGAGGACCTGAGCACACAGACTGTAAGCTATGCTGTAGCCATGTGTCTTGAAGGTAAGCTTGGTGAGATATCCGAAATCAACAGTGAATGTATCTGCATCACTCCCAAGGGAAAGCCCATAAAGGCAAAAACCGTGGGACAGAAAAACTATGTAAAGGCTATACAGGACAATACAATTTCATTCGGCGTGGGTCCTGCGGGTACGGGTAAGACTTATCTTGCAGTGGCAATGGCGGTAACAGCTTTGCGGAAACGTGAGGTAAACAGGATAATACTGACACGTCCCGCCGTAGAAGCAGGAGAAAAGCTGGGCTTTCTTCCCGGAGACCTCCAGACAAAGATTGACCCCTACCTCCGACCGCTTTATGATGCTATGTACGAAATGCTGGGCATGGAAAGCTTTCAGCGGCATATGGAAAAAGGCACTATAGAAATAGCGCCTCTTGCCTATATGAGAGGACGTACCCTTGACGATTCATTTATTATCCTTGATGAGTCGCAGAACACAACACCCGAGCAAATGAAGATGTTTCTCACCCGTCTGGGCTTCAACTCAAAGGCGGTCATAACGGGAGATATCACACAGATAGACCTGCCCGACGGAAAAACCTCGGGTCTCAAGCAAGCACTTAATGTAATATCGGGAATTGAGGGCATTTCGGTAACTTACTTGACATCACGAGACGTAGTCCGCCACAGCCTTGTCACAAAAATAATCGAAGCTTACGACAGGTTTGACAAGGAGAAAAATAAGTTTAAAAAAGGATAATTCCATGAAAAAGCTGTTTTATATACTGCTTGCTGCCGTATTGTGTATTGCTTTCTTTTCATGTAAAGATGTTCCCGAGGTGACACCTAATGAAATTGAGTCTGTCTCGCCCGAAGTTGTAACACCTAATGAAATTGAAGTCATAACACCAAGCGAGCCTAAATCTGAAGAGCCCGAGCAAACTGACGAAAATATAATAATGCTCCCCGAGGCTGACGAAAACACAAAATATATAACCATTGAATTTCCCGAGGACTTCCCCGAAGAGCCTTACACAGAACCCAACCTTGTCTCCCCCGAGGAATTTGAATGGGGAGAATATGTGCCTTTTGTAAGATACGAAGCGGATAGATACAACAGGCGTGAATTCTTTGAAAAATATGCTTTTTTAACTGAAAGTGCAGTGACTCTTGAAGACGGAAACGAAATATACAACAACTTGAACAATAAATATCTTGCAGAATACGATATTCCTGATAGAAATATATTATTTGGCAGCGGAAAAACATACATTGAAAGCAAAAACTTTGATATTAAAGATATGCTTTTTAAAAGTAGGATTATACATGTATCGGAAGATATGCAAACCATTGGAAGGTTTTCTTTAATATTACCACACTCTCAAATTGAAACAGAAAACCTTATTGATGCTGATTGGCATAGTAAATTTGAACTTATAAGTGATAATAAAACAGTTTATTCAGAAGAATCAAACATAGTTATAAATTACACTTCAGGAATTTATAATAAATATGAGAACTGGAAATATCAACTTCTTAGTAATGACCTGTGGTTTGAGGGAATAAATAACAGCAGCTTAGTCTATGTGTCAAACAACTCGGTAATTATTGAGATAAATTCACATACTGATAACGAAAATGAACAAGGTATTTATTATGTATATTCGATAGATGATAAAAAGCTTTTATATACACTGCAATTAAAAAGCAAAGCATTCAATTGTGATGATACGGAAATTAGAGAAACAATTGATATAGAGCAAATAATCGACGATCGATATTTGCTGTTAGAATGCTGCAAGATATACAATGACTTGGATGGTTTCTATTCTGCACATTACTTGTATGATATGCAAACTCAGAAGACAAGATTGCTTCGTGCTTTTGCAGAGAATGCAGTCATTTCGCCAGACGGAAATTATTTGGCTTATACTGATGCGGTGTCTGAAATTGAACAATTTGAAAACAATCTTATTGCAATGAAAAGAGGCTTTTATATAACCGAATTAGATACCGGTAATACGACTTTTTTTGACTATTCCGAAGATAGATATTTTGGCTCTGAGCATTTTGTTCAAGGTTGGGTAAACAAAAAAGCATTAATAAAAGTCATAGAATGATGTAATGTATAATGTAAATGGGGCGGAAACCGCCCCATTTTTAATTAAGAAACCGGATAGAATACTCCTTTAGGATAATCTGTATTATTGTTTTTTTGATCAAAACATCTGTCTACAATATATTTTACAGTTAAATCTAATGCATTTGTGCTTAAATTTGGATTGCTTTCAAGTTCTGCTTTGGAATAATACTTTCCTATTACATCAGGCATATAATCACTCACGCTTTTGAAATCTTTGTCCTTATAAGATATATCTTTCAAAAAACCAACTTGTTTTCCAAACTCAATATAGTCAGCCCAATATACTGTTTGGCATCCTTGCGAATGAGCACCCGATGAAGGGGATAATGGGGTTTTACTGGTGGCGTGAAGATTAATTCCATCGGCTGTGCCGGGATTAAAACTTGTGTCGGCAGAATCATTGGATAAATACCATGAATTCCAAGGAATATTAACCGGACACAATGCAATATATGACGATTTGTGGTTACCTGTTTTGTATTCGTAAATTCCATCGATTAAAGTTGTAGTTCTATCGATAGACTCTGGCTCAGGTCTCCAATCCGGCAAAGTAGAAGCACGTCTTGTAACATACTTAATTTTTTTACCTTTTGTTACGACCATCATAGCATTAAGAAAGTTGTAAGGAAGTTTATGATAACAATAAGGTGCTGTATTTTGATTGTTTTCGCTAATTCCTCCAAATCCTTCCCCCAACCCCTCAAAAGCGAAGATACAGGTGTTATCACCGTTCGCTCTGTTGGCTACAATATTAATTTCGTCAAGATTATAATATTCATCCATCTTACATAATGCACGTTCCCGTGTGAGCAATGTATCTGCTTCTGTGGGAGATTCATTTTTTGCAAACGAAATGCCCTCATATGAAAACTCATGATTCGGCTTTATATCTACTGTCACCGTAAAGCTATCCTCAAACACAGTAGAATTAACTTCTGAACTTTCTCGAGCTTGTAAACGTATCACTGTGCTGCCTAAACCAACACCACTAACAATACCCTTTTCGTCAACCGTTGCTATTGACGGGTCATCAGAAATCCATGCATTTATTGAAGTTATATAAGGAGGATAAACAGCAGCAACAAGTCTATGGCTTGTACCCAAATAAACTGTATTGTTGTTTGGAATACGCATAATTTCAGCATCATACAATTCTGATGTATTTGTACTCCACTTAGAAACCAATGTAGTATCAACATGCTCTGTAAATGTATCACCCGGCATGTATGTTTTTCCCGTCCTGTTGTCTATCCAGCATACAAATTCAAAACCTGGTGCCTCAGGGATTTCACTGCATACATAAACATCCGAGCAGCATACCTCTACCTGAGTACATAATTCGTCAAGGTTTATATCAAGATATGTAATACTAAATGAATTTCCGAATTCCGCACAGCACTTTTTGTTTTCTGTTACGGTTATTCTGTCACCGTCGTGTAAAAGCTCGGAGGTGTTACTTGTACTTGCGGTTCTTGCAAGAGAGTATGTCTCTGCTTCGGTAGTACTTTCCATTCTCCAACCCATAAAATTAAAGCCGTCTTTATAGGGAATCTCGGAGGTGATTGCTATTTCCGTACCTAACGCAACCTCCTGTGAATCAATATTGGAAATTACATCCCCTGTATCATATTGAACTGCGGCATTGCCTGCTGCAACCCACTGGGGCTCAAGCACCAATGATGCATTAGCAGTATACAAATCGCCTGCTTCGTAATATTTGTTTTTACCGCTGACCTTCCAATTTACAAAGCTGCATCCATCCTTGGTAGGGGTCGTGCTTGATAAACGCAGGCTTGAACCGTAAGTTTTTGTCTGTACAAAGCTCCCCTCGTTTGAAGTACTTTGCGGATCAAAATATACAGTATATGTTTTCAAGCGCCAGCTTGCAGTCAAGGTGTCATTGCCTTTGTTGAACACATACGTATCGTAGGTATCGTATGTGTTTCCGCTTTTATCCGTCCAGCCTATAAAGTTTCTACCTGTTCTCGTAGGCTTACCATCTAACACAATACTTTCATTTTCGAGCATCGTTACAGCAGAAAAGCTGCCTGAACCGCCGTTCAGATTGTAAGTCAACGTACATTCCCATACTGCAGTTAATGTGTCATTTCCGTAAATGAACTCATAATCGGCAGAAGAATCAAATTCCAAGCCTGTCGAATTTACCCACTTATTGAAGCTGTATCCACTTCTTACAGGAATAACATCAAGTGCTTCTCCAACAGGCTTAACCACCGCTGACACACACTCTCCGCCGTTGGCGTTGAGCGTTACGGTATAGCCCCACACGGCAGTGAGAGTGTCATCGCCGTAGATGAAGTAATACATGCTGTCAGCGTTGTATTCAACTCCGTTGGTTCCTACCCATTTAATAAAGGTATATCCTTCCCTTGTTGCTATGGGCAAGTCGCAATATTCACCTTCGGGGGATGTAAGCAAATAGCAATCACAGGTACCGCCGTTGGCATCAAAGAATACTCCGCACGACCAGCGTGCTGTAAGTGTAATGTCACTTCCAAAGGTGTGCGTGCTGTCGGGCGCATAATAATTGCCCTCCTCATCGAACCACCCTTCAAAATTGTAGCCTATTCTCGAAGGCCCCGAATGAATTGTTGCAGATGTATACAAGAAATGCTTCTGCGGCTCTATGACCGTATTGCCCGTATGTGCATAACTCACAGTATATCCCCATACGGCAGTAAGATGCTCATTTCCGTAGGTAAAGGTATAATCGGTGTGCAGTATGTAATTTGGTCTTTCCCAACCCATAAAGGTATATCCTTCTTTTGAGGGGATAATATCCAATGCTTCTCCAACAGGCTTAACCACTGTTGTTGCTTCACATACACCGCCTGCAGGGTCAAGAGTAACGGTATAACCCCATACAGCGGTAAGGATATCGTCGTAATGACGGAAGAAATAGGGGTCTCCCGGCTGAAATTCATCGCCGTCAATGTTTTCCCATCTTACAAAGGTAAAGCCCTCTTTTACGGGAATAACGCTTGACAGAATAATGTTTGTGGTTGCCTGTCCCTCCTGTGCTTCGATGCTTTCAGGGGTATCGGCATCATTGAGGTTGTATGTAAGTGTATGCCAAGCTATTTCCCATACTGCGGTTAATGTGTCATTGCCTGCAAAGACATATGTGGCTCCGGGCTGATATTCCGCGCCGTTTCTTGAGCTTACCCAGTGTGAGAAGTAGTAGCCTGCTTTTGAGGGCATTGCTTCGGGAGTGGAAGAAAATACTAATTCCTCGTCTGAAATGTCGGGGAAATCGCCTTCGCCTCCGTCAAGATTGTAGGTGACGGTACAGCCCCACTTGGCAGTGAGAGTATCATTGCTTCCGTTAAAGGTGTATGTATCTCCCTGATAATAGCTGTTGCCGTATGAATCCACCCATCTTAAGAAACTGAAGCTGTCACGTGTCGGAACGGATGAAAGAGTAATCTCTTCATTAAGATATCCCGTGCATGGGGGAAACTCTCCGCTTCCTCCGTTAAGGTCAAGTGTTTTTATCAAACATTTGACCTTAACCATCAAAGGCATATATTTTATTATCCTCTTTAATAATCAGAAAATCAAACCCATATTCAACGACACTTTGTTTCAATTAACCTCAAATTATCTTTCAGGTAATTTACTACTTCCAAAAGAGAAGCAAAAGTTGTAACACCATCAGAGTGGATAATTCTGTCAATTGGAATTAAATGGCTTCCTTTTTTAACGTAGCATAAAAATTCACCACGATCGGAAGATATGTACAACTGTACCTTTCCGAAAGTAATTAATTCCAAGTCAATATTTCCGAAAAACTCAGTGTTTTGACTAAATTTTTTTATATTTCCTAAATCTTTGAAAATCAATTTTACATCGTTTAAATTCATCATTACTTTGGACCCATAGCCCATCCTCCTTGTATTATTTTGTATCCATGATCAAGAAGATATTTAATTTCTTTCGCAAAAAATCCTGTAACCTTGCTTGAATAAGCATTGGTTTGAAGTATAACTTTTTGTCCTGAATCAATAATTTTATCCAAAAACGCTTTATTGGCATCCCATTGTTCGGTAGCAGACATAGAATTCCACACGTTATCAGCTATTTGAAAAATGCTTGCTCCTAATTTTTCCGCTAAACTGACATACAAAGGATACTTACCCAATACTATACTACCTGTTCCTACAGAAATTCCCAGAAATTCATAAATCCAAATCGGAGTATATGAAATTAAAGTGGGACTGGAAAATATGAAACCTTTTAAAATTGCGGTTAATACGCTAGCAGCAAAATAACCAATAATAGCACCACCGGCTATTACTCCTGTTCTAATGCCCCAGTATAGTGATTTGCTCCAGAAAGAACCTTTATCTGGACGATATCCTAATTGTCTAGCTACATAATCTCCCAAATACCAACCTGCAACCATACCTATTGCCGCAAATACTACTTGTATCGGCGAACTTCCGTTAAAATCATATCCGCTTATAGGATTATTATAACAATATTGATATAGTAGAATTGCTCCTATATTAACAGGTTTAGCAATTAATGTTATATCATCCCCATTGATAAACCTACCAACCTCAGGGTCATAGTATCGACTCTGGAGATAGTACAATCCCGTCTCAACATCGTAGTAGTAGC
>CAZYTA010000042.1:0-22582 GCA_964650465.1 uncultured Oscillospiraceae bacterium | reverse complement strand
CAAAATGCAACTGTCCTCACGCTGACGGAAAGCGAATTATATGCAAGCATATGGTCGCTCTTTATTTTGATGCCTTTCCTGACGAGGCAGAGGCTTACATAAAAGAGGTCGAGGAATATGAGCAAGAGCAGGAAGAGCTACAAAATGAAATAGATGATAAAATCAGAAAATATCTGAACAGTGCATCAAAGGAACAATTAAAAGAAGCTTTATATAATCTTCTGTACGAATGCCCTGAGTGGTTATTTGACAGATTTGTGTATGAATACATTGACTAAAAAAATGACCAAAATTAACACCTTGTACATTGACATTCCGACTCATTTATGATATAATAAGAGTGAATAATAAAGGTGAAAATTACTGTGAAAAATCTCATATGTGGGAAGCGGTTTTACGTGGGAAATCCGTGGGAAATGAAAATTTGCAAATTCTCAAAACCCCTGTATTTACGGGCAAAATCGATACTTTCTAATCAGATATTCGTGACGAAGCCCGTCACGGCAGAGGTTTAGAGGGACTTCTTAAGAGATATTTCAAGTAAAATTCACGAGACACGATTATCTGATTTCAGATAGTCGTGTCTCTTTTTGAATACGTTCGCTGTTGTAGAAACCAATGTATTCACCTATCAGGAGACGAGTGTCCTGATAGGTTATCTGTTTGATACAATTGGTGTGCCGGTAACTTCTTGACATAAAAATCCCTCCGATGGCTATACCACAGGAGGGTTCTTTTTGTCATTGTTGCTTTTATAACGGTATGTTTTGCTGTATTTTATCTTCCGTAAAGGGTGTTCCAATATTTGAATTTGACGGTATCTATTAAATTAAGTTGCTCCTTTGTTATTCTGAACGCCCAGTTTTTGTCACTGCTTCCCGGAGTGTTTAGCCTTGTGTCACAGCCGTATTTCAAAATGTCCTGTATCGGGAAAATAACAAGGCCGGCATGACTTGCAAGCATAGAGCGCATAACGGTGTCATAGCATCCATCGAAATCATCCGAACTGTATCCGAAGTAATCAAGGAAGGTTTTTCGTTGGTTTTCCTCCAGCTCCCATACATATCCGAGCAGAGTATTGTTGTCATGTGTTCCTGTATATGCTACGCAGTTGTTTATGTAGTTGTGTGGAAGGTGAGAAGAGTTATTTCCGCCAAGCATACCGAATTGCAATACTCTCATGCCGGGATATCCGCTGTCATGCACCAGTTTGTCCACTGCGGGAGTGATGTCACCTAAGTCCTCTGCTATTATAAGCTTATCTCCGCTTATTTTCTTTAGCTCTCGGAGAAGTGACATTCCGGGACCTTTTACCCATTTTCCGTTGCGGGCAGTTGTTGCGGCGGAAGGTATGGAAAAATAAGCTTCAATTCCTCTGAAGTGGTCAATCCTTACACCGTCGAACAGCTCGCACATGAATGCAATTCTGTCACACCACCAGCCGTAGCTGTTTTGCTTCATCTGCTTCCAGTTGTACAGCGGGTTTCCCCAAAGCTGACCGTCCTCGCTGAAATAATCGGGAGGTACTCCTGCAACAGAGGTGGGTTGATATCTTTTATCAAGTTGAAATTCCTCGGGGGCTTCCCACACATCCGATGAATCCAAAGCGACGTATATGGGCACATCCCCGATGATTTTAATTCCCTTTGAATTCGCATAAGCTTTTATGTCCATCCATTGCCAAAAAGCTTCATATTGACAGAATTGCCACAGGTGTAAGGTATCTTTGTCGGGCTTGTCGGTGTCCCATTCTTGCCATGGCTTGTCTGAGTTTGATGCCTTCACAGCCATAAATTCGCAAAATTTTGCGGTATGCGGATGTGATGACAGAAAGCTTTCGCATTTGCTCATATCGAAACGGCTGCACGCTTTTTTGAGCAGATTCAAACGTTCCTCTTTGAGTCTGTCAAATTCGCAAAGGTAAGGGCTTTGCTGAACGGCTTGTGCAAGCTCACTTCGTGTTATAAGTCCTTTTTCGGCAAGTATTTCAAGGTCGGCAAAATAAGGATTAAGACTGAATGCCGAATAGGATTTGTAGGGCGAATTACAGTCATCTGTCAAGCAAAAGGGTAATACCTGCCAGTATGAAAATCCTGATTCTGCCAAAAAATCTATAAATTCACGAGCGCTGTTTCCAAATGCTCCGGAGGAATAATTTCCCCACAGCGAAGATATGTGCATAAGCACACCGCTTTTTCTTTCCATAATACAAATTCAACTCCTTAGCTTACATTGTAACACATATTGGACATTCTTTCAAGTGAAAAAATTCCCATACACATTGTTAGGCAAAAAACATTGACTTTTATTAAAATTAGGTGTAAAATAATAATACCTATGAGTATAAGAAAAGAGGACTATGTTTTATGAAGATATCTTTTTCACCTCCCGATATTTCAGAACTTGAAATAAATGAAGTGGTTCAGGCTCTCCGTTCAGGATGGATAACTACAGGACCCAGAACAAAAGAATTGGAGAAAAAATGCGCACAGTGGATAGGTACTCCCAAGTGTGTTTGCCTGAATTCGCAGACCGCTTGCTCGGAGACAACACTGAGACTTCTTGGCGTAGGTCAGGGCGATGAGTGTATTACTTCTGCATATACATATACTGCATCTGCTTCGGTAGTTTGCCATGTGGGAGCAACTCTCAGAATTATTGATACGCAGAGTGATTCCTTTGAAATGGACTATGATGCGCTTGAGAACGCAATAAATGAAAATACAAAGGTTATAATTCCCGTTGACCTTGGCGGTATTCCCTGTGATTATGATAGAATTTTTGAAATTGTAGAACGTAAAAAGCACCTTTTCAAGCCTGCAAATGAGCTTCAGAAAGCGATCGGCAGGGTGGTGGTAATGGCAGATACCGCTCATGCTTTCGGTGCAAAGCTTGGCGATGTTATGGTAGGTAACGTTGCGGATTTTTCTTGCTTCAGCTGGCATGCGGTTAAGAATTTCACCACTGCAGAGGGCGGTTGTGTAACCTGGAAGCATATTGACGGCATTGACGATGAGGACATTTATAAGCGTTATATGCTCCTTTCTCTTCACGGTCAGTCTAAGGATGCTCTTGCAAAAACACAGCTTGGCGCATGGGAGTATGACATAGTCGGCACATGGTACAAGTGCAACATGACGGATGTTGTTGCGGCTATAGGTCTTAAGCAGTTTGAAAGATATCCCGACCTTCTTGCAAGAAGAAAAGAGATAATCAAAAAATACGATGCAGCATTTAAACCCTTGGGAATAGAGGTGCTTGAGCATTATACAGACACATATGAGTCGTCGGGACATCTTTATCTTACAAGAATTCCGGGAATAACCCCTGAAGACAGAAATGACATAATAATCAAAATGGCACAAGCGGATATTGCCTGCAACGTACATTACAAGCCCCTCCCCATGCACACAGCATACAAGAATATGGGCTTTGACATCAAGGATTATCCGAACGCTTATAATCATTTCGCAAATGAAATTACCCTTCCTCTTCATACTTGTCTTACAGACGAGATGATAGAGTATGTGATTGATAATTATTGCAGAATAATAAAAGAGTATTTGAAATAAGGAGACAGTATGTATACTGTAAAAAAAATTACTTTTCGCAATATTTTTAATGTGTTAAAGGTGAGCAAAATACTTTATCTCTGCGGTAAAGATATGGCTGAAAAATATGACCTTCACCATTGGGATAATTCAAAATTCAAAACTCTTGTTATTGTCGGATTATGTGTTTTGAAAAACAGGATTTATCTTGTTTTTGATGAAAAAAACGCATTAGCCACATTTCAGGTAAGAAAGTGCGGAGATTTGCTGCACTTTGAAAAGCTGGCAGTTTCCCCTGAAGCATCCGGAAAAGGGATTGGTTCTTTTTGCCTTGAATACATGGAGAAAATGGGAAAAGAGTCCGGTTGCCGCAGGATAGGAATGGAAGTTTATTCACCCAGCCAACATGCAATAGATTTTTATATCAACAGAGGTTACAAAATTATAGGTGAAACCAATACACTTAAATATACTGAAATCAAGATGGAAAAAGAGGTAATACTTTGAAAAAAATTCTTGTTATAGGAGCAGGCTTTTTGCAGAGCTTCGTTATTAAAAAAGCTCGCTCTATGGGGTATTTCACATTAACTGTAGATGCAAATCCCGAAGCAGTAGGTTTCAAATATGCCGATGCTTATGAGGTTATAGATATAACCGATGAGAAAAAATGTCTTGAATATGCTAAAAAAGAGCAAATAAACGGTGTACTTACAGCAGCTACCGATTACGGTGTGCTTACTGCTGCGTATGTTGCAGAGAAATTGGGGCTGGGTGGTATTGGATACGAAACAGCCAAGCTGATAAAGAATAAGCACAGAATAAAGAAGTGCTTTCTCGAAAACAGTGTCGATGATTCGGAGCAGGCGTATGAAGTATCAGAGGACACTGATATGAAGGCGCTTGCCCAAATTATAAAGTATCCTGTAATGGTAAAGCCGTGTGACGGTTCCGGAAGCCGCGGGGCAAGCCGTGTGGATTCCGCAGAGGAATTTGAAAGCGCTTGCGTTATGGCAATGAATTCATCTCTCACACGCAAAGCCACTGTGGAGAGCTTTATCTTTGGAAAGGAATACGGTGCAGAATCACTGGTGGTAAACGGCGAGATACATGTGTTGTCCATCATGAGAAAGCTTATGACAAATCCCCCGTATTACGCTGAACTGGGGCACGAGATTCCTACAGACCTTACACCTGAAATTGAAGAAAAAGCAAAGGACTGTGTAAAGAAGGCGATAAAAGCACTTGGAATTACCTTTGGTTCGGTAAACATGGATATGATTATTACAGCTGAAGGCGGCGTTTATATCATTGATGTAGGCGCCAGAATGGGTGGTAATATGATTGGTTCGTGTATTATTCCTTACGGAACAGGTATTGACTATGTAGCAGCAATGCTTGCCAACGCAGCGGGAGATAAGGCAGACCTTACTCCCAATACTCCAATGTCGGTAGCAACAAGGCTTATTGCTTTTGGCGGAGGCATTGTAAAGAGGCTTCCGGATTTTAATGAGATTTGCCGAAAATTCAATGTAGAGATATATCATCATCTTGAGGTGGGACAAAAGATAAACGAGTATCACACAAACCTTGATGGTTGCGGATACATTGTAGCAAAGAGTGAGGATATTTCAACAGCTCGTAAGAACGCCGAGAAAGTTCTTGACTACATAAAAGAATATATTTTTTAACAGGTGAAAAATGGAAGTATTAACAAAAGAAAAAACAAAAGCCGAACAAAAATATGAGGAAACAAAAGAAAAAACAGGCTACAAAGGAATGTATCAGTTGTTCTTCAAGAGAGTAATTGATATCGTAGCTTGCATCATAGCTCTTCCTTTTGTTTTGCTTGTGACTGTTCCTATAGCTATAATTATAAAATTGGAGGACAAGGGACCTGTTTTTTACCGTTCAAAGAGGTTGGGCAAGGGATTTAGTGAATTTGATATGCTCAAATTCAGGTCAATGAAGGTCAATGCGCCTGACTTAAGAAACGATGACGGAAGTACATACAATTCTAAAACAGACCCAAGAGTAACAAAGATAGGAAGGTTCATGCGTGAAACAAGTATAGATGAGCTTCCGCAGTTTTTCAATGTTCTTTTCGGCGATATGAGTATTATCGGACCCCGAGCAGGAGATGTTGAATCCAAAGATACATACGAAGAGGATGAAAAAGATAAGCTGCTTATAAGGCCCGGCATTACGGGATATACTCAAGCGTATTACAGAAACGGGCTTGGAGTGAGAGATAAGCGTTTATTTGATGCATGGTATGCACATAATGTGTCCCTTGGACTTGACATAAAAATATTTTTTAAAACAATACAAACGGTTGTAAAACGCGAAAATGTTTATACAAACGAAGAAGAAAAGCAGAAAGAAACAGTGAAAAAATAAGGTTTTTGAGAGGTTGTTATGGCTGTAAGTAAAAAACTAAAAGCATTTTATATGTCATTTTTTGACGGAATAGAAACTTGGACTGCGAACAGAATAAGCGATTTTCAGGAGAACAGATATCTTAAAAGATATATTGATAAAAGCAAAAAGCTTACCAAAGAGCAGATAAAAGAGGTCAAAGAGTTTTGGAAGCCATATAAAAAAGTGTCGGCGAAGTGGTGCAGATATTATTCTGTAAAAAACGAAAAATTCGACCCGAGATATATACCAAACACGCTTATATACACTGATATAGACCAGCATTTCAACTCAAGAAAGCTTGGATACGGATTTAATGATAAAAATTATTATTCAAAGATTTTTGATGGCATTAAACAGCCGAAAACCCTTGTGAGAAATTTTGGCGCAGGTATATTTACAGATGAAAATTATTGCCAGATAACCGCAGAACAGGCGTTGACTCTTATTTTGTCTGCCGATGAGGTAATATGTAAGCCTTCGTTAGAGTCCGGCAGCGGAAGAGATATTGAGTTTTGGAACACTTCTGACAAAAAGGAATACATAAGTCGGTATTTGGAAGATAAAAAGAATTCAGACTACATAATTCAGGCTGTAATAAAACAGCATGAAGAACTTGATAAGGTTCATAAAGGCTCTGTAAATACTGTAAGAATATGCTCAATTTTACTTGAAGACGGTGTGCATATACTTTCATCCTGTCTTAGAATGGGCGTGAACAAAAGCCGTGTAGACAATGTAACAGCAGGTGGAATAAGTTGCGGAATACTTTCTGACGGAACAATGGAGGAGTATGCATACAATTATTTCACAGGCGAGAGATTTGATGTGCACCCTCAAGGATATGTATTTAAGGGAAACAAGGTACCGTCTTATGACAAGGCTGTCGAACTTGTCATGAAAGCACATCCTATGATAGGTCATTTCAGATTGGTATCTTGGGATATTGCCATTGACGAGCAAGGGGAAGCCGTTCTGATTGAAGCTAATATGAGAAAGGGAGGTATCAATCTCCATCAATTTTCAAACGGACCGTTGTTTGGCGATTTGACCGAAAGGGTTTTGAACGAAGTCTATAATCAAAAAAAATAGTAGGAGTAGCTTAATGATTACTTTTTTAGGTGATGTCGCACTTATATCGGAAGGATTAAAAAGTGAATATATTCCTGAGGACCGATATGTTTTTAATTTGGAATATGTGATAGGTAGTAAGGATAAGTTACAGCCTATTCCCGGAAAAATTAATTTGATTTCGGACAGGCATAATTTTGCAGATATATTCGGAAAAGCTCCAATTGCAGTAAGTGTTGCAAATAACCATTCCTTCGATTTTGGAGCTGATGGTCTTGATGGCACCTTGGAGATAATAAGCGGTGAAAAAATAGGAATAATCGGGAAAGAACCGTACTGTGCGGACGATGATTTGTTTTTGATTTCTTACACTGCTCTTGACTGTTGCGGCGGTTTTGAGTTTGATTTTGATAAAGCTGCCAACGATATTGCGCTGATAAAAAAACGCAATTCGGAGGCATCCGTTATTGTACAAATGCATTGGGGGATAGAGAACCATCCTTGCAATAATAAAAAGCAAACCGAAATAGCCCACTGGCTTATAGATAATGGTGTTGATTTGGTTATAGGTCATCATCCTCACTGTATACAGCCTATAGAGGAGTATAAAGGCAAATATATTTTTTACAGTTTGGGAAACGGATTATTTCCTAACATTTCACAGGATAGCTACTATAATGAAAACGGTGTGCCGATGAGAAAATACAGGTTCAAGTGGCAATCGTGGAATAGAAAGTCTTATGCTGTCAGTTATGATGAAACAAAAAAGAGTGTTGCATATGTAGATGTGCTTTATCAAAAGAAAAACACGTTAACCTGTAAAAAGAAACGGATTTGTGTTGGCGATGCTTCTCGAGACAGCCGTTGCGGAAAATCCAAATTTAGATATATGTTCAGGAAATATTATTTGTTTTTTGTAAGTAATTTTATGGTTGACGGAAAATTGTTTGATCTGAATGCAGTGAAATGCGAACTAAAAAAATAAGGTTTAGGAGCTTTAAAAATGAAAATATTGAGGGTTCCGGCATATTCTACTCCGGAAAAAATGTCCACATCTCACATAGAAAAGGATTTGTTTGAAGCGTATGCGGAAGCGGGATTTGAGTTTGAAGCATATGCGCCTTCACCGTCACGCGGTTTATCAAAAGAAGAATATAAAAAGTACAAAAACATCAGATACGAGGAAACCTACGGCGGCTCAGTTAAAATACATAGATTTCCGATGTTCAGGGAATATAATAATCTTATTTTAAAAGCAATCAGATATTTGCTTGTTAATATCAAGCAATACAGATTGGCAATCAAGGCAAAAGACATTTCCTTTATTTATTCGGGAAGTACTCCTCCTACACAGGGAGTTCTGTGCGGATTGATAAAAAAGAAGCTTTCAAAAAAATACGGAAGATATGTTCCCTTTATTTATAATCTGCAGGATATTTTTCCCGATTCAATGATTACCACAAGAATAACCAAAAAGGGCTCGTTGATTTGGAAAATAGGACGCAAGATAGAGGATTATACATATAAAAGCGCTGATAAGATAATAGTTATCAGTAACAGCTTTAAGAAGAATATTATGGAAAAGGGAGTTCCCGAAGAAAAAATAATTGTAGTATCAAACTGGATAAATACCGATGAGGTAAAGCCTGTTGCCAAGGAAGAAAACAAGCTGTTTGAAGAATTCGGTATTGACAAAAACAAATTTATTGCAGTTTATTCGGGAAATTTCGGAGCACAGCAGGGAGCGGATATCGTATTTGAGACTGCAAAGCTTCTTGAAAATAATACAGATATACAGTTTGTCATTTTCGGAGGAGGAACAGGCTTTGGTGATGCCAAGGCATATGTGGCAGAGCACAAGCCGCCAAATATCATTATTAACGATTATCTTCCCAAGGAAAGAATACCCGAGATTTACAGTCTTGGAGATATTGCTTTGGTAATAGGAAGAAAGGGCGGAGGAATCAGCTGCCTGCCAAGCAAGACCTGGAGTATTATGTCCTGTGATGTTCCCGTAGTTGCTTCTTTCGATATGGACAGTGACCTTGCAGAAATTCTTCATGAGTCAGGTGCGGGAATTTGCGTTGAAGCAGAGGATGCACAGAAGCTTGCTGATGCTATAGTTTATGCCAAGGAAAATCCTATGGAAAGAAAGAGCAGGGCTTATGCTCTTGAAAATGCTTCCAAAAAGACATGTGTTCCCAAATATGTTGAAGCTTTGAAGTTGATGGTTGAACTGTCAGAAAAATCAATTAGAGGTGAAGATAAGTGAAGGTAGTAATTTTAGCACCCCTTCCGCCTCCTGCCGGAGGAATTGCAAGCTGGACTGTCAGAATGCTTGATGCAACATTAAAAAACGGATGGACTGTTGATGTTGTGGATGAACGTCTGATGGGAAAGCGTGAGTTGTATGGAAAAAATACAAAGAAGAACTATTTTACCGAAATAAAAAGATGCTTCAGAATCTGGGGAGATTTGTCACGCAAGCTTAAAGACCCCGAGGTACAGGTGGTTCACAGCTGTATTCCGTCATATACTCTTTCAATGCTTCGCGAATATGTTTGCGCTTGCATAACCAAGAGCAAAAAAAGAAAGTTTATTGTCCATTTCAGATGCACTGTCACAAATAGCGTAAAGGGCAAAGTATCAAGATTTGTTTACAAAAAAATATGTAACAAGAGCGATAGAATATTCCTTTTGAACAAGGAATCTGTTAAGTTCACAGAGCAGCTTACCAATACTCCCATAGACCTTATACCTAATTTTGTTGATTCGGGTGAAATTTCGTCTGTCAAGGAGATAAGACAGGAAATTAAAAATGTGGTATATGTGGGAGGCGTTATACCTACCAAGGGATGTCTTGATATGGTAGAGGTAGCTAAAGCTTTCCCCGACATCACCTTCTGTATGGTAGGTTCTCCCTCCGGTGAGCTTGAGGAAGCGGTAAAGAATGTGAGCAATGTTATTATAACAGGGCAAAAAACCAGAAAAGAGGTTACGGAATATCTGGCAAATGCCGATGTATTTATGTTCCTTTCTTATTTTTTGGCGGAGGGCTTTTCAAATGCTCTTGTAGAAGCAATGGCAATGGGACTTCCGTGCATTGTAAGTGATTGGGCGGCAAATGCCGATATGATAGAAGATAAGGGCGGATTTGTAGTGCCCATAAAGAATCCCGAGGAAGCCATCGAGGCGTTGAAAAAAATGCTTTCTCCCGAGATTCGCAAGGCCCAGTCGGAGTTTAATGTAAAAAAGGTTGCTGAGGCATATTCGGAGAAAACAATTCTTTCTCAATACGTTGATGCTTATGAAAAAACAATAGAAAAATAAGCTGAGACAACTAAGGTGTCAGCTTGTTGCTTACTGAAAGGAACGGTTAAATATCATGAAAATAGGATTTGTTATAGGGCATTTAAAATTCAGCGGCGCTGAAAAGATTGCACGCTATCTGATAGAGGCGTTCCACCGTGATTACGGATATGAAGTGGGAGTTTTATTGTTGCTCAGCAACGAGCCGGATCCCGAATATTCATATGTAAAGCAATTTCCCATAACAACGGGAAACAATCGCATCTTACGTGTTGTTGAACGTCAGAAAAAAATACGCGAGATTGCAGAAAAAGAGAAATTTGATGTTATAATATCATTTGGTGTAAAATTTAACCTTGATGTTATGGAAGCCTTAAGATTTTCAAAGATTCCTGTTATACTGTGTGAGAGAAACGACCCGTACAGTGACCCTGCAAGAAAGGTCTTGAGAATACGCCGTGATCTCATATATAAAAAGGCGTCGGGCTTTGTTTTCCAGACAGATAAGATAGCTGATTTCTTCGGAGAGAAAATTAAAGGTCGTTCTGTTGTGATTCCCAATTTCATTGAATCACCGTATGAGAAAACCGACTGCGAAAAGGCGGAAAACAATATAGTTATTACAGCAAGGCTTGCCGACAGTCAAAAGAATATTTCTATGCTTCTCAGAGCCTTCAAGCGTTTTTCTGCCGATTACGATTATAAACTTTATATTGTAGGTGACGGACCCGATAAAGAGAAATACGAAAGCTACATAAAGGAAAACTCCCTTGAGGATAAGGTAATAATGCCCGGAAAGCAGAATGTATTGCCTTATCTTTATAAAGCAAAATTTTTTGTACTTTCATCCTATTTTGAGGGAATGCCCAACTCTCTTATCGAGGCTATGGCTGTAGGATTGCCATGTATATCGACAGATTGCTCGGGTGGAGGAGCCGCTGCACTTATCAGAAACGGTGAAAACGGAATTCTTGTTCCGTCCGACGATGAGGATGCTATGGTTGAGGCAATGAAAAAGCTTGCCGACAGCGCGGAGCTTCGCACAAAGCTTGCCGCAGAGGCACATAAGATAAACGAAACATTGGAATTCAACAAAATAATGACGATGTGGATAAACTATATCGAGCGTGTTGCAAAAGGCGAGACAAAATAGTTTTATTTTAGGGTTTGACATTCTGTGAGGAGTTATTATGGCTAATGTAATAAAGAAAACACCCGCCGTTGAAAAAGATGCTTTTTTCAAACGGATTGCAATGTTTTCTATCGGATTGTATTTGGTATTTTCTACAGTGTTTGACGAGGTGGCATCCGGGTTGTCCGTGCTTTCATCTGTTTCTATATATTTTTGTCTCGGTTGCTGTGCTCTTTATGTGCTTGCGAGGGGTACTTTCCGCTTAAATTATATGATGGTGATATTGCTGGCAGTGGGTGTTTTACTTGTAATTTCAACTGTGTATTCCCCGACTGCTGAAACGGTTGTGAATAGGTATTTGTACAGATACTGGACATCTTCAATTCTTGTCATATTAATATCAAACACGGTTACTTCACTCAAGGATGTTGACAAGGTTATTACTTGTTATGTACTGGCAGGCGTTGCCATTTCCTTGTATATGTATTCGCTGTACGGCATATCAAACCTGGTTGCCTCGTTGGGTAGGTTGGACACACAGCTTGGAAACCAAAACGGTGTAGGTATGAGCTGCGCATTTGCGATTATTTTTGCTGTTTGTAAATTTGTTAAAGCAAAAGGATATCTAAAGATTTTATATGCTGTGGCAGCGGTTGTATGTATGCCTGCGGTTATGTTTACCGGTTCTCGAAAGTCAATACTTATACTCATGGTTGCATTTGTAGTATTTGTGCTTTTTTATTCGGAAAACAAAAACTTTATCAAAAATGTACTGTTGGGTATAGTTCTTATCGGAATAGTTATTTGGGCTATATATTACATCCCTGCGTTTGAAGTTATTAAGACTCGTTTTGAAGCCACCTTCAATTTCCTTGGAGGTAACACCACTACGGTTGATGTTGGTGATGCCAACAGAATGAGGTATTTGGAGCAGGGAATAAAAGTATTTTTAGAGAATCCGTTTTTCGGTGCAGGCTTTTGCAGTTCACATTATTATTTTGGTGTATACAGTCACAACAATTTCATTGAGCTGTTGATGAACGGCGGTTTAGCGCTGTTCCTTACCTTTTATTCCATGTATGCCCTAAGCTTTATTCTCAACATGAAATACCGCCGAAACATACCGAGATTTTATTTTGCTATAGCAATTACAATACTTGCAATGATTCTTACGGCAGACATAGGAGTTGTTACTTATTACGAAAGAGTAACTTTGATTGCAATGAGCTTGTGTGTAGCTATAGCACAAGCCGCAAAAAAAGGAGATGACAGCGAATAAATGGAGGATATAACCAAAAAAACAGGTACGGCATTCAAATGGTCTGCTTTGTCGGAAATATTGGGAAAACTGATTACACCTGTTGTAAACATGATATTGGCAAGAATACTTCTTCCCGAAGAGTTCGGTGTTCTTGCTACTGTCACAATGATAATTTCCTTTGCGGAGATATTTGTTGAATCGGGCTTTCAAAAGTTTTTGATTCATTATGAATTTGAATCACCCAGACAGGAAAAAGAGTACATGAGTACTGCTCTTTGGACAAATCTGTTCTTTTCCACGTTAATATGGTTGGTGATAATACTGTTCCGCAATCCGTTGGCTGTTTTTGTAGGCAATCCCGAAATAGGTTTTCCTATTGCCGTTACGGGAGTTACATTGCCTCTTTACGGTTTGATAGGTGTTCAGGGAAGCCGTCTCAACAAGGACCTTAATTTCAAAGCAGTATTTTGGGTGAGGATAATTTCTGCCTTGGTGCCTGTTTTTGTTACCTTGCCTCTCGCATTGCTGGGCTTTAGCTTCTGGTCACTGATTATCGGTAATATTGCCGGTGTTGCGGTTCGCTCTGCTTTGCTGTCTGCGTTTTCTAAGTTCAAGCCGATGCTGTTCTTTGACTTTAAAGAATTAAAGCATATGTTCAGCTACGGAATCTGGACCATGCTGGACGGCGTTGCAATATGGGCTACATCGTGGATAGATTCATTTATTATATCTACCAATATGAGTGAGCATGAGCTGGGGCTGTATAAGAATTCAAATTCTATAATTGTATCACTTTTTATGATGGTTACATCGGCATTAAATCCCGTGCTTTTTTCGTCGCTGTCAAAAATACAAAATGACGATGACAGATTCAGGGAAATGTTTTTGAGCGTACAGAAAATTCTTTGTATGTTCTTGCTGCCTCTTGGCTTGGGAATGTGGTTTTACCGTGATTTTGTAACCTCAATCATTTTGGGAGAAAAATGGATAGAAGCAGTAAATATTGTGGGAATTATGTCGCTGACAACTGCCCTCAGAACAATATTTATAAGCTTTTACGGAGATATTTACAGAGCAAAGGGACATTTTCAGCTCCCCTTGATTTTGCAGGTCTGCGAGCTGGCGGTCCTTGTACCTGCCTGCATCATATCCGTTAAGCACGGCTTTTGGGCTTTGGTATACACAAGAGCTTTGCTGAAGCTTGACCTTATAATACCCGAAATGGTGATACTTTGGATAACTTGCAAGGTTTCTCCGTTGAAAACCTTCAAAACTCTGTCTCATCCAATTGCAGCAGTCGCCGTGATGTGTCTTATAATACCGTTACTTCGTCTTGTCGGCAATTCGTTTGTATGGAATTTGCTGTCGGTTATTGTATGTGCAATTATATATTTTTGTGTTATCTTTGCTTTCAGAGACGAAAGACAAAAAATATTGTATCCCATTTTGCGTAAGATAAAGAGGTAGCTCTGTATGGCAAGGCCGATAAGCCTTGCCATAGTTTTGTTTAAAAATTCTCTTAAAATATAAAAAATGATTGCAATTCGATAAATATTTATTAAAAATTTAATGTTATTATATAGTCACTAACCCAAGGAGGATAATAACATGACAGAGAAAGATTTTGAAATGACAAACACTTCTGTTCCCGAAACGGCAGAAGCTGAAGATAGTGCAACAGCTCCTCAGGCAGAAGAGGTTGCAAATTCGACTTTGGAAGCAGCTTCATGCTCTGACACACAGGATGCGTTACCCGAAGAGACCCCTGAAAGTGAAGAGACCCCTGTGAGTGAAGAAGTATCTGTGACCGAGGAAACACCTGTACACGAAGAGGTTGCTTCGGTTGAGGATACAACAACTCAAAGTCCTTCGGTTGAAAACAGCTACGGCGGTTTTTCGCACAAATGGAATTACGAAAGAAAAGAAGATAAGTCCAAAAAGAAGGGCAGAGGACTTAAAGTATTCGCTGCGGTAATGTCAGCTCTCTTCATAGCTACGCTTTCTGCTTTTGTTACTTATTTTGTTATGGACAAAAAAGCGGATGAAGCATCTGAGAATGCGATAGCTGACAGTGTGTCTGCAGAGGCTGAAAATACTCCGATTGCAGATAAGATAATAAGCTCGAATGTTACAGCAATCCCCGAGGTGTCAGGCAAATATACGGGCGAGGAGCTTTCAAGTCAGGAAATTATAGCCCTTGCATCTCCCAGTGTTGTCGGTATCAGAACCATGGTAGAGCAGAACTACGGCTGGTATTTCGGAACACAGACCTATGAAGGTGTTGGTTCGGGATTTATAATAACAAGTGACGGATATATAGTAACAAATTATCACGTTATTGAGGATGCCGTAAGCATTATGGTTATACTTGCTGACGGAACCGAATACGATGCAGAGGTAATCGGCTACGATCAGCTCTCTGATGTAGCAGTGCTCAAGGTGGATGCTCAGAATCTTCCTGCACTTGTTATCGGAAATTCGGATGCCGTTGTTGTAGGCGATACGGTTATTGCTATCGGATGTCCTTCGGGCATAGATCTTGCAGGCACTGCAACACGCGGTATGGTATCAATGGTTAACCGTGAGATTTCAATCACCGATTCTTACGGAAGAATACAGAAAATGATGAGCGTAATTCAGATAGATGCCGCTATCAACCCCGGAAATTCCGGCGGTCCTCTCCTCAACACCAGAGGCGAGGTAATAGGAATCAATACACTTAAGCTTTCTTCAACCTCCTACGAGGGCATTGGCTTCGCTCTTCCTATAAACGGAGTAATGAAACTTGTAGATCAAATTTGTGAAAACGGTGCAGTAGTTGAGCGTCCTACAGACAGCTTTGTTACAGGTAAGGCGGCATTGGGTATTACCTACCGTGAAATTACTGCCGCTGAATCAAGAAAATATCAGCTTCCTCAGGGTGTGCTGGTGGTACTGCTCTCACAGGGTGGTGCAGCTCAGAACAGCGGAATGAAGAGCGGCGATATAATAGTGGCGTTTGACGGGGAAGAAATAACCACCGATGACAGACTCATTGAGCTCATTGACAGCCATAAGCCCGGAGATGTAGTAAATGTAAAGATACACAGAGACGGCGAATATATGGAGCTTGATGTAACACTGACAGAAGCTTCTGAATAAAAGCGAAAATTCTCTTCTATCACAATATTGCATGTATACTAACAAATAATAAAAATATCACACCCTTGCGAGATTTATCATAAAGAAGTCTCGCAAGGGTGTGATATTTTTTATCTACAAGGAAATAGCATTAAATCAATCTCGCCGTTTTATTTTGTTTGGCTATATTCAGAGGTTACGATAGGCGAGAATTACCGACGGCTTGCAGTGTATTTATTACAGCAAAAAACAGTTGATTTATTTTTGCGGCTGTGATATAATGATTTCAAGCGTAGAAAAATATCGAGCAATCGTAGATTGGATATCGATAAAGAAGTTTGGCATCCAAATCGTTCACTGATTTTATAAAAAATATGAAATATGAGGTTTTAATCATATGGAAAGTACAATGTTGTATATTTGTGCACAGCAGATGGTTCCTCACGGAAGCGCAGGGGCTAACAGGTTGCTTGCAAATGCAAAATCTATACAGAATGCAGGTATTCCCGTAACCGTTATAGGACACGGCAAGGTTGACAGGTGCACAGAGAGTGTTGTTGAGGGGATCAGACATATACAGATACCCAAATTACAGGGAAATGTTTTAAAGAGAGCTTACCATCATTTGTTTGCCGACGCATCGGTGATGTGTGAGCTTATAAAAAAAGAAAGCTACACAAAAAAGCTTGTTGTTATGTACGAGCCGTATTATTCTTTCGGTAAAAAAGTGGTGAGCTTTTGCAAGAAAAACTCAATCGGATTTTGCTCGGATATAGTTGAATGGCATCAGCCGTTTCAGTTCAAAAGAGGCAAATTTGACCCGTTATACCGTGCATTTATAAACAGCTTTAACAAGGTTGTGCCTGCATCGGGCAAGGTAATAGCAATAAGCGAAATGCTCAGCGCTCACTTCAAGAATAAAGGATGCGACACTGTTATTATTCCTCCTTTGGTGGACTGTAGTGAGATAACTGCAGGGGAGTGTGCGAAAACCGATAATATTATACGTCTTATTTATACAGGTATTTATTCGGGCAAGGATGATATGAATGTAATGATGCACGCAATATCAAAGCTGTCCGAGGAGGAGCAAAAGCGTATAGAATTTAACTTAGGTGTAAGAAATACTGCCGCAATTAAGGAATTAATTGAAAGACACGGTGTTAAATGCAACGTTGTATTCCATGACCGCATGTCATACGATGAGCTTCTTGCACTGTACGCCGGAATGGATTTTCTCTTCCTGATTAGAGAGGACACCGATGCAACAAGAGCCAATTTCCCCAGCAAGGTGCCCGAGATGACCGCAAGCGGTATCAGTGTTATCGGAAGCCGTGTGGGTGATTATCATAACTTCCTGACCGACGGAAAGGACAGTATTTTAGTTGGAAAGGGCGAGACCGAGCAAGTGGTTACTGCCTTGAAGCGTGTTCTTGCCATGAGCAGTGAGGAAATTTCCGATATGAGGAAAAATGCCCGTCTGACAGCCGAAACCAAATTCGATTATCACGTTTATTCAGATATATTCAAGGCTTTTTTTGAAAGATTTTAAATTATAGCTGAGGTGGATTATGACTAATTATAAAGCACTGTTCCTTGAACAGTCATACAACGACAACTATGATATGTTTGAAGCATCACTGTCAGGAAAGGTTGCTGTATGGGACTATGTTATCCTGACCGCATCAAACGAAGCGCAGGCGAAGGCGTATAACGAACAGCTGGACCACAGACTCAAGACGGGTATGCTGCCTGCCGAAACCAAATACGCTGTTATTCCCGACCCCTTCGGAAAGCGTTGCGGCTCGGGCGGTGCAACTCTTGCGGCGTTGAAGTACATAGCTGAAAATGAAGGTAACACCGACCTGTCGGAGCTTCGTATCCTTTGCATTCATTCGGGCGGAGATTCAAAAAGAGTTCCCCAGTACAGTGCGTGCGGAAAGCTTTTTTCGCCTGTTCCCAGAGTACTGCCCAACGGAAAGAAGAGTACACTTTTTGATGAGCTTCTCATTGCCCACTCGGGTGTACCCTCCAGAATTTCCTCGGGATTACTCACATGTACGGGTGATATTCTTGTGCTTTATAACCCCTTGCAGATAGATTTTTACGGTGACGGAGCTGCCGCACTGTCAACCAAAGAAAACATAATAAAGGGAACAAATCACGGAGTATTCATAGGTGACTCTGAAGGTAATGCAAAGAGCTTCTACCAGAAGAGAACTGTGGATGAGCTCAAGGCACTGGGTGCTCCCGACCAGAACGGCAATGTGGATATCGATACGGGAACACTCCTGTTCTCGGGCAAGTTCGTAAATTCTCTTTACAGTCTGATTGACACGGACAGTAAGTTTGAGGAAATTGTCAATGATAAGGTCAGACTGTCACTTTATCTGGACTTTATTTATCCTCTTGTTGAGGACAGTACTCTTGAGCAGTTTTATGATGAGGTTGCGGACGGAGAGCATACTCCCGAGCTGAGACAGGCAAGAGAGAAGGTATGGAATACCCTTCGCTGTTACCGCATAAAAATAATGCGCTTCTGTCCCTCTCTTTTCCTGCATTTCGGAACTACAAAAGAGTTTTTGACTCTAATGACAGAGGACATTTCAAAGTACAGCTATCTTGGCTGGAGTGACCATGTAAACTGCAATATTCACCAAAGTGATTACGCCATCTACAACAGCTACATTGATAAATTGGCAAAGATTGAAAAGAATTGCTACATAGAGCATTCGGATGTTCAGAGCGGAGTAAGTGTGGGAGAGGGCTGTGTTATCAGCAGTGTTACTCTTAAGGATGTGACAGTGCCTGCAGGCACCGTGCTTCACGGATTAAAGCTTGAAGGAGAACGCTATGTCTGCCGTATGTTCGGTGTAGATGATAATCCCAAGAGCAAAATGTGGATGGGCACTGAACTGGATGAAGCACTTTGGACAAAGCCGCTGTTTAAGGTTTGCGGCTCCATGGAGGAGGCTGTAAAGGCTTGTCTTAACAAGGATATGACAGGCGAATTGCTCTCACTTAAGGATAGCTTTGAGAAAGCCGATGTTACCGCTATAATTTCATGGCAGGATAAATTGGATGACAAGGTCATTGCAGAAACCATACTGCAGGCAATAGATAATCACACCCCTGTAGGAGAGGTAATAAATCAGCTTTCTGACGGTATCAGCGAGAGAGTTGAGCGCTATCTTCTCAACGAGGCAGAGCGTCTGGATGAAAGCATTATGGAGCAGTTCTCCAAAAAGATGCGCATATATTACTATGCTTCTCAGTTTATTGACAAGGAAGCTCTTTTGGATAAATGCTTTGGAACTCTTCGCGATGCCATAATGATAGCAGTATTGAAGAATACCAAATACAATCCCGACAGCAAAATTGCAAAGAATGAGGTTATAACCCGTCTGCCTGTCAGAGTCAACTGGGGCGGAACATGGTCGGATACACCTCCGTACTGTCTCGAAAACGGCGGAATAGTTATAAATGCGGCGGTGTCTCTTAACGGACAGCTTCCCATAGAAGTAACTCTTCGCAAAATTCAGGAAAACAAAATTATTCTTGCTTCTACCGATATAGGAAGCTACAAAGAATTCACCGATATAGCTCAGCTTCAGTCCTGCGATGACCCGGGAGATGCATTCGCACTCCACAAGGCGTCCTTGATTGCCTGCGGTGTTATTCCTTACAAGGAAAACGTGTCTGTTGACGAGATATGCAAAAATCTCGGCGGCGGAATTTATATGAATACCAGAGTTATAAATATCCCTAAGGGAAGCGGACTGGGTACAAGCTCTATCCTTGCAGGTGCTTGTGTTAAGGGACTCTTTGAATTCCTTGGAATTGATGCCGATTACAGCGAAATGTACAACCGTGTTCTTTGCATTGAACAGATTATGTCCACCGGCGGCGGCTGGCAGGATCAGGTCGGCGGTTTGATTCCCGGAATAAAGGCTGTTACATCCGCACCAGGGCTTGAGCCTCACATTGTGGGAACGCCTATTGCTGTTTCCAAAGAAACCCTTGCCGAGTTGAGCGAGAGATTTGCTCTGATATATACAGGTCAGCGCCGTCTGGCGAGAAATCTTCTCAGAGATGTGGTAGGCGGATATATCGGCAATACTCCCGAAGTGCTTGATGCAATAGAGGGTGTGCAGAAGGTTGCAGTTCTTTTGAGATTTGAGCTTGAAAGAGGAAATGTTGATAAAGTAGCAGAGCTTCTCAACGAGCATTGGAGATGTTCAAAGCAGATGGATTCGGGCTGTACCAATACCTGTATAGACCAGATACTTCTGTCTGTTGATGACCTTACAGACGGCCATATGATATGCGGTGCGGGAGGCGGCGGCTTCCTTCAGGTAATTATGAAAAAGGGCGTTACCGTTGAAATGCTTGAAAGCAGACTCAATGATGTTTTTGCCGATTCAGGAGTCGGTGTATGGCGTTGTGAATTCGTTTGATAGAATACAAAAAGCGGAGAGCCTCCGCCGGCAATGCTCGCCTATCGTAAACAATGTATAAGCCGAAGCAAGGTAAAACGGCGAGGTTGATTTAATGCAATTTCCTAGGATACAAAAAGCGGAGAGCCTCCGCCGGCAATGCTCGCCTATCGTAACCAATGTATAAGCTGAAGCAAGGTAAAACGGCGAGGTTGATTTAATGCAATTTCTTAGGATATAAAAAAGAACTCTTTAGGGTGTGTCCCTAAAGAGTTCTTTTTTGTCTTATAGACTCTCCGCTTAATCGAGAGTTCTCAGATATTTGATACATCTGCCTACTTCTTCTGTACCTGTGGGGTGGAGTCCTTCAGACTCGATAACCATGAGCATACCAAGCTCAAGCGCTTTTTCTCTGACAGCCTTGATTGGAGCTTCGCCTTCCCCCACTGATTTACCCTGTGCACCGTGACCGCCGTCAGCTGAGGGGATTCCGTCCTTCAGATGAATTACCCTCACTCTGTTTTTAAGTCTTTCCATTTCTGCAACGGGGTCAAGACCTGCATTGAATACCCAGAAGGTGTCAAGCTCGAATTCCACTTCCGGACAGCGCTCTTCTATTTCCTTGTGAAGTAGCTTTCCGTATTCGGTAGGGAGAAATTCATGAGAGTGGTTATGATATCCAAGTGTAATACCTGCCGCCTTGAGAATGGGAGCAGCCTTGTTCATAACCTCAATGTTGTAGTTCATCTTTTCCTCTGTTGACCAATCTGCACCGGGTACTATGAGATTTTTACATCCAATAGTCTGATGATATTTTATTGTTTGGTCAATATTAGCCTCTGTGATAGGGTCAATGCCTGTGTGAGTACCGCTGCAAATAAGTCCGTACTCGTCAAGCCATGCCTTTACATCCTCTGCCGAGTTGTCAAAAAATCCTGCAAATTCTATGTATTTATAACCCTGCTCTGCAACTGTTTTAAGCGCTCCCTTAAGGTCATCCTTTGTGATGTCTCTCAACGAGTACATCTGTATACCGTATTCTGTTTTTGCCATGTTGAATCTCCTTTCATTTTATGAGTTTATTATAGTATATATACACTTTTTCGTCAATCAAAACATTTTGTCATTTAGTTGAAAAATATTGTCACCTGTTAAAGCGGTAGGCACGCTTTTTGGCATTGCTGTTATATATTTTGCGCTTGTGCTGATTTTGCCTGAGGCGGCTGGTTACCATATTGGAGGAAATGAATTTTTCAACATTCCGTATCATTTCCTTTGTCATCCTTTTGTCGGGCTTCTTGCGTTTTACGTAGGAATACAGAGAGCTGAATTTAATAACATCTCTGACATTTTTGCTGAAGGTTACATTTGATGAGGTGAAAACAACCACTGTGTACACAGGTAGACTGGCAAGACTCTGTCTTTTTCTGAATACAGACTCCAACGCCGCTCTGTGAACACTGTTCTGATGAACAGGATTGTGGAAACGTATTACCTTGTCACGCCATCGCTGTGTCCAGTATTTGCCTTCTGTGTTTATCTGTCCGTTGTGACTTTTGACCTCTACCACAAAAAGACCTCTGCTGCATATCATAAGTATGTCAAGCTCGGTGAGTCCCGTGGGAGTTTTAAGATATACGCTTTCCATTACCTTAGCTCTCGGAAAGGATTTTTTTAAAAAATCTATAACCTTTTTTTCGGCGCTGTCTCCAAAATGGTCTACTTTATTTTGTCTCAGCCGTTTGCTGAGCTTTGAATGTATGGTGTAGATGATAATTCCCGTTATTACAATCAGGTTTATAATTCCGAAAACGAGAATAACCGTAAGTGTGTCCTTATTCACAAAAGCTCTCCTTGGTGTTAGTTGCCGGCGGCATCTCGCCGTTATTTATTTTGGTGGTAAATTGATTGCGAAACAGCCTCGCCGTTTATATATATTACCACAAAACTTGGTTCTTTACAACACAAGATATGATAAAATTACAAAGAGAATTTAAAAAAAATAAAAAAAGTCACGTTTTTGTATTTACTTTTCACAAAAAAAGTGATATGATATATCCGTATGAAAAAAATTAAAAACCAAGGAGGATAAAACCAATGGCAAGAAGAAAAATTTCCATGGACGGTAATACCGCCGCCGCTCACGTTTCTTATGCGTTTACAGAAGTAGCAGCGATTTACCCCATCACCCCTTCAAGCCCTATGGCCGAGGTTACAGACGCTTGGTCAGCTGCCGATAAGAATATTTTTGGCGAACCCGCAAGAAACATTTTCGGCGAAACAGTTA
>CAZYTA010000041.1:0-22726 GCA_964650465.1 uncultured Oscillospiraceae bacterium | reverse complement strand
ATCACTTTTTCTATTCTTTTTTTACTTTTGGTCTCACATCTATTGTAACACTACAGTAATGAAATTTGAATTAATAAAATTGTGGTTGATTATTTAAATTGTTTGTGATATTATATAAAAAGGCGGTCAGTGACCGCTGACAATGCTCGCCTATCCAAACCTATGGATACATCCAAACAAAGTAAAACGGCGAGGTTGATTTAATTCAATTTACTAAGAGATAAAAAAGCGGCGAGCCGCCGCTGACAATGCTCGCCTATCGAAATCTATATATACCCAAGCAAGAAAACGGAGGATGAAATTATGAATAATACACGCATAAAAGCAAGCTCGGATTATGCTTTTAACTATACCGAGCACCTTGTAAAAAGACAGCTTGACAGCAAGCTGATAACTGCCAGAATTGCGATAATACTTCTCGCTACCGTGCTTTTTTGCGGTGTGATATTTCTTATGTTCGGACCTGTCAAGATACCTCACATAGCAGTTGTGGCGGTTGTACTTATTGTATATGTTTCTATGCTTCTCTGGGGACTGACCTCAATTGAGTACGAATATCTGATAGTATCCGG
This sequence comes from uncultured Oscillospiraceae bacterium, assembly GCA_964650465.1. GTDB lineage: Bacteria > Bacillota > Clostridia > Oscillospirales > SIG627 > RGIG6353. The sequence goes on along the minus strand of CAZYTA010000041.1, from coordinate 22,154 downwards.
TGTGATGTCAATGGACAAAATAATAGCCGGCAAAAAGAGACGTCAGATGGTGGAATTCAAGGTACCCTCAGCCGAAAGTATACTTCCCCTCAAGAATGCAAGGCTTGACGGAATTGATGTTATATACGGTGTCACCTCCCCTGATGCCGAGGATGCATACTGTGCGATTTTCACCTCCGAAAAGGGTGAAAAGAGAGCGCTTGTATTCAATGCGACAAAAAAATCCCTTGATATGCTCCGTTATTACAACAAAAACTGCGTAATATCCGACAGCATAAAGTAATAAAACCAAAATATCCGAATAAGCTTTTTACAAAGGAGTGACTTTTGTGAAAAGATTGATATGGATATTTTTGTGTATTTTTCTTGTTTCCTGCAGTACAGGCAATGAAAGCCGTGACTATTTTCTCACACCCCGTACTCTGTATGTAACCTTTGAAGATGAAAATATAAGCGTATCGGGAAGGCTGGAAACCTCGTCAAAACAGCTGTCCTTTTACCCTGACAGTCCCGAGGGGCTGTGCATATGTCTGACAGAGGACGGCGGAGAGGTGAGCTACGGCGGTATGGTATTTGAGGGCAGTGTAGCCGAATTGTCAAGGCTTATGCCTCTGTACCGTGCATTGACCGAAGGCACTCTCGTGATGAACAAGGACGGCACTGCAGAAGGAAACAGCTTTAAACTAACAGTACATAAGGAAATCGGCGAGGCTGATTTCGAGTAATTCCCCGGGAGATATAATAATGAAGAATAAAAGATGCTATGCAAAAATATCCCTCAGCAATCTTCTCCACAACTTTGAATGCATAAAGGACCTTTTGCCCGAGGGCTGTGAAGCGATGCCCATAATCAAGGCAAACGCCTATTCACACGGTGCAATTGAGCTTGCACGTGCTTTATCGGGAAAGGTAAGCACCTTTGCGGTAGCCGAGATGGACGAGGCTCTGACTCTGAGAGAAAACGGCATAAAAAATGAATTGCTCATACTTGGATACACGGACCCTGCTTTTGCCACGGTTCTTGCCGACAGTAACATAACACAGTCTGTAATGAGTCTTGACTATGCAAAAGAGCTGTCAAAAAGGCTGGGCGGTCTATCTCTTAATGTACACATTAAGCTTGATACGGGAATGCATCGCTTCGGCTTTGATACCGAAACCGATACAACCACAGCAGACATAACGGCTGTATCGAAGCTACCCGGTATCTGCATAAAGGGTATATTCAGCCACTTTGCGGAAAGTGATGACCTCAGCTCCCATTATACAGACCTTCAGCTTTCAAGGTTTAACAGGACGGTCAAAGCCTTGAATGACAGCGGAATCGACACAGGGAAATCGCACATTGCCAATTCGGCAGCTGTGCTGACACGGCGCGATGCTTTGATGAATGCCGTGAGACCCGGAATTATTCTCTACGGTGCATATCCTTCAAAGGATATCAAAGCAAAATACCTTGAAGAGCATCCCGATATGCCTCTGAGAGAGGTAATGACCCTGTGTGCAAAGGTGGGTCAGGTAATAAAGGTAAAAAGGGGTGAGACTGTAGGATATTGCAGAAATCACACCTTTGAGCGTGATTCGGTTATTGCAACAATAACGGCAGGTTATGCAGACGGAATTCCGCGTGCTTTGTCAAACAAGGGCAGAGTAAAGATAAACGGTGAAATCTTTAATATAGTAGGAAATGTGTGCATGGACCTGCTTATGGTGGATATTACCGATGCGCACTGTGACATTTCACAGGGAGATGAGGTAACCTTCTGGGGAAACGGCAGTATTTCAATCGACGAATACGCAGAGCTTTCGGGCAGTATCAGCTACGAGCTTTATACCGGCATATCACCCAGAGTAACAAGAATATATGAATAAAAAGCGGCGAGGTTGATTTGGTGCAATTTCCCGTAAGATAGAAACTGGTGGCTGTAAAAAACTCAAACAGAGTTTTTTACAGCCCCTTTGTTAAACTTTTATAAATTAGGAAAAAATTGTTGTAAACTGAGAACTTTTCTGGTATAATATTAAAACAGAAAAATTTTAGGAGGAAATTTTAATTGTCACCACACAGTATAACAAAAGAAGAATTACTGAAAAATCTGGGAACAGATGAAGAAAACGGACTTAGTGATAGCACTGCAAATGAGCTGAGAGCAACTCACGGCGAAAACAAGCTGAAGGAAAAGAAAAAGAGAACTCTGTTGCAAAGGTTTGCGGAGCAGTTCAAGGATGTAATGATACTTATTCTGCTTGTTGCGGCTTTTATTTCCTTTGTTGTAGCTTGTATTGAAAGAGAACCGAAGGAATTCTTTGAGCCCTTGCTCATTCTTTTGATTGTAGTACTTAATGCAATAATGGGTGTTATGCAGGAAAGCAAAGCCCAAAAAGCACTGGATGCGCTGAAAAATCTTTCGGCTCCCCATGCAAGAGTTATTCGTGACGGTAAGGAAAGTGTAATTGATGCTGCGCTTCTTGTACCCGGTGATATTATTAAACTTGAAGCGGGAGATTTTGTGCCTGCCGATGCCAGACTTCTTACAAGCGCAAGCCTCAAGAGCGAGGAATCTGCACTGACAGGAGAATCTGTACCAAGTGAAAAGGATGCTCTCGCCATTGTCAATGAAGCTGCCCCCATAGGAGACAGAACAAATATGGTATTTTCGGGCTGTTCCATTACCTACGGCTCGGCTGTTGCCGTTGTTACGGCTACAGGTATGGATACCGAAATGGGCAAGATAGCAAACCTTCTCAATGAAGAAGAGGAAACACAAACACCTCTCCAGAAGAAGCTTGCACAGCTTGGAAAATATCTTGGAGCAATAGCACTTGCCGCCTGCGGTATCATATTCATTGTAGGCATAACAAACGATATCCCGCCCCTTGAAATATTTATGACGGCGATTTCCCTGGCTGTATCGGCTATCCCCGAGGGACTTCCCGCAATTGTTACAATAGTGCTTTCCATAGGTGTAGGCAGAATGGCTTCCCGAGGAGCGCTTATAAGAAGGCTTCCTGCAGTGGAAACACTGGGCGGTGCTTCTGTTATCTGCTCGGATAAAACAGGAACGCTTACCCAGAACAGAATGACTCTTGTAAAGGCTTATGTCAGCGGTGCAAGTAATACGGAAGAAATAAGCGGCGAAACAAGTGAGGCTGTAAACAGTCTGCTGAAATTTGCGGCTCTGTGCTGTGACGGCTCGGTGGTTGTAAAGGACGGAAAAGAGGAGCACATAGGCGACCCCACAGAGACCTCAATTGTTGCGGCGGCAATGAAAAAAGGCTTCCCAAAAGAGAGTCTCAACCAGCAGTTCCCCAGACTTGCCACAATTCCGTTTGACTCCGACAGAAAGCTTATGACAACCGTCAACAGCATAAACGGAAAAAACATGGTTATTGTAAAGGGCGCCTTTGATGTAATGGCTCAGAAATGCATTGCGGGAGATATTGAAGGCGGACGCAAAATGACCGATTCCATGAGTGAAAATGCTCTGCGAGTTCTTGCGGTAGGCTTTAAACTGATAGATAAGGTTCCCGAAAACCCCACTCCCGAGGAGCTTGAATGCGGCTTGACCTTCATCGGTCTTGTAGGTATGATAGACCCTCCCAGACCCGAAGCAAAGCAAGCCGTAGCACTCTGTGTAAAGGCAGGAATCAAGCCTGTAATGATAACGGGCGACCATGTTGTAACAGCCTCTGCAATAGCGAGAGAGCTGGGTATTCTCACAGAAAAAGACCGTGCAATAACAGGTGCGGAGCTTGATAAAATGACCGACCGCGAGCTTGATGCGGCGGTAAGCAACATTGCGGTATATGCAAGAGTTTCTCCCGAGAATAAGATAAGAATAGTCAAGGCTTGGCAAAGAAAGGGACAGATAGTGTCCATGACAGGTGACGGCGTAAACGATGCCCCTGCGCTTAAAGCGGCTGACATCGGATGCGCAATGGGTATCACAGGTACAGACGTCGCCAAGGGAGCTGCCGATATGACCCTGACAGATGACAATTTTGCAACTATTGTAGAAGCTGTACGCGAAGGACGCGGCATCTATTCAAACATCAAAAAGGTTGTAGGCTTCCTGCTGGGTACAAACATAGGCGAGGTAATTCTGGTATTTATCTCCATGCTGCTCTGGCACAAGACTCCGCTTCTGTCCATGCAGCTTCTCTGGATAAATCTTGTAACCGACTCACTCCCTGCAATTGCTCTTGGTATGGAGCCTGTTGAAGAAGGCATAATGAACGAAAAACCCAAGCCCAAAAACGAAGGTATCTTTGCTCACGGTTTGGGAATAAGAGTTGTACTTCAGGGCTTTATGTTCGCAATACTTGCTCTTTTTGCATTCAGAATCGGAGAAAATGTGACAGGCACCCTTGAGGGCGGTCAGACAATGGCATTTGCCACACTGGCTATATCTCAGGTCGTTCAGGCGTTCAATATGAGAAGCAACCGTTCACTGTTTAAGATCGGTCCCTTCACAAACAAAAATCTTAACCTTGCGTGCCTTGCTTCCGTTCTCCTTGTGCTCATAGTACTCTTCACCCCCCTTCGTATTGCTTTCGGTCTTGTTTTACTCCCTGTAAAGCTCTACCTCGTTGTTCTGGGATTTGTACTTGTTCCTCTGGTTTTAATGGAAATATCAAAAGCTTTGGGACTCATAAGACATAAATAAACCGACTGCAGGGGATACTGAAAATGTATCCCCTGTATTCTATTATCGAAAAGGTGCTGTATGAAAAAAATCAGGCTGTTTATTGCCGTAACTTTATTGCTTTGCCTTGTATCCTGTGCTGTCAAAACACCTACCGACACAAAAATCTCACAACCGTTGTCCGAAGGCTCCGGCTTTGAAATTCACTTTATAGATGTAGGACAGGCTGATGCGGCACTTGTTCTGTGCGACGGAAAAAGCATGCTCATTGATGCAGGAAACACAGGTGACTCAAGCCGTATGTACACATATCTCAAAAAGCACAGCATAAGCTATCTTGACTACGTTATAGGCACTCATGCTCATGAGGATCATATCGGCGGTATGGCAGGAGCCTTGAGCTATGCAAAGCCCGGAACTGTATACTGCCCTGTCACAAGCTATGACAGCGATGCCTTCAGAAGCTTTGTAAAGTACACCGAGCTTGGCGGTTCTTCTATAAGCATTCCGACAGTGGGAGAAGCCTTTTCACTTGGCTCGGCAGAGGTAATAATTGTGGGCTGCAATTCCAATGATGATACAAACAACAGCTCAATAGTATTAAAGATAACCTACGGCGAAACATCCTTCCTGTTTACCGGGGATGCGGAATGGGAAGCAGAGCAGGCAGTACTGGATTCAAATGCAGATATTTCCTCAACAGTACTCAAGGTTGGCCACCACGGCAGCAACACCTCAACGGGATACCGATTTTTACGTGAGGTAATGCCTGAATATGCCGTTATATCCGTAGGCAAAGGCAACGAATACGGACACCCCCACGATGAGCCTCTCAGCCGCTTGAGGGATGCAGATGTAACGGTTTACCGCACCGACCTTTTAGGTGATATAATTTGTAAAAGCGACGGCAAAAGCGTAAGCTTCACCTTTGGTACCCAAGGAGAAGAAAACGTTATTTTAGATGAGAGCGAATATGTGCTCAATACCAACAGTATGAAATTTCATTATCCACACTGCTCAAACGCCGACAGGATAGACGGTAAAAACAAGGAAGCATATTCAGGAACAAGAGATGACCTCATAAAAATGGGATACACTCCCGGAGGATGCTGTAAACCCTGAAGAAGATTAGGGGATGTTTAAAAACTCAAAAGAGTTTTTAAACATCCCCCTTTTTGTTTGTCAATAAATTTACCGAGGCTCACTTTTTTTATCTTTCGAAAAATTCTCGGAATCAGTGTCTCGGTTTTGTTGCACATTGGTTAATATATAATTAATAGGTAACTTTTGACTTGACAAATTATGAAAAATGGTCTAATATAAAGTGAGTTATTTTGTTTTAGTATCAAAGGAGTAATTTATGCAAACATACCGCGCAGGTATTGATATCGGTTCAACTACAGTCAAGCTTGCAATTCTTGATGAAAAGGATAATATAATATACGGTGAGTATACCCGTCACAACGCCCATACGAAAGAGACTCTCAAGGAGCTTCTTATAAAGGCACGTGAGGCTGTGGGCGAATGTATGCTCAAGGTGAAAATAACAGGCTCGGGCTCTATTAATCTGTCAAAGGCTATGGAGATAGACTTTATACAGGAGGTAGTGGCTGTTGCTACAGCTCTTCAAAGGGTTGCGCCTCAGACCGATGTTGCCATTGAGCTTGGCGGAGAGGATGCCAAGATAATTTACTTTGACGGCGGACTTGAGGAACGTATGAACGGAGTATGTGCCGGAGGTACAGGCTCATTTATCGATCAGATGGCATCTCTTCTGCAGACCGATGCAGAGCATCTCAACCTTGAAGCAAAAGAATACAAGGTAATATACCCCATAGCGGCACGTTGCGGTGTTTTTGCAAAAACCGACATACAGCCTCTCATAAACGAGGGAGCTACACGGGCAGACCTTGCGGCATCCATTTTTCAGGCGGTTGTGAATCAGACTATATCAGGACTTGCCTGCGGCAAGCCCATTAGAGGTCATGTTGCCTTTCTGGGCGGACCGCTTCACTTCCTTACAGAGCTTAAAGCGGCATTTATACGCACGCTCAAGCTCACTCCGGAGACTACTGTAGACCCCGAAAATTCCCATCTCTTTGCGGCAATGGGAGCCGCACTTGAATCGGGTGATACCAAGGAAACTCCTCTTTCCGCCCTCATAGCAACTCTTGATGGCGGAGTTGAAATAAGATTTGAAATGCCCCGTCTTGCACCTCTTTTTGACAGCAATAAGGAATATGAGGATTTCAAGACAAGACACGAAAAAGCACAGGTAGCAAAAAGAAGCCTGAAGGACTACAGCGGTAATTGCTTTCTTGGTATTGATGCAGGCTCTACAACCACCAAGCTTGCACTGATTTCCGACAAGGGAGAGCTTCTCTTCTCCTACTATGCAAACAACAAGGGCAACCCTATTGAAACTGCAAAAAACGCAATCAAAGAAATGTCACGCTTCTTCCCCGAAGGTGCAAAAATTGCCAGAGCTACCTCCACAGGCTACGGAGAGGCACTTCTCAAATCCGCATTTAATCTCGATTCGGGTGAGGTGGAAACCATAGCCCACTGCACTGCGGCATCCTTCTTTGACCCGAGAGTAGACTGTGTTCTGGATATCGGCGGGCAGGATATGAAGTGCATCAAGCTCAAGAGAGGCGCAGTGGACACCATACTTCTTAACGAAGCATGCTCGTCGGGATGCGGCTCATTTATAGAAAATTTTGCAAATTCGCTGGGCTATACAGCCGAGGCATTTGCCGAAGAAGCTCTCTTTGCCAGAGTGCCCGTTGACCTTGGTACAAGATGTACAGTATTCATGAATTCCAATGTAAAGCAGGCACAAAAGGAGGGTGCAGAGGTTGCGGACATATCGGCGGGTCTTGCCTACTCCGTAATCAAAAATGCCCTTTACAAGGTTATAAAGCTTGCAGATACAAGAGAGCTGGGTAATCACATTGTTGTACAAGGCGGTACATTTCATAACCGTGCTGTACTGCGTGCCTTTGAAAAGATAGCCGATACGCAAGCCACCTGTCCCGACATTGCAGGACTTATGGGTGCTTTCGGCGCAGCGCTCATAGCACGCTCGGAATATGACGGTACAGCATCGTCAATGCTTTCCTTTGATGAAATAGATGCACTTACATACACTGCAAAAAGTACACGCTGTCAGGGCTGTTCAAACAGCTGTATGCTCACTGTCAATACCTTCTCGGGAGGGCGCAGACACATAACGGGCAACCGCTGTGAAAAGGGTCTGGGCAACGGCGATACAAGCAAACGTGCCCCCAACCTTTTTGAATACAAGAGAGAACGGCTGTTCTCCTACCCCGTGCTTGAAAAAGCACAGTCACACCGAGGTGTCATAGGTATGCCCCGTGTGCTGAACATATATGAAAACTATCCCTTCTGGGCAACATTTTTCTACGAGCTGGGCTTTTCGCTGAGGCTTTCTCCCTTCTCAGAGCGTAAAATATATGAGCTTGGAATGGAATCCATCCCTTCGGAATCAGAGTGCTATCCTGCCAAGCTGGCGCATGGTCATGTTCAGTATCTGATAAACGAAGGAATAAAAACTATTTTCCATCCCTGTGTTTTCTATGAAAAGCAGGAAACCGAAAATGCAAAAAATCACTTTAACTGTCCAATAGTTGTCTCATATCCCGAAAACCTGAAAAACAATGTGGAACAGGTCAGTGACGGAGCTGTCAGATACATAAGACCCTTTATTGCCTTTACCGACGAGGAGACGGTTGCTTCCAGACTTGTTTGTGTAGCCCATGAAGAATGGAACATTCCCGAAAATGAGGTAAGGAGAGCGGTAAAGCTTGCATGGGCGGAAATGCTCAATGCCAAAAAGGATATCAAGGCAGAGGGACAGCGGCTGCTTGACGAAATGAGAAGAGTCGGCGGTGCCGGAATTGTCCTTGCCGGCAGACCCTATCACCTTGACCCGGAAATCAATCACGGAATTCCCGAGCTTATTGCCTCCTACGGACTCACAGTATTTACCGAGGACTCGCTTCCATCAGTACAGGGAGGTAATCTGAGAGTGGTTGACCAATGGGTATATCATTCACGTCTTTACTCAGCCGCAAGATTTGTTTCAAAATGCGATGATTTGGAGCTCATTCAGCTCAACTCCTTCGGTTGCGGACTTGATGCTGTAACTACCGACCAGGTGTGTGAAATACTTGAGACAAGCGGTAAGCTGTATACCCTTTTGAAAATAGACGAAGTAAACAATCTGGGTGCTGTCAGAATAAGAATACGCAGTCTTATCTCCGCAATGGAGCGTCGTAAAAAAGAAGGCATTAAATCAAGCAAGGCTGATTATGATTACAAAAGAGTGGAATACACCAAGAAAATGAACAACAAGGGCTACACTATCATAGCCCCTCAGATGAGTCCCATTCACTTTGATATAGTCAAGCCTCTGTTTACCAAGCACGGCTACAATGCGGTTGTTCTGGACAATGACAACCGAACAGCAATAGACGTAGGCTTGAAATACGTGAATAACGATGCCTGCTTCCCCTCAATTACAGTTGTGGGACAGATAATGGAAGCAGTGCTGTCGGGAAAATACGATACCGACCGACTTGCCATACTTATGACTCAAACAGGCGGCTGCTGCAGAGCCAGCAACTATGTGGCTTTCATCCGACGTGCACTGGAAAAGGCAGGTCTGGGTCATATCCCCGTCATCTCTCTCAACACAAACGGCATGGAGAAGAATTCAGGCTTCAAGCTATCCCCTCTCATGCTCATTGATGCAGTACACGCTATAGTGTACGGCGACCTTATTATGCGCTGTCTTTACAGAACACGCCCCTATGAAAAGGTAAAAGGCTCAGCCAATGAGCTTCACAAAAAATGGAGAGATATCTGTATCGATTCCATTTCGGGAAAACGGGGAAGCATGAAATACAAAGACATATGCCAAGGTATAGTACAAGACTTTGACGCCTTGGAGCTCGACCCAAAAATCGTAAAGCCCAGAGTCGGTATTGTAGGTGAGATACTTGTCAAGTATATGCCTCTTGCAAATAACCGTCTCGTAGAGCTGTTAGAGCATGAGGGAGCCGAGGCGATTGTCCCCGACATGATAGACTTTTTCAACTACAGCTTTTACAACAATCAATACAGACATAAATATCTGGGTGTATCCAAAAAAGCCGATATAATATCCAAAATAGCCATAAAGGCAGTAAAGCTTTTGCGTGCACCTGCCGTAAGGGCGCTGGAAAAGAGTCAAAGGTTCTCCGCACCCGTCCCCATTGAGGAGATAGCCGAAATGACAAAGCCCTTCCTCTCCATAGGAAACCAATACGGTGAGGGCTGGTTCCTGACAGGCGAAATGGTAGAGCTTCTTACTCATGAAACAGATAATATTGTATGTATACAGCCCTTTGCCTGCCTGCCGAATCACGTTGTGGGCAAGGGAGTTATAAAGGCACTGAAAAAGGTATATCCCAACGCAAATATTGCGGCAGTTGACTATGACCCCGGAGCAAGTGAAGTAAATCAGCTCAACCGTATAAAGCTGATGCTTTCAGGTGCAATGAAGAAAATCAAATAAAGCGGTCAGTGACCGCTGACATTGCTCGCCTATCGTTCTATCACTCATATCGAATATTTACGGGAGGGGCGACCCCTCCCCTACGGCTTTCATAGGGAAACCTTGCTTGTAGGGGAGGCGTTTCGCCTCCCGTTCTAACATTGTGAATTTGCATCAGCAAATTGTCAGCACCTATTCACTCTTCACTTGTATAAACGGCGAGATTGTTTCCATGAAAATTCCTGTGAGATAACAAAATTCCGTGTGCTAAAATGCACACGGAATTTTGTTATTTGATATGAAAGAACTTATCTTTTGAGCAATACTTCTTCCTCGTACTTCTTAACATCGTCAAACCAGGATGCATCGCCTGTAACACCGCATTCCTCGCAATAGTGCTGCCATACATCTCCGAAGGGAAGTGTCTTGCACTCCTCCATCATCACCATAAGCTCGGTAAGCTGATTTGTGTCCTGAAGCTGACGAAGCTTGGCATTGGGAGTACAAAGAGCCGAAAGCAATGACTTCTGCCAGCTTCTGATACCTACTGCCCAAGCGGCAATACGGTTAATACTTGCATCAAAGTAGTCCAGTGCCATGTACACTCTGTCAAGAGCATCACAGCGTACAATCTCCTTTGCAATCTCCTTTGTTTCATCGTCGAAGAGAAGCACATGGTCTGAATCCCAGCGAACACCTCTTGTAATATGTAAAGCAATTTCGGGGAAGAAGGTAAGAAGTGCGGGCACCTTATCCGAAACCACCTCGGTAGGATGGTAGTGACCGTTATCCATCAAGGGCAGACAGCCGTCATGAGTTGCCGCAAATGTAAGCGAAAATTCTGCAGAGCCTGCTGTAAAGGACTCAACGCCTATGCCGAATACCTTTGATTCAACGCAGGGCTTTACAAGCTTCTTGTCAAAGGGCTCGGAGAGAATTTCCTCAATGGACTCCTTATATCTGATTCTGGGACCCATTCTGTCGGCTGGAATATCCTTATAGCCGTCACCTGTCCATATATTCATAACACAGGGAATACCTGTCTCTTTAGCAAAATATTCGGAAATTCTGACACAAGCCTTTCCATGTTCTATCCAGAAGCGTCTTGTCTCTTCATCGGGGCTGGAGAGAGTAAGTCCGTCCTTTACCTTGGGATGTGAGAAGAAGGTGGGATTGAAATCAAGTCCCATTCCTCTTTCCTTGGCAAAGTCAACCCACCTTTTGAAGTGTTTGGGCTCAAGCTTGTCTCTGTCAACAAATCCGTCCTCGAAAACGGCATAGCAGGCGTGGACATTTACCTTCTTTGCGCCGGGGCAAAGAGACATAGCCTTATCCATATCCGCCATAAGCTCATCGGGTGTTGTAGCCTTACCGGGATAATTACCCGTAGTCTGTATTCCGCCTGTCAGCGGTCCGTCATGGTCAAAGCCTATAACGTCATCACCCTGCCAGCAATGGATTGAAACAGGGATATTCTTAAGCTTTGCAATAGCCGCATCGGTGTCAATGCCAAGCTTTGCATATATGGCTTTCGCCTCATTATATCTTGTGTTCATAACAATCTCCTTATAAATGTTTTGTTTATTGTATCACAATTATACAAGTTTTTCAAGTGTTTTATTTTATATTGACTTTAAATATACTGTGTGATAAAATACCGACAAGAGGTGATTAAGTTGCAAATGAATGAAATTTTCGTAGACTTCGGCGGAGGCTCACTTTTGCAGGTGGCAAACCGTTCAACCTGTATGATGAACTCATATTTTATCAAAACGCCCGAAGGAAAAACAGTTATAATGGACGGCGGCTATTACGGTCCCGAGGATGCCGAGCACCTGACAGGGCTGATAAAGGAGCATGGCGGAATAGTTGACAAGTGGTTTATAACCCATGCTCACAGCGACCATTACGGTGCGCTTTCGTGGATGCTTGAGCACAGCGAAAAGCTTGATATAGAAATAAAAGAGCTTTACTTATCATTCCCCGACATAGAATGGCTTGCAAAAGCAGAGGACCCTGCTGTGAGAGGTCTTGTGGAAACCTTTTACAGCGGAATTGAAAAGCACAATCTTACCGTAAAGCCCTTTATCAAAAACAGCTTTATAGAATGCGGCGGCATGACCTTTGAAATACTCAATGACATTGAGGGATATGAGAACATAAAGGTCAATCCCATAAACAACACAAGCATTGTAATCAAAGCGCATTTCCCGAAGCGAGAAGTGCTTTTCCTGGCAGACTTAGGTGTTGAGGCAGGTGAAGCAATCCTTTGTGACAAGGGAGAAGCTGCAGTTAGTTGCGATATAGTACAAATGGCGCATCACGGTCAGCAGGGAGTAAACAAACGCTTTTACGAGGCAGTACAGCCAAAGCTCTGTCTCTTCCCCACTACCGATTGGATATGGAACAACGATTTCGGCAACGGTCCCGGCACAGGTCCGCTGAAAATTGACGAAACCCGTCAATGGCTTGACGAAATCGGCGCTGTGGCAATGTGTCTCGGCTTCATGGGTGATTATTTGTTGAAATAACGGTTATACTACCCCCGTAATCAAAATTACGGGGGTAGTGTTATGTGTACAGCAATCAACTTCAACGGCTTCTTTGGAAGAACACTTGACTATGAATGCGGCTTCGGCGAGGAGGCTTTGACTCTTCCCTTGGGACACCGCTTTGAATTCCGTCACAGGAGGGCAATTGAAAGCTCCTTTGCAATCATGGGAATGGCTAAAAAAGAAAATGGCTATCCCCTCTTTTTCGATGCCGTAAACGAAAAGGGATTAGCCATGGCGGGTTTGAATTTTGTAGGAAATGCCTTTTTTCCCGAGGGCAGAAAGGGTTCGGTTGCCTCCTTTGAGCTGATACCCTTTATCCTTTCCCAGGCACAAAGTGTCAGGGAGGCAAGAGAGCTTTTAACGGAGACAGAAATAGTAAATACCCCTTTTTCTCCCGACCTGCAGCCCTCTCCGCTGCACTGGATGATTGGAGACACAAACGAAAGCCTTACAGTCGAAAGCACCAAAGACGGACTGACAGTATGCCGCAATCCCGTGGGGGTATTGACAAACAATCCACCCTTTCAATACCAAATGATGAATCTGAACAATTATATCAATATCACAGCCAAGCCTGCAGTAAACAGATTTTCAGCCGATTTTGAGCCCGTCACCGTCTCTCGCGGGATGGGTGCTATCGGACTTCCGGGGGACTGGTCCTCGTCATCAAGATTTGTCCGTGCCGCCTTTGTAAGAGAAAACGCTGTCAAGGAACGAAGCGTTGCTCACTTTTTCAACATAATGTCCTCTGTAGCTGTTCCCAAGGGATGTATGATACTGGAAAGCTCCGAAATTGAATACACCAGATACATTTCATGCATGGATTTGGAAAACGGCAATTACTATTACAGGCGATACGATGACGATAAAATCAATATTCAAAGGTGTGCTCCCTTGAATTGAGCACCTCCAAATAGCTTTTGCATTCTTTTTTTGCACTGTCCAGGCTCAGCGACCTGTAATTTCCGCACTCCTTACGGGTGTTGCCGAACATCTCACCGTCATGCTCGACTGTCTTTTTAAGACAGTCCTTAAGCACTTCAAGAACTCTTTGGTTGCTCTCCCCTCTCACGAGAAGATAAAAGCCCGTACCGCACCCCATAGGTCCGAAATAGATTATACTTTTTCCAATTTCGGAATTTCTGAGATATGTGGCAAGCATATGCTCAACAGAGTGCATAGTAACGGTATCGATATAGTCTCCGCCGTTGGGCACTCTTGTTCTCAGGTCGTAGGTGACAATATCCCCGTCGATGCGTGACACATATATACCGGGAACTATTTTATCGTGGTCCACCGAAAAGCTTGCTATTCTTGTAACTGTTTCCATTTTTACTTCTGCTCCTTAAAAAATTCTGTTATTTCATCAAGATAAAGCTTGGGGTCAATGGGATATGCAAGTCCGTGTCCTGCACCCTTGACCGTTACAAGTCTTTTTCGGGACACGCAGGCATTGTAGTTTTCCACACTCATTTCATAGGGTACAAAGGCATCGGTGTCGCCGTGTATAAAAATGATAGGCACCCTTGCCCTTTTAACAGCGTCAATAGGTGAGCGTTCATCCGGGTCAAAACCGCCGTACAGCCTTGCTCCCAGTCTTGCAAAGGGATAGAGCAGGTCGGCAGGAAGCTTCATTTCCCTCATAACCTTTTTTATAATAGCTTTTGCAGAGGTATATCCGCAATCCGCAAGAACTCCTATTACATTTTCGGGAAGCTCGGATGCGGCTGCAATCATAACAGTTGCCGCTCCCATTGAAATGCCCGTCAGTATTATCCTTGCATCCTTGTCAATATTGTTTACGATATATTCTACCCATTTTTCACAGTCTCGGCTCTCGTTCACTCCGAAGGTTATAACTCTGCCCTCGCTGTCTCCGCTTGCCCTGTGATCAACGGTAAGCACGCTTCTGCCCAGCTTGAAGCACCTCATAACCCCTCCGCACAGGTCGCTTTCCGCTCTGCCCTTGTAGCCGTGAAACATCAGCTCAATGGGTGCTCCCTTTTGGTATTCGTAGTACTTGCCGCGCAGAATCAGACCGTCATGAGACTTTATCTCGATGTCCCTATGCGGCAGTGCTCTTATCTCCTTCTGCCATCCTCGCATAATATCGTAATACGGCTCATATATCTCACCGTCGGGCATAGGGTATTCCTCTGTGCTCTTTTTTCTTACCGAATAGAATATCCTGTAAAAAATTATAAAAGCTGTTATCAGCACTACAGCAAGCACCGATATCAGTGCAATTAACAATTCCATAAAAAACACCTCGATGTATTATATCACGCTTTATTGGTTTTTGTCAAAATAAGTTGATTTTTCTTAACAAATAGTTTATAATAAATTTATAACAGCCAAGGTGGAGTAAATTTATGAACAAAGATGTAAACTATAAAAACAAAAAACGGTATAAGACCGCAAAATATCCCATGCGCCAGCCCTTGATAATAGTATGGCTCATATGGATACTTTCCAAAATCGTGCTTATGACCAAAAAATACAAGGTAGAAAAAATAAACATGGAGGGGCTTAAGCCTCCATACATAGTGCTGTCAAACCATATGTATTTTATCGACTTTGAGCTTGCCTCAATGGTCACTGCCCCTCACAGAGTCAATAATGTTGTCAGCATCGACGGATACTACCGCCGTCCTTGGCTGATGGAATTTATCGGAGCAATTTGCACCAGAAAATTTACAATGGACATACATCTTCTCAAGTCCATCCGCAAGGTAATCAACCGAGGCGACATTCTCTGTATGTACCCCGAGGCACGTTACTCGCCCTGCGGTATCACATCTTATATGCCGGAATCTCTGGGAATGTTGGTAAAAAGGCTCAAGGTGCCTGTAGTGGCAATCGTTCATCACGGGAACTATCTTCATTCACCCTTCTGGAACTTCCGCAAGAAGCGCCGTGTGCCTCTTCACACCACTGCAACACAGATACTGACCCCCGATGACATAAATAATATGACCGATGCAGAGATAAACGAAGCTATCAGGTGTGCCCTTGACTATGACGAATACCGCTACCAGAAGGAAAACGGTATAAAGATAACCGAAAAATTCCGTGCCGAGGGAATGCACAAGATACTCTATCAATGTCCCAACTGCTTGACCGAGTCAAAAATGTCCTCCGAGGGCAGTGAAATATTCTGTACTCACTGTCAAAAGCGTTGGACACTGAACGAGGACGGAACTCTGAGCGCCAACGAAGGAGAAACCGAATTCAGCCATGTACCCGATTGGTTCAGGTGGGAACGTGAGCAGGTGGAAAAGCAGATTCTTGAAGGAACCTATTCCTTTGAGGACGAGGTGGATGTTTATTCAATGCCCCGCTGTTGGAAATTCGAGAAGCTGGGACACGCAAGGCTGAGACACAACGCCAAAGAGGGCTTTGTACTTGAAGGTCACTATAACGGAGAGGACTACTGCATAAAGCGTGAGCCCATCCAGACAAACAGTCTGCACATAGAGTATGACTACTGTTATCTCAAGCCTCTTGACTGTGTGGATATTTCAACTGAAAATGACTCCTTCTACTGCTATCCCGAAACCAAGGAGAATGTAGTAACAAAGCTTGCATTTGCCACCGAGATACTATATCAGCTGTCAGTTAAAGATAAAAAAGCGGCGAGTCGCCGCTGACAATGCCAGCCTATCGCAACCAATATATAAACCAAAACAAAGTAAAACGGCGAGGTTGATTCAACGCAATTTCCTGTATATTAAAAAAGCGGCGAGTCGCCGCTGACAATGCCCGCCTATCGCAACCAATATATAAACCAAAACAAGGTAAAACGGCGAGGTTGATTCAACGCAATTTCCTTATAGATAAAAAAATGGGAATGTGAAAAAACTCTGGTTGAGTTTTTTTACATCCCCTTTTCAACCGAGGAATTGCATAAAGCTCACTGTACACGCAGGGTGCGCAAATCGTCGGTATCGAGCCACTTTGCGTAGTAACTCAGCTTGATTTTTTCAAGCCACTCACCGCCGCCCGAAAGAAGCTCAAGAGTACGTGACATCATTCTGCCCCGAAGTGAGGGTGTTCCCTCAAACCAGCGGGCAACCTCAAGCGCCTCGGCATCGAAGCCGTTTTCTGCAAGTGTGCGGATAAAGTGCATGGCAGCCTGAGAAACCTCAAACACCATATTCTTCTTGTCGCTGACATCATATCCCTGATAAATCTGCTCATATTTGTCGGTGAGGAATTCATTGAACTCACACAGTCTCCTGTCAAGATGACTCCTGTCCCCTGTCCTCTCGTACATTTCGGTTACCCAACAGTTTTTGCTCTCGTACCAATACCTGAAGCCGCCCTTGTTCCTCAGCTCATTTTCCATACTGAATATGTCAATGAGCGAGATAAGCTCTTTGTCGGTTATGCTTGCAAAATCAGCGCCCTCAACACCCTTGCCGTCGTTTTCTATATCGGCAATACCTCTGAACGCAAAGAGAAGCATATCAAGCACCCTCTTCTTGCCGTTTTCATCGGTATCCCTGCACCTCGCTGTGAAAAGAAGAAGCCTGAAATACGCCCGCCACAGCAAAATACGCTTTTGTATATCATCATCTGACCATATAGTATAGTGCGTGAAGTTGCGCCAGAAAACAGGAATAGAATCGCTTGAAAAAGCCTGTCGATGAAGTACGGCTCGTTCAAGCGCCTGCTTGAAATCAACCCTCTCGCTGAACAGCTCGTTGTCGATAAGCTTTGCGCTGTCCGAGAGCACAGCAAACTGCTCAGCTGTGGGCACAGCACTCTCAATGACATCACTGTTTGACAGAATAAAGTCATATACACACGGATTTACCTTTGGTGATGTGAGAGACACAAGAGTGTCAACAAAGGCGGAAGCACTGTCAGCTCTCGGCAGAGCGCACGCTCTCTCAACGCTCTCATACTGCAAGCCGAGCTTGAACCATTCGGGTCGGATAGTGTTGAGCGTACCAAGGTCGAGCAGATTGAGAATTTCAAGAATATCCTTGTTAGAGCCGTTGAATGTTGCCGTCTCGTCAAGCTGACTTTCGTCTCTGAATTCCGATGCATAATTGTAAAAGCAATACGCCATATAATATGCAGCAATAGCATATCGCTTGTCCTCCCTGGTGCATATCAGCTTCGTTACACGACCATAGCTGACATAAATGTTAAAGTGAACATTTTTTTCAAATATTCCCTTTTCCACATCAAAACGGTTACGCCAAAGCTTGAGGGCATCAAGCCACGCACCGTTAGCAGTGCTGTCACCAAGTGAGCTAAGACAGTCTGCCTTTAAAACGGCAAGCTTATCACGGTAGAGTGAATCCTTCACGGAATACTTCTCACATTCAAGACAGTATTCCCAAGCGCTCTTGGTATCTCCGCCAAGCAGAGCAATGCGGGCTCGTATGTAAGCCGCCTCACCCTTTATGAGCTCGGTTTCAAAGTGCTCGGCTTTCGGGTCACTCACAAGACCTGCAAGAGTATCGCACACCTCAAGCGCCTCACTGTCCTTGCGCTGATAATACTTTGCCTTGGCAAGAATAACAAGAGAGTCCATAGCACGCTTGTAGTGAGAAGCGATGGTGCTTGACCTTTCAAATGAGAGCTCATAAGCCTCTTTTGCAAAAAGCTCTGCCCTGTCACATTCAAGGCGTGAAATATAAATATCTGCAATAACGCCCTTTGCCCTTGCAAGCCAGCCCATCGACCAGTTCACACCGTGATACTCATAGCGCTTCATTTCCTCAGTCCTTGCCTTTTGATAGCGTTCAAACGACCATGACTTGTAGGCTTCAAGAAGCTCAATACTGCGCTCGGCGTAGGTCATCGCCTTTTCATAATAGCCCCTGAATCTGTATATTTCCGCTCGGGATATGAGATAGGTCGCATACGAGCCCTTTTCGTTCATATCGCACTTGTCCTGAGAAATAAGCTCCTCGTACAGCGCAAAGCTGTGGTCCCATATCTCGTCGGTCTCTGAAATCATCACATGCTTGAAGTTATCGTTTACAGTATTTATTGCAAGCGCCATTGACGAAGCGTAGCGAGCCTCGGCATAAGCAAGCTCCTTTTTGCTGTAATCGTCCTTGAGAGCCGTATAAACACGGCGGGAAGCATCTACCGCCTCTTTTAAATATGGGTGCCGATATTCTTCCTTCAAGCGCTCAATATAAGCATAAACGGCTGACTTTTTGAGCTCAAGATTATATACCGTAGGCTCAGCCGAGGCGAGCTCTTCGGTAATGGACAATGCCATATCGCCGTATTCTTTTGCCTTGGTATAATCCCTGAACTCCTTTTTGCAGTAATTTTTTGATATATTCGTAAGGAAAACGCCCCTGCGGTATTTATAAGCACTGTTGTCTGCAAAGCGTTCAAGTGAGTCAAGGAGCGAGAGTCCCTTCAGCCACAAATCGAGGCTGTCGGGGCTGTCCCATGAGGAAGCGTTGGCGCAAATTATCCTCAGATATTTGAAAAGCTCTCGATAGCTTCTCCAATCATCACTCTCACCAAGCTCCGCAATAGCTTTTTCAATATAGCTCACCGCATCTTCACGCGCCTTTTGTATCTTTTCATAAGGCTCATCAAGTGCCGACAGCACACGGGCAAGCTCGGAATAGATACCCGACCTTGCAATGCTGAATTCGGGCTCGCTCAAAGAATTGCTGTAATTCTCGGCTCTCTCAAGCAGGGCAAGCATTTCCCCCTTCGGTGCATAATACACCATATCGAGCGCCAAGCGCCATTTAACCCGAGGGCTCACCGCATCCGAGTCGAGAAGTATCCGGTCGAGCTCCACGCTCATTTTTTCAGCCTCGTCACCGTACAAAAATACCTCTGCCGACAGCCAGAAATCAGCCGCCTCGTCACTGGGATACTTCCTTGTGATATCGGTGAAAAACTCTCTGTATTCCTCGCTGTCACTTGCCAACCGCCTTACCGTATGGAATACATCTTCAAGGCTCTCCCACTTGGCAAAAGCCCCAAAAAGCCTTGCAAAATGCTCACTTTTGGCGTCGAGCATATAGTAGAAGCCCTCGTTTTGCATAAAGGTATCATCATCAAGACTGTACTGCACCAAAAGAGAGCAGATTCGTTCCCTGTCATCATCACTCATTGTGCCTTGTACCGCCTCACCAAAAAGGCGGTGTACAAATGTCCACTTGCCGTTGCTTCGCTGAGAAAAGGCATCGTAAAGGTAGGAGACCGTCTGCTGAAAGCCGAGCTGTGAAAATTCGATATTCTCAAGGCGGAGTATGTCGGTCAGCTCATTTTCACTGAGTCCGCCCTTTGACATTGCAATGAGCATCAATACTTCGTTAAACTGCTTCTGGTCGAACATCTTTGCCGTCACATCGAGAATGTACGCCGCCATTCTGTCGGGCAGGTCGGGCATTTCTTCAAGCAAGCCCTGCATATATCTGTGCAAGCCGTCCATACCTGGCGCAATCGCCTCGGCAGACTCAAACTCCTTTTTGTTCATCATAAAGAAGCGCTGGAGCACGAGCGATATGAACAAGGGGTTTGACGAGCCCTGTCGGTGAGTTATCATCGAGGTTACCTCGCCGTCAAGCTTCTTTCCTCGCTTGCCTGCAGTGCGAAATATGATGTCCTCTATCTGCTCACGGAAAAGACTGCCCACCTCAATAACATCATAGGTGTAAAAGCCAAGTGCATTTTCAACGGGAAAATCCGAAAGCGCTGAGAACACCCAAAAAATATTCGGGCAGAGTGCAGGCAAGTCGATATATACATTTTCGCTCATGCCGTATATCTGGTCAACTGCGTCAACAAAGCACACCACCTTTTTGTTGTCAAGCTTTTTGTTGAGCACCCTCAGTCTTTCGTCAGCCGACATCTCGGCATCGTGATTTTCACGCAAAAGAAGCTCCAGCCTGTATATAATATAGCTTTTCAAAAGCGACGGTGTTCTGCAGCCCGACGCAGCGGCAAAGGTGAGTATTACAGGCATATTGCCCTCTGATACCTTGTGGGCAGTAAACGCCATAAGTGCGCTCTTGCCCGAGCCTGCGCCGCCTCTTAACACTATGCACTCACAGTCACCCTTTGAGTAGCCGTGATATTCCCGTTCGTAATTGCTGATGCTCTTGATTATCTTGAATTCTTCGGGGTATCGCCTTACATACGAGGAGAGATACTCGCTTTTTATGAGGTCAATTTCCTCGCTTTGCTTCTCCTTTGCGCTCTTTTGCCTTTTTCCCTCAAAATCACGCTTTATCATTTTTTCAAGAATTTCATATATCTGCGCTTCAAAACCGTCAAGTGACGAAATGCACTTTTCTGTACTGTCCCAATCGGCAGTATAGTCCATTATTATAGCGCCCTCACGCGCTCTTATCTGATTTTTGAGCGCAGTAAGCCTCTTTGCGTGGTGCGGACTCTCGGCGTCGTACTTATACCTTTCGTCAGCATCTATTTTATCATTCACCTCAGGGTCTCTGAAGCAGAAAACGCACCTGTCAAAGTTCTCATCTCGGAGCAGTGCACCATACTGTATCTCCAGCTCGGTGATACTCATTTCGGCTTCATAGCGGTCGCTGATACGGGTGTCGTTCACCGAGTCAACTATATCTCTGCCCGGAATCCAACCGTAGCGCTCACCGAGAAGCACGATTATGTAGGGCTTACAACGGTCAATGGCGTCAATACATATCTTGAGCACCTCGTGACCGCTCTCCTCCTCGCTCATATTTACGGTATCAACGCCCCAGCGCAAATCTACCTCTTGCACCTCGTCACCGTATTCCTTTATAAGTCTTCGCAGTCTCGGAAATACCCTCTCATGAAGAATATCTCTCTCCGTCTGCATATCCTTGAATGTACTTGATATAAAAAAGCTCTTCATTCCATGCCTCTCATAATAGCGTTTTGCCGTATGTCCTGTGAATTGCCTCAATGCACGAAGTGTAATTCATTGAGTTTGCTTTGCAAACTCATTATAAAATCAGTGAACAATTTAGATGCCATAAGTTTTGGCGATATGCAATCTACGATTGCTCGATATGATATGAATTCTCGTTGCCGCAAGGCAACATATCGAGTCATTTATGACATATCGAGAATTCTGTTAAGAATTCATATCGCTGATTTCATCTTCGATGAAATCATTATACCACACAATCACCTAATGCGCAACAAAAAACGGCGGGAATGCTCGGTGGTCGTAAAACAGTAATATGCAAATTTCTTGGAACAGGCATGATTTCGGTCATGCCTGTTCCGCTTTTATCAGTTCATCCACGGGAATGTAGCCAACGAGGTCATATTCGATATGTACCTTCTGCTTGCGCTTACCGCTGGACTTGTCGGGTGCCTCCACATAAACTGCCTTTACAAGCTCTCTGAGGGCGTATGGCGTGAGTTCTGTGAGTGTGGTGTATC
>CAZYTA010000040.1:0-23267 GCA_964650465.1 uncultured Oscillospiraceae bacterium | reverse complement strand
TATCACGTATTTTTTATCTTTGCAACTTTTTATGCAATTTCCTAGTAAATAAAAATAAATGGAGTGCTTGTCAGCACTCCATTTAATTTTAGGCTTTTAGGAAATTTCTCAGTAGCGACGCCCGAGCCGCATAGATTTTACTCGGGATGAGATGTGCTAACTGCGGCGAGTTTTGTCAGCGGTCACTGACCGCTTTTTTATCCTTCAACTGTACAAAAATACCCGCCACAATTACCGCAAGTCCCGCAACCGACCATACGGTTATAGGCTCATTCAGGAAAATCGAAGTCCATATCAGAGACAAAAACGGAGTAATATAGGCAAGATTTGATATTTTTGCCGTATTGCCTCCCTCCAGTGCTATCTGCCACGAGGTAGTTGCAACACCAATGGAAAACATACCGTTCCAGCCCAATCCCATTATCTCAAATATCCCCAACTCCATAGGCTTTCCCGATGCTGTATTTATAATACCCGTGAGAATAAAGGTGACAAAAAGCACCATCATCATCGAAAGGCGCTTATCATATTTATACTTTTGATTAAGTGCGGTGAAGATGCCATATGAAACAGCACCCGCAACACAAAAAAGCGCACCTGCAAGGGTTCTCATATTAAAATTGGCAATATCTGCTCCCGTTACAATTATTACTCCGAGAAAAGACATTCCGATTGCAATCAGCTTTCTCAAGGTCATCCTCTCTTTGAGGATAATGCAAGCAAAAACCACACTCATTATGGGCCAAAGGTAATTAACAATAAATGCCTGCGATGCAAGCATCATGGATGTGCCTGTGTAGAAAAATACATAATACAAAAACATACCGGGCAAACCGATAAGCACTATTGTTATGTAATCTTTCGCTCTGTAATCCTTCAGCTTTTTTATATTTCCCGTAACGATATTCACAGCAAGCAAAAAAAGAGAAGCAAACAACGCACTGATGCAAAGCACCTGAAAGCTGTCCAGCTTTCCAAGAAGCAATTTTGAAATTGTGGGCATAGTGGACCACAAAATTATTGATGTCGCCGCAAATAAATAAGACCTTTTCATAAGTATTTATTTCCTCGTTTCTCTTACAAACGGCTCACTTACTGCCGTGTCGAGTAATATTCCGTACATTTCGGGACGGCGAAAAGCGTTTCCGTGCACCTCACTGCTGCGATATTTGCGGAGCATTTCTATATCGATATCCGCCACAAAAACATCCTCTCTTCCGTCAGCCTGCAAAAGGCAAGTGTCTCTTGACCCGTCAAGCTCGGGCAAATATGCCACACCGTCAAATACACTGGAGCCTCCGTTACAATCGGGGACACTGTCAGGATAATTGCAGGTAGCAATAGCGGTCATATTTTCATAAGCTCTGCCTCTCAGCTGTGACAGCCTGTTTATTTCCATAGGACATGCATTGGGGACAAGTATTACCTCTGCTCCCTTAAGCATCAATATTCTTCCGCTTTCGGGAAATTCTCTGTCATAGCATATCATTGCGCCCACCTTCACATCACCGTCATGTGTGTCAAGCTCCGCAACATAAAACTCATCTCCCGGAGTCAGATTTTTCTCTACATCAAAATCACAGGTATGAACCTTGGCATAGGTGAAAAGTCGGTTGCCCAAGCGGTCAAACAAAGCCATGCTGTTTCGAGGTCCGCCTTCCCGCTTCTCCAAAAATGTTATTGCGATTGCCATATCAAGCTCTTTTGCCAAAGCTCCGAAAGCATTGACAAACTCTCCGTCGCTGTCAACGGCTTCTGCCTGCCAAGTCTCAATCGGACGATTGTAAATATTATATCCGTTGCTCCACATTTCGGGAAAAAGTGCAACATCTGCGCCTATTTCCTTTGCTTTTCGGCAGTATTCAATTCCCTTTTCAAGATTCCCCTCAAGGGTTCCTGTGGGCGCTATCTGTAAAAATGCTATTTTCATCTCTTATTAAACCTGAACAGTTCTACATCTATCAGCTCACGGTACTGCCCCCTTGAGCCGTTTATTTTCTCCATCAGTATGTCAACTGCCTTGTCAGCCCATCCGTTGCCCGTCATACCTACGCTGACATATGGGAAAGGCATGTACAAATGACGGTTTACCGCATCAAATCCCACAACCCTGACACTTTTGTCTACAAGCGAAATTATCTTAAAAGCAATAAGGTCGGAAAAAGCAACAATCGAGTCATAGAATCCGCCTTGGCTCAAAGCCTCCTTGAGTACACTTTCGGCATCCTCACATTTGGGACTGGTCTCAATAGAATGTACCTCTATGCCCTTTTCGGCAAAAGCCCTTCTGACGCCCTCAAGTCTGTTTCCACTGGCTGTAATGCGCTGATATGCACCGACATATAAAGGCTTCTTACAGCCCTTTGATACAAGATATTTTCCGGCAAGATATCCGCCCTTTTTATCGTCTGCATGAACATAATCGGCATCAAAGCCGTCAAAGCTTCTGCCTATAAGGAGATACGGTATTTCCATCTTGTTGAGAAACTCTATGTTTGCTGTTGAGTGCTGTGAGGGACAAAGCAATATTCCGTCAACCTGTCTGCTGCAGGCGGTAACTATCGCCTTATACTCCGCCTTGTCGCTTTCGTTGGTATTAAGTATAATAACCGAATATTCAAGTGCGCTGATACGGTCCTCAATAAGCTTTATCTGGTGTGCAATATGAGGATTTGAAATATCGGGAACAATTATTGCCACAGTCTTAGTTTTGCCAAGTCTGAGAGATGCCGCCGCAGAATTGGAAATATACCCCATTCTCTCGGCTGTTTCCAGCACCTTTGCCCTCGTCTCTTCGGAAATATCGTCCCGTCCGTTAAAAACGTGGGACACTGTTCCCACTGTTACGTTCAACTCTTTTGCAATATCCTTTAATGTTACTTTCTTCATTTTCCCTCTCCATTCATCAACTACACAATTATAGCTTTTTAAACAGATTTTGTCAATAAACTATTGACAAAAGCAACAACAATATGTTACTATAACGTTGTAGAAAAGGAGGTATATCATGTTATATTGCAGTTATGATAACAACAGCATCAGCTACGACCTTGAAAATGACAGCTTTGAGATTTCGCTTAACGGAAAAAAAGCAATAACCCAAGCCTGTTTCAAGGAGCTTATATTTAAAGAAAACAGATTTGCTCTTTCGGATTTTACGTCCAAGGGACACTCTCAAAGCACGTCTCTTGATTACCATACCCTGAGCATTACATATACAAAGGCAGAGGGGCCTATAGCTTGGTTTACCGTTTCCTTTACAGTTACTCCCAAGGGAATTCAGGCTCAGTTTCTCTGTGACCCCGAAGCCCGTCTGGTTGTTGACGGAAAGGCAATATGGGGCGAGGATTGCTTCCCTATGTCCTCCACCGAAAACTCAAGTAACCTGCGCACTGCTCTGGGCCCTGCCGCCACAAATGCAGACAACATGCTTTTTGACAGGACAACCGACTCGGCACTGTCATTTACAGGGGCAGAGCGAATAAGACTCCGATACGATTGGGACAGAGCACTTTACAGCTTTACGGTCACAACAGGCATTCTTGCAGGAGAAAAGAAATTTCTTATTTCTGCCGAAGAAAACATAATGGCAACCCGGTACGGCATAAAGTATTCTCCCATCAACAAAAAAAGCACCTTTAAAAAGGCGCCTTCGGGCTGGATGACCTGGTATTCGGTAGGCTTTGATGCCTGCGAGGATAACGTGCTGGAAAATACAAAATGGCAGAGTGAAAATTTGCTTCCCTACGGCGCTGATGCCATATGGATAGACTGGGAATGGTATCACGCAGACTATGAGGGCAAGCGTGATGACGGTACATCAGACCTTGTGCCAGACCCACAAAAATATCCTAACGGACTGGGCTATATTGCAGACAAAATAAAGGAATACGGCTTTACTCCCTGTCTGTGGATAGGCTACACCAACTGTCCCTCAAAGAATGAATATGCTAAAGCAAACCCCGAGATAATCCTTGCCGAGCGCACAGGCTGGTGCGGCACTTACTACTACGATTTCAGCAATCCAAAATACCTGAATGAATTTTTACCCATGGCAATAAAGCAGGTTAAGGACTGGGGATATGAAGCGGTAAAATACGACACTCTTCACGACGGAATAATGCATCACGAGGAATTCCATGACAAAATGTATGACCCCTCTCTTACTACCAAGGAGGCGTTCCGCAACATGGTGCAAAAAACACGTGACCTTGTGGGTGAGGATTTCTATATGCTGGCTTGCTCCGCATCAAGAGCAGGTGTACTGTGGGCTTGCGATATCTTCGATGCCTCTCGGGTAGGCGGAGATATCTTCGAGTGGGATGAATTTATGAAGCAGGGCATTATGAAAATAATGTACTATTATCCTCTTCACAACATTGTACTTTACACCGACCCCGACAACGTTATTTTAGGTGAGAAATACAACACCTTCGACCAGGCGGCATCAAGAATATACTTCACCTCTCTCTTGGGACTTCCCATGACCTTCGGAGATGACCTGCCAAAGCTTCCGCCTCAGCGTTCAGACCTTATCAAGCGCTGTCTCCCTGTTTTGGACATACATCCAATGGATATAAAGAATCACACCCACGGAGGAGGAGTGCTGACAGTACAGCTTAACATAGAGCTTCCCTTTGAAGCATACACCGTTCTCGACCTTTTTAATATGGAGCAAAACGATGCCGAATATGAGCTGAGGCTCGAAAATGACCTGTATCTGGACAGCGGACTGTATCACATATACGATTACACAAAGAAGGAATATCTGGGTTATACAGGCGAAAAACTACGTCTCTCTCTCAACCCCTGCGAAAGCCGTATTATAGCTATAAGAAAAAAGCTTGACCGTCCGCAGATAGTAAGCACAAGCCGTCACGTTACCCAAGGCGCGGCAGAAATAAGCAAAATGAAATGGGAAAACAAAACACTTTCTTTTACAGCAAGTCTTGTAAAAGACGATCCATATACTGTGACAGTTTATGTTCCCGACGGCTTCACGCCTAAAGACCTTACTGCAGAAAACAATCTCTGCGTTTATACACTCATTCCTGACAGAACAGGAGATTTTGACATCACCGTTAATTTTGAATAATTGTAAGGGCTAAGGCGAGTCATACCGATAAGGTTTGTTCATAATATTTTTGGAGGAAAACTCATTTTTGAGTTTTCCTCCTATTGTTTCCGTATGTTACTTCAGTCAAAACTGCCTTTATTTTTATGTTTAATAAAGCTTTATTCTGCCCATTTCATCGGGAAGGTCAAGCTTGGGAGCCTTCCATGTTTCGGGATTGGCTATAACCTTGCCGCTTAAACCGATAACAACCTGTGCACGTGTAGCAGCGGAGGTCATAGGCTCTGCACTGTAGGTGTAATCAAACGCTCCTGCCGGTACAGTTACAGAACCTGTAAATCCTATTTCTTTTACATGAGCCTCACTGCCTGTCCAAACTCCGTCAGCATCGTAAAGATTTGTGTAATAGTTGAGATAAGCCTTGTTTTCTTCGGGATAATACTCAATAAAATCACTGCTGTGAAGCTCTGTATCAAAGGTAATAACTCCTGTTCCTACGGATACGGAAGGATTTTTTACCGGTGCATCAACAGGTGTGCACGCCACAAGGTCATCGATCCTGACATCGGTACAGCTTCCGCAAAGAGTAACAGTAACACTGTTAATTCTTGAAAGATTAACCGCCGCACGATAGGTGTTGTAATTTACACTGCCTGTAGATATACCTTCAAATGAAAATCCCTCGTAGTCATCGTTGTTTGCCTCCATAAGGATTATTTCTTTCCAGCCTGTGAAATTGAGAGGAATAAAATAATCGTTACGTCCGTTTTCTCCTGTTGCCACTCCGCGAAGAGTTATGAGCACAGCATCTGTTGCAGAGCCGTTTCCGTGCACCCTTATCTTGAATGAAGGAGTTGCCGAAATGTCGGTCTGTGCAATCTTGTGCTCTCCCTTTAACTCGGAAATCGGCTTGTTCTCATCAAAGGCAACTACAGTTTTTGCATTTTCTCCCAGCGTTGAATATCTTTGCTCTATTCTTACAAATGGTATCTGCGCACCGAAAGGATTGACAGCACTGCCTGTGGCAAGGTCAAGTCCGAATACCTTGTTTTTGGAGTATTTCATTTCCTTAAACGCCCATGTACCGTCTGACTGTCTGAATACCTTGTATTCATATTTACCCGACTTTATCTGCTCCTTTACAACAGGTGCAAAATAGTTGTTTTCTCTCAGCTCGGAGTACAGACAGTAATAAGAGAAATTGTCGGAAAGTCTTGTTTTGGCATTGAAGGACTCCACCGAGAACGGCTGACACACTGTGGGGAAGTTATATGCTACCGCCAACGAGCCCATATGGTCCAAATCGTCTCTGTATACCGTTCTTGTGATTGTGTCCTTATATCTCGCACTTGAATCGGGACAATAGCTCATCCATCCCACGGTGGCTGTGTAGAAGTAGTTGAGGTAGTTCTTTTGATTATTTATGTGTGCTGTTTTGAAATTCTTGTACGAACGTGTAGCATTGTCAACCGCACCGCCTCTTCCTCTCGCACTCCACAAATAGGGCGCAAAGGTCGAAAACTCCACGATGGGAGCCTTCTCACACTGAGACACTACGGCACGCACAAATTCAGAATAGATGTAATAGCTTATGGACTTATCGCAAAGCCCCTGTCTGTCAAAGGATTCCAAAGCATCAAGATAGAGCATTTCAAAACCGCCCTCGTTGTATGCCCTTGCAGTCTCGGAAGCGATGTAATAGAAAAGCTCCGAAAGGGGCTGTGTCTGAAACATTCCGTACCAACCGAGAAGCTGTCTTACCTCTGCACCGTCGCTGTGCTTTGCAGGAATTGTGCCCAGCTGTCCTCTCTTGACATTGAGGAATCCCGATGAGGAGCCTCCCTGTACAAGAATTATTTCTTCGTCAATGAGGATATATTTTGTATGTATATTATTCCACGGCACTGCGTTGATGTCAACAACAAAGCCCGAAGCATCCTCGTTGGTCTTTATGTTGGTTCTGAATCTTGATAGGTCTCCGCGAAGGGTGTAAGTCTTCTCATTGTAACAAATCTGCTTCTGCCACTTGGGGTTAGAAAGAATATTTGTGGCAGTTACGGGAATTATTGAGGAATATGTGTGGAGTCCCAGCTGAATCCCCTCGGCTCTCACCTTGTCACCTATTCTTTCTTTAAAGGTCTTAGCGCTGATAAAAGCTCCGTTTTTCTTTTCTTCCTCTGTTCTCGCTCCGATAAAATTGAAATCGGCAGTTATAAAATTGTTGCCTTGAATAACATCTATCTGCTCAATGCTGTACTGCTTTGCAAGCTTTGCTGTCTCCGAGGCAACCTCGGGTGTAAGTCCGCTGTATGTAATAACATAATCGCCGAACATATCCGCATGGTCATAGGCAAAAGGTCCTCCGTGGGTATTTGTCAACCCCTCCAAAGGGTCAATTTCATCAGCAATGCTCTTCAGGTGCTCTCTGTGCTCGGTCATCTTGGAAAATGCCACTCCAAGCTTTGCGCCTACCGTAGGTACACCGAGATAGGTATACACAGTACCTCTTACAGCCTTTGATATTCCTCCCGGATAAAAATGGTTATTAACTGTAGTTGTCATAGGCACTCCGGATATACCGTATGAGGTGCCGTCATCCAGTGCCCAGCGTGCATCTATAGCTAAATTGCAGAAAACAACTCCGTTGACAGCAGAAGGTAATGCCGTATCAAGTGTTACGGTAAAGTGGTCCTTCTTTGTTTCAATTATGAAATATGCAACCGTTCCGTTTTTGTAGGTCACCTTCATTCTTCCGCCGTCAAGCTCTGCCTTCTGTGGCTGAACAACCGCATCCGAAGAGCTGAGAATATAGGTAAACCAAGGATTTGCCGAAGGTGCATTTATATCCTCGTCTGTTATCTTATTTATTATCTGAGACACCTTTCCGCCCTTTGAAACAACTACCTTTATGTAGTCTGTTTCAAAGGAAATTTCACCGTTTTTCTCCGTAAGGCAAGTAAGGTCAGCAGCATAATAGTATTTACTGTTTACATTACTGTTGGAAGCCATAAGTATCTGATATTCCCCCCAATGTCCCGCGATATCCGAAAATACCGTGGCAAGATGTTCCTTGTCAACTGTTTTTTCGTTTGCTGCAATGCCCAAAAGACGGTTAATTACCGTCACCACCTCGGCTCTTGTTATAGTATTGTGAGGCTTGAAGGTACCGTCTCCGTAGCCGTTTACCAAACCTGTTGCCGCGGCGGCGACAATAGCATCATAATACCTGTCTGAAGGAGTAACATCCGTGAACGACACCCCTGGAGATACTTCAAGCTGTGATGCAAAATATGCAAGCTCCACAAACTCTGCTCTGGTTATCTTATCATTCGGTCTATATGCCTTGGATGTATATGTGTAAAAATACCCCATTTCCTCCAGATAAGCTATGGCATTGTAAAACCAATCATCCTCTTTTACATCTGTAAAGCTTGTAGTATAGCCGTCGGGAATAATCTGTGTTCCCGCAAGAAGCCTTGCAAAAATAGTACACGCTTCGGCTCTTGTCATATTATCGTTTGGCTTGAAAAGGTTTCCCGCATAGCCGTTGATGTACGCTTTGTTTAAGCCGCTCATCTGCTTTTGTACCTTCGGAAGCAGAGTTACCGGATCGGGTTCGGGAAGGTCGGCAATTCTTGAAAGAGTAACCCTTGTAACGGACTCGCTGACATAACCGTTGTTTCGGCTGTCAGTATCCATGTATCTCAGGTCTACAGTCCTGTTATCTTCTGAAATTCTGATAATAAGCGGAAAGGCACTCCCTTTGTTTCCGTATCCGCCTTCAAGATTGGCAACAACTGCAAGAACATCATAACCGTTACTGTTTGTCAGCGTGCTTGTCACTATATTTGTACCCACTGCTGCATTTGAAGTAATAACACACAGAAGGTTGTCCCATTTTGAAAAGGAGTCCTTCCACAGCTGGTCTCCGTCATGAGGCTTATCGTTGTGAAGAAGATTTGTTGTAAGCTTGGAATTGTATTGCAGATAAACCTCAAGCCAATTTGTTATTGTCCAGTCATGCTGAGTATACAGTGTGCCTGTGGAATCTGTAAGCGATGTGGTAAATACAACAGCACGCTTGTCAGAGTGCTTTGCCTGAACGCCATCAAACCATGCAAGCGTTGCGGCTCTCGGAAAAGCTTCAAGCTGGTATACTATGTATTTTACCTTTCCCACAGGAATAATAACAGCAAAGTTGTTGATGTCATATTCCTCGCAGGCATAATTCGATTCTCCCAAAAAATCGGTCATTTCGAAAACCGTCTGTAAATGGTTGCGCCTATCATAACCGTTTCCGCAATAATCGTTAATTCCCAACGAAACACCGTAAGACAGCCCCATGTCCGTAAGTATCGATGCAGTTTCCTTAAGCGACAGGAAATCACGCTTCCATTCCGTGTCATTTATATTGGCGGCATAAAGGTCATCGTGTGTTCCGCCTTGCGGAATAATGTCCTTGTACATAAAATTGGCACCCGATGACATATTGCCGAGAAAGCTGACATATTTCAGACCAAGCAAGGAGGCATTTTCGCCAAGACGGTAACAGGCTTCCTCCACCGCCTTCGGATTGGCAGAATCGGCAAAAAACGGCTTTGTACCGTTAAAGCTTGCAAGAACAAGCTCCTTGCCGCTGTAAAAATCGCTTTCATAATCAACGGTCTTTGCCTTGGCAGTGGCAAACAAAAGAACAAAAGCTGTTAAGATTGCCAGTAATTTCTTCATTGTTATCCTCCTGTAAAGCAAAAGGAAGCCTTGGGGCTTCCTTTTTTGTCAACTCGGAAGCTTTGCTTTCGGGTTGATAACATTTTAACATAAAACATACCTGTTTGTAAAGTGGTATTTGAAAATTAAATCTCAAGACCGGCTTCACGCATTGCCGTAAGTATCTCTTCCTTCTGCTGTTGGGAATAATGCTTCATGGGATATGTGGGATAACCCACCTCAAAGCCCATTTTTTCAAGGATGACCTTTGTTACGGGAATTCCCTTGTACTTAAGGAGAGGAAAGATAATCTTGGCGGCACGAATCTGATATTCTCTTGCCTTTTCGATATCTCCTGCATGGAAATTATCCCACACTCCTCGAATAATATCTATCATAAAATTATATGTAGTGCCGATTCCGCCGTCTGCACCTGCATTAAGTCCCATAAGAAGCATTTCGTCGGGACCGTTGATAATGTTCATCTCTCCGTGTGTCATATCCTTTAGAAGCATCATCTGGAAATAGTCCGAGCTTGTCCATTTGATGCCCGTGATGTTATCAACCTCAAAGGCTCTGGCGGCAAACTTGGCATTTACGGTAAAGCCTGCGGCAGGGTTGTAATAAATAATAAGGGGAATGTGTACCGCATTTGCAAGTCCCTTGTAATAATTGTAAATATCGTCCTCGTCATATGCAAAAAACAACGGAGGAGTAGCGGAAACAGCATCTGCGCCAACAGCTTCGGCATGCTTTGCAAGCTCAATTGCCTCGTTGTAATCGGTAGAGGCAATTTGTATTATCGAAGGCTTTCTGCCTCCTATAATACGAACACTTTCTTCGGCAAGCACACGTCTTTCCGAGGGTTTAAGAGCAAGTCCTTCCCCTGTTGCACCGCCGATATAAAAGCCGTCGGCTTTTTTATCAATGAGATAATTTATCAGCTTTTCGAGTACATCAACATTAATTTTTTCGTCCGTTGTAAGAGGAGTAACAAGAGCAGGCATTATGCCTGTAAATTTTTGATAGCTCATTTTTCAAATCTCCATTTCTGCTGCAATATGGTTGCAGGCTCTCCCGATGCCTTGTGAGCATAGAAAACAGTCATTATGCTTCCGTCATCCAACTCAATGCTTGACGGGTAACCAAGGTCAAGATTTACGCCGTTTACATAAATATCATGGTCGGTATCCCAAGTCTTGCCGTCGTCAAAGCTGAACATTGCCTTCACTCCAAAGGGGGCAAGCCTGTAGCCGTATACCGAGATAAGTGTTCCCGAGGAATGCTTCAAAAGATGTGCAGGCGCTCCGCCCTCAACAGCCAACAGCATTTCGGGCTTTGACCACGTTTTTCCGTAGTCCTCGGACATTGACTGATATGTGGTGAACACATTGTTTCCGCCTATATCCGGTCCGCATACCCTGATATGGCAGATTACTTTGCCTCCGCCAAGGCTTATTGCGTGAGGTTCACAGGGAAATGCCGTACCTTTATCGGTTACTTGCGGTATCTCGCCAACCTTTTTCATTTTGCCGTTTTCGGTGTCAATGCTCCACGCCTGAATTTGATTTTCCACGCCATCCTTTGAGCCATAAACGGAACCAACCCAAAGAACGGTACCGTCATCCAGCTCACATGGACCGTGAGGTGATGTAACAGGGCTTTTATAAAGTTGAGAAAAAGTCACTCCGTTATCATAGCTTATCTTAAATGTTGCACCAATATCCCGCGCCTCCTCCTCAGGGGTCAGCAGGTCAAGGTACGCCTGTCTGTACGATGCGGTATTAGGTGTATACTGACAGTATTTCTTTTGAAATTCAACAGTATTGTTAAAGGAAACAACAATAACTCCGCTTTCCCCGAAAGACATGATTCCTCCGTCTCTGTCATCAAGCACAGTATCTATAACAGGCGCAGGGCAGGTATATGTCTCGCCCTCGTTATCGGAATAGGTAATTACGGTTTTACCAAAAGGACAAACATGCTCCAGTCTGTAGCCTGAA
Source organism: uncultured Oscillospiraceae bacterium (assembly GCA_964650465.1). GTDB lineage: Bacteria > Bacillota > Clostridia > Oscillospirales > SIG627 > RGIG6353. Next base: position 11,483 of record CAZYTA010000040.1, on the reverse strand, counting down.
GCTACAGCGGCAATTCTGCCGTTTTTCAGCCTTGTAACCGTAGGCCAACCAAAATAATTATGACGGCTTGACGGGTTTTCCATTACAGTTTGCAAGGGCTTTATCGGTATAATTTTCATAATAAACTCCCTTCTTTGTTTTATAGAAAATTTCTTGAAAACAACCCCCGCGGATGCTATCCGCTTTCTTGTTTTTCCTTAGAATAACACATATAAACTCAAAAAACAATGTCTTTAAGAGACAATTTTATCAAAAAAATGTCTCTTAAAATGAAAAAGCTGTCTGACAGACAGCTTTTTCATATCCTAAGAAATTGCATTAAATGAGCCTCGCCGTTTTGCTTTGTTTGGATACATAAATAGGCTATGATAGGCGAGAATTGCCGGCGGATGCCAGCCGCTTTTTTCATTGCAAAGCATTGTTAAGCCATGAAATTCCGTAATCAAGGGCTTCGAAAAGTCCCTTCTTCATACCCTGCTTGAGAGATCTCTCAACAATGGGCAGGTTTTTGTCGGTGCTCTGCACCTGAATGAGAATGTCATTGGGTACCTGTTCGCCGTGTACCTCTTTAAAAGTGAGCACTGTAAGCACCAGCACCGCCTTATCAGAGGGGTCGCCGTAGCAAATAATATTGTCCTTTTTTACTAAGGGCTTATCCTTATAAACAGAGTATCCTTCCACGATAGTATTAGCCATAATATTCCTCCGAGTTTTATTGTCAGTCCTTTATATCGAGATATGTTTTTATCATCGCAGCCAAAACCTCATCGCGGTCTAACTTACGGATAAGAGCACGCGCATTGTTGTGATTGGTGATATATGTGGGATCCTGAGAGATAAAATAACCCACGAGCTGATTCACAGGATCGTATCCCTTTGCACGAAGCGCTTCGTAGACTGTCGAGAGTGTATCGTGCATTTCACGATCCCGCAGGTCCTGAACAGGAAACATCATAGTTTTTCCGTTTTCTTTTACAGACATTTTATTTTTCTCCTTCTCTTTATTTTGAATAATGACCGAATCTGTAAGCCGGGTTCTGTCCACGGGTTTCCCCTTAGACGATCATCTATCTCGAATGTGCGTCGCCGCACATCTCATGCCACCTTCGAGGTCTTATCAGGCGGATATGGAGCTCTCGCTCCGCCTCTTGCGGTGTTGCTCCGGATAGGGTTTACATGGCTGCGACGTCTCCGCCGCACCGGTGAGCTCTTACCTCGCCTTTCCATCCTTGCCGGAAAATACCGGCGGTTTATTTCTGTTGCACTTTCCCTAAAGTCGCCTTCGGCAGACGTTATCTGCTATCCTTGCCATACGGAGCCCGGACTTTCCTCACAGACTGCCTTTCGGCATGGCTGCGCGACCGTCCGATTCGGTCATATATCTTCTCGATATTATATTATAAACCAAAAATTTAATTTTGTCAAATGTATTGCGAAAATCAAATAAAAATAGTATAATATACTCGTATAATTTTATCTTTGTACAAACTTTATTTATAAATCTGTGATATTATATGCATGAATATCGTATTCAGGAGGATAAAAAATGATCGAAATAAAGTCTCTTACCAAGGTTTTCGGAGACAAGGTTGCAGTAGACAATCTTACCTTCACGGTTTCCGACGGTGAGATAATGGGCTTCCTGGGTCCTAACGGAGCGGGAAAAAGTACAACCATGAATATCCTGACAGGCTATCTTTCGGCAACCTCAGGTACTGCTGTCATCAATGGCGCAGATATTTTCGAGGACCCGAAGCACGCCAAGCAAAACATAGGCTTTCTCCCCGAACAGCCTCCCCTTTACCTCGACATGACAGTAATGGAATATCTCAAATTTGTATATGAGCTGAAGGGTGCTGTTCAGCCAAAACGCGACCACCTGCAGGAAATATGCGAAATGACAGGCATACTGAATGTAAAAAACAGAGTAATCAAAAATCTGTCTAAAGGATACAAGCAAAGAGTAGGCATTGCTCAGGCTCTTGTAGGCGACCCGAAGGTGCTGATTTTTGACGAACCCACAGTAGGTCTTGACCCCAACCAAATAATCGAAATAAGAACACTCATAAAAAATCTGGGAAAGAAGCACACTGTTATTCTTTCCACACATATACTGTCCGAGGTGCAGGCAGTATGTGACAGAATAGTCATAATAAACAAGGGCAAAATTGTTGCCGACTCTCCTACCTCACAGCTGCTTTCAAACACAGCCGGTACTGTAAAATACCGCATAAAGCTTGCCTGTCGAGACAAAGCTACAGCGATTAAGACTATTTCCGGTGTTGACGGAGTGCAGGGAGTTTCTTCCGCACAGGAAACAGAAGATTCCCTTACCGAGCTTGTAATAGATACTGACCCTTCAATAGATGTAAGATACAGTCTGTTCAATGTGCTATCCGAAAACAAAATCCCTCTCATGGGTCTTGAAAACGTCAGTCTTACTCTGGAGGATATATTCACAAGCCTTACTTTGGGAAAGGAGGCAAACTAAATGTTAGCTATTTATAAAAGAGAATTGTCTGCATATTTTACATCTACAATCGGCTACATATTTATGGCGGTTTTCCTTGCACTGTCGGGTGCTATCGTATGGTTTTCCACCTTTTTTTCCGCCACTACTTCCTTTGCAAACTATTTCTTTATAATGATATTCTTTTTCATTATACTTATTCCCATTCTTACAATGAAGCTGCTCAGCGAGGAAAGAAGAACAAAAACAGAGCAGATATTGCTCACCTCTCCCGTATCGCTTGCGGGAATGATAATGGCAAAATTCTTTGCAGCCCTTACACTTTTTGAAGTGACCTTCCTCATTTCTTTGATTAATCTTATTCCCGTTTCCGGCTACGGAACTGTGAATACAGCCGAAATAATCTCCAATTTCATAGGAGTTACCTGTGTGGCATCCAGCCTTATTGCCATCGGTATATTTATTTCCTCGCTCACAGAAAGCCAGTTTATTGCCGCTATCAGCTCAATTGCCGTAATTCTCGGAACATTGCTTATCGGTCTTTTCTCATCATCCATAGGAAACGATGTTATAAGAGTTATTGTAAAATGGTTTTCAATTCTTGACAGATATATAAATTTCAGATACGGAATTTTTGATGTTTCTTCAATAGTGTATTATATTTCCATTACTGCAATTTTTGTATTCCTTACAGTAAGAGTATACGAGAAGAGACGCTGGTCATAACGGCGAGCCGCCGTGGGCAACTCTCGCCTGCCATAACCTATATACATAACCAAACAAGGTAAAACGGCGAAGTTGTTTTCGAGGAATTTCCTATATATTAAAAAAAGAAGAGGAGACAAAATGAGTAAACCCGTAATAGATAAAAAGACGCTGAAATACGGTTCGGCATCTGTTATACTTGCTGTTGTGTTCATTGCACTGGTCTTTGTTGTGAATCTGGTGGTGACTGCACTCACAGACAAGTACAACCTTTTTGTAGACCTGACCGAAGAGCAGCTTTATGAAATATCCGAGGCATCCGAAGAGCTTTTGAAGGATATGGGCGAAGAGGAAATAAAGTTTATCTTTCTTACTCCACTTGACGAGCTTGACAACAACGAGTATGCGAAAAGCGTTAAAACTCTTGCTTTGGAATATGAAGAAAAATACAAAAACATCACCATCGAATACATTGATATGCTTAAAAATCCCGGTACAGTTGCAAAGTACCGAAAGGACTATAATCTGTCCTCTACAACGGTTATTGTAGAAAGTGCAAAGAGATTTGTAGCATTTGATATGTCCGAATGCTTTGTTTATCAGCAGGATGAAAACGGTACATATCAATATTACGCTTTCAATGCGGAATACCGCTTTACCTCGGCACTCATAAGAGTAACCCGTGACACAATGCCCAAGGCACTGTTTACATCAAACCATCTCGAAACCATTCCCGCCCAGTTCAAGGCATTGCTTATTGATGCAGGCTTTGAAGTGGAGCTTCTGGACTTGTCACAGAGCGACATTCCCGACGAAACAGAGCTTATCATTGTAAATGACCCCCGCACAGACTTTACCGGCATCGAAAGTGAAACCGAAGGAAAGAGTGAAATAACAAAGCTCTCCTCTTACCTCAACAACGGCGGAAACGCAATGATATTTGTAGGTCCCGAAACTCCCGTACTGAAAAACCTTGATGAGCTTTGCGCAACATGGGGAATTGAAATAATCCACGACCTTGCCGTGGTTGATACCTATAACTCAATCGCTTCAATAGACTCCTTTGCACTCATAACAAGGTATGTCAGCGATGATGAAACTCTCGCTCCCTTCCACGCATCTCTCAGCTCGGCGGAGAATCCTCAGAAAACTGTGTCCTACTATTCGTCTCCTCTCAGACTTCTCCCCGTTACCGATGTAACACACGGAGTAGGAACTATCCTCTCCAGCTACGGAACAGCGTATGTTCCGATAAATGACACCGAGAACTTTGCCGAAGGTACTATCCCTGTGCTTGCGGCAGGCTATAAAAACACATATGACCAGGAAAGACAGGAGAGTGTACAGAACTTCCTTGTTGTCGGCGGTTCAACATGGTTTACGGGCGATGTGTTCCTGGGTACTTATCAGAATACCTACGGAAACGCCGAGCTTCTTAAGTCAACCATATCGGGAATAACCGACGAAACAATGATACTCAATGTGTCATATAAGGTTTACAACGATACAACTCTTACAATAGACAGTGCAACAAGTCAGAAATGGCTCACCTCTCTGGTGTTGGTGCTTCCCGTACTTGTTCTCGTGGCGGCACTGGCTGTATTCCTTAAGCGGAGGCATCTGTAATGACCAAGATAAAAAAGCAAATAATAACAGCTGTTGTTTTTGTTGTAATAGCGGCTTTAATGGGTGTAGCCTACTTTTTCATGACGAGAGAAACTCCGAACGATACGGTTACCGAAGACCCCAAGGGACTCTTTGGCGAGACAATGAAAAACGGCAGACCGTTCATAGTTGATGAGATTGAAAACGATGCTATGAACAGTATTCTGGTTCACAATACTCTTGACGAATACTCCCTTATTCACAAGGCGAGCGGAGCCTACAAAATCGAAGGTCTTGAAGGCTACGAAACAGACCAGGCAATGCTTTCACAGCTCAGAGTAAACACTATGCACCTTCTGGCATTGGGCTATGTGGAAAATGCAGAGCTTGATGTCCTTGAGCAATACGGAATAGACAGAGAAAATCCTGCTGTGTGGTTTGAAGTTACCTACAACAAATCCGAAAGCTACAAAATACTGGTGGGTGACAAGACTCCCGACGGCAACGGCTATTATGCAATGCTTGAAGGAAGAGAAGCGCTCTACATCATAGATACCGGAATCGAAGCCTGTGTGCTTCAGCCCAGACTGTCTTACATCACACCTGTACTTGTAGATACCGTAGAATCAAACTACGCCTATACTCTCAAGGACTTTACACTCTATAAAAAGGGAGAAAAATTCCTTTCAATAGAAAAGGCATCAGGCGACCTTACCTACGGAAACAACTCTACACACCGTCTGACATATCCCGCATACAACTATGCAACAAGCCTTGCAAACTTTGAAATGTTGCTTACCTCCCTTGCCGAGCTGACAGGTACACAGACCCTTTACTACGGAGACAGCATTTCGGATAATCTTCTCATGGAGTTGGGCTTCTTCGATATTGACGGCAACGATGTTTCCGATTACTCCTTCAAGTACAGCTATCCTGCATTTACCGAATATGTATATGTAATGAAGGACACCGAAGCAGATGGCTTTATTGTATATTCTCTCAAGGAGAATATTATTGCCCGCGTAGATGCCGCTTCCCTCGCCTTTCTTGATTGGGATATGCTTCTTTGGGTATCGGCAGAAATTTATATGCTGGATATTGAGGATATAGCCTCGGTGGAATTTGAACACCAAGGTAAAAAAGCAACCTTTAACATAACAGGTTCAGGCGAAACTCTCGGCGCTTCGTGTAACAATGTTCCCGTTGATACCAACAGCTTCAAGGAGCTTTACAAGTCAATAATGTATGTTATTGTTACGGCTTATGCCGAAAACACGGAGCACGGTAATGAACAGCTGAAGTTGGTTGTCACCACAGAAAAGGGTGAGGTGCTTGAATACTGCTTCTATGCTCACACCGCAACTAACAGCTACTATACGCTCAACGGCTTCGGAGAGTTCTATGTTTCGGCGGATAAAGTACTTGAAATGAGAGACACCGCATTCGGAATGATACCGTCAATTAATTAACGCCAAAAGCGGCGAAATTGGTTTAGAACAATTTCCTATAAATTGAAAAAGCGTTGCTTTGCCGCAACGCTTTTTCGAGTAAAATACATTGTGATTTTTGAGGGAAAATATGAAAATACAAGGCTTTCAAAAGCTTACATTGCTTGATTACCCCGGCAAAACGGCGGCAACAATTTTTACGGGCGGCTGTAATTTCCGTTGTCCCTTTTGTCATAACTCGGATTTGGTAGTAAACCCGAGCGAGTTTCCGGAAATCCCCGAAGAAACGGTTATAAAACAGCTTGAACGCCGTGCAGGCTTTATTGACGGCGTATGCATTACGGGCGGAGAGCCTTTGCTTTGGGACGTTTCGGGCTTTGTGAAAAAGATAAAAGATATGGGGCTTCTTGTCAAAATAGATACCAACGGCTCCTTCCCTTTGAGACTAAACGCTTTACTTTTGTCCGGAAATGTGGATTTTGTGGCAATGGACATCAAAAACTCACCCGATAAATATGCCGAAACCGTGGGCATCGAAAACTTTGACACTGCCCCCATTCTCAAAAGCGCAGAGCTTTTAAAAACCAGCGGTATTGACCATGAATTTCGTACCACTGTTGTAAAGGAGCTGCATACCGAAGCGGAAATGGAAAAAATCGGACGTTGGCTCGAAGGAGAAGAAAGGTATTTCCTTCAGGGCTACAAGCTGTCCGACGGCGTTATAGACAAGACCTTGACTCCTCATACCCCCGAAGACATGCACAAGCTTCTGCTAACAGTTCAAAAATACATTCCAAACGCACAATTAAGAGGTATAGAATGACAAGAATATTATTGGTAAGACACGGCGAGAGCGAAGCAAATCAAAAGGACATTTTTGCAGGACATCTTGATGCCAAGCTGACAGAAAAAGGACTTGAACAGGCAAAACTCACAGCCGAATATATTGCTGAAACATACAAAGCAGACAAAGCATATGCCAGCGACCTGCAGAGAGCCTTTGTAACAGGCAAAACCATTGCTGACAGGCTGGGGCTTGAAATAACCCCCACAAAACAAATGCGTGAAATTGAAGCAGGTAAATGGGACGGTATGGTATTTGACGATATTGTCAAGGTGTACCCCGAGGATTTCGGAAAATGGACTACGGACATAGGTAATGCCTGCTGCACTGACGGTGAAAGCGTTGCGGAATTGGCAAAAAGGATAATGAAGGAGCTGAACAGAATAGCCGACGAAAACGAAGGCAGGACAGTCCTTGTGGCATCCCACGCCACCCCTATAAGGGTCGCTGTCACTTCAATAAAATATGACGGAGATATTACACTTATGAACACGGTACCTTGGGTATCAAACGCTTCGGTATCAATAATAGAAAAGGACAATGGAAAGTGGAGCATTGTCAGCCTCAGCGAGGATAAGCACCTTGAGTCGCTGAGAACTGCATTGCCCGATAATGTGTGAAGCTTATGAAAATAGGAATGAATATTAATGCCGTAAAAGGCATCTCTCAAAAAGAATATGTATCACTTATGGCGGAGTCGGGCTTTGCGGCAACCTTTTCGGGTGACAGGGAAGAAGAGTATCACTATGCTCTTGCAAATGACCTTGCTGAATTCGGAATCAAATACGAAACCATTCACGCTCCCTTTGACGGCATAAATGCCATGTGGGGAGATGATGGCGAGGAAATGTACAAAAGACTTGCTCATACAGTGGATATGTGCGCTCTTTCGGGTGCGGAAATTGCCATCATACACCTGTCCTCGGGTGACAACGCGCCGTCTCTCAACGATATGGGGATGGCAAGGTTTACACGTCTTGTGGAGTATGCCGCAAAAAAAGGCGTGAAGATAGCCTTTGAAAACCAAAGAAAGATTGCAAATCTCTCGTGGGCACTTGAGACCTTTGCCGATTGTGATAACGTGGGATTTTGCTGGGATTGCGGTCACGAGTATTGCTTCACTCCCGGCAGAGAATATATGCCGCTGTTTTCAAATCAGCTCATATGTACCCATATTCACGATAATACCTGCGAGTATAACAGCGATAACCATATGATTCCCTTTGACGGAAAAGTAAATTTTAACAGAGTTGCAGAGCATATTCGCAAATCGGGCTTTGACGGCACTCTCATGCTTGAGATCTTTGCAAAGGATAAAAAGTATTCGGATATGACCGCTGAAGCATTCATAAAAAGAGCAGCAGGAGCTGTAAAAAAGCTGAGAGATATGATTTGAAATAACACAACCAAGTAATCATCATACGAGTTTTTGAAGGTCTCGGAAACTTTTTGCAAAAGGTTCCTTAGGAACCCCCAAAAGACACACCGTGATATAACTAAACAAAAAACAAGGAGAAACCATGTTTGACCCAAAAACAGCAGACAGCCTTATGCTTGCGTATCTCGGAGATTCGGTCTGGGAGATACTTGTAAGGGAAAGGCTTTTTTATACTGTGCCTCAGGGTAATACCGAGGCAAACCGCCTTGCCCTTGAATATGTCACAGCCGCTTCCCAGGTAAAGGCGCTTGTAAAGATAGCCCCCCACCTCACAGAGGAGGAAAGTGACGTTTTCAGACGGGGTAAAAACACAAAAACACACAACACTCCAAAGAGCGTGACCCAATACGAATACCGTCAGGCAACAGGTCTTGAGGCACTTTTTGGCTACAATTATGTCATGGGACGCCACGAAAGGAACCGAGAGCTCTTTGAAATAGCCTTTCCGAAGAATCAGAATTGTTAATTTTTTATGAACACACTGCGTTAAGTATGGAAAATTTATCATCGATATGCTATACTAACTTGGAGACGGAAGTCTCAATGTTTACGTTAAAAAATAAATATATAAATGGAGGACATTAAAATGGCAAAGAAGTATTGTTATCTCTTTACCGAGGGTAACGCATCTATGCGTGAGATTCTCGGCGGTAAGGGTGCTAACCTTGCTGAAATGACAAACATTTTCAAGGAAAAGTTCCCCGAAAGAAACCCCGTTCCCCAGGGCTTTACAATCTCAACAGAGGCTTGTACAAAGTACTATGAGGACGGCAGACAGATCAATCCCGAAATCATGGCTGAAATCAACGAGTATATCGTAAAGATGGAAGGCGTTACCGGCAAGAAGTTCGGTGACCTTGAAAACCCCCTTCTCGTATCTGTTCGTTCAGGTGCAAGAGCATCCATGCCCGGTATGATGGATACCATCCTTAACCTCGGTCTTAACGAAGAGGTTGTTGAGGTTATGGCTAAGAAGTCAGGCAACGCAAGATGGGCATATGACTGCTACAGAAGATTCATTCAGATGTATTCTGACGTTGTTATGGAAGTTGGTAAGAAGTACTTTGAAGAGCTCATCGACAAGATGAAGGAAGAAAAGGGCGTAACCTTTGACGTAGAGCTTACCGCTGATGACCTTAAGGAGCTTGCTAACCAGTTCAAGGCTGAGTACAAGGCTAAGATCGGTGAGGACTTCCCCACAGATCCCAAGGAACAGCTTATGGGCGCTGTAAAGGCAGTATTCCGTTCATGGGATAACCCCAGAGCTAACGTTTACCGCCGTGACAACGATATCCCTTATTCTTGGGGTACAGCTGTTAACGTACAGGCAATGGCATTCGGTAACATGGGTGACAACTGCGGTACAGGTGTTGCCTTCACTCGTGACCCCGCTACAGGCGAAAAGAAGCTCATGGGTGAGTTCCTTGTAAATGCACAGGGCGAAGACGTTGTTGCAGGTGTTAGAACACCTATGAAGATAGAAATGATGGCAGAGAAGTTCCCTGCAGCTTACAACCAGTTCGTTGAAATCTGCGGAATTCTCGAGAACCACTATCATGACATGCAGGATATGGAGTTTACCGTTGAAAACGAACAGCTCTATATGCTCCAGACAAGAAACGGTAAGAGAACTGCTCAGGCTGCTCTTAAGATTGCTTGCGACCTCGTTGACGAGGGACACAAGACAGAGGCTCAGGCTGTTGCAATGATCGACCCCAGAAACCTTGACACACTCCTTCACCCCCAGTTCGATGCTAAGGCACTCAAGGCTGCTACTCCCATCGGTAAGGGTCTTGGCGCTTCTCCCGGTGCTGCTTGCGGTAAGGTTGTATTCACAGCTGAAGACGCAGAAGCTTGGAAGGCAAGAGGCGAAAAGGTTGTTCTTGTAAGACTTGAGACATCTCCCGAAGATATCACAGGTATGAAGGCTTCTCAGGGTATCCTTACAGTTCGTGGCGGTATGACCTCTCACGCAGCCGTTGTTGCTCGTGGTATGGGTACTTGCTGCGTATCAGGATGCGGCGACATCAAGATGGATGAAGAGAACAAGAAGTTCGAGCTTGCCGGTAAGACATTTACCGAAGGCGATTACATTTCAATAGACGGTTCAACCGGTAACATCTATGACGGTATCATCGAAACAGTTGACGCTACCATCGCAGGTGAGTTCGGCAGAATCATGGCTTGGGCTGACAAGTACAGAAAGCTCAAGGTTAGAACAAACGCAGATACTCCCAAGGATGCACAGAAGGCTCGTGAGCTCGGTGCTGAGGGTATCGGTCTTTGCCGTACAGAGCACATGTTCTTCGAGGCAGAGAGAATTGCTGCATTCCGTGAAATGATCTGTTCAGATACAGTTGAAGCAAGAGAAGCAGCTCTTGAAAAGATTCTTCCTTATCAGCAGAAGGACTTCGAGGCTCTCTATGTAGCTCTCGAGGGTAACCCCGTTACTATCAGATTCCTTGATCCTCCTCTTCATGAGTTCGTTCCCACAGAAGAAAAGGATATCGAGGCTCTTGCAGCAGCTCAGGGCAAGACAGTTGCAGATATCAAGAACATCATCGCAAGCCTTCACGAGTTCAACCCCATGATGGGTCACAGAGGATGCCGTCTTACTGTAACATATCCCGAAATTGCTAAGATGCAGACAAAGGCTGTTATCCGTGCAGCTATCAACGTTCAGAAGGCTAACCCCAACTGGACAGTTAAGCCCGAAATCATGATTCCTCTTACAGGCGAAGTTAAGGAATTCAAGTTCGTTAAGGACATCGTTGTTGCAGTTGCAGATGCTGAAATAGAGGCAGCAGGCGTTAAGATCGAATACGAAGTTGGTACAATGATCGAAATCCCCAGAGCTTGTCTCACAGCAGACGAGATTGCTAAGGAAGCTGACTTCTTCTGCTTCGGTACAAATGACCTTACTCAGATGACATTCGGCTTCAGCCGTGATGACGCAGGTAAGTTCCTCAACGC
>CAZYTA010000039.1:0-23606 GCA_964650465.1 uncultured Oscillospiraceae bacterium | reverse complement strand
ATACTCGTTACTTTTATTTTTACTTTTTTAGTCTCATATCATTGACAAAACTACATAATTGAAATTTAAGGATAGATATGACAAAGATATTTTTTGCTCCCATGGCAGGAGTAGGAGACAGCGCATTCCGCACAGTGTGTATGCGTCACGGTGCAGACGGTGTTACAAGTGAAATGATATCGGCAAAGGCAACGGTTTTCGGAGACAAAAAGACACTGCAGCTTGCCCGCCGTACTGATGAAGAAACCCCCTTCGCATTACAAATATTCGGCTCCGAGCCCGATATTATGGCAAAGGGAGCTAAAATACTGGTTGATAAAACCCGACCCGATTCTATAGATATAAACATGGGCTGTCCCGTAAACAAAATAGTAAAAAACGGCGAAGGCTCAGCCCTGATGAAAAATCCGCAATTGGTATACGAGATAGTATCAAGAGTAACAGAGGCGGTATATCCTCTCCCTGTCACTGTAAAGATACGCCGCGGTATTGATGCAAATCACATTAATGCCGTGGAGGTAGCTCTTATGGCTGAAAAAGGCGGAGCAGGTATGATAACGGTTCACGGCAGAACAAGAGACCAGTTTTATGCGCCGCCTGTAGACCTTGAAACAATAAAAGCTGTAAAGGAAGCCGTAAAATGCCCTGTTGTGGGAAACGGTGATATAACCTCAGGTGAAAGTGCCAAAGAGATGCTTAAAGTAACAGGCTGTGACCATCTTATGATAGGCAGAGGCGCTTTGGGCAGACCGTGGATATTCAACGAAATAAAATCACATCTTTTAGGTACACCGAAGCCTTATATACCCGTGGGCAAAGAATTATATGACGAGATAATAACGCACCTCGACCTTGCAATATCACTCAAGGGCGAAAGACAGGCAATTATGGAGTCGCGCGCTCAAATAGCCTGGTATGTCAAGGGCATAAAGGGAGCGGCAGCAATACGTCAGCGGATAAATTCTGCCATTTCAAGAGAAGCAGTAGCGGAGATACTCAAAGAATTATGAAAAAATGCGATAACGAAGAAAAGCTCATAAAAGAAGCTTTAAAGGGCAATGCCGCCGCATTTGGCGACCTTGTCAGGTATTATGAAAAATTTGTTTTCAATGTTGCTTTTTCTTTTATGACAAATTATGACGATGCCTTTGATGTGGCACAGGAAACCTTTATTAAGGCATGGCGCAAGCTGTCTCTTTTCAAGGGAGACTCTGCGTTTTCCACATGGTTGTACAGAATAACCGTGAACACATCAAAAGATGCTCTTTCCCAGCGTAACCGCAGATGGAGTGAAGGAGAAGCGGATGAGCATATTCCGTCTCACCACGAAACTCCCGAGGAAAATGCAATACGTGAGGAAAATGCAAGAGAACTGAAAAAAGCCCTTGACAGTCTGGACAGTGATATGCGTGAAATAGTGATACTCCGAGAAATCGAAGAGCTGTCATACTCAGAGATAAGTAATCTGCTGGGGATTGAAATGGGCACTGTGAAAAGCAGACTCAGCAGGGCAAGAGAAAAATTGCGTGAAATTTTACGGGAACAAAATTGCACAATTCCCGTCAAAACAGATGAAAACAAGTAAAGGAGGCGATATAATGGACTGTAAAGATGTAAAAGAATTACTCGGTGCACTGGCAGACGGCGAAGTATCTGACAAAGAGCGAGAAGCACTGCTGTCCCATATCGCCGAGTGTGAGACCTGCAAAAAAGAATACGAGGACATACAAAAGCTCAAAAAAGAATTTTCAAAGCTGAATGTTCAGCTTCGCGGCGCACTGGCTGACAGCGTTATGGAAAAGATATACGCCGAGACCTATCCAAAGAAGAAAAAAACGTTTTTCTTCAGATATATCGGTACAGCGGCGGCAGTGCTTGTCGTTGCTGTTACGGCAGTATATATAGGAATCTCACCGAAGAAGGACCACGCAGAAAGCAACTCTGCCGAGGATATAACCGTCACTCTTCAGGCGTCCGACAGCATTCTTAATGACGGAGCAGTAACGGAAACCGCCCCGGAAAGTGCACTCGGAAAATTTGATTATCAATATTCAATTCTTGACATACCAAGCTCCAACATAAATACAAAGGCTGAAAGTAAAGAGGAATCCAACAAAGATGTTCCCCAAGCGGAAGCTGTTGAGGATAATGACGAATTTCCCTCAAGCAAGCCTTTAAAAAGCCCCTTGGACGAGCCTACGGTATCTGTCACTCCCGATACTCTGAAGAGCGAGGATGCAACCGTTGAAGAAACTCCTGCCGAAGCTGAAAGCGGGGATACAACCGTCGAAGAACCGCCCGCCGAAGCCGAAAGCGAGGATATAAGCTTAAAGAATTTCAGGTTTTATAATTCCATTTCCTTTAATACTGCAATTATTTTTGTGGACAGCGAAATAGAAACCGTGGTTCCTCTTCTTGACAATGTTGAATCGGTCAGCGGTGACTGCATCAACATAGACAGCCATCACTCGGAGGTTATGGATATTCTTATTTCAAACAGTATCCCCATCACCAAAACAGATATTCCCGAGGGAAGCACAGAGACAACTGTGTTTGCCGAATGAAAGCGATGAGAGCTTTAGTAACTGACTTTACAGAATTATGCTAACAGCAAGGCTGCCCCGTTTGGGGCAGCCTTGCTGTTAATTCACTTAAGTCGGATATCGCTATACAGCGGCTCTTCCGATACACCCATACTTTGTATTCCGCTTTTCATAATAATATATCTCAATATCGGTGAGCAAAGGATGCGTCTTTTCCATATTTTTGTATACAGCTTAAGACGAAGCTTCAAGGTGCTTTTGCGGTATGCTTTCAGCACATCCTTTTTACAAAAGCTTCGTGCAAGAAGCTGTCCGCTTATCATTGCGGAGCTGATTCCTTCAAAAGAGGATGCACTGATGAGCCCTGCCGCCTCACCTAAAAGATAGATGTTCTTTTTGCCGAGGGAAAAATCGGCAAATTTTCTCGGGCTTGAAACAAGACAGGCTTCGGTCTTCACAGGCTTTCCGAAGCTTTTACCCACAAAGTGCTCAAGGCGGCTCTTTTGCTTTTCAAAGGCTTCTCTGCAATTCATTTTTTCAAAAGCTCCACCGAAAATAAACTGTCCTTCCTTGCGAATAGTCCACGAGCAGCTATCGCTTGTCTTTGGGTCAAATATGCAGGAATAGGGCATAATATCAAGGGGCTCAAAGGTCTGCTGTATGGAAACATAACGGTAAAGAGGCTTGAAAAAGCTCCGTCTCACAATAGAATTTGCACCGTCAGCACCCACAACAGCCCTCGCTCTGTATTCACCGCAGGTTGTCTTTAGAATAAAAACGTCTTTTTTCTCAATAGCTGTGCATTTCCCCGAAACAATTTTCACACTGTCAGGCACAAGTGACAAAAGCCATTTGTCAAAGGCAAATCTGTTCATGTTGAGATAATGTCTTTGATAGTGACGCACCTCACCCGAGCAGATGTCTGCAGTTTCCACAGAGAAAATCTGTGGGTCGGAAAGCACACTTTTTGGAAGGGTAAGTCCCATCTGTGACAGCACTTTTTGAGCATCGGGAGCAAGAAGCCCTCCGCACATTTTTGGATTTTTCTCGGTCTGTCCGTCAATCAGCAATATTTTCAGGTCTGTCTTACCTGCCAGACAGGAAGCAAAAACACTGCCTGCAGGTCCGGCGCCGATTACGGCAACATCATACATTTTCGTCCTCCCTGTATTCAAGCAGGTCGCCCGGCTGACATTCCAAAATTTCACAGAGCTTGTCGAGGGTGGACATTTTCAGTGCTTTGACCTTCCCGTTTTTGAGAAGTGATACATTTGCCATAGTAAAGCCCACCCTTTCGGCAAGCTCCCCTACAGTCATTTTTCTCTTTGCAAGCATAACGTCAATATTTATAACTATCATAAGGTGCCCTCCACCTCTTCCTTCAATTCGGAAGCTCGGTCAACATGGTCGGCAAGGACAAACAGCATTGCGGAAACGGTTATACCAATCATTGCAACAAAGATAAAAAGCACAGACATCACTTTCTCTCCAAGCGCAAAAATCCCGCCGCTCAAAACACCGAAAAACAGACAGTCGCAAAAGATAATAAGGGCTATCTTTTTTATAAGCCTTGCTATCCTTCTGTCAAATATACTGTCCCTCTCAAATGCGGGAACAAAGGCAAATGCCATAAAAAACACAGCAAATACAGGTACAGCCGCAACAAAAAATCCAACATACAAAAACGTACCCTTTCCCGCAAGAGCCTCGCAGGCACCTTCAAGATATGACACAACAGACGGAATCCAGAAAATACACATTCCCGCACCCGCAATCAGCATAACAATCAGTATACACCTCACAAGACCCGGTAAATTCTTCTTCATAGCAATACCTCCTTTTTTGTCATTATACATCCTGTTTTTTATTTTGTCAATAAAAATTTATCGTATTACAATAATTTTTTATTGTTTTTGTGTCAGAGCAACCAAAAAGCGGCGAGCCGCCGCTGGCAATTCTCGCCTATCCTTGCATTATAATCAGCCTAACAAAGTAAAACGGCGAGGTTGATTCAGAGCAATTTCCTATATAATCAAAAAGCGGTCACTGACCGCTGACAATGCTCGCCTGCCATTATCTACGGCGAGGTTATTTTAAATGCAATTTCTGCGAATTTTTTTGCAAGACGAGGCAACAAGAAAACCCCCGTTGACGGCGTACTTTCCGTGCGCCGAAATGGGGGTTTTCGCAGTTAACAAAGTATTGCGGAAAATTTCTAAGAAATTTTACTTTACACTGTCAATAATGGTAGTAAAATCAGGAGCCTTGAGTGAAGCACCGCCGATAAGACCGCCATCGATATTATCCATAGCAAGAAGCTCAGCTGCGTTCTTTGCATTCATTGAGCCGCCGTACTGGATTGTAATTGCATTTGCAACATCTGTTGAGTAAAGCTCGGCAATAAGACCTCTGATGAAGCAGCATACTTCTTCAGCCTGCTCATTGGTAGCTGTCTCGCCTGTACCGATAGCCCAAACAGGCTCGTATGCGATAACAACGTTTGCCATATCTTCAGCAGAGATGCCCTTGAATGCACGCTTAATCTGGATTGAGATAAGGTCGAAGGTGATTCCGTCCTTTCTCTCGTCAAGAGTCTCACCAACACAAACGATAGCCTTGAGACCGTTTGCAAGAGCCTGAGCTGTACGAAGGTTTACTGTCTGGTCGGTCTCGCCGAAATACTGTCTTCTTTCGCTGTGACCGATGATTACATATTCAACGCCGCACTCCTTGAGCATTGCCGCAGAGATTTCAGCTGTGTATGCACCGTTGTCCTTGAAATGAACATTCTGTGCGCCAATCTTGATGTTTGTGCCTGCAGTTGCTTCAATAGCTGCGGGGATGTCGATTGCGGGAACACAAAGAACTATCTCACAAGCGGTCTTGCCTGCATTAGCCTTTACTATCTCCTCGAGAAGCGCCTTTGCCTCTGCGGGAGTTTTGTTCATTTTCCAGTTACCTGCAATTATATATTTTCTATCCATTTTTATGTCCTCTTTTCAATTATTTGTCGTTGAGACAAGCGATACCGGGAAGCTCAAGTCCTTCAAGGAATTCAAGAGAAGCACCGCCGCCTGTGGAAACATGTGTCATCTTGTCTGCAAAGCCGAGATTTTCAACTGCAGCAGCAGAGTCACCGCCGCCGATGATGGTGATACCTTCACACTCTGCAAGAGCCTTTGCAACACCCTTTGTACCGTTAGCGAAGTTTTCCCACTCGGAAACACCCATAGGACCGTTCCAGATAACAGTGCCGGCACCCTTGATTGTCTTTGCGAAGAGCTCTGTTGTTGTAGGACCGATGTCAAGACCCATCCAGCCGTCGGGAATTGAATCGGAGTATATTCTCATGTTGATTGCATTCTCGTCATACTCTCTTGCGATGATGTTATCAACGGGGAGAAGGAAGTTAACGCCCTTTGCGTGTGCCTTCTCTACAAGCTCGCGCGCAAGGTCAAGCTTATCCTCTTCACAGAGAGATGTACCGATGTTACTGCCGAATGCCTTGAAGAAGGTGTATGCCATACCGCCGCCGATGATAAGTGTGTCAACCTTTTCGATAAGGCTGTTGATAACGCCTATCTTATCGGAAACCTTTGCACCGCCGAGGATTGCAACGAAGGGACGTGCAGGCTCTGTGAGAGCTCCGCCCATAACTTCAACTTCCTTCTGGATGAGGTAGCCGCAAACAGCGGGCTTTTCGGGGCAGAACATTGCAACGCCTGCTGTAGATGCGTGCGCTCTGTGTGCTGTACCGAATGCATCGTTTACATAAACATCGCAAAGTGAGCCAAGCTCCTTAGCGAATGTCTCATCATTCTTTTCTTCTTCTTCGTGGAAACGAACGTTTTCAAGAAGCATAACTTCACCGGGCTTGAGAGCTGCAGCCTTTGCCTTAGCATCCTCGCCGATAACGTCCTTTGCCATGATAACTTCCTTGCCGAGAAGCTCGGAAATTCTCTTAGCTACGGGAGCGAGGGAAAGCTTTGTGATGTCCTTTGCGCCCTTCTTGAGAGCTTCCTCTGTTGCCGCTGCTCTTTCTTCCTCGGGGAGAGCCTCAATCTTCTTCTTTTCCTTCTTGGAAAGCTTGAGAGTTGCATTGAGTACGTTGTGAGGTCTGCCCATGTGTGAGCAAAGAATAACAGCCGCACCGTTGTCAGCAAGATACTTGATTGTAGGGATAGCACCTACGATTCTCTTGTCATCTGAGATAACGCCGTCCTTAAGGGGTACGTTGAAGTCGCATCTTGCAAGAACCTTCTTGCCCGATACCTGGATATCTTCAATGGTCTTCTTGTTGTACATTGTTTTTTCTCCTATCTTTATATGATTTTTAATTGTTTTCCAATTTAATATAATATCACACATTTCATTTTTTTACAATAGTTTTGTGAAATTTTTAACGGAAAAATATACAAAGAAAACAAGAAATTTATTCCTCGTCATCGTTATCGTCAAAGGAATAGTCGTTCAACTCATCGAAATCAAGAAATTCCGATAAGGTCATATTAAACGCAATAGCTAACTTATGCAAGGTTTTGACCTGTGGATTTTTGGTGTTTCCGCGAACAATATTATCCAAGGTTGACTGCTTGACATCGCTCATGGTGGCAAGCTTATTAATAGAAAAGCCTCTTTGCTCACATAAAAGCCTAATTCGCTTTACATATATTTCAGAATATTCCATGGTTTAATCCAATCCTGCAAAAAAATCATCATATGAGCAGTTGTATATTTTTCTCAAATTTACTATAACGCTCGCCTTTATATTCAATTCACCTGCTTCATATTTTGCATATGTGCTTCTGCCGATATCACAGCCTCGTCTTTGCAATTCGGCACAAAGCTTTTCCTGAGATAATCCGTAAATACCTCTCAATATTCTGAGGTTATCTCCCATATTCAAATCACGTCTTATTTTTTGTTCCATATCATTCTCCATTTTTTGACCAATATTGGTTGCAACAATTTGCATTTTATGCTATAATGAAGAAAAATATTGTCCGTTATACTGGACAAAAAGGGGAATTTATGAAAGCTTGTACATTTTTTGGACACAGAGACACAAAAAAAGAAATAGAACCGATACTCAAATCGGTTCTCAATCAAGTCAGGCAAGGAGATTATTGCTCCTTGCCTTATTTGAACTAATTATCCAATGTGCATCTGAGAACATACCTTGACTCACCGCTGTTGGTACAGGTGAAAATTGTCAGGTCATAATCTGTGGCGGTAAGCTCATCGAGTGCATAGGCATTTAATGTTTCCAGTGCGGCTACGGTATAGCGGTACACCTTTCCGTTGACATCAGTAAAGGTTACGATGTCTCCCTCGTTGCAGTTTTTCAAATATCCGAAGTGGTGCTTATAGTTGTGACCGAGCAATATCAGGTTGCCCTCTTCGGCACTTCCGGAATATCGGCATGGAGAGGTTTTCAGCAAGCTGTAGCTCCAATCGCTTTGTACAGGCAATTCTGCATTTATTGACGGTATGCTTATCAAGCCTCCTACAGAATATCCAAGGTGCTGTTTTTTAGGAAGCTCTCCGCAGGCACTGTCATCGGTTACAATCTCTCCTACAAGCGAAGGAGGAGGCAACGCTGCCTTAACTTCTCTGAGAAGTACGGATGCATTTTTACCGGCAACAGCATCCTCTCGGTCATACGATATAAACATTGCTGTGGAAAATCCCACAAGAAGGAAGCCTGCCAGTACCAAAAGAACACCTTTGCCGCCCTTCATCACAAAAAACAGACCTGTCAGTACAATGACAGCACCCACTATCATCAATACATACATCGGTGTCCTTATATGTCCTGTCTGCGGTATCTTCGGTTGGTCGGGGTTATCGGGGACCTCCGACGGTGTATCACTCGGAATATCCGGCACGGTAGGCTCGGGAGGCGTTCCCGGGTCGGTGCTTTCGGTATATATATTGGTTATAACAAAGCCGTCGGTAGCATTGCCCGAATAAACAGCAGTATACCCCTCCACAGCCTGCTCAAAAACTGTATATGCTTTGTTGGCATCGGCGTTTCCGAAGGTGTACTCCCAATCAGACACGGGAAGCACGGTTCCGCTTTGAACTATAACTCCATCGGTAATAAGGTATACGGTAACGTTATCGGGTCTCTTTCCCTGTAGGTTATCATCGTCCATCCAGATAACCTTTACAAAAGCATCAAACTTTATCGGGTCATCGGGATACTCCGGGGTAGGAATAACACCGGGGTCGGTAGCTTGAGTATATGTGTTTGTTATAATAAAACCGTCGGTAGCATTGCCTTTATATTCTGCCGAATATCCCGACGGAGTAATTTCCTTAACGGTATATTTCAGATTTTTATCCAGTTTTGTAAAGGTATAGCTCCAGCTGTTTGCATCATTCAGCGTAGCAGTTGAAACTATGTCTCCGTTTGCAATAAGCTGTACGGTTATGCTGTCGGGGCGGCAGGAATGCTTATCATCCTCGTCCTGCCACAGCTTTGTCACTGTAACAGAAGCATACTCCTCAACGGGAGGAATATCGGGGATTTCCTCTCCGATGTATTTGTTGACAATAACATATCCGTCGGTTTCGTTTCCGCTGTAAACAGCGGTATAATTCTCAATCTCCTGCTCCTCTACGGTATACGAATATGCGGCGTTAAGCCCGGAAAATGTATGCTTCCAGCCGTTTGATTCTCCAAGAGTCGCTTTCCTCAAGGGTCTGCCGTCCCTCATAAGTGTAACGGTGACGGACTCCGGCCGCTTGCCGTATTTGTTTACAGAATCATCCCACAGCTTTGTTACCTTGACCGAAGTAAGCACCACAGGGCTTGAAGGGTACTCTGTTTTGGGCTTGGAATACACTGTATAAAGCGGCTGTATTTCATATTGGGCAGAAAACTCTGTAAGATACGGCGCAAAGGTAACTGCGCTGTCCTTTTCACAGTACACCAGAAATAATCCGTTTTCTGTCAGGAAGCTGACTTCACCGTTTTCATCGGTGGCTTTCTTCTCGGTTGGAAAGCCGTTTAAATCGGTATGCTCAAAAATTTTTTCAGCCGCATCAACAGGGTCTTTTTCAAGCAGCTCCGAGGTAATTCCTGCCGAAGTGAGGCTGTCATTCATTACATATACACCGTTGCTTCTGACGGCAATGCGTGAAACTCCCACCGTTATGTCCTTTGCAGGCAAATCACTGTCGGGCAGAGTCAGGCTTACGGTAAGAGTACAGCTGTTATTGGCGAGAGCATTGACAAAAGACGTCAGGCATAAACAAACGACCAATAAGCAAAAAAGCCATTTAAGTATCTTTTTCATCTGTTTCAATTCGTTTCTTCTTTCCGACCTTGTTTTTTATTAAAATTACCAATCCCACCGCACAAGACAGTATTACAAGGCAGATGGGCACAAGATATATAGGGTCAATATGCATTATATCATCGGAAACATTAAGCACATTTCCGTTATATTCAAATCCGTTATCCTCCACACGGCTGCCCCTTACAAGAAGGCGGTGAGAATTAACGCCGTAGGGAGTACAGGTAACCAAGGTTACCAAGTCCTTTCCGTTTTCTATTTTGAGCTTTGATGTATCATCGGGCTCAACTACGGAAATATCATCAACAGTATATTGCAGAATTTCGTCTACAACATGAATGTAAAAGGTATCGCCAAGCTTCAATCTGTCAATATTGGTAAGAAGCTTTGCGGAGGGAAGCCCTCTGTGACCTGCAAGAACGGCATGTGTGTTCTTGCCGCCAACGGGCAATGAGGATTCTTCCACATGACCGATTGAATTCTGAAGTAAATCGTCGTCGGTGGTGTGATAGACAGCAAGCGAAACGCTGATTTTCGGAATTTCGATAAATCCCATAATTCCGTTTCCGTACATATTCAGGCAGGACTCATAGGACAAACCCAGTTCAGCCAGCTTTTCTTCCTCGTACATATATTTATTGTATGTACGTGCATCCTCAAGCACCTTGTCCTTTTTCTCCTGTTCAATATCATCGGAGGATTCAATATAGTTGTCAATAAGCTGAGAATTCTTATATTCGTTATAAAAATTACTTACAGTTGGATAAAGAAGCAGGGAAAGTCCCGCAATAAATATTAATGCAGCAATAAATTTTCTCACGGGACTTCCCCCTTTCATTTTTGTAATTATTTGCGGCTTTACGTGCGACAGAGCGCCGCGTAAGGTCATCTATTAAGCATTACTTTTTCTTCGCACGCAGGAAAAACCCAAGGCAATTGCTATAAGAAGGATACCTCCAAGAGTAAATGCGGTTGTACCCATACCACCTGTTTCGGGAAGCTCTGTACCTGCTTCGTTGGTAATCTTTGCGCTTACAGTGTGGGCTGCAACATTACCTGAAGGTTCAATCATATCTCCAAAGGTATTTGTTGTGGAAACGTTGTTTATGGTAAGTGCATCAAGAATATTTGAACCGTCTGTTGAAAACTCATCGTGAATGGTGAATTCGAAGGGGTCAAGAGGAAGCTTGTAGCCGTCGGGAGCAACTGTCTCCATAAGTATATAGTTACCTGCCCCCAGACCTTCAACAACAAGCTTACCCGAAGCATCAACTGTCATTTCAAGGTCATTGGCAGAACCGCCCTGTACCTTGTATCTGCCATCTGCTGTCTTGATAAGATTAAACTCGGTTTCTGCACTGCCAACTATACGGTAAAGCTTGAAGCTTGCACCGGAAAGAGTTGTATTGAAGTTAGCAGAAGAAACCTTTGTAAGGTCAAGATAGTAGGTATAAAGGTTTGTGAAGGATGAAACAGTACCTGTCTCGGAAAGGTCTGTGGGGTCATTTGAATACTCGAGAACCGCTGTGTTACGGCTGCTTGCTGCAGCGGTAGCGGAATCACTTGCCACTGTAGTGTATTTTACGGTAAGCTGTTCGCCCTTTGTGTAATCGAGAATCTTGTGATAAGCAACGGTTATTGTCTGTCCCGATACGGTAAGGGTATAATCGGTACCGGCAACAAGAGCAATACCTTCTTTCTCAACCGTAATTGAAGCATCGTCAAGCTCAAGGTCTGCAGGAACTGTATCTGTTACAGTGTAAACATAAGCATTGCCGTCTGTGAAATAAGCGTGCTCGGGAACAACTGTTGTGATTGTGTAGTCTATCTCGTCGCCAATGGTAACGGAACCTACTTTATTTGAACCGTTGAACACCTTTGAAATAGCGGGCTTCTCCGATTTAAGCTTAACTGTACTTGCAGGAGCAACAGAGGTAAGAATTACCGCTGAACGAACCTCGGGGTCAACAGTTGCATCGTATATGAGGTAATAACCGTATTCAAGGTTTTCAAACTTTACCTGAACGGCAGTATCGCCTGCTGTTTGAGTCTGTGTGGGGGTTATACCTTTTATTTCGATATATGAATATATCTTTGACGAAAGGATAATAAGGTCATCTGTGGAGAGACCGCGCATATACTGTGCGGCTCTTTCCTGTGAATCTCCTGTAGAAGGGTCAAGGAGAACGCCGTCGCCGTTCCAATCGGTGTAGAAGAAGTCATAGTAAGGAGACTCTGTCTCACCTGTGGGAATATACCACTGGTATGAAATTGCCTTTGATGTGCCTTCTCCTGTGGTAGTAGCGTTGAAAAGCTTATAAATGTTGAAGGTCTTGGATGCGACTGTTTCGCCGCCGTCACTCTGAGTGATGAAAATACGGCCGTCTGTCTCGCCTGCTGCAAAGGCAGAGAACGAAAAAGCCGAAGCAATGAGGATAAGTGCTAAGATGATTGATAAAATGCGTGTTTTCATTTTTTTGTTCCTTTCTTATATGTTAATTCGCATTTTTTTGACTTACCGTATATGAAAACGGCTGTTGCCGTCAACATAACAAAAACAACAATAAGGTAAACCGTACCGTTTCCGCCTGTTTCGGGAATGGGAATGGGCTCGGTGTTTTTTATTATTATGCTGAAGCTTCCGGATGAATCGACCTCGGCATAAAAATGCTCATAAACCGTTACACTTCCGTCGCCGTTCAGCGTAACGTAAACCGGAGAGTTTATTTTTTCATATCCCGAAGGAGCCTGAACCTCTGTAATTCTGTAGGTTCCCAAATCCAAATCCTCAAATATCAGAGTACCGCTATAATCCGTGGCAAGAGAAACCTCACTCAGACCGGGTATCGGTTCGAGCGTTTCATCAACTCTGATAATAGAGAATATGGCTCCACCCAAAGTAATCTTCTTTGACATATCCGTTTTGGTGATACGAAGCACCGTTCTCTTGATGTCATTGGATACAGGTATATGTACGCTTTCAACATATCCGTCGCTGTCATATGTGATTTGAGCTATTCCGTAATACACGAGCCAGCTGGGGAAGGTGAAGTCAGAACGGCAAACCTCGTCGCCAATCTTTGTCTCACGGACCGACCAGGAGATTTCAGCGCCGTTTGCATATGCGGCAAGGTCCTCCCATGTATGAGAATATCCGTTTTCTTCGTTGAGTATCACAGCTGCCGCAATTGACGGGAACAGCGTGTTAACAGGTCTTCCGTTTGCAAGAAGCTGTATTTCGATATCCTTTCGGTTGTAATCGGCACACAGCCATGTTTTGCTGACAGTAACCGAAGTAACCTTCGAGGTGTTTGGTATTGCCAGTACATTATTGCTAAATCTTGCTGTACTTGAGTTAAGTATAGCAAGTACTCCGTCTGAATATCCCAACACTATATCACCGCTTCCCGAATAACCGTCGGGAACCTTTGCCTCTCTGACAGTTATATCACCGTCGGCAAAGGAAATGTTTTTAATAGATGCCTCCAGATATCCGTTGCCGTCACCTGCAAGCCGTGTTACTGTTCCGTTTGTATCATAATAATATGTATGGCGTTCAGACTCATAAGAAAATGTCATAAGCTCGCCGTTTTGGTACATTTCAAATTCCGCACCCGGCAGTGCTCTGCCCGTCTCGGAATCTTCCTTTTTTATAATCAGCGAATCGAGAGCTCGGTATACATTGCTGAAATCTATCTGGAGCTGTTCTGTTTCACCAATATCGGTAGCATAAGTCATACCCGACACGGTAACTGTGCTTTCGAAGCCAAGCCCCGACTGATTTCCTGTGGCATCGGAAATAACATATTCCGTATACCGTTCATACTCAGAATGGTCAAATTGCGATTCGGTAAACGTCCATTGCTCGCCGTATGCAACGTCGTCCACCTCCCAGGTGTAGGTGTTCAGCTGCGAATCATAGGTCAGCGCATTGTCAAGTGTCAAATATTCTGTTTCCGATTCACTTCCTTCAGCTGTGATGACAAAGCCTTCCTTGTCAGCCTCTATTGCCGTAGGACTTCCGATAAAGGTTTTTGTTACGGTTATGGCACCGTGTTTACGAACCAGCTTTCCGTCAACATGCCATGAGTCGCTCTGGCACTTTAATACATACCAGCGTATAGCATATCCGTTTTCGTTAAGGTCATCAACAGACACCTGCTGTCCGTCAACGGTCAAATCGTCTGCATATTGCTTGAGCTGTTCAAAAATGTAGCTGTCCTCGGGGAAGGAGGTCAGATACGCCTCGCCTTCCTTTGCGCCGTACTTGCTGCGCACCTGTTTGTCCGCTTCATAGACCTCCTCATCGGTAGCAGCATCAATGTTGACACCGTATGCGCTGGTAAGTGCATCGGGACTCATGCTTGTGTCAACACCCGCAACATAAGAGGTAAATATTGTGGGGGTGTAATAGCTCTCCCCAAGACCCGATGTGGTAGCCTGGCTGTCATATTTTACATAGAAAGTACAGGTTTGCAAAGGATTGTATTCCCACAAGCCCGTCAGTCTGAGACGTGAACCGTTACCGTAGGACTCCAGAGCTGTGTAGTCAAGCAGTGTATTGGGCTGTAAAACAGTGTCAGTTCCCTGAATCTGCCAGCCCACAAAATGGATAACACGTCTTATTTGCGCATGTCCCGAGCTGGTTACACGGGCAATTACATCACGCTCCGAAACATCAAAAATAACAGCCGAGCTGTTTTCTTCCAATACATCGGTATATTCAAGCGCCCCGTTGACAGTGGGAGAATCGGGAAGTGTAATATCGTTTATGTATTCGGGAAAATTAACGTCATAGACTATACGGAATTTTCCGTCATCCTCTGTAGCGGTAAAGGTCATTTTACCGTTGACGGTTACACTCTCTCCGCCGTAGTATTCATTTCCGTTTCCGTCATCCCACACAAAACCCTCGGGAAGCTGTGTTTGTGTTCCTCTTTGAACATACCGTTTTTCAACAGTACCGTCCGTGTGATTTAGTGTGACTGTATAAAAAGCAAAATTGGTGTCTGAGGCACCTGCGCCGGCGGTTACTATTCTTACATAACGAGCCGCCCTTGCAGTACTGTTATTTCTTGAGCTTGAGCCAAAGGTAGTAGTGCTTTCATTAATGGTTCCCGAAGAAAAATTTGTAGCCGCAGCACTCGTTGCATAATAAACACTGAAACTTCGCCTTGTAAACTCCGTACCCAATGAATTATTAATAAGCAACACCATATCCTCTGTGGAAACCGTTGCGGTATACCGCCAGCTGGAGTATACAAGCTCAAATTCAAGAGTTCCTATGCACTGCCATGAATCATCAATATATACATAAAAATTGGCATTGTAGCTGCCCGACTCGGGAGAATCTCCCACAGACATCAGAACAAGATCGTCAACACTTCCCGTAAGAGTATCACCGTCATCTGTAACGGCATATTCCGACAATGTGTTGATATTGTCATTTAAAACAATTGTGCTTGTGTCGGAGCTCTGCTCTTGTTCTGTACCGTCGGCACTGTTCTCCTCAGCCTTGGAAATAACACTTTCAAGGGAGCGCTCCTCGGTATTTTCTACCTCTGTGAGCAAAGAATTTATATCATTATCCGACAATAGAACCGCATAACAATTCATGTCGTGGGTATGCTCTTTAATTACACAGGTAATAATATCACCCGTGTAACAGCTTTCTGTGTGTATATGCTCGTCGATTCCGCATCTTACCTTCTGCTCCAACGCAATCGATGACTGCATCGATGCGTATGCATTAACAAGAATAAAGGCAACCGACAAAAGCAAGACCGCACATACAACCAGGGTCTTCTTTAAAAAGCTTTTCAAAAATGCCGTACGGTCTCACCTTCCTTTCACAAACAATATAATTCTATATTTTAAACAGTACCTTTCCGATTATCCTGTCTTGGGAAACCGTACCTATTTCAACCATTCGGCTGTCAATTGATATCTGTCTGTTATCACCCATTACAAATACATTGTCAACGGGTACATTAAGCGGAAATTCCACCGTTACCTGTCCTTATACATTCTTTTCGACATAAGGCTCCTCAAGAACATTTCCGTTAAGCGTTACCCTTCCTTCACGGTCCATCTCTACGACGTCGCCGCCCATGGCAATAACACGCCGTACAAGTATTTTGTTGTTATAATAAAATGCTATTATATCACCGTGCGAAACATCCTTGCTTTTTGATATGAGCAATATCTGTCCTGCCTCAAGGCAGGGAGACATTCCCTCACCGTAATATTTCACAACCGAAATAACATGTGTGAATATATTCAAAAGAACAGATGCCGCAACCAATATCACCAACAGGATACGCAAAGGAATCCTGAACTTCGGTTGTGAAAGCACCGCCTTTAATTTGCCAGCTATGTTGTTCGCCTTCCTTCTGCCTGTGCCTATTCTTTTTCCTCCGACACTATTTCGCCGTTCTCTTTCTCAAAATCCTTGATACACTGTCTGATAAGATGCAAAATCTGCCCGTTTGCAGAGCGCCCCTCATATTTTGAAATGTAGTGTAATTTTCTGTGAAGCTCAGGGTCAATTTCTATTCCCAGATGCTTATTATTCTTATTTCTCATCACTTTCTCCATATAATTGAAGAAAATTATATTATAAATCTATTTTGAGAAGCAATGTCCGAAGTATACTTGATTTAAGTATACTATTGTTTAGAAATAAGCCTACAAAGGATGTAAAAGCAGCGAGACTGATTTAATGAAATTTCCTATTATAGTAAAAAATCAGAAAAAACTCCGATGAGTTTTTTCTGATTTTTATTCATGGTATTATATACAATAGACTATTGCCGCCACACGCTTTGCGGATTGGGCAAGAGAGTTGAGATATATAAATTCGGTAACCGAATGCACTCCTCCGCCCTGTGTTCCGAGACCTTCTATGCAGGGGATGCCGTAAGCTGTAACATCAGCGGCATCGCTTCCGCCAAGCCCGTGCCTTTCCGGTAAAACAGGAAGTCCGTTTTCGGAATATATCCTGTTGACTGTATCAAGAAGCTTTACATTTCTTTCTTCATATGTCATTGCTACACGGTAGCTGACCCTTTGAGCAACGCAGGTACATCCCTCCACTGTCACGCTGTCTGCTACCTTCTTGACGGTTTGTTCAATTTCAAGAATTTCCTCGTTGGTTCTGTGTCGGAAATCCGCATAGAAGGTACATACTTCAGCAACGGTATTGGGGACGGTTCCCCCCTCTATAACTCCGCAATTGCAGGTAATTGTTTCGGGGTCCTTGTACTTTTCAAGCTCTTGTATTTTATATGCGGCTTCAAGTATTGCACTTGCTCCCTGATAGCATCTGGAGGAATGTGCCGCCTTGCCCGTTACAGTAAATTTATAGCGTTGAATTCCCTTTGTAGTCATACACGCTGTGCCGTTTGAATGCCCTTCCAGGTTTACAAAAGCCAAGGAATTTTTCGACCTTTCACAAATATAGCCGATAGTAGATTTGTTGCTGGGCATGCTTCCCTTTTCCTCGTCGGTCTGCAATAAAAGCATAACAGGAAGGCTGTTAAAGCCCACACTTTCCAGTGCTTCCATAGCCATAAAGCCGGCTACTGCACCGCCCTTACAGTCAAGAACCCCCGGACCGTACATCTTTTCTTCATCACGGTGTACAGCAGGTGCGGAAAACAAACCCACGGGATGCACCGTGTCAATGTGTCCCGAAAGGCTGATAGGCTGACCCTCAGCATCGGGATTCATTGTAATTACAACAACATCACCCGAAACAGGCTGAGGAAACACCTCTGTTTTCCAACCCTTTTCCTCGGCACGTTTAATAAAGTATCTGCCGACTTTGTCAACCCCCTCCTTGAAATCGGTAGGGCTTTCTATGTTGCAAACATCCTCGAGAAAATCAAGGTATCTGTCGCTTGACATGTCAATCTTGTTAAAAAGCTCACTGCAAATCATTTTATAAACCTCACATATGGTCGAAACATATAGGGGCTGTTTAAAAACTCTTTTGAGTTTTTTAAGCAGCCCCGAACCGTAGGGGATAGGAAAAAAGCTTCAGAATGGACAAACTGAACCGGAAGGCGTACTTTTGTACGTCGAGAGGTGAAGTTTGTTCATAGCCAAAAACATACATTTTTTCAAAAAAATTCGATTTTCGAATTTTTGCCTTTAAATTTTCAACTTTCAAACTTTCAAAAAGGTTTTATTTCTTTGTTTTTTTCGTTTTTGGCGGTCTGGACTTTTTTTACATCCCCTGTTGTGTTAATTATCAGAATGGGAAAAGCTCAGCTTCCTTTTCGGGTGTAAGCTTTGCTCCGTATTCACATACCATAAAGCCCTCACCGAATACTATGCTTTCAGCCTTTTCACCGTAACGTCTGTCAACGGTTTCGGGGAAGAGAGCAACGCATCTTGCTTCACGGGCTTCGGGGTTATTGCTTGTCTTGGGGAATATAAGGTCCTCGGGCTTGGGTCTCCTGTCACGTGCCATTCTGGGTGAGCGGAGCCACTCAAGGCGCTCCTTGGGGTCTTCGGGTACTTCGTCAAGTCCGCCTTCCGTAAAAGGAAGCCACTCGTATACCTGTGAAACATGGCAGTCGAACATCTGATATTTCTTCTCGATTACATCATCAGTTGCTACCACTACATCCGCATAGAACGAAGGGTTCTTGAAGCCGTCATATGAGTACATAATAACGGGAGTTTCCTTCATTGCGGGAGTGTCGGGACAGCAAAGAGGAACAATAAGCAAATATGATGCATCCTGTACAAGAAGCGCAACATTTCTGTGGTCTGCATGATAGTCGTTGTTACGGTGTGTAATGATAAGGTCGGGATTGTAATTTCTTATGTAGCAGATAAGGCGCTTTCTTGTTTCAAGGTCAGCCATTACCTCGCAGTCGGGAATGTCCCATACATCGTAGGTAATACCTGTAAGCTCCTGCACCTTCAGGGTTTCGCCTCGTCTGCGGTCTCTTACTTCCTCCGAGGTCATAATTTGATGTCCGCCGCTTCCGTCGCAAACCGACAGGAAACGAACATCATGTCCTGCGGCAATGTATTTGAGTGCTGTACCGCCGCAACGGAAATCGTTGTCGTCGGGGTGTGCTGCTATCATAAGTATTCTAAGCTTCTTTGACATAGTTATATCTCCTTATTTTTGCTTTTTAAAGTTCTTTTCCGCAAAATTCCAAGCTGAGCGGCACATATCCTCAAGTCCGAGTTTTGTTTTCCATTTAAGTTCACGCTCTGCCTTTGAAGGGTCGGCAAGAAGTATGGGAACATCTCCGGGGCGACGGTCGGTGATAACATACGGCACCTTGATATCATTTGCCTTTTCAAATGCTTTTACTATATCAAGAACGCTGTAACCGGTGCCTGTACCCAGATTATAAATATGAACGCCGGGATTGGAAAGATTTTCAATAGCCGCTACATGACCGAGAGCAAGGTCGGTAACGTGAATGTAGTCACGCACGCCTGTGCCGTCATGTGTAGGATAGTCATTACCGAAAACGCTGAGTTGATAAAGCTCTCCTGCGGCAACCTTAACAATATAGGGCATAAGATTGTTGGGAATACCGTTGGGATTTTCACCGATAAGACCGCTTTCATGCGCTCCGATGGGATTGAAGTAACGAAGAAGCGCTACATTCCATTCGGGGTCGGACTTTACAAGGTCTGTGTATATTCTCTCTATCATCAGCTTTGTTGTTCCGTAAGGATTTGTGGTAAACAAAGGAAAGTCTTCGGTAATCGGCACTGTTTCAGGCTCGCCGTAAACTGTGGCTGAAGAGGAGAAGATTATCTTCTTGCATCCGAATTCAGCCATTACCTCGGCAAGTACAACCGAGCTTGCAATATTGTTATAGTAGTACAGAAGAGGCTTGAGACAGGACTCGCCTACCGCCTTAAGACCTGCAAAATGTATTACCGCATCTATTTTATTTTCCATGAATATTTTTCTTGTAGCTTCTCTTTCGGTGAGGTCAACAAGATAGAACTTGGGCTTTGTGCCGGTTATCTCTGCTATCTTGTCAAGAACCGACTCCGATGAATTGGAGAGGTTGTCTGCTATAATTACCTCATAGCCTTTTTCGATGAGCTCGACAGCGGTGTGTGAGCCAATATATCCTGTACCGCCTGTTACAAGTATTGTCATATGTATTTTCCTTTCTTATATTATAATAGCAAGTGTATTTTAGCACACAAAGATTTATATGTCAACATTAAATCTTCGGTATTTTGTAGGGGAAATGCCGTATTTTTCGCTGAATTTCCGTGAGAAATAGAATTGGTCGCAGAAGCCCAGCCTTTCACTTATTTCAAGTGCTGTCATATCTGTGGATTTTAGAAGCCGTTCCGATTCACCCAAAATCAGTGAGTCGATGTATTCCCCTATACTCATTCCGGTTTCCCTTCGGAAATTTCGGGTCAGTGTACTGGGTGCGGTAAATGCATTTTCGGCAACCGTCTGTATATTGAGCTGTACTGTCAGATTGGAACGTATGTACTCTATGGCTCTTTTTACTTCCTTTGAGTAGCGGTTTGTTTCGAGAGTAATACCGTTTTGTGAAAGCAAAGAATATAAAGATGCTGTTATAAAGCTCTCTGTATTGAGGCTGTCCACAATAGTATTAAAATCAAGGATGCTGTCGGGAATATGAGAAAAAGGGCATGATATGGGGCGCTCTGCATTCCTGAGAATATCCAGACCGTCAAAGGAGGAAAGCACAACATGAAAAAATATATGCTCCATTCTGTCCTCGCATCTGTAATCAAAGGAATAACCCGACGGAATAAGATATGAATTGCCTTGGGATAAGACGGTTTTTTCACCCGAGGGAGAAATTATGTAAAACTCTCCGCCGAGTATAAAATACAGTCTCGAATCTGTTGGGGATACCACCGTACCGCCCCAATTGCTGTCAGCCTCATACCGACCCGAGTAAATCACCTTGAGCGTTATTTTGTTCATAGCCAAAACTCCATATTTTTGAACGTTTTTTATATTCCTGAAACAGCCTTTTTAATTTATAATCATTATATACTCACTTTGGCGAAAAATCAATATTTTACGGAGGATTATTATGAAAATCAGAGATATGTTTTGGCAGTGGGGACATCCCGAGGGACGTTACAACAACGAGTACGGCAATACAAATGCGTCCAGAATGACTCCTATGGAGGGCTGTCTTTACCTCGGTATCAACAAGACCTTTATGGTCCCCGTAGGAGTGCCTGTTAACCGCAGACAGTACAACAAATCCTTCAAGACTCTTTCGGCAGTGGGTTGGGAATGCTTCGGTGCAGATGCCCATCCCGAAAAGATAGAGCAGATAATAGAGGAAGCAAAGGAATTCCCCAATATCACAGCGGCTGTATTTGACGATTTCTGGGGACAGGCGAAAAAGAGACTTGAAAAGGGCGAGCCTGTTGATGACAGCAAGCTTTGGAATATAAGAAAGAGACTCAACAAAAACGAGGTTCATCCCATTGATATGTGGATGGTGTTCTATACACAGGAATTCGGTCTTGATGCAAAGGCTGATGCGGAATTCCGGAAATATCTCGAACCCTTCAACGGTATAATCATGTGGACATGGAAGGAGTGCGATGTTCCCCTCATTCCCGAAAAATTCGAAATATTCAAAAAGCTCACTCCCAACAACCGCCGTATGTTCGGCTGTTATCTCTATAATTTCGGAGAGCACAAGCAGGCAACGGGCGAGGCTGTAAAATGGCAGCTTGACTTTTACCGCGAAAAGCTCATTTCGGGAGAAGCAGAGGGCGTTGTGTTCCATACCAATACAATGGCTGACCTTGACTACGAAGCATACGACGTTGCCCTCGAATGGATGGCAAAGCACGGTGACGAGGAGATATAGGGGGGATGTTAAAAAAGTCCAGACCGCCAAAAACGAAAAAAACAAAGAAATAAAACCTTTTTGAAAGTTTGAAAGTTGAAAATTTAAAGGCAAAAATTCGAAAATCGAATTTTTTTGAAAAAATGTATGTTTTTGGCTATGAACAAACTTCACCTCTCGACGTACAAAAGTACGCCTTCCGGTTCAGTTTGTCCATTCTGAAGCTTTTTTTCCTATCCCCTACGGTTCGTGGCTGTTTAAAAACTCTTTTGAGTTTTTTAAGCAGCCCCATCATTCAATATTCATTATTACTTTATCTCAGTTTTTTGTGGGAACTGTGAATTTTGACTAAAAAAGTCACAAATATTTATGTCACTTGTATATTAAGACAAAAAAGACACTACTATATCTTGTGGTGTCTTTCCTTTATTTTTCAAAAAAATACCCAAGATATTGAAAATTTCTCTTGACAAGTCACACTATATATGGTATTATACTAACGCTCACCAATACGGCAGACATGTGTCTGCTTCTATATATAGAGATTTTTAACAAAGAAAGGAAGATGAAAATGTATCAGGTAAAAAAGAGAAACGGAAAAGTTACGGAATTCAATATTGCAAAAATCGCAAATGCCATCGAGCACGCATTCGATGCAAAAGAAACACAGTATAATAAAGACGTTATAGACTTCCTTGCGCTTAAGGTAACAGCAGACTTTCAGGATAAGATAGTTGATGACCTTATTGCAGTCGAGGACATTCAGGACAGTGTTGAAAACGTTCTTGTTCAGGCAGGCTACTCCGATGTAGCAAAGGCATACATTCTTTACCGCCGTCAGCACGAAAAAATGCGTAATATGAAGAGCACTATCCTCGACTACAAGGATGTTGTTGATTCATATGTAAAGGAAATTGACTGGCGAGTTAAGGAAAACTCAACAGTTACCTATTCTGTAGGCGGACTTATTCTTTCAAACAGCGGTGCCATCACTGCAAACTACTGGCTGTCGGAAATCTATGACGATGAAATTGCCGATGCTCACAGAAATGCGGACATCCACCTTCATGACCTGTCAATGCTTACAGGCTACTGTGCAGGATGGTCTCTCAGGCAGCTTATAAAAGAAGGTCTTGGCGGTGTATCGGGTAAGATAACATCAGCTCCCGCAAGTCACCTTGCTACCCTCTGTAACCAGATGGTAAACTTCCTGGGTATCATGCAGAATGAATGGGCAGGAGCTCAGGCATTCTCCTCATTTGACACATATCTCGCACCCTTCATCAAGGCTGACAATCTCAGCTACGATGCAGCCAAGAAGTGCATTGAGTCCTTTATTTACGGTGTAAACACTCCCAGCCGTTGGGGTACACAGGCTCCCTTCTCAAATATCACTCTTGACTGGGTAGTTCCTGCTGACCTCAAGGACCAGAAGGCAATTGTAGGCGGCAAGGAAATGGATTTCACCTACGGCGACTGCAAGGCTGAAATGGATATGGTAAACAAGGCGTTTATCGAAATCATGATTGAAGGCGACGCTAACGGAAGAGGCTTCCAGTATCCCATACCCACATATTCAATCACACGTGACTTTGACTGGTCCGAAACAGAAAACAACAGACTTCTGTTTGAAATGACCTCAAAGTACGGTACTCCCTACTTCTCAAACTATGTTAACAGTGACATGGAGCCCAGCGATGTACGTTCTATGTGCTGCCGTCTCAGACTCGACCTCAGAGAGCTCAGAAAGAAGTCGGGCGGTTACGTCGGAAGCGGCGAGTCCACAGGCTCTATCGGCGTTGTAACTATCAATATGCCCAGAATTGCATACCTCTCAGCAAATGAAGAGGAATTCTACAAGAGACTTGACAAGATGATGGATATCTCGGCACGTTCACTGAAGGTAA
>CAZYTA010000038.1:0-23632 GCA_964650465.1 uncultured Oscillospiraceae bacterium | reverse complement strand
CCTAATGTAACCAATAATCACCAGTACAAAAATGCAAAAGTTGTAAGTGATGCAGGCGGTGCGGTGCTGATTGAAGAAAAGGACTTGACACCGACGGTACTTTCGGATAAAATAGAAGAGCTCCTGTTTGACAAGGACAGGCTTCATAAAATGTCACAGTGTATGAAGAAGCTTGCCATAACCGATTCCGAGGATAAGATTTACAGGGAGATAATAACACTTCTGGAGAATAGAAAATGACCGACGGTAAGAAGCTTGCTGAGATTCAGAACAGCGCAAAACGCAAGGTAAAAACACAAAAGCGCTTCAGTATTTTTTTTGTGATAATAATAGCCGTATTCTTTTTGGTTCTGGCATTTGAAAACCTGTTTAATATAAAGGATGTAAAGGTGGAGGGAATTTCGCCTGCAGTTCCTTATACAGCCGATGATGTCAGCAGCTTTCTTAATATCAAAGCAGGAACGAACCTTATTACATATGATTCAAGAAAGGCCGAACGTTCGCTGTTGTATGAATTTCCCTATATAGAAAAGCTGGAAATCAAGAAGCGTTTTCCCTCGACGCTTGAGGTGCTTATAACCGAAAACAAGGGAACTCTTTATATAAAGCTTGGAGAGGATATATTTATTTTGTCCTCTGAGGGAAGGGTACTTGAAATAACAAATGATCCGTTCTATGACGGAAAGAGCAGAACAGAGCTTGTAGCGGACAGCGTTAAGAGGTGTGTTTGCGGAGAGGACATTGTATTTGATAAATATGAAATGAGCGAGATACTGACCTCGATAACAGAACAGCTGGACAGCTTTGGGATTAGTGATAAAATAACACAGCTTGATATAACGGATAAATTTGATATAAGAATGAAATATGACAACCGCTTTGAAATCAAGTTTGGTACCTTTGAAAATCCAGAGAAAAAAATCAAGCTTTTCTCAAACATGATATCAAATAAAATTTGGGAAGATACGACGGGAATAATAGATATTTCCGACGGCTCGGAAGCTTTGGTGAAATTTACGGGAAATGTGGCTAATTAGTAAATTTGTATAAAAATAAAGTTTTTTTCAAAAAAAACTTGCAAATCTCAAAAAAATATATTACAATGTATAGTACGATGATAAAGTGTAATAATTAGGAGGATGATAAAATGCCTTTTGAAATGGAAAATATGGAGAGCCTTGTAAATATTAAGGTTATCGGTGTTGGCGGCGGCGGAAATAACACTGTCAACAGAATGCTCAAGGCAGGAACAACAGGTATTGACTTTATTGCAATCAATACAGACCAGCAGGCGCTCAGACGTTCAAGTGCGCCTACAAAGCTTATAATAGGTGAAAAGCTTACTAAGGGAAGAGGCGCAGGTGCTAACCCTGAGGTAGGAAAGAAAGCGGCTGAGGAATCTCTTGACGAGATTAATAAGATAATTGAAGGCGCTGATATGGTGTTTGTTACCACAGGTATGGGCGGTGGTACAGGTACCGGTGCTTCTCCCATTGTTGCTAAGGCTGCAAGAAGCCGCGGAATACTTACTGTCGGCGTTGTAACAAAGCCCTTCGCTTTTGAAGGAATCAGACGTATGGAGCAGGCTGAGGCAGGTATCAAGGAACTCAGCGAGTATGTTGATGCTCTTCTTGTTATCCCCAACGAAAGACTTAAGATGGTTTCAGAGACAAGAATTACTCTTGCCAATGCATTTGAAATTGCTGACAGCGTTCTCTGCAGAGGTGTACAGAGTATTTCGGAACTTATCAATGTTGACGGTGTACTTAACCTTGACTTTGCCGATGTTACAGCAATTATGTCCAATGCAGGTCTTGCTCATATGGGCGTAGGCAGCGGAAAGGGCAAGGACAAGGCAGAGATTGCTGCACGCACAGCTATCTCCAGTCCTCTTCTTGAGACTACAATTGCAGGAGCAAAGGGTATTATATTCAATGTTACTGCTTCTCCCGATATCGGACTTGATGAAATCGATCATGCAGCTAATATGATCAGAGCAGAAGCTAACCCCGATGCAAACCTTATCTGGGGTGCTACATTTGATGATACATTGGAAGACGAAATCAAGATTACTGTTATTGCTACAGGTTTTGATTCCGGAAACAAGGAGACTGTTGCCGAAAGCAAGGATGAGGAGACAGAAGAGGGTGCTTCTAAGTCGGATTTTGGCACAGATATGGATGACCTTATCCGTATGCTCAGCGGAAACAAGTAAAAAAAATAAATAAATTTGTAATAACCACTTGATTTTATCTGAGTCTTGTGTTATAATTGCGAATGTTGATGAAAAACGGATGCCGTTTTGCAAAACGGCTTCATGGTAGGAGGTGTCTGCGAAATGGCAAAATGTGAAATCTGCGGTAAGAGCGTAACTTTCGGTTTGAAGGTTTCTCACTCTAACAGAAAGACAAATCGCACTTGGAAGCCCAATATCAGAAAGGTAAAGGCAGTTGTAAACGGCACTCATAAGAGTATGTATGTTTGCTCCCGTTGCCTCCGTTCTGACCTTGTAACAAGAGCGTAAAACAAAAAAGTACGAACCGTTCAAAGAACGGTTCTATTTTTTTTGCATTATAGGAGAGTTTTTGATAACAAGCTCGCTGCTTCACTCTATTTGGGGCAGGTTGCGATATGCGAGCAATGCATGCATCTGCCGTTGTGTTTGTGCAAAATGTACAAAGAGCCTTATTTAAAAAACATTAACGGAATTACCTTTTTTTGCTTTTTTCTATTGAAAAATATAAACTTGTATGATAAAATATACATAATATCTACAATGGAGGATTTGAGATGATAAATGTAGCTATACTCGGCTTCGGTGTTGTCGGCTCCGGTGTCGGTGAAGTCATTATGATGAATAATGAAAAAATCGCCCAAAGCATCGGTGACAGCATTGCAGTTAAATATATTTTTGATAAACGTGAATTCCCCAATACGCCATGGCAGGATCTTGTGGTGCATGATATTGATGTTATTATGAATGACCCGGATGTAAATGTTGTTGTTGAATGTATGGGCGGTGCTCATCCTGCATACGATTTTTCTATTGATGCTCTTAAAAAAGGAAAAAGTGTTATTACATCAAATAAAGAAGTAGTGGCAAAATTCGGACATGAGCTTCTTGCAACAGCGCGTGAAAACGGTGTGGGATATCTTTTTGAAGCGAGTGTGGGCGGAGGTACACCTGTTATCAGACCTCTTGTAAAATGCCTTGCGGCAAATAAAATAGATTCTGTTTGCGGCATACTCAACGGTACAACAAACTATATACTCACAATGATGAACAAATACTCCGAGAGCTTTGAAACAGCGCTTGCGTCAGCTCAGGAAAAGGGTTATGCAGAGCGAGACCCTTCCGATGATATCAACGGTATAGATACCTGCCGAAAGATATGTATTCTTGCAGATATTGCGTTTGGATACGGAATGGATTCCACATCTGTTTACGCTGAAGGAATTACCGCAATAAGGAATAAGGATGTTGCACTTGCAGAAAAGCTCGACTGTTCAATAAAGCTCCTCGGACGTGCGAAAAAAGCAGGGGATAGACTCAGTGTTATGGTTGCTCCCTTCATCGTATCAAGAGAACGGGTAATAGCAGGGATTGATGATGTCTTTAATGCAGTGGCTGTAAACGGCAATGCTGTAGGTGAGGTAACTCTCTGCGGCAGAGGTGCAGGTATGCTTCCTACTGCATCGGCAATGGTTGCCGATATAATTGATGTTGTAAACAACGGTGCGTGGAATGTATCATGGTGCAATCCTGCCGATACTCCCGCGGATGTTTTGATGACTCCCGATGAGGTTGAGGACAAGTACTATGTAGCGTTTGCTTCATCGGATACAAAGGCAATCGAAGCAGCCCTTGATATCAGAGCGGTCCTTTCCGAGGACGGGGAGGTAGCGGTTGAAACCGTTAAGATGCCTTACGGCGTACTTAAAGCGAAGCTTTCTGAACTTGAAGCAAAGGGCATTAAGGCGTTGTCTGTAATAAGAATGTTTTAATATGTGAACAGATAAAGTAAAGCTGTAACAAACACTTGATGAAGGTTTGTTACAGCTTTTTGTATTCAAGGAAATTGTATTATATAATCTTGTTGCTTTGAGAGTCTCGGAGTGTTAAGCGTTATGACAGCAGAGCTTTATGGACAACATTTGCCGTTTTTGTTTTACTCATCAAAAAGCAGAAATTTATATGCAGGAACATCAAGTTCCTTTGAAATGTCAAAAAGAGTATCAAGAGATACTGCCTTGTTTATATTTGGAGCTTCTATGTGTCCGATAAAAGCAGGGCTTTTATTTATTCTTTCCGCAAGCTCCTCTTGAGTTAGTCCCCTGAGCTTTCTGTAGTATGCTATTTTCAAACCTATTTGAATATACTGTAACTCATATATTGCTTTCACTTAAAAAACTCCATTTCTCATTGGTATATATAATAATTATAACAAATAAAAAATGCTCTTGACATTTTTGCTTAGATATGATATTATAACCTACAGATATAAAAATATAATTATGTGAAAGAGGGACATAATATGTGATACTGATATTTGGCAAAAAAATACAACATAAACATTAAAGAAAGAAGGAAAAAGAATGAAAAAAAGTTTTTTATCAGCATTATTGGTTGTTCTCTCTGCTTTTGTTTTTGCTATAACAGCAGGGGCTTCCGATATGTTGTGTGGTGATGCAAATGGAGATGGTATTGTTGATGGCAAGGATGTAACCAGATTACAAAAGTACATTCAAACCTACAACAGTGAAACCCAGCAGTCCGGTGTCAGCATAAACGGTAAGGCAGATGTTAATGGAGACGGCATAATAAATAACGATGATAAAGCACTTTTGTTAACTGCTTTATCATATCATGACGAAAATAATACTGATATCCCTGTTGTGAAATTTGGATATTATGTGATTAACGGAAATATATATTATTTTAACGACGATGCCTCCATGCATAAAGGCGGTGTAAAGAACGGATATACCTTTAATTCTAATGGTGTTCTTGTCGGCAATAATATATTTGTGACTGCAGGCGAAAACACATATTATATTTGTGATAACAAAATAGTTACCGGTTATAAAGTGATATCCAACAGTGTATATTATTTTGGTGAAAACGGCGTTATGCGAAAGAATGTAGCCGAGAATGGATACGTTTTTGATGCAGATGGAAGAGTTACGGGAGATTCTGTTTTTATTGTAATTGAAGGTAATACATATTGTGTTATCAATAATACGATTGCAAAGAATTATCAGGTTATCAATGACAGTATATACTATTTCGGCACAAATGGTGTTATGCGAACCGATGAAAAGGTTAACGGCAATCGTTTTGGAACAGACGGAAAGCTTATAGGCAATAATATATTTATTACCATAAACAACAATAAGTATTATGTTGTAAACAATGTAATAGTAAAGGGATATTACATCGTTGAAAACAATTTCTATTACTTTGGTGAAGACGGAGCGATGCAGAAGAACATTGAAGTCGAAGGCAATCGCTTCGGCTCGGACGGAAAGCTCGTTGCAAATAATGTATTTGTTACAATTAATAATAATACATATTATATAGTAAACAATGTAATAATCAAGAATTATTACATCATCGAAAACAATATATATTACTTTGGTGATGACGGCGTAATGAGAGAGGATACCGAGGAAGATGGACACTGCTTTGACTCGGACGGAAAGCTCATAGCTAATAATATATTTATTACCATAAACAACAATAAGTATTATGTTGTAAACAATGTAATAGTAAAAGGATACTACATCATTGAAAACAATGTATACTACTTTGGTGATGACGGCGTAATGAGAGAGGATACCGAGGACGATGGACACCGCTTTGATTCGGACGGAAAGCTTATTGCGAACAATATCTTTATCACAGTAAACAACAATAAGTACTACGTTGTAAACAATGTAATAGTAAAAGGATATTACATCGTTGAAAACAATTTCTATTACTTTGGTGAAGACGGAGCGATGCAGAAGGACATTGAAGTTGAAGGCAATCACTTCGGCTCGGACGGAAAGCTCATTGCAGATAACATCTTTATAACAATTAATAATAATACATACTACATCGTAAATAATATAATAATCAAAAACTATTACATCATTGAAAACAATGTATACTACTTTGGTGATGACGGCGTAATGAGAGAGGATACCGAGGACGATGGACACCGCTTTGATTCGGACGGAAAGCTTATTGCGAACAATATCTTTATCACAGTAAACAACAATAAGTACTACGTTGTAAACAATGTAATAGTAAAAGGATACTACATTATTGAAAACAATATATACTATTTCGGTGATGATGGTGCAATGAGAAAGGATACCGAGGACGACGGACACCGCTTTGACTCAGACGGAAAGCTCGTTGCAAATAATGTATTTGTTACAATCAATAATAATACATATTACATAGTAAATAATGTAATAATCAAGAATTATTACATCATCGAAAACAATATATATTACTTTGGTGATGATGGTGCAATGAGAAAGGATACCGAGGACGACGGACACCGCTTTGACTCGGATGGAAAGCTCATTGCAGATAACATCTTTATAACAATCAATAATAATACATATTACATAGTAAACAATGTAATAATCAAGAATTATTATATCATCGAAAACAATATATATTACTTTGGTGATGATGGTGCAATGAGAAAGGATACCGAGGACGACGGACACCGCTTTGACTCGGATGGAAAGCTCATTGCAGATAACATCTTTATAACAATCAATAATAATACATATTACATAGTAAACAATGTAATAATCAAGAATTATTACATCATTGAAAACAATATATACTATTTCGGCGATGATGGTGTAATGAGAGAGGATACCGAGGACGATGGACACCGCTTTGACTCGGACGGAAAGCTCATTGCAGATAACGTCTTTATAACAATCAATAATAATACATATTACATAGTAAATAATGTAATAATCAAGAATTATTACATCATCGAAAACAATATATATTACTTTGGTGATGATGGTATTATGCTTCGCGATGGAGAACTTGATGGTTATTATTTTGATGAAAACGGAAAACTTTCCGGAAACAACATATTTATAACTATTAATGAAATTATCTATTACATTGTGAATGGTGAGGCATATCAGACTGAGAATATCAGTGGCACTATAACTGAATCGGATAATGACGATATAATCGAAAACAATGAAATACTTGAAGGTGTTAAGTGTATAGCACATACAGGTGCTGGAGATTATGAGGTGTACACAAACAGCGATGGAGCATTTGGGTTTGGTGATATTCCTACAGTAGGAACATCATTTACTTTCGAGATTGACGGGTATATAACAGTACAAATTGCATATGACGGCACAAACTCACTTGATATTGTTATGGATAAGGAAGTATCGAATAGGCTTTCCGGAACAATAGTTATAGCCGATGCTGATACTAACTATTCAAACAACACACCTCTGTCAGGTGCAAGAGTTACACTTAGACGGCTTACCGGTACAAATGAATTCTATAGCGAAACCACAACAGATTCCAACGGAAGATATTTGTTTGATGAGCTTACAGCAGGCGTATACACTCTCGGAGTAGAATGTGAAGGCTATCTCCCTGTAAACCAGACAGTAAATGTAAGATATAACGAAAGTAACATACAAAACCTTGCTATCGAAGCAATTTCGAACTCTCAGGTCAATGACGGAAGAGCATCAGGATACATAATAGATGCTAAGACAGGAAGAAAGATTGAGGGTATAACTGTTAATATTCGTGAGGGGATTAATAATTCACGAGGTGAAATAATTTGCACTGTTGTTTCAAACAATGACGGAAAATATGTAACACCTGAATTGACCCCCGGAAACTATACAGCTGAATTTGTGGATGAAAGAGATATAGACGATGAAGAGTATCGCTACGGTACGGTAAGAATTGCTTTGAAGGTTCTTTCGGATGTTACTATTGAGAATCAGAATGCCACGATGTCTAACAGTGCGGGCATAACCGCATCCGGTATGCAGGTAGTCTTGACATGGGGTTCAACTCCCAACGACCTTGACTCGCATCTTAAAACAGATGTAAATAATGATGGGTATTGGGAATATCATGTGTATTACTCTGACAAAGATTATTATGGAGCGAACCTTGACGTCGATGATACCTCCAGCTATGGACCCGAAACGGTGACAATAACGCAATTTGAAGATGGTACGTATAGATATTATGTTTATAACTACTCCGGTGGCGGAAGCGAAGTGCTTTCTAATTCCGGAGCATGTGTAAAGGTATATCTTGATTCGTCTAACGTTCCTGCATATACCTTCTATGTTCCTCAGGGCTATGGACTTTATTGGCATATATTCGATTATAACTACGAAACAGGCGAGTTTATGGTTATAAACGAAATTGTAGAAAGCATGCAATGATATTGACGAAGGATAAATGAAAGGGAAACAGCAATGAAGAATATAAAGCTTTTGTTTATGCTTTGTGCTATTGCAGTGACAGTATTTACTGTTACTGCATGGGCGCA
Source organism: uncultured Oscillospiraceae bacterium (assembly GCA_964650465.1). Lineage (GTDB taxonomy): Bacteria > Bacillota > Clostridia > Oscillospirales > SIG627 > RGIG6353. Next base: position 15,068 of record CAZYTA010000038.1, on the reverse strand, counting down.
ATCTGACGAAAACACCTTTACAATCAAGGTTGAAGATGTGTCGGCACAAAGAGGGGACACTGTAAAAGTCAAAGTAAGTACCAACGAAAATTCCGGATTCACCTATCTCAAGATTGAGCTTTCTTATGATAAGGATGCAATGACTCTTTTGAATGTTGAAAACGGTGAAGTAGCAAGTGATATGTTGCCGGGTAATTATTACATTTGGACATCGAATGAGAATAGCACAAAAAACGCTGTGCTTACAACTCTTGAGTTTAAAGTAGCATCAAATGCGGAATATAAGCAGCATCAAGTACAGGCTAAGGTTATTGAATGCAGCAATTATGACGAAGAGAATGTAACAGTTAATGAGGAGGTCGGAAGTATAAATGTAACACAAGCTACGTCATCACGTCCGACGGGCGGAACTACGGTTTATTATCCTGCGAGCAGTACAAAATACACTGTTACATTCAATCTGTATCTCGGAGCAATAAAAACAGTTAAGGTTATTGATGGAAATAAGGTAGAAGCCATAGCAGATCCGATATTGAATGGGTATGAATTTGCAGGTTGGTATTCCGATGAAAAATTCAGTAAAAAATTTGATTTTTCTACACCGATAAAATCAAGTCAAAGCCTTTGGGCAAAGTGGATACGCTTGAATGAATGGACTGATCCGTATGAAGATGTGAAGTCGGGTAATTGGTTCTATGAAAGCGTTAAGCAAGCTACAGTATGGGGACTTGTAAATGGAATGAGTGTAAATTCTTTTGTCCCCGATGCGCCGCTCACAAGGGCAATGCTTACAACTATCCTTTACAGAATTGCCGGTTCTCCCGAGGTTGAAGCAAAGGCAAGCTTTGAGGATGTTACACTTAATTCATGGTATGCAAAGGCTGTTACATGGGCGTCAGATAACGGCATAGTAAATGGTGTTGGAAATGGAATGTTTGCTCCCGATGCTTACATTACAAGAGAGCAGATGGCGACTATGTTGTTCAGATATGCTGAATTTATAAATGCATCAGGCGATGAAGTGATATCACTCTCCAAGGAATATACTGACTTTGATATGGTATCTTCTTATGCACTATCAGCTATTAAATGGGCTGTCGGAAAAGGAATTATGAATGGTGATTCAGAGACAACTCTTAGTCCCGCAAGCAAAGCAACGCGCGCTCAGGCGGCGGCACTTATTGTAAGATTTGTTGGATTTATAAAATAAGCTTGATATGACAAAAAAGCCTTCCCTTGACAGAAATTGACTGTCTTTTCGGGAAGGCTTTTTTGGTTGATAATATCCCAAAAATCAATACGCTACAAGCTCGATATCCCATGCGGGAATGTAGCGGCATTTCTGGCGTATTGTGTATTTGTAATCGGGATTCAATGCCGAAATTTTCTCGTAAATTTCAAAAATATCACGGTGGTTGTGGTATATTGACACTCTCAGAATCGGCTTGTGGTTTGCAATAATTTCGGAGCACCCTTCAATCGCTCTTGCCTCGCATCCCTCAACATCCATTTTGATAAGGTCGGGTACAAACGGAAGAGAGGAGTCACCTGTCAATGCTTTGACCGAGGTGCATTTTTTCTTTTGCAGATTTTCGGTCATCAGGACATTCTCTTCTATTATTGTGTTCATGGCACCCCCGGAGCGAAGGCTCAGCTCCGTTTCTTCATTCCATACAAGTGCGTTAAACAGATGACAGTTAATGTCTTTAGTGTTTATTTCAAGCTTTTTGAAGGTTTTAGGGTCGGGTTCATAGCCCGCTATAAGCTCAAGCGAGGGATAAAGGTCTTTTGCTTCAAGTATAGTGTCGCCGATGTATGCCCCAAAATCCGCAAAACCTTTGATTGCACATTTATCGTAAGGGAGATAAGAATCCCTTCTTAATTTTTCGATTTTTTCCAGATAGCATATTTCACCTGTGTATTTATATAGAATTATTGCCTCAAGAAAGTCTTTTCCGATGCTGTCGAGAGAGGAATATACACGGGCAAGTCTCTCATAATTTTTTTCAACAAAGTCCAAGTCAAACAGCTCAAGATGGTCTCCCGATACATTTATGTCGGGTATTTTCAGCTTATGACGGCTTGCTACCCGATAAAAGTTTTCAATTACGTTGTCTAACCTTGTAGCAAAGGCAGAGAGCACTGTAAAATCACCAAGCTCGTTTTCAAGGTCTGACAGTTTTTTTACAGTAAAGCCCATAAAGCTTTGATATCTGACAAAATTATCACTCGCAAAAATTCCGTGGCATTTTATTCCAAGGCTGTCGAGTATTGTCAGCAGCTTTACTGCTCCGTCTCCCATTCCGTAGAGTACTACGGGCTTTTCATCTTTTTTCAATTCATCCCACATACATGGGGTGTTTTTTAATTTTTCCATAATTTTTTTCATAGCACAAAGAGTATAACACAAAAAAACTTTAAAATCAATATAAAGATGTCATTGTATGTCATGCTATGTCAGTATATTATATTAAGTGAAGGAAGGGATAAAAAATGAAATTGAACGTAACAAAGCAAAAACTTATACTCGACAAAGAAACCATAGCAGAGGGCGCCGTTAATTACGCTACCTTTCAGCTGAATTGCGACAAAAGCTGGAAGGGGCTCACCAAAACGGTCAGATTTACTGCAGATGACGGTATCAGCGTGTATGATGTACCTGAGGTTGAGGAAAACAAAATTTACTATATCCCCAATGAGGTACTCGTAAAAGGCAAGATAACCGTTGGTGTAATCGGCGTTTCGGACAAGATGACAGTAACTACCGCAACAGCGTTTTTTACTGTGGAGGAGTCAATTGACCGAGGAAGAATGCCGTCTGTTACCCATGATGCATATGCAAAATATGTGCATGATGCATCAGCCCACAGAAAAGCTGCAGAGGAAGCCGAAGCGACAAGTCTTGCCTGCCTTGAAAAATGTCAGAGGCTGAAATCCCAAGCTGACAGTCTTGTTGCTTCTGCACTTGAATCAGAACGTAACTCTCGGAAAATACTGGAAGAAGTGTCGTGTATGCTTAATGCTGTCGGTGTTGCTTTTCGGGATATAATGAATACCGGTGAGCGATTGCTCTCTCTGGACAGTAATCTGTATTTTTCGGAGTCCAAGCGTGAAAAGGGCGAAAAAGCAAGAGTTTTTTCAGAGAGCAGGAGAGCCGAAGCGGAAGCTGAGCGCAGGGCAGGGGAAACACGGAGAGAAGCGGCAGAAGCAAGACGAATGACAGCCGAAAATGTCAGAGCGCTCAGCGAGGCAGAGCGTACCAAAAGATTTGCTGATATCGAAACAAGACTAAGCGGATTGGAGGAAATAGAGAGAGTTGATTTTGCTTGTGTTTTTGTAGCTGCGGAAGGGGAAGGCGAGCTTGATGTTATTGACAGCTGTGCCCTTTTTGACAGTATCACCCTCTACGGAAATACAGAACTTGTTGACGGAGAGCTTTGCGGCGTGGGCGAGGAAGGCTTTGTTACGTTTACTGTGGGAGATGCAGAAATCAGCATACCCGTTTCACGACCGTTATACAGTGCAGGAAACATAAGGGATGAGCTTACTGTCAGCGCAGACGGCAGTGTTACAGTGCTTCGGCGAATTTCGCAGGTCACCCTCGACGGCACAGTGTCTGCAATACGTGATGACAGTGTGAGTGAGCGTGTAATGTATGTCACGCCTCTTTTGTCGGATTTGCCTAAGTACAACAGCACGGAGGGAATATCCTCTTCCTTCTCTTACGGTGCAAATAATCTTGCCGACAGCGTATGGATAAGCGGTGATTATGTGTTTTTAGACCTTGACAGCAACGAATACCCTGATGTTACTGCCCTGGCACAAAAGTTGTCGGAGAAGTCTCTTGTTATCGTATATCCGAAACAAATCCCCACACAAGAAGCTGAGGGCAGTATTGCACCTATGATGCTTGCTTTTCCCAATGTTATAAAATATGATGGGAATATGAAGCTGAATTACAAAAAGAATATTTTTAACGCATTGGAAACATTAACAGAAAGACTTAACAAAATTGAAAAGGAGAAAGACAATGACAACAATATTGAAGAAATTCACATCGCGTAAATTTTGGGCAGGCATGGCAGGTGTTGTGGCACCTATACTTGTGCTCATAAAAATGCCCGAAAACGATATTACCACCGTTACTGCACTAATTACTGCATGCGGTACTCTTATAGCTTATATTTTTGCGGAAACATCAATTGATGTTGCAAGAGAGGAAAGGGGAGACGGCGATGCTTCTCAGTGATGCCGTAACGGTTGCGTTACTTAGCCTGATAGGTACTGCGGTAGGTACCTTTGGAGGTATTCTATCCTCGCAGAAAATGGTAAAATACAGGCTGACAAAGCTTGAAGAAAAGATGGACAAGCACAACAATCTCGTTGAAAGAGTTACAGGTCTTGAGTTGAGAAACAAGGTTTGTGAACACAGAATTGAAAAGCTGGAGCTTAAGAATTCCTGAATACCACAAGAGAAAATCTTCCGCCCCCCGTCCCTATAACGCTCAAAGGAGAAACAGTCTCCTTTGAGCGTTTTTTTACAAGCAAGGTATTTTGTTCGCCTGTGTTGAAGGTATTGCCCTCCAGTATCATATCTACAGCACCTTCTCTTTTTTCAAAGGTAAGCATTATTTCGAGGTCTCCGCCTTCTGTTTCTATGTTGTATTCGCCTTCAAGACGGCTTTCGTATATTTCGCATTTTTTTGCAATTTCAACTGCACGCAAGCCGTTCAGCATACCGTAGCCGCTTCTAAGCCGTATGTATTCGGATATGTTGGGGTTTGCGTTATTTGATACTGCTTGGCTGTTGCAGGACATTAAAAGAATTGCTTTGATTGTCAGATACGAGCGTTCTCTGCCCAGTGCTTCTGCAATTGCTGCCGCAATTCCGCTTACCCAAGGACAGGCAAAGCTTGTTCCGAAATTGTTGAAATTCACACTGCTTTCGTCTTCCGCATATCCTATCCATGCACCCGGAGCAACAAGGTCGGGCTTATGTACACCGATGTCGTTGTAGCCCGAGCAGGATTCTTCGCTTTGACACCAAACACTCCACGGTTGAGGAAGAGGCGTGTTCGGATAGGCTTTGGTAACAAGATTTCCCACAGCTATACCGTTTTTTGACCTGCCCGGGCTTGTCATACTTCTTGTGTTTCCCGATACTGTTACAAAAAGGAAATTACCCGCCTCTGTCAGTCTGTCTATCTGTCTGTCAAAATCAGAGTATTCTCCTTTTACAATTCCTGCACTGTAGTTAATAATCCTGATGCCTCGTTCTGACATTTCTTCAATTGCGGAGTAGACATTTTTTGATGTTTTTGCGGAAGCAAAAAACATAGAGGCATCTCTTACAACACCGAAAAATACCGTACCGTTGATATCTACACTCTGTCCCACTATCTGAGACACAACAGCTGTCGGATGAGTATTTGTTTTCGGAGGCAGAAGAGATGGTAAAACAGTGATATCTGCTCCTTGGAGACTCAGCGCATTTTTGTTAAAAATGTAGTTTTCTGCGGCGATTACACCCACCTTGATGCCTTTCCCTGTGTACCCCATACTGTTTGTTCCGTTTATACTGTCTGCTCCAATCTGGGTAAGTAATATGTCCTCGTCTGCATTTTCGGGCTCTTCAAAACTATAAACGGACCAATCCGAAAAACGCATGTCTTTTTCTGCTTGCATCAGTTCGTTTTTGTTTACAAGGGCAATTACTGTAGGTGTAATTTTAGATACATATATCTGTCTGTTTTCAGGTATACCGATTGACCTGAGAAAATCGGTATTTCTTTCATAATGACAGCAATTTTCTTCTTTCAGCCAAAGATAGGCTGAAAAAAAGACTCCGACATTGTCGGAGTACATTTTGTTCATATATAGCACCCTTTGCTATTTTATTCGCTTTTATCGGTTACCGTTACAATTGCAGGGGAGCGGTGCAGCTTGGGAAGGAGAATTTTTATGTAATCTTGTGTTTTCATTGTTACGGTAGTCGTGTCGATGTTCGGGTGAAAGCACAGCTCTTCACAGCTTAACAATTCTTTGTCAACGGCAATTCCCACTTCTTCGTTACCGTCAAAAATGAGACTTAATGAGCTTAGATGCCCCGATGTGCAATGCAGCTTTTCAAAAAGAAGCTCCTCGCTTGCAAAGCTTAATCTTGAAGTGCCGAGCTCTTTTGACACTTCGGCTGTCCGAAATGTCTTTTCAAACGGCATTACCAGAAGATAGAAGCAGGATTTCTTTCTGTCTGTCAGAAAGATATTCTTACAATGTCTTGCATTTATACCAAGCTCTCGGTCAAGCTCGGCTTTTTCTTCAACTGTAAATCGTGCACTGTGTCGGTATACCTTGTGAGGTATATTCCATTTTTCAAGGTTTTCAAGTATTATCTTTTCGCAATCAGTCATTTCGGTTCTCCAGTATTTCGTACATCTCTATAGTTTCGTGGCTTTTTCGTTTGCCGTATATACGCCATATAATCACATATGTGAGAATAAAGGAAGTAACACAAATAATTGCATTTATCGCAATACTTCCGCCCAACAGCTGTGGGACAGCATATCCTGCAAAAGCCATAATCAAAGGCAAAACAAACACAATTATTGCAAAACTCATTACTGTGGATGTTCGTGAATAGAGCCTTACTCTGTCTCCGGGTTTTGCACCCAATGTGTTTTTTACTACGGTTTCTACCGTAGATGTTTTGTCACAGTGACCACCGCAATTGGCACGGCAGGTATCACAGGCGGTATGCCTTTTTACACCAACTGTAGCAAATTCTCCGTCAACCTTTAAAACAAAACCTTCACTTAACATATTTTTCTCCAAGTATATAGCTTTCCGCAACCCTTAATCCGTCAAGAGCCGCACTTGTGATACCTCCCGCCCAGCCTGCGCCTTCGCCGCAGGGATAGACACCGCAAAAGCCTGTTGCTTCAAGGGTATCACCCCTTGCAATTCGCACAGGTGAGGAGGTGCGTGTCTCTACTCCCGTGAGTACAGCCGACATATCTGCAAAGAAGGAATGCTTACCTGCAAAGCGGCGAAGTCCTGTCTTGAGAAGAGCTGACACATTTTCGGGTAACAACGAATGAAGGTCACAGCCTACAACGCCGTGAGGATAAGAAGGCTCGATTTTTCCAAATGATGTGGTGCGTTTGCCATCAAGGAAGTCTCCTACCGTTTGTGCGGGAGCACGGTTGTCGGAAGCAATTTTCCATGCGGCACGTTCTATTTTTCTTTGATATTCTATAGCTCCCAAAGCACTGCTTCCGTAATCTGATGACAGCACAGATACAGCAAGCGCTGCATTTGAATTCACTTCATTACGGCTGTGATAGCTCATGCCGTTGGTAACTATTGATTCGCTGTCGGAGGCAGATGCCATAACAAGACCTCCGGGACACATACAAAATGAATATACTCCTCGGTTTCCTTCTCTGTGTGACACAGAATACTCAGCGGCAGGAAGCTTATGCGCCGCCTTGCCGTACAGTGAATATTCCACATCTGCACGCTTGTGCTCTATTCTTACTCCTACGGAAAAATCTTTTCCCTTTATGTCAAATCCCTTTTTCAGAAGCATTCTATATGTTTCGTGGGAGCTGTGACCGGTGGCAAGAAAAACCGCGGGAGCAAAAATTTTTTCGTTTGCGTTTATTTCCACTTCTACGCCGTCAGAAAAGCATCTGATGTCGGTCATCTTGCTCGAAAAGTTTACCTGACCTCCAAGAGCTATTATTTCCTCTCTTATGCTTTTTACTACATTTCTCAATAAATCCGTTCCCACATGAGGCTTTGCTTGTGTAAGAATTTCCTTTGGCGCTCCATGCTCATGCAATGTTTTCAATATAAACGAGGTTCTTTTATCATTCACTCTCGTTATCAGCTTACCGTCGGAGAAAGCACCAGCGCCGCCCTCGCCAAATTGAATATTAGACAGGGGATTCAGCTCTCCCGTACTGAGATAACGGGCAACGCTTTGGGCACGCTTTTCGATTTTTTCACCCTGTTCAAAAACTATAGGCTCATAGCCTTGCCTTGCAAGAAGCAATGCACAGAACATTCCGCAAGGACCAAAACCTATTACAACGGGATGAAGCTTGTTTTTTGGGGCGATGACATTCAGCCTTTCGTCCGGATATGCCTCGTTTTCGAATACCGTTATATTGGGATTGCTTTTTATTTTCACTCCGTCATCTACGGTTACAAGGGCTGTAATTACAAATTTTATATCATTTTTCTTTCTTGCATCTATCGATTTTTTGTAAATCACAAAGGATTTGTACTCTATACCGAAGGAACGGAGAGTGGAAGCAATAGCTTCACTCTCCGACCTGTCATAAGAGCATTGTATGTTTTTTACCAAAAGCTCTATTTTTACTCACCTGCTTTTTCTGTTAGTTCAAAGCTTATTGAATATCCTGCTTCATAAACAAAATATGCATATGGCAGGTTATCTTTGAATTTTGGGTTGATATTTACAGTGTATATACCGTTTGATATATAGTTTGTAAGGTCAAGCTCCATTTCTATATCATCTATTGTCAATGTTTTATCCGAAGCATTTATAACAAGCAGAGACCAGTCGATGTCCCTGAATTCTATGTCCAGAAAATCGGGCTTGTTTATAATTTTTATGTTCTCTTGAGTTACAGAGAATGTCTGTTTTTTTACATTTTTTACATTCACTGTAATTGCGGCTGTATTCTGCATTCCTACCAATTTCACGCCGTCAGGAAGCTTGATAAGCGAATTTACCGTATTTGTCAGTGCCTCGCCGATTACTGTTTGTTCATTTATCGGGTCAAGAGATATTTCGGTCAGCTCCTCCATTATTTTGGGGTCGCCTTTTACTTCAACGGTGGAGGGTCTTACCTTGAAGCTTATCTGTGAATCTGAGAAGGTGTTATTAGCCTGAGATGCCGTAAGGGGTAAAGTCTTTGTCATATACACAGGCTGCTTTATGACAACAGCTTGCGGTGTAAGCCTTATGTTTGCTTCTGATATTATTTCGTCGTTAACATCAAGACACACAAGGTTTGTTTTTGCTTCCACGCTTGAGTTTATAGCGCCGAAATCTACCTTTGCCACCACCTTATTAATTCGTTCCACTTCTGTAGCGGGACCGCTTACGGTGACTGTACTTAAGGCTTTTGACTGAGTATCGGTGATTACGCAGTCGCCTATTTCATGGGTAGTGCTGTAGTATATATCTGTCTCAATGTCAAAGGATTTTGCTACTGTTTTATCTATAGAAACAGTGATATATCTTGGATTTGTTGAGACAACACTTGTGCCGGCCGGTGCAACTACAGAAATGGGAAGCTCGTGAGTTCCCGCCTCTGTCAGTTTTGACAAGTCCACAGTTGCTGTAATGTCCTCATAGTCTATTTTATTCAGTGTACTCTTTTTTCCCGAAAGAACAATATTAGTTTCATATACAGCATCGGATATTACCGAAAGACCTGTCTCGGACATCATAATATCCTTGTTTCTCAATGTTATTGCAACTGCATCAATACTTTTTTCGGATGTGGGGCTTTCAACCTCGGAAACATAAAACCAAAGGAGAACAGCGCATAGCAAAGAGACAACTCTCAAAGCCAAGGATTTGTTAAAAACGCTGCTTGCTTTTTTGTTGTTTTCTTCCATAGCTATTTATCTCCTTCCTTGAGCTTCGGAAATTTTATTTTCTTTCTTACTGGGCTTTCCTCGCCTATAAGCTCCTGTTCAAGACGTTCCTTTAAGGTGTCATAGTTATAATCTCGTACAAGCTGACCGCCCTCGGCAATAGAAATATTACCTGTTTCCTCGGAAACTATAAGCACAAGCGCATCGCTGTTCTCGCTCATACCTATTGCTGCACGGTGGCGTGTTCCTACGTTTCTGATTATGTTTGTATTGTAGGAGAGAGGAAGAAAGCATCCGCAGGCATGTACTCGGTTGTCTCTTATAATTACCGCACCGTCATGAAGAGGCGCCTTGTTAAAGAAGATGTTTTTAAGAAGGAAAATATTAACGTCGGCATTTATTGTAACGCCGGTTTTTATGATATCTCCCAGTTTTGTGCCTCTTTCAATTACAATCAGAGCGCCTGTCTTTGTGGCAGACAGGTCTTGAGCCAAATTGCAGAGCGTTTCAACAGTTTTTTTGGTCTGTGTCTCGTCACCCGATTCACGCAGATTCAGGTTTTTGACAGATTCATTTCCAACCTCTTCAAGCATGGAACGTATCTCGGGCTGAAAAATAATAAATATAGCCAAAAGTCCTACTTGAACAATGTTTTTCAAAATGTATGTGAGTACATTAAAACGGAACAGCGAGCTTATACCGAGAATGGTAAAGAGTAACAGTATGCCCACTGCAAGCTTTCCCGCTCTTCTGTCTCGTATGAAGATGATAAGATAATAGAAGAGCACCGAAACCACAAGAATGTCTACGATGTCGTTTAAGCCAACCGTTCTGAATTGGTTGAAAATGTATGCAAAGAAATCCTTTACTGCACTCATTGTCAAGCTCCCTTCGGATATATTATTATTCATTATAAATCATAACATATTTTGTGCCCTTTTGTAAATGTTTTTTTGTAAAAAAACAAATTATTTTTTTGCTGTTCTTTTAAGGCTTTAACTTCTTTATTTGTTTTGCATATTATAACACCGAAAGGGGAGGTGAAAAGGTGGCAGAACATAACAGCTATTTTCTTGATCTCGGCTCTGTTACTCAAGCGCATAAAGCACAAAAGCTCTTGCAGGAGCAAGGGATAACGTCAACAGTTGGAAAAAAGCCTTCTGCATCCAGGGGATGTAGCTACGGCATACATGTAAAGGGCAGAAAAAAAGAAGAGGTCACCCTATTACTAAGAGCTTCCTCTGTCAAAATTTTGTAAAGGAGGTGACACTCTTGATATATATGGACAACAGCGCCACATCCTATCCAAAGCCGCGAGAGGTCATACGTGCAGTGAAAAAATCGTTGACGGAATGCTCTGCAAATCCGGGAAGAAGTACCTTTCGCAATGCGCTTAAAGCTTCAGATACTCTATACGAGGCGCGTACTGCAGTTGCCGCATTGGTTGGAACTGCTCCTGAAAATATTGTATTTACCTACAATGCCACATATGCACTTAATATTGCTCTTCACGGTGTAATAAAAAGCGGTATGACAGTGGCATTTGACAGCTTTGCTCACAATTCTGTGTTACGACCTTTGTATGCATTGCAGAAAAACGGTGTTAATCTTGAGCTTCTTAAAACAGACCTTCTGAAAGACAGCGTTATTATTTCATCATTTGAAAAGCTTGTCAAGGCTCAGAAGGTGGATGCTTTGGTGCTGACCCATACATCAAATGTTACAGGGAAACAGCTTCCCGTAAAACAGCTGTCGGACATTTGCCGCAAAAACGGAATATTGCTTATTGTTGATGCCTCTCAGGGAGTTGGCAGTTGTGATGTAAATATGGAGAAGCTTGGAATAGATATACTTGCGTCCTCGGGGCACAAAGGACTTTACGGCATAATGGGAACGGGCTTTATTGCTATACGCAATGGTTTTGAGCTTGACATAGCTCCGCTGATTACAGGGGGAAGCGGTATATATTCTCTTGAAAAAGATATGCCTCACGACCTCCCCGAAAGACTTGAGGCAGGTACAGTGGGAATGCCTGGGATAGTCTCAATGAAGGCAGGTGCAGAGTATCTTCTGCGTGTCGGTGCGGAGGAGATAGGATATAAGGAAAAGCTGCTCCGTTCAAGGCTTGTTGACGGACTTTCTTCTATACAGGGAGTCAAGGTGTACAATGCCCAGGTAAATGCTAAATCGATAGTTCTTTTTAATTTTACGTCGATACCGTATGAGGAAGGGGCAGATATGCTGGACAGCGAGAGAATAGCTCTCAGAGCAGGTTATCACTGTGCTCCCTTGGCACATGAGCTTTTGAAAGGCGATAAAAATGATTATAACGGTGCGCTTCGATTGAGTGTGGGCTATTTTAACACCTCTGCCGAATGCGAAAAGGTGCTGAAAGCCGTTTCAAACATTGCAAAATTTCGGTAGTGGGTTGATATATTGTTGAGTTTGTGCTACAATATACAAAAATGCGAAAGAAAAGGTTACTGCTATGGAAATGGTATTGCTCACAGCTCTCGGTGTGGGAGGTGCTACCGTTATAGGAGCGCTTCTCGGAATAGTTTTTAAAAACACCACACACAGATTCAGCGATATAGTTCTTGCTTTTGCTGCAGGTGTCATGCTTGCGGCGGCGGTTATCGGTTTGATACTTCCGTCACTTGAATACGGAGGAAAGGCTCCTCTTGCAGTTACGGCGGCAGGGGTATTTTGCGGTGCTTTGTGTGTCAATCTTATTGATAAGCTGGTTCCTCATTTACATAAGCTGACAGGAGTAGCTTCGGGTGAAGAAGCTCATCCTCGCAAAAACGAACAGCTAAGTAAGGTGTTGCTTTTTGTGATTGCAATTGCTATTCATAATTTGCCCGAGGGAATTGCCGCAGGCGTTGGCTTTGGTACGGGCAACACCGCAGAAGCAATGACTATAGCTCTGGGTATCGCATTACAGAATATCCCTGAGGGTATGGTAATAATAGGACCGATGTTAGCAACAGGTATAAGCTGCGGCAGAACCTTTGCGATAGCCGCGCTTACAGGTGTAATAGAGGTAATCGGAACTCTCGTAGGTTACTTTGCGGTAAGTGTTTCTACTGCCATATTGCCGTTTGCACTTGCTTTTGCAGGCGGAACAATGCTCTATGTAGTCAGCGATGAAATGATTCCGGAGACTCATGCGCATGGCTGTGAGAGGGGAGCTACATATTCGCTCATAGCAGGGTTTTTGCTTATGCTTGTTTTTGACGTATTGCTTGGATAAAAAGTAAAGAGGAGTATTTTACGGTAAAAAGCGGCGAGGTTGATTTAATGCAATTTGCCGGAAGATAAACAAAATGCGTAGGTGATTTACCTACGCATTTTTGTATATTATTTTAAACACCAGAATTTCAGCAATAATACCTACCGGAATTGCGGCAAAAAAGTCGCTTACTGAATGCTGTTTGATAAATACAGTGGACAAACAGATAAGAGTTACCGAAATTACAACAAAGACCTTCCACAGCTTTGCGGCTTTCTTTTCCTTCAGCCATACCGATGCAATACCAAACGAATAAGCACAGTGCAAAGAGGGAAAAACACCGGTATTTGTATCAAGAGAATAAAGGAGCTTTACACAGTCTGTAAGAAAATTGTCTCTCGGAAAATCCGACGGTCTGAGCTCTTGACAGCTTGGATATATAATATATACTGCCATTGCAATAATTTGGGTAATAATGATATAGGTTTGCAGTTTTTTGAAGCTGTCTATATTGTATAATAAGAAATATCCAAGTGATATCACTATTAACAGATACCAAAATACATACGGAATAAGAAATCCCTCATGAAACGGAATGATATCGTCAAGAGGACTATGTATTATGTGACAGCTTTCTTCGGGTATTAAATTTTCCGTAAGAAAAAACAGGATAAAGTATCCTATCCATCCAAGTAAAAGCTTGAGATGCGAGAATTGCGGGTCATTTATTTTTGAAAGTCTGAATTCACGGTAGTCAAGGGCAGTTCTTTTCAATTCTTGAAACCTCCACAGTGTTAATAGGATAATTCTTTTTAGGTATATTACGGTAGGGGACAACCGTGTGTTGCGGTAACCCCGTGGCAATGTCTGTTATTTCTTTCATAAGATAATCACATATTCGCCGACGTTCTTCTTTTGCATTTGCTTGTGACGAAAAAGTGACAGGCTTGCCAAAAAACATTTTTTTAAGCTTGGGAGCGATGTATAACGGAACAAATTTAATTTCTTTTCCCGTTCGTTTAAAATAGATACGCGCCACATCGGCAAAGCTGTCTTGAAAATCGTAAATTATGTTATTGAATTCTTTGCTATGCTCGGGAAAAATGACTATACTTTTACCTTCCTGCAGCTTATTTACTGTGTCGCGGAATGTACTTAATATTCTTGTATCTCTGTACACTGCAACAGTACGTGCGTTATTAAATACAGCTACAGACAACGGTGCAATTATGTATGAAAGCATCTTGAAAAAAGGACGAAGGTATACAGGCTTTTGAGACCAGAAATCACTGTAAGCATATTCGGGGACCTCGCTGAGCTTCATCATTTGTCCTGCACACCACGTATAGCAGCTGTCGGGCAAATACAGCTCGCACGCTATGGGACCATGCATCTGAGAGTGATTGCCGACAATTATTACAGGCTCATCAAAAAGGCTGTCTATACCTACAGCTTCAATGTTGGGATAGAAAAGTTTTACAGTATTCCGAACAATTTTGAATGTCAGAGCTCCTTTTTTCATATTTTACCTCATTGACAGTATATTCATATATTGTCTTTATTGTAGCTTATAAATGTCAACAATTGTTCAACTAAAGTTCAACAATTGTTGAACTTTTTCATATCCTAGGAAATTGCATTGAATCAACCTCGCCGTTTTACCTTGCTTCGGTGTATATGTTGGTTGAGATAGGCGAGCAATGCCAGCGGCTGCTAGCCGCTTTTTTATATATTGAGAAATTGCATTAAAAATAACCTCGCCGATGTTTCATTAATTTATAATAAAAGACAAGGTTTACCGTTAAAACAAAAGCAGAACACTATAAAAGCGTTCTGCTTTTATATGGTCGAGATGACAAAATTCGACCGTCCGCTACGCGTACTGCTTGCTCGGGCTGAAGCCCTCACACCATCCGCCTAAAAACAGTCCCCCCGGACTGTTTTATTAACGGCGTCTGCTTCCATGAAGTTCGAATCTTATCTGAAAATATAAAACAAAAGAGCACCTTACGGTACTCTTTCGTTTTATATGGTCGAGATGACAAGATTCGAACTTGCGGCCTCTGCGTCCCGAACAAATACAGCATCGTTTTTTGACTACTTTTGTTGACTTTTTGGTGCTTTTTAGTCCGAAAACGATGCTTTCGGATGCTCTTGTAAGCACTGTTTCCACGTAGTCCGAAGCCGTAGATGGTCAAAG
>CAZYTA010000037.1:0-23656 GCA_964650465.1 uncultured Oscillospiraceae bacterium | reverse complement strand
TCCTGCTCCTGCTCCATCCAGTCCATTGTTGCAGAACCTTCGTGAGTTTCACCGATTTTATGAGTTTTACCGGTATAGAAAAGAATACGCTCAGTGGTTGTAGTCTTTCCGGCGTCGATGTGAGCCATGATACCGATATTTCTTGTTTTTTCAAGTGAACAATCTCTTGGCATTTTATTTCTCCTTTCAATATTTTTAATAATTTCCGATTTTTGTAATTATAAACGGAAAAACGGAAATTACCACTTGAAATGAGAGAAAGCCTTGTTGGCTTCTGCCATCTTGTGTGTGTCTTCCTTCTTCTTTACAGAGCTACCTGTATTGTTGATAGCATCCATAATTTCGCCTGCGAGTCTTTCAGCCATTGTTCTCTCGCCTCTTGCTCTTGAATAAGTGATGAGCCATCTGAGACCGAGTGTCTGTCTTCTCTCAGGTCTTACTTCCATGGGAACCTGATAGGTTGAACCACCTACTCTGCGAGCCTTAACTTCGAGAGTGGGCATGATGTTCTCAAGAGCCTTCTGGAATGTTTCGAGAGGATTCTCTCCTGTCTTGGCTTGCACAATTTCAAATGCATCGTAAACGATACCCTGTGCAATACCCTTCTTGCCGTCCAGCATAATATTGTTTACAAGCTTTGTAACAAGCTTGGAACCGTATATAGGATCCGGCAGAACGTCTCTTTTTGAAATTTGACCTCTTCTTGGCACTGAACTTCCCTCCTTCATAAAATGATATCAGCGGTACTCGGTGCAGTCTGTCTGCCCCGTAAGTGCTTGATCAAACTTCATGATATATATGAAAAAGCATGCCGTTTGTTTTTCAAGCACAAGCTGTATTAGTTGTCTGTGTCAGGTCATTGGTAAAGGCTTACTTCTTAGCTGCCTTTGCCTTCTTTGCTCCGTACTTGGAGCGTGACTGGTTTCTGTTAGCCACACCCTGTGTATCAAGTGTACCACGGATAATGTGATAACGTACACCGGGAAGGTCCTTAACTCTTCCGCCTCTGATCATTACGACTGAGTGCTCCTGAATGTTGTGACCGATACCGGGGATGTAAGCTGTAACTTCCTGTCCGTTTGTAAGTCTTACTCTGGCAATCTTACGAAGAGCTGAGTTAGGCTTCTTAGGTGTCTTTGTCGTAACCTTGGTGCACACACCGCGCTTTTGAGGGGAAGGAACATTTGTTGCTTCTTTCTTAAGTGTGTTGATACCTGTCTGAAGAGCAGGTGACTTTGACTTGTAAGCAACCTGTTCACGACCGTGTCTGACAAGCTGGTTAAATGTCGGCATTCTTTTTCCTCCTTTGTCCAGATTTTTATATAGACACACCGACACTCGCAGAGTATTCCCCTGCGAGATACGGTATTTCTAACTTTTTAATTGCACAATTGCGCAGAATTACTAATATATTTTACATTATTGCATTTTAAAAGTCAATCATAATATAAAATTCATTTAAAATTCAGCGTTTTGCACAAAACATGAAGAGTTTTTTACGTTTTGCATTGTTAGAATTGCTCTGCGCTTGTTGCAGGAACAATTACATCGTTGGGCTTTACTTCAATATCACGATAGATATTGAGACCTGTACCTGCAGGAATGAGCTTACCGATAATAACATTTTCCTTCAAGCCGAGAAGCGGGTCGATCTTGCCCTGGATAGCAGCCTCGGTAAGAACCTTTGTGGTCTCCTGGAAGGATGCTGCCGACAGGAATGACTCTGTTGAAAGAGAAGCCTTTGTAATACCCTGAAGTATAGGAGTATAGGTAGCTGTGCGGAG
Source organism: uncultured Oscillospiraceae bacterium (assembly GCA_964650465.1). GTDB lineage: Bacteria > Bacillota > Clostridia > Oscillospirales > SIG627 > RGIG6353. Next base: position 21,872 of record CAZYTA010000037.1, on the reverse strand, counting down.
CATCTGCTCGCCTGCTGTAATTCTTGCTTCTATTTCTTCGTTAGCCGTGATAATCTCGGATACATCAACAAGAGCGCCTGCAATAAGATTTGTATCACCTGCATCGTCAACTCTTGCTTTTCTTGTCATCTGACGGGCAATTACCTCGATGTGCTTATCGCTGATATCAACGCTCTGGAGACAGTAAACCTTCTGTACTTCACGTATAATATAGCTGTAAACAGCATCCATACCCTGAATTCTTGCAACATCTGTGGGGAAGAGTGTACCCTCTGTCAGTCTCTGTCCGTGAACTACATAATCTCCGTCCTCGGCAAGAATTCTTGCGGACATCGCAACGGGATATGACTTCTCCTCACCTGTTACGTCATTTCTTATGATAAGTCTGTTCTTCTTGCTATTGTCAATGATTATCTTACCGTCGATTTCAGCAATAATTGCTGTCTTCTTGGGACGGCGTGCCTCAAAGAGCTCTTCAACTCTGGGAAGACCCTGAGTAATATCTCCTCCGGCGATACCGCCTGTATGGAAGGTTCTCATGGTAAGCTGTGTACCGGGCTCACCGATGGACTGCGCGGCAAGAATACCTACAGCTTCACCGATATTAACCTGCTTGCCTGATGCCATGTCCGCACCGTAACAACGTGCACAGATACCGTGCTTTGAACGGCAGTTGAGGATTGAACGGATGTGAATGCCTTCAAATGCCTTCTTATCCTCGTCACTCATTGCATTGACAGCATTCTGAATAGCTATTGACTGCTCCTCGGAAATAAGGTCGCCGTCACGTGCTATGATATTGCCGTCCTTATCGGCAAAGTCGCCGATAATATATCTTCCGACTATTCTTACCTTCAAGGGCTCGATAAGCTCGTTACCCTCTCTTATCTCTGTAATATAAGCACCTCTTGTATCTCCGCAATCTATCTGACGGATGATAACCTGCTGAGCAACGTCAACAAGACGTCTTGTCAGGTAACCCGAGTCAGCAGTACGAAGCGCTGTATCGGCAAGACCCTTACGGGCACCTCTTGCGGCGGTGAAATATTCCAGTATTGTCAAGCCTTCACGGAAATTCGCCTTAATGGGGATTTCCAGAGTACGTCCCGAGGCAGTAGCCATAAGACCACGCATACCTGCAAGCTGTCTTATCTGCTTGATTGAACCTCTCGCACCGGAGTCAGCCATCATGAATATGGGATTGAATTTATCAAGGTTATCCTGAAGAGCCTTAGCGACATCATTGGTAGCAACCTCCCATGTCTTGATAACGGCACTTCTTCTTTCCTCGTCTGTTGCCATACCCTTGCGGTAAAGCTTGGTGATATAATCAACCTTTGCATCGGCTTCCTTAAGAATATCCTTCTTTGCGGGAGGAACGGTCATATCTGATACCGAAATGGTGATAGCGCCCTTTGTTGAGTACTTAAAGCCCATCGCCTTGATATCGTCAAGAAGCTTTGATGTTCTCGCAATGCCGCAATACTTGATGGAAGCATCGATAATGTTACCCAGGTCATCCTTCTTTACAACGTGATTTACTTCAAGTACAAAAGCATCCTCAAGAGTGTTTCTTTCAACGAAGTGAAGATTCTGGGGGATTACGCTGTTGAATATAAATCTACCGAGAGTACAGGAAACAAGACCTGTAACCTTCTGACCGTTGAACTCACGCTCTGTACGAATCTTGATAGGTGCATGAAGTCCAAGGTATCCGTTCTCATAAGCCATATTGGCTTCATTGAAATCGCGATATACATTTCCCGCACCCTTCTCCCCTTCCTTTTCATAGGTCAGGTAGTAGGAGCCCAGTACCATATCCTGTGTAGGAACAGCAACTGCACGTCCGTTTGCGGGCTTGAGAAGGTTATTTGCAGAGAGCATGAGGAATCTTGCTTCTGCCTGTGCCTCGCTGGAAAGAGGCACGTGTACAGGCATCTGGTCGCCGTCGAAGTCGGCGTTGAACGCAGAACATACAAGGGGGTGAAGCTTGATAGCACGTCCCTCAACAAGTATGGGCTCGAATGCCTGAATTGAAAGTCTGTGAAGTGTGGGAGCTCGGTTAAGGAGTACGGGATGCTCCTTGATAACTATTTCAAGTGCGTCCCAAACCTCGGTCATCTGATGCTCTACCTTCTTCTTTGCATCCTTTATGTTGGTAGACTTGCCTGTTTCAACAAGTCTCTTCATAACAAAGGGCTTGAAAAGCTCCAGCGCCATTTCCTTGGGAAGACCGCACTGATATATTTTAAGCTCGGGTCCTACAACGATAACAGAACGTCCCGAGTAGTCAACACGCTTACCCAGCAGATTCTGACGGAAACGTCCCTGCTTACCTCTGAGCATCTCGGAAAGAGATTTAAGAGCACGGTTGTTGGGTCCTGTTACGGGTCTGCCTCTTCTGCCGTTGTCGATAAGTGCATCAACAGCCTCCTGAAGCATACGCTTTTCATTTTTTATGATTATCTCGGGAGCCTTCATTTCAAGAAGCTTCTTGAGACGGTTGTTACGGTTAATAACCCTTCTGTAAAGGTCATTAAGGTCGGAGGTGGCAAATCTGCCGCCGTCCAGCTGCACCATAGGTCTGATTTCGGGAGGAATAACGGGAAGTACGTTGAGTATCATCCATTCGGGCTTGTTGCCTGAGAGTCTGAATGCTTCAACTACTTCAAGTCTCTTTACAACCCTTGCTCTCTTCTGACCTGTAGCAGTAGCAAGCTCAATCTTGAGCTCCTCTGCTGTCTTTTCAAGGTCCATATCGGCAAGAAGCTTCTGAATGGCTTCAGCACCCATTCCTGCCTCAAACTGTCCCTCGAACTTCTCCATTGCCTCACGGTAGTCCTTCTCCTCCAGTACCTGCATCTTCTGGAGTGAAGTAGCCTTGGGGTCTGTAACTATATACTGTGCAAAGTAAAGCACCTTTTCAAGCTGCTTGGGTGAAATATCAAGAAGGAGACCCATTCTTGAAGGAATAGCTCTGAAATACCAGATATGAGAAACAGGAGCGGCAAGCTCTATGTGTCCCATACGTTCACGTCTTACCTTCTTTGTAGTTATCTCAACTCCGCACTTTTCGCAGACCTTACCGAGATATCTTACCTTTTTGTATTTACCGCAGTAACACTCCCAGTCCTTTGTAGGACCGAAAATCTTCTCACAGAAAAGACCTTCACGCTCGGGCTTCAGTGTTCTGTAGTTGATTGTTTCGGGTTTTGTGACCTCGCCGTGTGACCACGAGCGAATCATTTCGGGAGAAGCAAGACCTATTTTGATTTTGGCAAATTCTTTATTATCCATTACCTATTCTCCTCCTCTTTTATATTTCGTCATCGTCGAAAATTTCTTCATCCGAGTCATCCGAGGACTCATAAACGTCCTGGTACTCGTCGTCCATAAGAGGGTCATCCATATCGTTGATGGTTTCTCCTATCATGGCGCTGTCAATATTGTCCTCTGCCGCACGTATCTTTGCAGTTTCTTCCTCTGTGTTCTCATGAAGCTCAATTTCGTTTCCGTCATGGTCAAGAGCCTGAATGTCAAGACCCAAGCTCTGAAGCTCCTTAACAAGAACCTTGAAGGATTCGGGGATACCGGGTGTGGGAATGTTCTGACCCTTAACTATAGCCTCAAATGCATTTACACGTCCTACTATATCGTCGGACTTGACAGTAAGAATTTCCTGAAGTGTATATGCCGCACCGTATGCTTCCAGTGCCCATACTTCCATTTCTCCGAATCTCTGACCGCCAAACTGTGCCTTACCGCCCAGAGGCTGCTGTGTAACCAGTGAGTAAGGACCTGTTGAACGTGCATGAATCTTATCGTCTACAAGGTGGTGGAGCTTGAGGAAGTACATAATACCAACGGTTACAGGGTTGTCAAAGGGCATACCTGTTCTTCCGTCGTAAAGAACCGTCTTACCGTCAATTACCTTAAACTTACCCTTTGCGGAAAGGGCTGCAAGATATTCTGCGTCTTCTCTTTCCTCGGGAGTGAGACGGCGAAGTATCTTTTGTCCGTCCTCTTCGATTGCTTCGTAAACATTCTTACCGTCTACGTTTTCACCGGGAACAACATCACGGTCCAGACCTGCAAGGCGCTGAAGCTCCGCAATGTTTTCCTCTTTTGCTCCGTCGAATACGGGAGTCATTATCTTAAATCCGAGCTTGCGTGCCGCAATACCGAGATGTACCTCAAGCACCTGTCCGATGTTCATTCGGGAAGGAACACCCAGAGGGTTAAGCACGATATCAAGAGGAGTACCGTCGGGAAGGAAGGGCATATCCTCGGAGGGGAGTATTCTGGAAACGACACCCTTGTTACCGTGACGGCCCGCCATTTTGTCTCCGACAGATATCTTTCTCTTCTGTGCAACATAAACCTTTACGACCTTGTTTACACCGGGAGAAAGCTCATCCTGATTTGCTCTTGTATATACCTTTACATCGATAATAATACCGCTTTCGCCGTGAGGAAGCTTGAGAGATGTATCTCTTACTTCTCTTGCCTTTTCACCGAAAATGGCTCTGAGAAGTCTCTCCTCGGCTGTAAGCTCGGTCTCTCCCTTGGGAGTAACCTTACCTACAAGTATGTCTCCCGAATGAACCTCTGCGCCGATGCGTACAATACCGTCGGCATCAAGGTCCTTGAGTGCTTCGGGACCTACGGAAGGAAGCTCACGTGTAATTTCTTCCGGTCCGAGCTTTGTGTCTCTTGCTTCGTGAGAATACTCTTCTATATGGATTGATGTATAAACATCGTCTCTTACAAGGCGCTCATTGATAAGAACGGCGTCCTCGTAGTTGTAGCCTTCCCAGGTAACAAAGCCGATGAGTGCGTTTTTACCGAGAGCAACCTCGCCGTTCTGAGTAGCAAGACCGTCGGCGATAACCTCGCCTGCCTCTATTCTCTCACCCTTTGATACAATGGGACGCTGGTTATTACATGTACCCTGGTTGGTACGCTTAAACTTGATAAGCTTATAGACATCCTTAATGCCTTCATCGTTTCTGATAACTATCTCATCAGCGGCAACCTTTTCTACAATACCTGCCTTCTTGGCAAGAACGGTAACACCTGAGTCAACCGCCGCCTTGTATTCCATACCGGTACCGACTATGGGAGAATCGTTTACCATAAGGGGAACCGCCTGCTTCTGCATGTTGGAACCCATGAGCGCTCTGGAGTTGTCATCGTTTTCAAGGAAGGGGATAAATGCAGTTGCAACAGATACCACCATCTTGGGGGAAACGTCCATGTAATCTATATCTTCAGCATCAACTACAACGATTTCCTCACGCTGACGTGCAGTTACCTTCTTGTTGACAAATCTGCCGTTTTCGTCAAGGGGCTCGTTTGCCTGAGCTACGATATATTCATCCTCTTCGTCCGCCGTAAGATATCTTACTTCCTTTGTAACAATACCTGTTTCCTTGTCTACTCTGCGGTAGGGAGCCTCGATAAATCCGAAGGGGCTGATACGTGCAAAGGTAGAAAGGTACGAAATAAGACCGATGTTGGGACCTTCGGGGGTCTCAATGGGACACATTCTTCCGTACTGTGTATAGTGTACGTCTCGAACGTCAAAGGATGCTCTGTCACGTGAAAGACCGCCGGGACCGAGTGCCGAAAGACGTCTCTTGTGAGTAAGCTCACCAAGAGGGTTACCCTGATCCATGAACTGCGAAAGAGGCGAAGAACCGAAGAAGTCCTTGATTGCCGACACTACGGGTCTGATATTGATAAGAGTCTGAGGAGTAGTATTTTCCATATCCTGAATGGTCATTCTTTCCTTGACTATCTTATCCATTCTCATGAAGCCGATACGCATCTGATTCTGAAGAAGCTCACCCACAGAGCGGAGTCTTCTGTTACCAAGGTGGTCTATATCATCCTTGGTTCCTATATCATGGTAAAGGCACACAAGATAGTTGATTGAAGCAATGATATCAGCGCGTGTTATGTGCTTGGGGATAAGCTCATCGCGGCGGCGTGTTACAGCCTCGCAGACAGCATCCTCGCCCTCTGCTTCTTCAAGTATTTCAAGAAGAGTTGCCGCATCCACCATTTCGGTGATGTTAAGCTTCTGTGCCACATTGGGAAGAATCTTATCAAGATGTACCATTCCGTTGGAGAATATCTTGATTTCCTCTCCCTCTGTCTCGCTTTCAACCCAAACCTCGGTAACACCTGCAGCCTCTAAGAGCTCACCCTTTGCACGGTCAAGCTTCTCACCCTTCTCAAAGAGTATTTCTCCTGTGAAGGGAGCAACCGCGTCTCTTGAAAGTACTCTTCCGGGTACACGGCGTGAAACTGCAAGCTTCTTGTTGAATTTATAACGTCCGACAGTTGAAATGTCGTACTTCTTGGAGTCAAAGAAAAGTGAATGAAGAAGGCTCTCGGCACTCTCAACAAGAGGAGGATCGCCGGGACGGAGCTTGCGGTAGATTTCCTTGAGCGCTTCGTCATAAGCAGTGGTGTGCTTACCATCGTTCTTGATATTGTTGACAGTCTCGTCAATAAGATCCTTTTCAATAGTACGCTTGATAACAGGATCGTTTCCGAAAAGCGCAAGAACATCCGCAGACTCACTGTATTCGCGCGCAAGGGCACGGACAAGTACAGTAACGGGAAGCTTACGGTTCTTGTCTATTCTTACATAGAAAACATCGTTGACATCAGTCTCATATTCAAGCCATGCACCTCTGTAAGGGATGACTGTTGCGGAATAGAGCTTCTTGTCCATCTTGTCAACTTCAATATTGTAATAGATACCGGGAGAACGCACTATCTGAGAAACGATAACACGCTCCGCACCGTTGATAACAAAGGTACCGTTGTCTGTCATAACGGGGAAATCACCCATGTATACAACAGATTCCTTTATTTCTCCAGTTGCTTTATTGGTCAGTCGAACATTAACTTTAAGAGGGCAAGCGTAGTTTACGTCACGCTCCTTGCACTCCTCTACGGGATATTTGGGATTGTTGTCGATAGTGAAGTCAACAAAATCAATGTAAAGCGTTCCCGAATAATCCACAATGGGGGATACATCGCGAAGCACCTCCATAAGTCCTTCCTTGAGAAACCACTCATAGGAATTCTTCTGCACCTCGATAAGGTTGGGCATATCGATGGCTTCATCGATTTTCGAGAAACTCATTCTGATGTTTCTTCCGAGCTGCTTTTTCTTCAAGCCCGCTGACTTCAGTTCTCTTTCATTGAGTTCTACAGCCATTAAAACAAATCACTCTCCATTTCTTTATATTCCGGCGACACCCGTCGCAAAATGGTGCTTTATACAAGCAAAAAACGCCTATTTTTGCAAAATTTTCAATTAGTCTTATGAATGTTTACAAAAAAGTTACTTTTGCCTTTTCTGCAAAAAGGGCATATTTCGCAGTTTAATGCAGTATATAAGTATATCACCTGCTTTTGCATTTGTCAATAGTTTTTTTGGAAAAAGTTACAAAAAATAACGGAACACACAGTGCAAATTAACTGTGTGTTCCGCAACTACATATTTTTCATTATTTCATCAAGCATTTTGGAATAAAGCTTGTAATGCTCAAAAATCACGCCTTCGGGTACCTTTGACAAATTCAGTTCAAGGTTAAAAGTTCCGTCATACCCTGCATCAAGGATGGGACGAAGTCTTTCGCTCCAGTTCACGTTACCGAACAGCGGTGCCAAATGCCAATCCATATTTCCGTAGTTTGATGACCCGTGGAATACCATGACATACTTGGCAATTTTTCTGACGGTTTCTGTCTTGTCGCCGTCTGATATATTCAGATTCTGATGACCGAAGTCCCAACAAGCCATAAATCTCGGACTGTTTATCCTCTCAATGATTTCCAGATGGTTGTCTATATCCGCCGTAATAAAATCATACTGGGGACAATCACCGAAGCGCGGAATGTTTTCAAGAGCAATTCCAACGCCGTTCTTTTCGGCAGTTTCAAGATAGCGAAGGAAGTTGTCAATGTTTTGCTGTATGACCCATTCCCGTGAATGCCCGCTGTCAACAGTGCCCATCGAGTGCACTACAGCCCACTTTACCCCCAGCATTCCCGCCACCTCAATGGCTCTGTGAAAATCTCTCTCCGTTTTTTCGTCGGTACAGTCGGGCTGTAAAAATATGTTGTAGCAAGGCAGATGTATCTGATAACATTCGATGCCCGACACAGCAAGATTTTCCTTTGCTCGCTCTATCTCAGCTTCACAATTATCTACAAGAAGGTGTCTCCAGCCAACAGAATAATCAACGGCATCAAAGCCTGCCGCGCGAAGCCCCTGTAAATGGCTCAAGTCATGAAAAAATCTGTCATCGATGCTTATTGACTTTTTCATTTTGCCTCTCCCCTTCCCAAAAGTATTTTCGACACATTTGCAGTAAATCTGATATAATCGTCAGAAAGATTATATTTTCCGAAATCAATGGGAATGACCAGAGAAAAAGCGCCGTCAAAGCCTATCCCGTCAAGCGCCCCCAGAATATCCGTCCAATTGACACTGCAAACAGCATTGGGGACTGTGGGACAAAGCTTGCGGTCAGCATCACCGTGATTGTCGTTGGCATGAATTATCTTTATGCGTTCTCCCAGCTTCCTTACCGCATCCGCCTTGTCAATCTCACATCTTTTTATTCCGAAGTCATCGCTGCCCATAAGATTTGCGTGACCTATATTATAGCACACTCCCACATATTCACTTTTGAAGGAATCCGCATAAATGCAAAAGGTCTCTGTAATATCGTCATGTGTCACAGGATTTTCAAGGGCAATTCCCACACCGTATTTTTCGGCAAAAGGTATTGAAGCTCTGACCAAATCGGTATCATAGTTTATCTCAACGGGAAGGCACGCCCACTTAACCCCCATCAAAGAAGAAACATACAACCCTTTTTCTATATTATCCTTTTCAAGCTGAGTTTGAAAAACAGTGAGTCCGACAGCTTGGATATTCTCTTGTACCGCTTTCACATCCGAAAGCTCTCCGTCAAGCAAGAGCTCAACTCCGTCATATCCGCACTCCTTCAGAAAAGCAAGATATTGATTATTGCTTGCCTCACTGTACTTTATCTGCAACGATATATTCATTTTCTCACTCCTTTTTTGAATTTTAGCACACATAAAAGAAAAAATCAATAGGTATTCCTCCTATTGATTTTTTGTTAGTTAAATTGTAAATTCGGCGTAATACATAACATCTTCCGTGTAATTCTCTATCCGTTGAATACCCTCATATTCATTGGTACGTCTGCCCTCAATTCTTACACTCTTGCCTATTCTGTATCTGCCCTCGGGAAGTTCACCGTAGTGGTATTCCCAATCCGTTTCCATTTCATAACGTTCATTGTTCGGTATCGTATAGCCTGTCAAATGGAAGATAAGCTCGTTTTGCGGCTCTACTGCAGCCCATTGACCGTCAACAAACATTTCAAGCTCGTAAGGTAGACCTGTCATAAGAAACACACCGTCACCCGAGTGGGTAAACACAACCGTTGCACCCGCAGGCGTTACGTTTTCAAGAGTCATCTCCAATGTCCACTCCTCACCCCATGGGTCAGTTAATGCAATGACTTCCGGAGTTTCTTCCGCGGTCTGACAACCGACAAAGCAAAGCAAAAATACCAATAAAAGCACAAAAGTAAAGCATCCCAATCTCATATTTCATCCTCCTTTTGCTTATTTGACGGCATTTTTTGATTTTTGTTCCCCAATCAGTCAATAAATACGGTTCCCACTCCCCAAGGATGAATGGAGGGAAGCGTAACAAGAGTACCCTCTTCTGTCTTTTCTGCCTTAACCTCGGTCATCTCACCGTCTATCTGACAGAAGGTAAACTTATCCCCCGCAGGGTCTTTAATAAGCAAATGAAGCTCGCCCGATTCGCCGACAGTTGTATTTGTGATTGACACAGAAACAGTTCTGTCATTTTCATCAATTCTCGGGAATACTCTGGCAGGAAGCATATCAAGAAGCACAGCATCTGTCTTTGCGCCTATATATTCCAATGCCCTGAGATATTGGTTTCTCTTGTCAAAGCTCAGTACCCCCTGCCAGGTCCATGGTGTATAACCGCAGACATACCATTTTCCGCCCGACTTGGTATTTACAACAGCGCCGGCAACACCGCCAAAAGCACTGAAATCACGTACACCTCTGTACTCTGTAACCGTTTCAAATTCCCCTTCGGTAATAACATAGTGAACCGAGCCGAAAAAGTTCATTGACCAGTTCTTTGCAGTAGTCTTTCCGCAGATAGGATGGTCTGTGTAGGCTTCTGTGTACTGTCTCATATCACGCTTTTCCACCTTGATGCCCAACCTGTCTCCAAGCCCTCTCTCGATTATGACCTCGGCTGCCCTGCCGTCACAGAACACATTCTTTGAAAGCAACGCTTCAAGCTCTTCGTTGGTCATTCCCTGAGCATGCTTGCCGTGAAGGATATACGCATCTCTGTTATTCTTATAAAGTGACACGGGAATAGCGCAGTGCATAAACTCGGTAGTTTCAAAAATAAGGTGAGGCTCCCAGTCAAAGGGCTCCTTTGAATCAAGCACCTTCCACGGAGTGTCCGCCATTGCAGTCTCAACGCCTCCCATACGGGTTGTGAGATTTACATCTGCCATTCTCTTGAAGTACTTATAATTCTTCGACATTGCCTTCATCTGGAGTGTGAGCCAGGACATAGGCTCATATGCTCTCATCATTGTAGCAAAGCTCATGGTTGTTGCTTCCGCTGCCGCAAAGTAATATGCCATTTCAAAGGTCTGACCCGCAATGGATTTGCCGTAAACCACGTCGGGAAGATTTTCCACCTCGGGGCAAATGTCAGTAACACTTTCGGGCAGCCATCTTGTCTGCAATGCAAAATAGTAGCTTTTTGTAAAGAAATTATTGGGATTAACATCGTCATAAGAGCCGCCGCCCGGTCTGTAATGACCTTCGTTGCCTGTAGTGCGGTAGTATTCGTCATATACAGCCTTCTGCCAGTTTCCCTTGAAAAAGCCGTGAGCACCGTTCTGTAGGGCAGGATAGGTATCGGGAGAATACTTGTGTATAGCCTCGCCCACAACTCTTGCCACATTGCCCATACGCCATGCATTATATTCCACCCACTTGGCTCTCAGCTCTTTATCGGTGTGCATATTATTAACTACATCTTCACGGGTCACATTCAAGGAGTTCTTTTCGTTGAATATCTTCATACATCTGTCACAATAACAAACGTGGTCCCGACAGAGTCTCAAATCGTCATCTACCCATATTCCCTCGGGCTTTACGGCTTCAAGATAAAGCTTTACTTCACGAGCAAGGTAATCAAGAAATTTCGGAGAAGTAGCGCATACGATACAATTACTCCTTTTACCGTCCTCTCCGATAATAAGGTTGTCCTCGTCGTCAAAAAGTCCTGTATTGTCATTGGAAAGACCCGACGGCCCGTGACCTAAGGTATTGGATATCTGCAGAGAAACTCTAACGCCTTTTTCACGGAATATCTTGGCAGCCCTTGCAAAATCCAAAGCCGCTTCTGCGTGCTTTTCCATCTTCGGAAAGCCGTACAGGCTTGACAGCCATACTTCGTGACAGCTGTCAGGGTACTCCTCCATTGCCTTAAAAAAGTCCGCCATTCTTTCCTCGTTATTAAGAAAACGCGCCGCTAATCTATGTACATACATATTTTTGTCTCCTTTGTGCTTTTATTTGCCGAAAGCTCTTTAAAACAAGCCTCGCCGCTTCTACTTAAAATATAGCATCATACGCTTCTTTAGTCAATGTAATTATGATGACTATTTTTTGTAAATTTATTGCTTTTTAAAAAAGGACATGATAAAATAAAGCGAGGTGATAAAATTGTCCGTAAAAGGAATATGTCTCAACCACGGCTGTGATGTCAATTCAAGCCTCTCACTTCATTCCTGCGGTATAGGGATGTTTAGAAAGAGCTTTTGTCACGGACCCAATGTGAGAAGCGAGTACATAATACACTACATAACCGAAGGACAAGGTTATCTGGAAACCCCCGATGGCACATTTCCTTTCGGCGCAGGAGATATATTTTGCATATATCCCGGCGAGGTAATAAAATATTACACAAGTGACAGCAAATGCCATTTTGCCTTTGTGAACTTCGTAGGCACCGACGGAGAAAAAATGTATGAGACGATAGGCATTTCGCATTCAAAACCTGTAGCACGAATAAATTGCAATTCTGCCGTAGAAGCCGTACAGCAATGTATGTATTATCTCAAGGCTAACGACATCCCCTCTCAGCTGAGACTGAACGCCTATCTGCTGGAATTCCTTTCTTTCATAGAGAAAAGCAAAAACAGGCAAAAAGCAAAGCTCAAGGACCTGTGTATTGACAAAGGGGTAGCATTTATGGACTTCTATTTCAATACGGACATATCCATAGACGATATTGCCGCTGCCGCAGGCGTGGAAAGAAGCTATTTTTACAGAGTTTTCAAGCAATGGGCAGGAATACCGCCCATAACCTATCTTACCAACATAAGGATAAGAAAGGCAAAGGAGTTGATAGAAGCAGGCATTGACTTCAAAACAGTGGCTTCGGCTGTGGGAATAAGCGATGTATATTATTTCAGCAAGCTTTTTTCAAAGGTAGAGGGAATTACTCCCTCGGCTTATAGGAAAAGCTTGAAGCAACAAGGGCTGTAAAAAACTCGAACAGAGTTTTTACAGCCCATCTTGTTTATTCTCCCGCTACGGGAATGTCCGCTATTTTATAGGAGTTAATAATGTCATAATTGACATCAACCTCCTTCTTGTGGTCGGTGTATATTTTCGTCTGAATCTCCGAATGAACAGCACTTCTTATATACTCGTCATATTCCTCGCGGTCGGCTTCAGAAAGCTCCATTCTCAGAATAATGTATATTCCGCCGTTTGTACCGTTCACCTTTGTATATTCACCTATCTCAAGCTTTTTTGCAGCCTCCTCATATGCACTGTCAATCATTCCCTCCGTAAAGGTAAGTCCGTCGGGATAAGAGCTCTGCATGCCGTCCTCACTGAGAATAAACAGTGTGTCAAAGGACAATCCGCCTTCAAGGTCAGAGTATATCTTATCCGCCTTTTCGGTCTGCGCCTTTGCCTCCTCCTCGGTCAGTGCCACTGCATTTCCGTCCTCGTCCTCTTTAGAAACATTGTTGACGAAAATATGCTTTACGGTATAAAAATTATCTTCATAGTACTTATCGTATTCTTCATCTGCTACGGGATACAAACCGTTTTCACTTATCAGAAGAGCAAAGCCTTTATCATAATAAAGAGTCTGCTCAAGGTATTCTCTTATGGTCTCGTCCGTAAATTTAAGTGTAGTCAGATACTCCTGATACTTCTCTTCGGTTTCAAGGCTGTCCTTGAGGTTCTGATATCCCTCCTCAAGCATTGCCATATCTTCCTCGTCAAGCACAGCACCGTTGTCCTTTGCATACTCAACCACCCAAGCAAACTGCACCATGTCCTCAAGCGCCATTCTTGAAAGAGTCTCGCCGACTGTCTCTGTTCTTCCCGAAGGGGAGTCCTGACTCCAGATTGCCTCATTGTCCTCTGCAAGTCCCAGATAGTTGAACAGGAAATCGTTTTTATAGCTGTAAAGCTCGGAATAATATGCCGCACCGTCAAGTTTGGTATCACCTGCAATAATAGCACCGCTGCTGTTCAAAGCTGTTTCCTTTTCGGAGCAGGCTGCAAATGTCAAAAGTGAAATAACAATTAGTATTAAGGCTGTAATTCTTTTCATTCTTTTTTCTCCTTTAGCTCAGTACGGGAATCATTGCCATATTATAAAGGTCAATAACATCCTCATTCACAACAAAGCTGGTATCGTTATCAAGCACCGCCTGAGTCGATGACGCATCTATAAGAGCCGACATAATGGTTGAATAGCAATTCTGGAAATCAGATTCAAGAAGGGGTACCCTCTTGACTATATAAACGCTGGTGCCTTCAAGCTCAAAGGTGTCCCATTCTCCCTCCTCCAGCGAGAATGCCAAGCTTTCATAGCCCGACATTGATTTATCCAGAACACCTCTTGTTATAGTGTAGCCGTCGGGATTCAGCTCTGCAAACTTATCCTCGCTGAGCGAAGCGTAGCTATCCCAGTCCTCTCCGTTTTCAAGACCGCTGACTATGCTGTCTATCAGAGCCTTTCTTTGCTCCTTTTCCTCTTCGGTGTAATAGATGTAATTTCCGTCCTCATCTGTACCGGCATATTCTGTGCCTATAGCTATATGCTTGACAGTGACAAAATTATTCTTATAGTATGTCTGAGCATCCTCAAGGGGAATTTCGTATTCACCGTCTATTGAAAAAGCAAGTGACATTCCCTTACTGTAAAGGGCTTCAAGCTCATAATACTCTATCAGCAGGTCATAATTCATGGTAAAAGCTTCAAGATATTTATTGAGAGCCGCCTTTGAGCCGAACTGCTCTATTATTGCATCCACCTGTGTGACTATCTCCTTCTTTTCAGCCGAGGTAAGCTTACCGTCGTGCTTAACGGCGTAGTCGGCGAAAAACAGCTTTGCTCTTATATCAAGCTGTTGGTCCAGATAAGAAAGCTCGTCAAAGGTCACACCGTCGGATATCACCTGTGCCCAAAGAGCGGGGATGTCCGTGGTTGCGCCCGAAAAATTCTGCAGAACCTCGGTCTTTCCCAGAGCGAGCATATAGATAAACAGGTTTTCATTTACAGACATATCTCCGTAGGACATAACCGTCTGCCCCTTCTGTGATGAGCAGGAAGCAAGCAGCATTGTTGCCACAAGAACGAAGCACAGTGCCGTTATGATTCTTTTTTTCATACTTTATCCTTTCTGTTGTCGAAAGCTTTTTTGTTATATAGGAAATTGCTCTGAATCAACCTCGTCGTTTCGCCTTGCTTCGGCTTATATATTGGTTGCGATAGGCGAGCATTGCCAGCGGAGGCTCTCCGCTTTTTTGATATTTTATCACACAATTATGAAAATTTCTACATTTTTGTATTTTTATATTGTAGGAAATTATTCGCACTTAACACCTTATTTGAGCTCATTTAGAAATGCTTGCTTCAAAGCGCCTTATTACTTCGGCATACTCGGAAGCAAAAAGCTCCAAATCTCCAAGGACATTCTTTTTGTCGGTTTTCATAAGAAAATACGGCTTTGCAGAGGAACGGAAGGACAGCTTTTTCTGCCACAGCATACACATTGCCTCACAGGGCTTCAAGTGGCTGATATCTGTGTAAATATATACGGTTTCTCCGTTCTGTACCGCCTTGGTAACACCCAGCTTTGACAGTGAATGTCTCAGCTGTGATATTTTGACAAGATTCATTATTGCCTTCGGAGGCTCTCCAAAGCGGTCGATAAGCTCGTCCGTCAGGTCATAAATATCATCCTCTGTCTCAAGCTCGGCTATCTTCTTATAGATATCTATTCTCAGCTTTTCCGAAGTTACATAGTTTTTTGGAATAAATGCATCAAGAGAAAGGTCGATAACAGTATCGTTGTCATCGGTGGATACCTCCACCTCTTCTCCTCTCTCCAGCTTCATCGCCTCATCCAGCATTCGGATATACAGGTCATATCCAACGCTGTCCATGTGACCGTGCTGTTCTGCGCCGAGCAAATTGCCTGCACCCCTTATTTCAAGGTCTCTCATAGCTATCTTAAAGCCCGAGCCGAACTCTGTATACTCTCTGATAGCGGACAGCCTTTTTTCGGCTATTTCCGTAAGCACCTTGTTTTTACGGTAGGTAAGATAAGCCCAAGCCTTTCTGGTGCTTCGTCCCACACGTCCTCTTATCTGATGCAGCTGACTGAGTCCGTAATGGTCTGCATCCTCTATTATAAGGGTATTGGCGTTGGGTACATCAACACCTGTCTCGATAATGGTAGTACATACAAGCACATCTATCTTTCCGTCATACATATCGCGCCATATCTCCGACAGCTCGTCCTTATCCATATGACCGTGTGCTGTTGCTACCGTAACACCTTCTACGTTATTGATTATCCTTGCAGCTCTGCCTTCAAGAAGCTCTGTATTGTTGATAAGGTAAAACACCTGTCCGCCTCTTCTTACCTCACGGCGGATGGCTTCATATACAGTCGCCTCGTCAAACTCCATAACATATGTCTGGACAGGGAATCTGTCACCGGGTGCTTCTTCAAGCAAAGACATATCACGTATACCGCTGAGTGCCATATTCAGTGTTCTGGGAATGGGAGTAGCGGTAAGAGTCAGCACATCAACGCCCTTTGCCATTTCCTTAAGCTTTTCCTTATGAGTAACACCGAAGCGTTGCTCCTCATCCACCACAAGAAAGCCAAGTCTCTTGAATTCTACGTCCTTTTGCAAAAGTCTGTGAGTACCTACGACTATATCCACCGTTCCGTCCTTGATACCCTCAAGAGCATTCTTTATTTCCGCTTTTGATGAAAAGCGCGAAAGCAAAGCCACCTTTACGGGAAAGCCTCTGAAGCGTGACAGTATGGTATTGTAATGCTGCCATGCAAGAACTGTTGTGGGAGCAAGCACCGCCGCCTGCATGGAATCCATAATACATTTGAAAAGCCCTCTGAGAGCAACCTCTGTCTTTCCAAAGCCCACATCTCCGCAAAGGAGTCTGTCCATTGGCACTTCGCTTTCCATGTCACGCTTTATCTCGTCAACTGCCTGAAGCTGACCGTCGGTTTCGTCATACTCAAATGCGCCCTCAAATTCCGCCTGCCAGGGAGTATCCTCCGAAAAGGCATGTCCCTTCACGGCACGCCGCTCGGCATAAAGCTTTATAAGCTCCTTGGCAATATTGCTTGCCGCCGCCTTTGCTCTGCTCTTTGCTTTTTTCCATTCGGGAGAGCCGAGTCGGTTGAGCTTTACAGCCCCCTCCGCTCCTCCGCCGATATATTTCGATATGGAATCAAGGTTGTTACAGGGCAAATACAGAATATCATCTGCGGCATACTTAATTACAAGATAGTCCTTTTGAACGTTGTCAACTATCATACTTTTGATGCCGTTGTAGATACCTATTCCGTGATTTACATGGACCACATAATCTCCTATTTCAAGGTCGTTATAGGACATTATGCGCTCTTTTGAGCTGCTCTTATATTTGACCTTGTGGCGCCTTGAAGCTCTCACCTCGGCACGTCCCACCTGGTCCGTAAGGAGTACAAATCCGCTTCTGACAAGCTCAAAGCCGTCTTTTAAAGCTATTACATTTTTCTCCTTATCCATTACGGATATTACTGCTATACTGCCCTCTATCCATTCATCCTCGGGCTTGGCGATATGCGAGCGCAAGGAGCGTGAATTGAGAGAATCCACAAGATTTGAGGCTGAAATGGTATTCGCACTCAGCACCGCCACACTGCAACCCCTGTTGACAAAGGCTTCTATATCGTCAAAAAACAGGTCGGCATTCTGCACCATTGAGACTGTTTTTCTGCTCTCTATTTTGAATATATCACGGTACTTGAAATCCTCGCCCGTAACAAAGCTGTTGAAAATCACAGCCGTCTTTTCCGAAACAAAGTCCTTTAAGTAGCCGTAATCTCTCTGCCCCACCGCAGAGCCTATCGCCCAAAGCTCGGGGCGGGATTCGCAAAGTCCCTCTATTGCCTCCTCAGCCAGCTTGCACGCCGAATCAAGACGGTCACGAAGCTTGGAGGTCTCAAACAGACATACCGCACAGTCCTCTGTCAGATAGTCGGCAAAAGTCTCCGTCTTATCGTAAATTATATCTGCATAAAGCTCAAAATCCAGATTACCGGTATTTTCAAGCTTCTCTTTTTGTGCCGTTAAGGCGCTTTTTACCTCGGGTCTCTTTTCGCTGCGTGCCAGCTTTTCAAAGGCTTTGCTCAGCTTCTCCTTTGCCTTTCTGTCGGCATATATCTCCATTGCAGGCAAAACAGTAACCTTCTTTAGGGTATCTATCCTGCGCTGTGTCATTATGTCAAAAGCCGAAACAGTATCTATCTCGTCACCGAAAAATTCTATTCTCAAGGGGAAGTCAAGCTGTGACGGAAATATATCTACAATACCGCCGCGCTTGGAAAACTGTCCCTTGCCGTCAACAAGCTCACATCTCTTGTAGCCCATATCGCAAAGCCTTGCGCAAAGCTCCTCTATATCAAAGCTTGAGCCCCGTGTCAGCTCTACTCCGGGATTTACAAGGCTCTCATGGGGAATGGTAGTTTGACAAAACGCCTCTGCGGTAGTTGCGACAATGTCCCAATCTCCCTTTACCACCTGCGAAAGAGCCGTAAGCCTTATATAATCAAAATCGTGACCTCTGGCATCAACCTTTCCGAAAAACATATCTCTTGGAGGAAGAAAAACGCTCCTGACACCAAAGCTCTGCAGCTCTGCCGTTACTGCACCGGCTTCTCTTTCGTCGGGGAATACAGCCACCGTCTTTTTATTTGTGTCAAAAAAGAGAGAGGCAAGAATTACAGAGCTCATGCCGTCGCACATCCCCGAAACAAGATATGCTCCCTTTCTTTTCAGTGCATCCGCAAGCTTTATATATTCGTTCTCTCTTTTCAGTGAATCAAGTATAATGTTCATAAAATCTCCAAACGCCAAAAAGGACAAGTTTTACTTGTCCTAAATTGTATTTTTATTATTGTAGCACATTTTTTGGTTTTAATCAAGTGCTTTTTCTGTTTTAGCAAGAAGTTCATTATATATGTCTTTTGTGGCTTCTGTATCCTTACCGCCCAATACAATCACACTTTCGTCAACGGTAATCAGAACACAGCTCTGCTCTCCCGTGTACGAATAACGTGTATAGCTGCCAAGCTCGTCATTTTGGAAGGTGCCCATAGAAAGCCTTAAAGAACCGTATCCAAAGGTTCTTAATCCTGCCCCCATCTTATCTCTGTATTCAACGCTGTCGATGTCACTGTAGTTTACCGAAATATCGCTCCAGAAGGACGCTTCAACAGTAAAGCAGGTATCTTCATACTTCACCTCTATATCGCCCGTTAATAAAACTGCCAACAGAATTCCGACTACTGCCAACACTATCACAAGAGAAATCTTTGTATATCTGCCGTTCATCAAAGATATCTTTTCGGGAGCCTTTCCCTCACTCACCTGCTTTTTGTAGTACAGGAAAGAATAGACGGTGGGAACAAGAACAGCTGACATAATAACAGCAAACATCACCCAAAAAGCTACCGTAAGCGGCAAAAGCATACAAAGCATCATAAGCAGTCCGCAAGCAACCCAGACCTTACCGCCAAAACGGTGTGTAGCGTTCCAATTTTCTTCACTTGCAAGCGCCCACTTAACCTTGATTCCAATAGTGTAATTGTGCTTACACTTAGGAAGATAATTACCTACAAATATAAACATTACACCGAGTATTGCAAAAGCAAATGCCGCGATTTTAAACTCCCTTCCAAAGGCACTCATATACATCATTGTGCAGGAAAACAGAGAAATAAACGGACAAATCCAGAAAATCAGCCCTGTAACCTTAAAGCTTTGAGACTTATTGCTCTTATCTAAATTAGTAGCAATAATACATATAACGTGCATCGCAAGAAAAATCAAAGGTATCACAAAAACAGCAAAAGCACGGCTTGAGCTTCCGTCGGCAACTCCTTGAGCATTCCAATGTGTGTTCATGGTTTCTGGAAGCTTATTCCAAAATATTAAGCCGAAAAGCATAGGAATAATGGTAACAATCGAAGAAATTATAAATTTTTTTCTGTTATTTTTTATCATTTTCACCTTCTCCTTTCAAAGCGGTTATCCAGAGCATTACATCCTCAAGAACAGATGTATTAAGCTCGTAAAAAATATATTTCCCCTCTCTGTTGTCTCTAATCAGGTCAGCCTCCTTCAAAACAGACAAATGCCGTGATATCGATGCTCCCGTAACGTCAAAACGGTCAACTATATCCCCTGCCGACATTCTTCCGTTTTTCAGAAGATTAAGAATTTCACGCCGTATAGGGTCAGAAAGAGCTCTCAAAGTATTCTGTATAGCCAAATTTAAACCTCCTCACCAAGCACATTTAACATTTAACCTAATTGTTAAATATATTATATACAGAGATTTGCAATTTGTCAAGAGGAAAAGCCCAAAAAGTTATCGACATATTACACTTGTTCTGTTATAATAAATCAAGAAGCTTATTTTCAAGGAGGAACCAAGGCTATGAATATTCAAGACGAACTGAAAAAAAGAAGCCTGCCTGATCTTCTTGTGATGAATGACGGCAATGCCGTCACAGAAAAAAACTGGATGCAGAGAAAAGAAGAATTAATTGATATTTTGTCTGAAAACCTATTCGGATATACTCCCGACAGACCCAAAAAAGTTGACGGCATCGAAGGAAATGCAAGCAGATTCAAGCATTTTGGCGGAAAGACCGTGACAGAAACCCGCATAATTACCTTTGATACGCCAAAGGGAGAGTATAGCTTCCCCGTTGAAATAACACTTCCCGTAAAGACAAAAAATCCGCCCGTCATTTTATATTTGAGCTTTGGTCCGAATTATCCCTTTCCCGAGGAGGAAATAATCGTCAGAGGCTTTGGAGTAGTTACGGTCAATTATACGGACATTACTCCCGACACGGTATTCGGCGATTTTACAAGCGGACTTGCAGGAATGTTTATCGGAGACAGAGAAAGAGAGCCGAGTGAATGGGGACTTGTGGGTATCTGGGCATACGGAGCAAGTCGTGTTATGGACTATCTTGAGACAAGAGATGATATAAACACCAAAAGAATAGCCGTTGCGGGACACTCAAGGCTGGGAAAAACTGCACTCTGGTGCAGAGCGCAGGACCCGAGATTTTATATGGCTTACGGAAACAACTGCAACTACGGCGGCTGCGGCATTATCCGAGGACACATAGGCGAGGATGTTCCTGCCTTTTTACAGATTGGAAGCTATAATTTCTTTTGCGAGAAATTCAAAACATTTGAAAATGTTCCCCATGCTGAGCTTCCCTACGATATGCACTTTTTGATGGCTTGTCAGGCACCGGGCTATGTGTTTGTGACAGGTGCGACCAATGATGCGGGTATGGATCCGCTGTCAGAGTATTTATCAATGGTCGAAGCAAGCCGCGTTTATCAGATGCTTGGTGATGTCGGTCTTGTTTCGGATGAAAAAATGCCAACCCCCGGCGAACCGTTAATAGATGGCAAAATGGGCTTCTACCTACGCCAAGGACGCCATTTTATGTCGAGAGAAGATTGGAATGTATTTATGGATTTCTTTGAAAAGAATATGTATATAGACTAAGTCGATAATAATTAACCTCTTACACGGGAATCGACGGCGTGTTACACAAACCTTGCTCCTCGAGCATAGCCCTCGGACATTTTGCTAAAAAACATCCACCGGACTGTTTTCTAAACGCAAAATCCCTACGACTCGCTTTGCCGCGCTTACGCTTGGCGTCGCTCTCTGTACGGCTTGAACTTTTGCTCTTTTATCAAAGGCAAAAGTCCCCCGCACGCTCTCGGGTTCGATTGTCTGCTAACTGTCATATAGCACAAAACTCTTACACGGGAATCGACGCAACGCTTTGCGTTGCTCTCTCCTCGGGCACAGCCCTCGCACAGCCTCCTAAAAACAGTCCACCGGACTGTTTTTTAACGGAGTCTGCCCTCTCGGGTTCGATTCCCGATAATATATACAAAGAAAAAGACAGATACTTGCGTATCTGTCTTTTTGTTTGGTGACCCGTACGGGAATCGAACCCATGTTACAGCCGTGAAAGGGCCGTGTCTTAACCGCTTGACCAACGGGCCATATTGTTCAGCGGAAATGGTAGCGGAAGTCGGACTTGAACCAACGACCTGTCGGGTATGAACCGAATGCTC